>NZ_AP041059.1:0-717500 GCF_059726805.1 Gymnodinialimonas sp.
CGACCACCGACGTTCGGGGCACAATGGGCGCGCATGGCAGATTCTGGTGAGGATTCGGCGGTACAAACACGCCGGGCAAAATAAAGGACGGGACGTAGGCATGACGAACGACACTTGGGACGAAGTGCGGCAAGAGCTTTTGAAGGTTGTTGGCAAAAACAACTTCTCTGCATGGATTGAACCGATCTCTTTTGATCGGGTCGATGAACGCACCGCTCACTTCCACGTGCCGACGAATTTCATCGGGTCCTGGGTCACCAACAACTTCGGCGATCTGATCCTGCGTCAACTCTCCGCTCACGGGGCCGGGGCCGACCGGGTGAAGTTCACCGTCGCCCCCCGCGGCTCGATTGCCGCCGCGCCCGCCAACACGCCTACCCCTGCCCCGCAGCCCGCCGCACCCGTGCCGACCCCAGAACCCGTCGCCGCTGCCGCGCCCGCCGCACCGCCCGCACCTGTCCAAGCCGCACAACCCGCGCCCGCCGCCCGGCCTGCGCCAGCCGCACAACCCGCTGCCGTTGCCGCGCAGCCGCCCGAGCTTCCCGGCGCCAAGCTGAACCCGAATTTCACCTTCGCCAACTTCGTCGTCGGCAAACCGAACGAGCTGGCCCATGCCGCCGCGCGCCGTGTGGCTGAAACGCTGGACGTCACCTTCAACCCGCTGTTTCTTTACGGCGGCGTTGGCCTTGGCAAAACGCACCTGATGCACGCCATCGCCTGGGATCTTCAGGCGCGTTTCCCTGACGCCAAGATCCTCTTCCTCTCTGCCGAGCAGTTCATGCACCGCTTCGTGCGGGCCCTGCGCGAGCAGGACACTTTCAATTTCAAGGAAACCTTCCGCTCGGTCGATATCCTGATGGTCGATGACGTTCAGTTCATCGCCGGAAAAACCTCCACTCAGCAGGAGTTCTTCCACACGTTCAACGCCCTGGTGGAGATGGGCAAACAGATCGTCATCTCCGGCGACCGCGCGCCTGTCGATATGGAAGACCTGGACGATCGGATCGCCTCACGCATGCAATGTGGCCTAGTGGTGGACATCCACCCGACGGACTACGAGTTGCGCCTGGGGGTCTTGCAGCACAAGGCCGAGGTCCTGGGCACCAAGTATCCGCATATCGTTTTCGCCGATGGGGTGTTGGAATACCTGGCCCAGAAGATCTCGTCGAACGTCCGCGTGCTGGAAGGTGCCTTGACGCGCCTTTTCGCCTTCGCCGATCTGGTGCGCCGTGAAGTGACAGTTGATGTCGCGAAAGAATGCCTGTCAGATGTCCTGCGTTCGACCGACAAGAAGGTCACGATGGACGAGATCCTCAAGAAGACCTGCGAATACTACAAGATCCGCCAGACCGACATGATCAGCGCGAACCGGCAACGGATCTTCGCCCGCCCGCGTCAGATGGCGATGTATCTGTGCAAGCGGTTGACCGATCGCTCCCTGCCAGAGATCGGCAAGAAGTTCGGCGGACGCGACCACACCACGATCCTCTACGGTGTTCGCAAGATCGAAGCGCTGATGCAGGCCGACAGCCAGATCGCCGAAGACGCGGAACTGTTGCGCCGGACGCTGGAAGCCTAGGTTTCCACTTTGCACGGGTCGCTTGCCACTTGACGCTGGCAAGCGCGCGGGCAGTATCTTATTCAACTTGTGAATATCTGGGGTCCGAGTAGTCTCGTGGCCCCACACTTTGTCGGAGCGATTGCCATGAAACTCTCCATCGAACGCGCCACGCTGTTGCGCGCTGTCTCTCAGGCTCAGTCTGTGGTGGAGCGACGCAATACGATCCCGATCCTTGCCAACGTGCTGATCGAGGCCGAAGGCGATACGGTCAGCTTCCGGGCGACCGATCTGGATATCGAAGTGGTGGACAAGGCGCCCGCCCAAGTGGAACGCGCAGGCGCGACCACGGTGTCGGCGGTGACCCTGCATGAGATTGTGCGCAAACTACCCGACGGCGCGCTGGTGTCCCTGACGGAAGACACAACAGCGGCCCGCCTGACGATTGAGGCCGGACGCTCGTCGTTCCAACTGGCGACCCTACCGCGCGAAGACTTCCCGGTGATGGCCTCCACCGATTACGCCGCAAATTTCTCGGCCAAAGCGCCCGAGCTGCGGCGCCTGTTCGACAAATCCAAATTCGCGATTTCCACCGAGGAAACGCGCTACTACCTCAACGGCGTCTATTTCCACATTGCCGATGGCGACAACGGCAAGGCGCTGCGCGCTGTGGCCACCGATGGCCACCGCCTGGCGCGGATCGACTCCGCCCTGCCCGATGGCGCGCAAGAGATGCCCGGCGTCATCGTGCCCCGCAAAACGGTGGGGGAGCTGCGCAAGCTGCTCGATGATGATGACGCGCAAATCGCGGTCTCGGTTTCCGAGACAAAGATCCGCTTTGCGACGCCCGAGATCACCCTGACCTCCAAGGTCATCGACGGCACCTTCCCGGACTACACCCGCGTCATCCCCGCCGGGAACACCCGCCGCATGGAGGTGGACGCCGGTGATTTCGCCAAAGCAGTCGACCTGGTGGCAACCGTCAGTTCCGAGCGGTCCCGTGCCGTGAAGATGGCGCTGGATGAAGACCGCCTCGTGCTGTCCGTAAACGCGCCAGATTCAGGGAATGCCGAGGCGGAACTCGTCGTGGCCTACGCCGACGAGAAGCTGGAAATCGGCTTCAACGCCAAATACTTGCTGGAGATCGCCAGCCAGGTGGACCGGGAAAACGCCGTCTTCATGTTCTCCTCTCCCGCGGAGCCCACGCTGATGCGCGAAGGCAATGACGAAAGTGCGATCTACGTCGTCATGCCGATGCGCGTGTGACGGGTTTTGGGACCCTCCGGGGGGAGTTGTATTTGGCAAGATGAAGCCAGGGGAGCGCGATGAGCAAAGTGTTCGTCTCGTCGTTGGCCTTGTCGCATTTCCGGTCTCACAGGCGGGCGCGGATGGGGCTGGACGGGCGCCCTGTGGCGCTTTTCGGGCCCAATGGCGCGGGTAAGACGAACCTGATGGAAGCCGTGTCGCTGCTGTCGCCGGGGCGCGGGCTGCGGCGGGCGCAGGCGGAGGAGATCATCCGGCGGCCGGAGGCGATTGGCTGGAAGGTAAAGGCCGAGGTGACCGGGCCCGGTGTGGGCCACGAGATCACGCTGACGGCAGAACCGGGCCAGCCCCGTACGACCCAGGTGGACGGGAAAGGCGCGCCGCAAGTCGCGCTGGCAAAGCTGCTTCGGGTTGTCTGGCTGGTGCCATCCCAAGACAGGCTCTGGAGCGAGGCGGCTGAGGGGCGGCGGCGTTTCCTTGACCGGATCACACTCAGCTTCTTGCCAGATCACGCCGATGCCGTCCTGAGCTATGAGAAAGCGATGCGAGAGCGCAATCGCCTGCTGCGCGACGACGCCCGCGATCCCGCCTGGTACCGCGCGCTGGAGGCGCAGATGGCTGACGCCGGGACGCGGATTGTGGAGGGGCGCAACGCGGCCCTGGCGCGGATCAGCGCCGCGCAGGACGGCGCTGCCACCGCTTTCCCCGCCGCTGATCTAGGCATCGAGACCGAACATCCCTGTGCCACCGCCGAAGACTTCATGCAGGCCTTTGCGGAAAGCCGTCCGCGCGATCTTGCTGCCGGGCGGACGCTGGTCGGCCCCCATCGCGCCGACATGGCCGCCATCTACCGCGACAAGGGCGTGGCCGCCAAGCAATGCTCCACTGGCGAGCAAAAGGCGCTTTTGATCTCGCTGATCCTGTCCAACGCCCGCGCCCTGAAGGCTGAGACCGGCACCGCGCCCCTGGTACTTCTTGACGAAGTCGCGGCCCATTTGGATGCGAACAGGCGTGCCGCGCTGTTCGATGAGATTTGCGCGTTGGAGGCTCAGGCCTGGATGACCGGCACGGGGCCGGAACTATTCGCAGAGCTCGGCGACCGGGCGCAGCATTTCGAGATCACCGAAGACAGCGGCGAAAGCCTCGTGTCATGACGGAACAGGTGCTTTTGCTGCGCGGGATCAACGTGGGCGGGCACGGCAAGCTGCCGATGGCCGAGCTACGCCGCCTGCTCGATGAACTCGGCGCGGGAGGCGCGCTGACGCATCTGCAATCGGGCAACGCAGTCTGCCCTAAGCCCGTCGATACTCACGCGCTGGCCGAAAGCATCGAAACCGCCCACGGTTTCCGCCCCGCCATCATGGCTATCACCGACTGGCACGCCCGTGTCGCCACGAACCCTTTTGCGACGGACCAACCCAAGGCGTTGCACGGCTTTTTCCACGATGGCCCGCCGCTTAACGCCGCGCCGATGCAAGCCTTACTTTCCCCATCCGAGCGCCTCCATGCCACCCCCGGCGTCACCTGGCTTTACACGCCCGACGGCTTCGGACGCTCGAGAATCGCGACCCGATTGGAACGTTTGGCAGGGTGCCCAGTAACGGCGCGAAACTGGAATACCGTGGCCGCCGTCACGGCGTTGCTGATCACCCTCCAAACCCCCTAAATCTTGTGCCAATCGCGTGACATTGCCCCCGCAAATGCGTATATATTGGGCAGCAGAACGGGACAAAAAAGACATGAGCGACACACCCGCAAACGGCGAAGACTACGGCGCCGATTCTATCAAAGTTCTCAAAGGGTTGGAGGCCGTCCGCAAGCGCCCTGGCATGTACATCGGTGATACCGATGACGGCAGCGGTTTGCACCACATGGTTTACGAGGTCGTGGACAACGGCATTGACGAGGCATTGGCCGGTCACGCGGACGCCGTCACCGTCACGATCCATGCGGACTCCAGCGTTTCCGTGCACGACAACGGGCGCGGAATTCCCGTGGGTATCCATGAGGAAGAGGGTGTGTCTGCCGCTGAGGTCATTATGACCCAGCTCCACGCAGGCGGTAAGTTTGACAGCAACTCCTACAAGGTCTCGGGCGGTCTGCACGGGGTGGGTGTGTCCGTCGTGAACGCGCTCAGCGATTGGCTGGAGCTGCGCATCTGGCGCGACGGCAAGGAGCATATCGCGCGGTTTGAGCGGGGCGATACCGCCAAGCATCTGGAAGTTGTGGGTGACGCGGGCGGCAGGACCGGGACGGAGGTTCGCTTCATGGCGTCGACCGAAACGTTCTCCAACCTCGATTACATCTTCACCACCCTGGAAAACCGCCTGCGCGAGCTGGCTTTTCTGAACTCCGGCGTGCGCATCATCCTGCGCGATGAGCGGCCTGCTGAGGCGTTGGAGAGCGAGCTATACTACGAAGGCGGCGTACGCGAATTCGTCCGCTACCTCGACCGCTCCAAAACCTCCGCCATGGAAGAGCCGATCTTCATCACCGGTGAGAAGGACGAGATTGGCGTCGAAGTCGCCATGTGGTGGAACGACAGCTACCACGAGAACGTGCTGCCGTTCACCAACAACATCCCCCAGCGCGACGGCGGCACGCACCTCGCAGGCTTCCGGGGCGCGTTGACGCGAACGATCAACCTTTATGCGCAATCCAGCGGGATCGCGAAGAAGGAGAAAGTGAATTTCACTGGCGACGACGCGCGCGAAGGCCTGACCTGCGTGCTGTCCGTGAAGGTGCCGGACCCGAAATTCAGCAGCCAGACGAAAGACAAGCTGGTCTCGTCCGAGGTGCGTCCCGCTGTGGAAGGCCTGGTGAACGAGAAGTTGCAGGAGTGGTTTGAGGAGCACCCGAACGAAGCCAAGCAGATCGTCAGCAAGATCATCGAGGCCGCGCTGGCCCGCGAAGCCGCCCGCAAAGCGCGCGAACTGACCAGGCGCAAGACGGCGATGGATATCGCCTCACTACCCGGCAAGCTGGCCGATTGTCAGGAGAAGGATCCGTCGAAGTCCGAACTGTTCCTGGTGGAGGGCGACTCCGCCGGTGGCTCCGCCAAACAGGGGCGAAGCAGACACAACCAGGCCGTCCTGCCCCTGCGCGGCAAGATCCTCAACGTCGAACGCGCGCGGTTTGACCGGATGTTGGGCTCCCAGGAAATCGGCACGCTGATCACTGCGCTTGGCACCGGCATTGGCCGCGATGAATTCAACATCGACAAGTTGCGTTACCACAAGATCATCATCATGACCGACGCCGATGTCGACGGCGCCCACATCCGCACGCTGCTGTTGACGTTCTTCTTCCGCCAGATGCCAGAGCTGATCGAAGGCGGCTACCTCTACATCGCGCAGCCACCGCTCTATAAAGTCAGCCGCGGCAAGTCCGAGGTCTACCTGAAGGACGAAACCGCGCTGGAGGACTACCTCGTCGCTCAAGGCATAGAGGGCGCCTCCCTGAAGCTGTCCTCAGGCGAAGAGATCGCGGGCCAGGACCTCGCCCGCGTCGTCACTGGCGCGCGCAATTTCAAGCGCATCCTCGATGCCTTCCCCACCCACTACCCGCGTCATATCGTGGAACAGGCCGCCCTCGCGGGCGCGTTTGACGCAGGCAAGGCCGACGCCGACCTGCAAGGCGTGGCCGACACTGTCGCCCAACGTCTCGACATGGTCGCCGTGGAATATGAGCGCGGCTGGAGTGGCCGCATCACCCAGGACCACGGCATCCGCCTGTCCCGCGTGTTGCGCGGCGTGGAAGAGATCCGCACCCTCGACGGCGCGGTCCTGCGTTCCGGCGAGGCGCGCAAACTGGCCGAGGTCTCCAAGGACAGCCGCACCGTCTACCAAGACCCCGCGACCTTCTCCCGCAAGGAACGCACGCAATTGATCCACGGCCCGACCGAGCTGCTCAAGGCGATCCTCGATGAAGGCGCCAAGGGCCAGCAGATGCAGCGCTACAAGGGCCTGGGCGAAATGAACCCCGATCAGCTCTGGGAAACCACCCTGGACCACGAGGCGCGGACGCTCCTGCAGGTCAAGATCGACGACCTGGCCGATGCCGACGACATCTTCACCAAACTGATGGGCGACGTGGTGGAACCTCGGCGGGAGTTCATCCAGAACAACGCACTCAGCGTCGAGAACCTGGATTTCTGACCCCTTGCGCCTCGCCCCAACACTCGCCCTCTGCGCCGCGCTGGCGACGCCCGCCGCTGCACAAAGCGGCGCAGACCTGATCCGCCTCCATTTCTCCGGGATGCCCGGCGGGTCCGAAGCCCTGGAAACCGCACAGCGGGTCCTCATGGCTTCTGGTCAGCCGGTCCAGCCCACCGGCATCTGGGATGCCGCCACGGCACAGGCCTTCCAGACCTCGATCAACACGATGCGCGCGATCGGCTTCACCGGCCTCGACACTGATGACCCCTTCACCCTGACCCGCATCGTCATGGACTGGCACCTGGGCGCGCTCCGCTCGGAAATCGGCCTGCAAGACTTCCCGGACTAGCGCTCTCCCCTCTTTCCCCGTTCTTGAAATATCCCGGGGGTGCGGGGGCTGGCCCCCGCTTGTTGGTGTGTGCGGGGGCTGGCCCCCGCTGCGCCACCGGTGACTCTGCGCGCCAAAGCTCTATCATCATCCCGAAACGGGAGCTTCCACCATGTCCGACGGTTTCGACACCCTCATCACCCGCGCCAACGCGTTCTTCGCGCAACTCGCGGCCAACAACACGCGCGACTACTACGAGGCCAACAAGGCCACCTACAACTCCGACATCAAGAAACCCGCTGAACTCCTGGCCGACCTCTTGGCCGAGGATATCGCCAAGCACACCGGCAAGGCGCACAAGCCCAAGGTTTTCCGCATCCACCGCGATGTGCGGTTCTCCAAGGACAAGACGCCTTACAACACCCATTTGCACCTGATGTGGTCACGGCCCGGTCTGGGGCCCGCGTGGTTCTTTGGCGCGTCGCCTGAGTACCTGATCCTCGGGATGGGGATCATGGGGTTGGAAAAAGACAGCCTCACCACCTACCGCCAGATGGTCGACCGCCACGGCGATGACCTTAGCGATGCGATTGCCGCCTCCAACGCGCAGATCAGTGACTGGGGCCCCGATCCTCTCAAGCGGGTGCCCAAGCCCTACAACCAGGACCACCCCCACGGCGCGCTTCTCAAACGCAAAGCCCTGGCGCTTTCGACCGATTTGCCGACCGGGTGGGAGAACGACGGCCTCCTCAAGACCCTCAACAAGATGATTCCCGCGATTCTTCCGGTGTGGAAAATCCTGGATGAGACCTTTCCGGGCTGACCCCATTTTCAAGAATGATTCGAATCAACGCCAAGAGGTAAGGGCAGCCTTACCTTAAGCGAAGCTTCCGACGAATCCCGCGCCTGCGCGTCGGTTCAGGAATTGCGGGGAAACCTTACCTGCCGCTCTGACAGCCGATAACATCGCTCTTACAACGCCATGACAGAGTGCTATCGCGCAATTTTCCGACGTTGCGTCACCTCCGCCGCCCACTCAGTAAAAAACATATTTTTCAGCATGTTACACTGATGACATCCAATAACATCGTGCTGTTATGACCTTTCTTTTCACGGAAATTGTCTGACAGCCGGGGAATGGGCCAAAAGTTGGTCATCGGCTCACAGGGCATTACCCAAATACGAGCTGCACAACACGAACCTGAAACACACACCTAAACCAAAACTTCATATTTATAGGAATTCACACAATGAAACTCGCACTTATCAAAACCGCCGCCGTCTCCATCGCTCTGATCGCAACTGTTGGCGCCGCATCGGCCTGCAACATCGCAACGGCGACTCAGTTCGGCTGGGACAACTCCGCTGGCGTCCAGCAGTTCGGCAACTGCAACAACACCGCCATCGGTCAGAACGGCTGGAACAACGTCGCCGCCGGCATCTCCAACGGCAACTTCAACACTGTTGTGGTCGGTCAGGACGGCGCGTTCAACACCGGCGTTGTCGGCCAGAACGGTTCCTTCAACGCTGGCGCAGTTCAGCAGTCCGGCGCCTTCAACTACGGTGAGGTTGTCCAGAACGGCAACTTCCAGACCGGCGCAGTGATCCAGTCCGGCGTGGGTAACACCGGCATCCTGAACCAGAACGGCACCGGCAACACCGCCCTGATCATCCAGGCCAACTAAGACCCAAGACCCGGGCCAACCCCTTCTGGCCCGGAACCCTCCGGGGGCGGGATTCCCCTTCTCCCCTTCGCCCCGCCCCCGGAGTAAACCACCCCAAGATTTTCCAAGACGCCTTCTTCGACCCTCATTTTCATAAAGGACAGGCCAATGACCAAGCTTATCAAATCCTCCACGGCCCCCAAGACCGCTGCAATTACCGCCGCCGTCGCAACGGCCGTCCTGGGCTGCACCGCGATCTCTGCCGAAACCGCAGATGTCACCCGCGAAGCCCACGCCCAGACCGCCGCGCCGATTGCCTGCGCGCTCGCCATCGGCACCAACAACGGTCTTTTGCAGATCGAGCCGATGATCCAAGCCACCACCGCCGTTTCCGGCATCTACCAGTTGCGTGTTGAGGGCCCCGGCACTCGCATGAACCAGGGCGGTCCCTTCTCGGTCCGCGCCGGTGAAACGCTGGAGCTGGGTCGCATGATGACCAGCGGCTCTGCCTCCAGCCTGGATGCCGAGATGATCCTGACCATCGACGGGCAAACCTACCGCTGCCCCGCCACCCTGTAACACTGCTCCAAGACCAAGACCTTTTTCCAAGACATCTTTTATTCGACCCCTTCTCAAAACCACTTTTTTCCAAGGAACACTGCCATGTTTAAGAAAACCTTTACCGCCGCCGCCCTCGTTCTCGCCACCGCCGCTGTCCCCGCAGCTGCCCAACAGATCAGCTTCGGCATCTCCGCCGGCAACCAGCAGGAGCGTGACATGATGACCGGCGCCCTGGCCCTCTTCCAGATCGCCAACGGCGCAGATGCCGGCCAAGTCCTCGGCCAGGTTGCCCAGGGCGGCTCGGTGGGCGTCATCCACCAGGAAGGCAACGGCCACAACGGCTCGCTCGCCCAGGGTGGCGGAGGCAACGCCGGTGGCGTTTTCCAGTTCGGTGAAAACACCAACGCCCACCTCGCCCAGAACGGCAACCAGGGCGACCTGGTCTTCGTCTTCGGCTGGTAAGCCACCAATGACTTTCGGCTGGTAAGCCTCAATCGCACCAGCCTCCAAGGATCGGCCAGCCCCCTGGCCGAAACCCCGGGCACCTAACCCTCCCTAGCCCCCGTTTCCCCTGATGGGTTGGGTGTCCGGAAATTCTCTCTCCCTCTCTCTCACTCTCCCCCACGCATCCTCACTCAGGCGTGTCCCAACTCCCCCGGCGCAAGTCGGGGGCTTTTTCGTTTGGCAGCGTTCCGCGTCCGTGCGAGGTCCGGTCCATGACCCGTCGCTTCGCCCCTTTCCTGCTGCTGCTGTTCATCGGCACCCTCAGCAATTCTGCCGTGGTACCGTTCATGGGGTTCTTCCTGATCGATGGGCTGGGGCAACCACCCTGGATGCTCAGCGTCTACTCCTTCCTCGCCATTGTGCTGACGGTCACCGCAAACCGCGCCTTCGGGCGCTGGATCGATGCGGGCGTACCGGTGTTCCCGCTGATCGGGGTGGCGGCGGGCGGTTTTACGGTCGCATCGCTGGTCATGTCCGTGTCGCCGACCGTCCCGGTGATGCTTACCATCGGCGTTGTCGGCTACGGTATCAGCGCCTCGGCGATCTCAACGATGTTCAGCCTTGGCGGCCATATGGCCGAGCGGCACGGCGTGGCGCGCACGCGCTTCAACGCGATCATGCGCGCCACCACCTCCACCGCCTGGATGGTCGGCCCCGCCGTCAGCTTTCTGGCCGCCGGACAGTTCGGCAATGAGATCGTGTTCAAAGGCGCCACGGTCGTGGGCGCGGTGTGGCTGGCCTGGTGGTACCTAACCCTGCCCCGGGACGTACAGGCCAAGGCACCCGAGAAACCGCCCGCCGGGGGCAAAGTGCCCACAAACACCGGCCTTTGGCTGGCGGCGGCGTTCATCTTTGCGATGTCCGTCGCCCACGGCCTGACGTTCACCGCCCTGCCCCTGTTCTTCGTGACCGAGGTCGGCCTGCCCGATTTCGCGCCCGGCTTTGCCTTCAGCGTGAAGACGTTTGTGGAGGTCTTTGCGATCTTCTCCACCCCGTTCCTGATGGCGCGTTTCGGGCTCAGCGGCCCGCTGCTGGTCACAAGCTGCATCGCGGTGGGCGCGATCCTGTTTCTGTCGCAGGTCACGAGCTTGCCGCAGATGGTGATCGGCTCGGCGTTGGAAGGGCTTTACTACGGCCTCTTCGCCAGCCTCGGGATCAGCTACGTTCAAAGCTTTGCGCAGGACCGTCCGGCGCAGGCGACGGCGATCTATTGGAACACCTTGATGGTCAGCGGGCTCTTGTCAGGCCCGGCCGTGGGGTTGATCGCCCAGGCCACGAGCTTCCAGACTGTGGTTCAGGTGTCATCCATCGGCGCGGGCCTTGCCGCGCTGGTTCTGCTGGCCGGGATCTGGCACGGGCGGCGGGCGGCCTAGCGGCGGAAGTGAACCTCGCCCCGCGCCTTCGCCAAGGCGATCTGCTTTTGCCGCTCGCGGAACCGCGCGCGGTCGGCATCGGAGTGTACGTCGATGCAGCGCGGGCAAGACACCCCCTCCTCGAAGGCGGAATCCGCCTTCTCCTCGCAGGTAATCGGATGGCGGCAGGCGCGGCACAGCTCGAACGGCAGCTCCTTCAGATCGTGGCCCACGGCGACCCGTTCGTCGAAGACGAAACAGCCGCCCTGCCACAGGCTGTCTTCTTCCGGCACATCCTCAAGGTACTGCAAGATCCCGCCCTTCAGGTGGAACACGTCCTCCACCCCCTGCGCTTTCAGATAGGCGGTGGATTTCTCGCACCGGATGCCGCCGGTGCAGAACATCGCGATGCGCTGGTTGGCGAAACGCTCCTTGTTGGCTTCCCACCACGCGGGAAAATCGCGGAACGTCTCGGTGCCCGGATCGATGGCGCCTTCGAACGTGCCGATCTCCACCTCATAGGCGTTGCGAGTGTCGATCACGGCCACATCGGGCGCGCTGATCAGCGCGTTCCACTCCGCCGCCGCCACGTGGGTTCCGACCGTGGCCGGGTCCAGCCCCGGCGCGCCCATCGACACGATTTCTTTCTTCAACCGCACCTTCAGCTTCCCGAAGGGCGCCTCCTGCGCGTGGCTTTCCTTCCACTCCAGCCCGGCGAACCCGGGCAAATTGCGGATATGGGCCAGGACCCGGTCGATCCCCTCACGCGGCCCCGCAATCGTCCCGTTGATCCCCTCGGGCGCGATCAGGAGGGAGCCTTTGACCCCCGCCCCGCATGCCACCTGCGCCAGCGGCTTCTGCACAGCCGCAGGATCGGGCACGGGAGCGAAATGATAAAGGGCGGCGACGGTATACATGGCAGCCCAGATACGCCCTCGGACGGCTCAGTTCAATCACAGGCCCGCGGGCAGCAGCGCGACCTCTCTGGCCTTGGGGTGGCTTAGCCGCGCGGCGTCATAACCGATGCGCCCCAAGGCCTCGGGCCGCAGATCCGGGTTCTCGGCCACAAAGGCCTCACTTCCCTCTGGCCCCATCCGCTCTGCCACCAACGACAGGTACGCCAGGGTCAGCGTGGCGTTGAATTTCCCGGGCGCTCCGGCGGCTTGCGTCACCGCCCGCAGGGCCGAGGCATACCGATGGGCGGCTTCAAAGAACTCCCACCGGCGCAGGGCCGCATGGGCCGTGCCCAGATGATCCTGGTGGCTGAGCCCATTTGCGGGCATCTGGCCCGAAAGGATCTGGTCGAGCATCGCATCGTAAGTCATTTGAATTCTTCCTCCAGCCCATGGGCATCGTCCGAGGTCAGCGTGAAGCCATAGACATCGCGAAGCGCCGCAATCTTGGCGCGCGTGGTCTCGTTGAACACGGGCTTGTCGTCAAAGGCGTGCAGCGCAATCGCCTCCACCAGTTCGCTCATGGAAATGTCGAGGTATTCCGCCGTGCCTTTCAGCACTTTCACCATGTTCTTTTCCAGGCGCAGGCCCGTTTGCATCCGTTCGATCTTCTTCATGCCACGACGATAGCCTGATTCGTGTCATGACAACAAGACAACATTTCCACTATGAGGCCATCCACTGATCCACCCGATCCGCCAACCCGTCCCAATCCGTGTATTCGTGATCCAGGTTCGGGTCCGCTTCGGGATTCTTCGCGGCCACGATGCGCCGCATGATGAAGCGTTTCAGAATGTCGTACTGGCTGGGTTTGTAGGCGCCCGCGACATGCTCAATCACACCCGGGGTCCACCCCGTTGCGGCACTGAAATCTGCGGCGATCTTGTCCAAGGTCCGCCAATCCTCTGCATCATGTCCTGCCGCGGCCAGCGACAGGGACAGGAACAGCGCCGGGTGCGTGCCCAGCCAGGCGTCGTGCTGCGTCACGAACTCAGCCAGCGATGATTGATAATGGCTCGCATGGATGGACGCGATCAGCACGGCGCGGTCAAACCGGCTCAGGTCCAGGTCATCGCCGTCCGCCAACGCCATCAACTCCACCGAATGGCCGTCATCCACCAACCGGTCACTCGCCCAGCGCGCGACCTTCCGCGATTGGCCTTCCGTCGTCGCATATCCGATAAACACTTTCATGGATCATCCTCCTTGCCCGCATGTCCCGGTATGGGATTGCCAAGGCAAAAGGATACCGCACCGGGCCCGTTCGCGCGTTGATGCGGGTCAATTCCCGCGCCTGTCCGGTTTCCAAATCGCCCGTCACGTCGTACTTTCAGGTGTGCAGGAAAGGACGCCCCATGACCCAAGCCCTCCTCGTCATCGATGTGCAAAACGACTTCTGTCCCGGCGGTGCGCTGGCCGTGGCGGACGGAGACGCCATCGTGCCCGGCATCAACGCGCTGATGGCCGACTTCGCCACCGTCATCCTCACCCAGGATTGGCACCCGGCCGGCCATTCGTCGTTCGCGTCGTCCCATAACGCCGAGCCGATGAGCCTCACGCAGATGCCCTACGGCCCCCAGGTGCTGTGGCCCGATCACTGCATCCAAGGCTCCCCCGGCGCGGCCTTCCACGAAGACCTCACCACCGACCGCGCCGATCTGATCATTCGAAAGGGCTACGACCCCGCCATCGACAGCTACTCCGCGTTTTTCGAGAATGACAAAACCACGCCCACGGGGCTGGACGGCTACCTGAGGACCCGAGGCATCACGGCCCTGACAATGGTCGGCCTCGCCACCGATTTCTGCGTGAATTACTCCGCCGTGGATGCCGCGAAACTGGGGTTCAACGTGACCGTCCGCGAAGACCTCTGCCGCGCCATCGACTTCGACGGCTCGCTGGAAGCGGCACGCGCGGGGATGGCGGCGGCGGGCGTCACCCTCACATGATCCCCGCCATCGCCCAGCGGATCTGCGATACCCTTGTCACGTCGGGCAGCATCCGCGCCGTCTTTCTGGGTGGCAGCCATGGCACCCAGACCGCTGATCCCTACAGCGACGTCGATTTCGTCATTGTCACCGACGACGGCGCAACGGACGCCGTGGCGGTCCTTTGGCGTGCGGCGCTCGCCCCCCTTGGCGACATCGTCCTTTGGCGCGACCGCACCGTCGCCCCCACCCTGATCAACGCGATCCTGGCCCCTGCCACCCGCATCGACGTGTTGATCCTGAAACCGGATCAACTGGGGCGCCACACCCAGGACGCCACCCGTGCGCTGTTTGACCCCGACAACTTCCACCAAACCCTTGCCGCCACCGCGCCGCCCAGCTCGCTGGATCCCAAACGCCTCGCCTACCAGTTTGAAGAGTTCATTCGCATCCTCGGCCTGCTGCCGCTGGTGATGGGGCGCGAGGAATACATCAACGGCGTCACTGGGCTCATGCACCTGCGCACCCTCCTGATTGATCTGCTGATCGCCGAGGCGCACGTGCCCTACCGGGGTGGCGCGTTGACCCTGAACCCCCGCCTCACCCCTGAACAGCGCGACCTCCTGGTGTCACTGCCGCCGCTGATCCCGACGCGCGACGGCGTGCTTGAAGCCCATCGCGGCTATGCCTCAGCCTACCTGCACCGCGCCCGCAAATTCGCCGATGCAAACGATATCCCCTGGCCCAACGCTTTCGAGGATGCGACCCTCTCGCACATCGGCCAAACCCTCGGCCTGCGCATCTTCTAAACCGTCTTGCCCCGGCCTGCGCCCGCTCCTAAACCGTCTCAGCTACTGGTTCGGGAGGGGACGCCAATGACCAAAACTATCGTCAACAGCTGGAACGAATGGGACCCGCTGCGCCACGTCATCGTGGGCCGCGCCGATGATTGCCATATCCCGCCCGAGGAACCTGCGCTCGATGCCAAAGTGCCCGAAGACAGCGACATGCGCGGCCAATGGGGCCGCCGCCCGCAAGAGACGATTGATCGCGCGAATGAGCTGCTCGACACCTTCGCGCGTCAGTTGGAGGCCCGGGGCATCCGCGTCGACCGCCCCACCTCCATCGACCATTCCAAGCCCGCCACAACGCCCGATTTCCACACCGACAGCCAGTTCGGCTGCATGCCGCCGCGCGATGTCCTTCTGACCGTCGGTTCAGAAATTCTTGAGGCGACGATGTCCTATCGTTCCCGCTGGTTCGAATACCTCAACTACCGGCCGCTCATGCAGAAATACTGGGATGAGGACCCCAACTTCCGGCACGAGGCCGCACCCAAGCCCCGCTTGACTGACGCCGACTACCACCCGGATTACCTGTCCGAAAAAATCGGCAACGCCCAGCGCCTGAAATGGGCGGAAGAAAAGTTCTTCGTGACCACTGAAGAGGAGCCCCTCTTCGACGCGGCGGACGTCCTGCGGTTCGGCAAAGACCTCGTCGTCCAGCACGGCTTCACCACCAACCTCAAGGGCATCGAATGGCTCCGCCGCCACTTCCCGGACCACCGCGTGCACGCCGTGAATTTCCCCGGCGACCCCTACCCGATCCACATCGACGCGACCTTCACGCCGCTCCGCCCCGGCCTGATCCTCAACAACCCCCAGCGCCGCCTCCCCGAAGATCAACGCGCTATGTACGAGCGAAACGGCTGGGAAATCGTCGACGCCGCGCAACCGGCCCACAACGCGCCCCCGCCGCTCTGCTATTCCTCCACCTGGCTCAGCATGAACGTCCTGGTCCTCGACCCCAAAACCGTCTGCGTCGAAGCGTCCGAGGTCTACCAAGCTGAACAAATGGACAAGCTCGGCATGAACGTCATCCCCGTCGACCTGCGCGACGCCTACGCCTTCGGCGGCGGCCTCCACTGCTGCACCGCAGACGTCTACCGCGAGGGCAGCTGCGAGGATTACTTCCCCGTCCAGTAAGACCCCAAAGCGCCTGCAGGGTTTCAGGACTGTGCAGGCGCGCAGCCTGTCTGCATAATCCCCCCGCACCCCACGGAGGAGACAGACATGCGCACCGCCCTCAAACTGCTGACGCTTCTGGCGGCCCTCACCGTCCCCAGCCTTGTCCAGGCCGACACGCCCCGCACCCTGACCGGTGCTGCCCATAACGTCACGGTCGGCGTCCGCGCCGCTGCGACGCTCATCGTCGACCAGAAGCCTGACGGCACCTACGCGCTCTCGGGCGGCTTCGACAACATCAACCTGGCGGGCGATGTCACCGGCACCGGACGCGCGCCCACCTTTGAGGACGGCGTCTCCGCCTGCGCCCCCGGGCACGAATGCATCCTCTTCACCGGCCAAATCATGCTCGACAGCCGCGCCGGGTTTGCCGACGGCACCGCGACCACGTTCATCCTGTCGCTCGATATCGAGCAGGCCCTGGGAACGGCCACCGGCACCTATCACATCGGCCTGCTCCCCGGTTTCCCGTTCGAGCAATACGGCATCGTGCAACTGGCGGTGCCCACCAGCTGAACGACCCGCCGCAAAGACCCTCAATTCGGTGCACCAACATCCGTTTGCTTCTGCTCGGAAGGACGCGCGCCATGTGTCGTGGGCAGAGTGCCAAACCAAGCCCCGCATCGCCGACTCATGGAAGCGAGCAAGACGCCTCGGCCCCTGATGCGCAAGCCGCCCCAGCGACCGATCTCAAAGAAAACCGTCGGACCAGCATCGCATCGTTCAAAGCAGCCCCTGCCACAACTGCACCTTCGTCCCGGAATGATCCACCGGCCCACCGGCCTCCAAATCCAGCCCCGTGGCCTTCGCCAACCCGCCGTCACTGGTCACGATCCCCACACGCCAGCCGCCGAACTTCTCCGCCAGCACCGCCCCCAACGCGCCATACAACCCAAACAACAACTTCCGCTCCCCAATCCGCCCGCCATAGGGTGGATTCACAATCACAATGCCCGGCACCACCCCTTCGGGCGGTTGCAAATCACTCACCGCCCCGCGCCCAAACGCCACGACCTCGCTCACCCCTGCGCGCTCGGCATTCGCCACCGCACCGCGAATAGCCCCATCATTCCGGTCAAACCCAAAGAACCTCGGGACCCGTATCTCACGCCCCCCCATTTCCCCGTTCTTCAAATATCCCCGCCGGAGGCTCCCATCCTGTCCACCCGCCATATCCTCAAAAGCAAAGCGCCGCGACCGCCCCGGAACCAGCCCCAGCGCCATCTCCGCCGCCTCCAGCACAAACGTGCCGGATCCGCACATCGGGTCGACCACAGCTTGAGATCCATCAAACCCCATCTCTGCCAGAAACCCCGCCGCCATCGTTTCGCGCATCGGGGCCTTGCCGACGAATTCCTTGTGCCCGCGCCGGTGCAGCGCTTCTCCGGTCGTATCCACCGAGATCGTGCAAAGATCGTCATCGATCCGCACCTTCACCGAGATCGCACCGTCCTTCGCCACAGGAATCCCCGCCGCCGCCAACCCGCCAGAAACCCTCTGCACCGCCGCCTTGTTCACATAGATCTTCGATCTCCGACACACCGCCTCTACCCGCACCGGCACATCCGGGCGCAACACGGAAAGCCAATCCACCTTCTTCGACCGCTTGTCCAACTGCGCCAGATGCATCGCGCGGAACTCGGCCACTCGCAAAAGCACCCGCACCGCACAGCGGAGCACCAGATTGGCCCGCGCCGCTTCTGCCAAATCCCCTTCCGCCGCCACGCCGCCCGCCACGCGCTTCACCCCGGCGAACCCCAGCCGCCGGGCTTCCGCCTCCAACGGGCCTTCAAGGCCCGGCACGGCCACCAGGAACAGACCACTCATCCTACTCTCCCTCTTGGGACGACCGGCAATCCCCGGATCGCGTCCATGGCCAGGAACGCAGTGACTTCGGCGCTTGGCAAGGGGTCGCGCAGGATCACCTCCAGCGCCACCGCCCCGAAGTCGAGCCTCGGGTCCACGCTCACAAACCCGTCGTCCAGCCCCAGGTCAATCAGAAGCGCTGCGCCAAGGCCCGCGCGCACCATTTCTCGGGCGGTGGATTTGTCATTCACCGCAATCGCGCCGTCGAGCTCCAGCGTCACCTCTTCCCCCGTCGTCTTTTTCCGCGCCCGCACGCGCCCATTCTGCCCGCCGCCACCCAGCAGCGGCAGGTGCGCCGGATCCGCCCCGCGCGCCATCACACAGGCGAGCGGCAATCCGTGATCCGCCATCGTCGCGCGCACCGCCAGATCCACCGCGCTATCGCCCAGGTTCACCACGCCGTCATTGCTGTCCACATGCAGCTGCACACGGGGGTGGGCGGCGCGAAATTGCGCCAGGATCGGCGGCAACCAATGGGCCGCCAACTCCACCGGAACACTCATCGCCAGCCGCCCCGTCAGGGGCCGGTCCGGCGCGCCAATCGTCTGGGTCTGCGCCATCAACGCCACGATCCCGGCGGCTTTCTCGCGCACCCGTTCGCCAGCTTCCGTCAGCCGAAAACTCCGCGTCGTGCGCACCGCCAGGCTGACGCCCAGCTCAGCCTCCAGCTCGGCCAGCGCGCCCGAGATGACAGGCACCGACAAGCGCAACCGCCGCGCGGCGCCGCGGATCGATCCCGCCTCGGCAATCGCCGCGAAATACGTCATCCGCCGCAGGGTCTGGGCCGAAGGCAGTCTCTCCATTCTTCTAAAATCCCGAACAGTGTAATCTTCTTTTCTGTTCTACTGCATAAATGCGCGGCCCGCCATCCTCCTCTCACATACTCATCGAAAGGAAAGACCATGCGTTTTGCCACTCCGCTCCTTGCTGCCACGGCCATCGCCGCAAGCACCCTTGCCCTGCCCGCCCAGGCCGATGACCTCGCCGTCGTCCAGGCCTTCTACACCGATCTTCTGACCGCCCCCGGCGACACCACGCCCGAGATGGTGCGCGATGTCGTGGCCGAGGATTGGGTGACCACCCCCACCCCCCTCGGCGGCCCGGGGGCCGAGGGATTCGCCAACACCATGGCCGCCTTCGGGCAGATCATCCCCGATCTGACTTGGGAAGCGGTCGAGATAATCGAGGCCGGTGATCGCTACATCGTCCGGGGCCGCGCCACGGGCACGCCGGTTGCGCCGTTCTTCGGCATCGATCCCCCCACGGGCAACAGCTTTGACATCATGTCCATCGACATCCACCGGGTCGAAGACGGGCGCATCGTTGAAAGCTACCATGTGGAGGAATGGGCCACCGCGATCCGTCAGTTGACAGCGGAATAACCCCGCGTCGCTGCGGCGACAGAACCCAGGCCGGGCGGGCCCAAAACCCCTTGCGGCCCGCCCGGCAACCTTTCACTTTCCGCCCATGACAGATGACACGTTTCCCGCCCTTGATGCCGACCAGTTGCACGACCTCGACGCGGCCGCGCTGTTCCCGGATCGCGCTGGCGATCCGATCCGCATCCTGATCCTCTACGGCTCCCTGCGGGAGGTCTCTTACTCCCGCGCGCTGGCCCAGGAATGCGACCGCCTGTTGCGGCGCCTTGGGGCGGAGACCAAGATCTATGATCCCAAAGGCCTGCCCCAACCCGATGGGGAGCCTGACGCCCACCCCAAAGTGGCCGAGCTGCGCGATGCGGCGGGGTGGTGCGACGGCTTTGTCTGGGTCTCGCCGGAACGGCACGGGGCTATGACCGGGATCATGAAATCTCAGATCGACTGGATCCCGCTGTCGATGGGCGGCGTCCGCCCCACCCAGGGCAAGACGCTGGCCGTGCTACAGGTCAACGGCGGCAGCCAAAGCTTCAACACCGTCAATCAACTCCGCATTCTGGGCCGCTGGATGCGCCTACTGACGATCCCCAACCAATCCTCGGTGCCGATGGCCTGGGATCAGTTCAAAGACGGCCGCATGAAACCCTCGCCTTTGTATCGCCGCGTGGTCGACGTGATGGAGGAGTTGGTGAAGTTCACCCACCTCACCCGCGACAACCGCGACTACCTGCTCGACCGCTATTCCGAGCGGGTGGAAAGCCACGCGAAACTGTCCAAACGGGTGAACACGCCGAAGGGCGATTGACTGCCAAACCCGCGCTCAGACGTCGCGATTGTCGTCCAGAACCCGGCGCAGCTGTTCCAGCGTCGGCAACATATCCGTCACGCCCTCCACCTGCCCGATCACGTCGCGCAACGGCGCGTCCATGGCGGCGATCACGCCGCGATACACCTCACGCCCCGCGTCGGTCAGGTAAACCACCTTTTTGCGCAGATCATCCGGGTGGGTCTCCACCGTGATCAGTGCCCGTTTTTCCAGCTGCATCAAGGTGTTGGTCATCGAGGGTTTGGGCACCTGAAACGCCGCGGCAAGCATCGCGGGCGTCTTGCCATCGCCCAACCGCACCAGGTTGCCCAGCAGCGAAAACTGCGACGGATGCAGACCGTCGGGCAACCGCCGCGCCAGAATGGCGGTTGCCAGTTGGTTGATGATGCCAATCTCGTTGAAAACACGAAACGCGGCAGAGCGGGGATCGTCCAAAGGCACCTCAGATCAATCTTGCCTCCAATGGCCAGCGCGGACTGGGGGCGACCTGGGCTGCATAGCCGATCCGCGCCAGCATTTGAACCGTTCCGCCCTCGGACGCGAATTGCCGGTGCACACTGTCGTAGATCTCGGACATTTCCGGATACTCCTGCAGCGCCTGGCTCAGCGGCTGCATGGCGACCCCGTCGCGCGTCGCCGCAAGGTTGAGGCGAAGCCAATCGCGCCCGGCGGCGATCTGATCTTCCCGGGTGTTGCCCGGCGTCACCTGCCACAGATGCCCCATCGCCGTGTCCGTATTGGCATAGACCGCGCGCAGCCCCTCCTGGTAGGCGGTCGATGAGGTGTCCAGCAGCGCCTCCCGGTTCATCAAACCCGCCGCGCCCAGCAATTCGAACACCGGACCGGTGAAATCGATCCCGTCGGGGTTCGCATCCACCTGCCGGGCCCCGACCCGGAACAGATCGACGCTTTCCAGGTAGGTTCGGGGCGTCTCGATCTCGATCCTCAGGGCTTCATGGGTCAACTCCCGCAGGGCCGCGATGCTGTCCGGGGCGACCGAACCCGCAACGCGGGTCTGCTGTGCGGCGGCCAGAACCTGATCCAGGATCGCGGGCGTCACGGGCGCTTCGGTGTCGAAGGGCTCTTTCGTGGACCGCCGCTCTAGCCGATGCGCAAACAACGGATCGGGCTGCGCCGCGCCGCCAAACCGCAAAACCGCAACGGGGCGGCCATCAAGGCCCTGGCTGTCCGAGCCGTCTGGAAACAGCTCTGCCGTCATCGCCAGGGACTCTTCCGCGGCAGCCATCCGCGCCATCTCGATGAAACAGCCCAGACCGATGGTGATCTGGCGGTTCATCGGATCGGTCTCGGGCAGCAACCGATCCGTGTCGACAAACAGGGTCGCCTGATCCGGGACTGACAGATCGACCAGCCAGGGCTGCCTGTTATGCGGGTTCGGCGCCAGGATGGCCCAGGACAGAGCCCTTTGGCGCGGGTCCGAATAGGCGACGCCCGCCGTTTCCCACGGCAAAAGCGCCGTTTGGGTCTGGCGGCTGGCCACCAACCCGGTTGCGCCCGTCGCAGCAACGATCACGCCGCCACCAAGAATGGATAGAAAATGTCTGCGTTTCATCTGAGGCTCCATTAGTTTGATGTCGAACATATATTGTTCGATCTCGAACTATGTCAACTCACTTGTTGAAGATCCTGCTCAGAACCACCGCTCAGAAATGAAAAAATGTAGAAAGTCCCAACCGCTGGCAGCCCAGCAATTCCAAGGCGGACTCCCGCCCTTAGCGCGGTTCCCCCGCACAAAATCCGCTCATCAGATTTACCGGGACCCGGTCGCCTGATCCCAGACCTCGGCCAGAAGCTGCAACGCCTCGTCCACTTCCGTCACCGCACCGTCGATGTCCATCAGGTCGATCTCGTCGCGTGCTTCTTCCACGATCTGCCCACTCACGAAGATCCGGGCCCGGGGATTGCTGATCCGAAGCGCGATGATCAGCTTGGACAGCGGCTCGATTGATCTGTTGCCCCCCGCCGAAAGCCCAATGATGATCGCATGGGACGCGCTGAGGTCCTCCACCAACTCGTCGTGGGATTTGTCGAGCTTCAGGTCGATGTCCCATCCCGCCTTGCGAAACAGGTCCGCCGCCATCCGCACCCCCAGCACATGGGTGTCGCCGGGGACCGAGGCAAAGACAGCCGACCGCGTGGTGCCGACATGCTGACCGGCAAAATGGTGCCGCAACGCGCGCATGATCGCGTACATGCGCGAAGTTCCAAGTGTCACATCGGTGAAGGACAGTCGGTCGCTGTTCCACCAGTCGCCCAGCAGACGGGCGGCGCCCGCCAGATAGGTCAGGTAGACAACCTCGACAGAGGCGCCATCGGCACGCAGTCCCTTGATGAATTGCGCACCGGCCTGATCATCCTCGGACAAGAGCGCATTGCACAGCGCCTCCAGATCTTCCCCCTCTGGGGTTTGCGCAGGCAGGTCGACCGCGCGGGCGGCGATACGGCGCAGAACCTCCCGTGCCAGGGACTCAACCGAACGTTCCGGCAGGCGCGCCTTGAGGGTGCGAAGCTCGATCTGCGATTGCAGATACTGGTCGACGTCGAAGCGGTCTTCGCCTTCGTCGAAGTCTTCCATGGACAACCCTCCCAAGTCATCAACGCTGGCGTCGGGCAACCGCCCCTGACGCCACCGCGTCCCACAGGTTTAATGAATCGTCCCGCTCAATCAAGTTGGCAGACCACTTCTTGGCCCCGTCCGTCATTTTGACGCGGAGCCTGAGAGCGGAGGGCGCGCCTGCCCGCAAACCCCGTCACGCGGCGTTCACATGCTCCCACACCTTCGAAATCACGACAGAGCCCTCGCCCACGGCCGAGGCGACGCGTTTGACCGATCCCGCGCGCACATCGCCGACCGCGAAGACGCCGGGGCACGACGTCTCAAACGGCGATGTCGCATCCTGGCCCGTTATCACGAACCCGCGCGGGTCCAGGTCGCAGTGATCCCTCAGCCAGCCAGTGTTGGGCGCGGCACCCACCATGATGAAGGCGGCGGGCGTCTCCAGCTCCCACGGGGCGCCGTCCTTGGTGATGGTGACACGCTCCATCGTCTCGTCCCCGTGGAGCGCGGCGATCTGCGCCTTGTAGTGAACGGTCACGTTCGGGTTTGTGTCGAGGCGCGAGGACAGGTAATCCGACATCGACGCCGCCAGGCTTTCGCCGCGCACCAGCACATGGACGTGGCGCGCGCTGCGCGACAGGTACATCGCCGCCTGCCCGGCAGAGTTTCCGCCGCCCACCACGATCACCTCGGCGTTCTGGCAATAACGCGCCTCCATCTCCGTGGCCGCATAGTAGATCCCGCTGCCCTCCAGCCCTTCCAGGCCCTTCAGCGGCAGGCGGCGGTACTGCACGCCCGTCGCCACGATCACCGCGCGGGCACGCACCGTCTCGCCATTATCGAGCGTGGCGCTGAAGATGCCACCGTCCGTGGACAGCGCCGTCACCCGGCTTGGCATGGAAAAACGCGTGCCGAACTTCATCGCCTGAATCTCACCGCGCCAGACCAGATCCGCGCCCGAGATCCCTGTGGGAAAGCCCATATAATTCTCGATCCGGCTGGAGGTTCCGGCCTGCCCGCCCACGGCGGTGTCTTCCACCACCAGCGCTGAAAGCCCCTCCGCGCCCGCGTAAACCGCCGCCGCAACGCCCGCAGGCCCACCGCCCACGATCAGCACGTCAACAATCTCATCGCAGGCCAGATCCATCCCGATCCCCAGCAGCTGCGCGACCTTTGCGGGCGTCGGGCTTTCCACCACACGGTTCTCGCCGAAAATCACCGCAGGCTCATCCATGGCAACGGCGCAGATCTGCGCCGCCTCGCGCGCTTCGTCCGAGCCATCCTCAATGATCCGCACCGGGATCTTGTTGCGCGAGGCAAACTCCGCCACGGCGCGGATCTCTCGGCTGCGATCAATGCCGATCAGCGTCAGCGAGGTATCGCGGTCCTCGATCTGCCGCCGCCTGCGCGCCGCAAAGACGGTGATGATGATGTCCGACATCTCCGGGATCCGCGCCATCGCGTCCAGCATCTCGGCACGCGGCACCACGATGGCCGTCGTCTCCCGCTTGGCCCGCATCGGCAGCGAATAGACCCCGCCGCTCAGGAACACGATCTCGCCCATGAACTGCGTCGGCCCCAGGGTTGTCGGCAGATACGCCTCGCGCGTGACCGGGTGGATCACCTCGATCTCGCCCTCCACGATATAGGTGAACGTATCCATCGGATCGCCCACCTCCGCCACCATATGCCCCTCGGGGAAGGTCACGACCTCCCCGATCCGGCGCAATTCCGCGACATGCTCGTCATGCAAAGGCGTGCGCACCATTTCGCGCAGATTAGCGGCTAGGCTTTCCATCGGGCGTCTCCATCGGGGGCTTTCCCAAACCTAAGCGCGACCGCCGCGAAATCCATAGGCACCTTGCCTCGCCCGCGCGCTCTTGCTCTAACCGCCGTGCACAACGGAGCTACTGCCATGGTCGACATCGCCACCCGCGTCTGGAATCACCGTTGGAAGATCGACCCGATCGTCCGCTCCCTGATCGACACCGATTTCTACAAACTCCTGATGTGCCAGTCCGTGTTCCGCAACAAGCCCGACACCACCGTCACCTTCTCGCTCATCAACCGCACCACCCGCATTCCGCTCGCCGACCTCATCGACGAGGGCGAGCTGCGCGAGCAACTGGATCACGTCCGCACCCTCCGCCTCACCCGGGGCGAGAGCACCTGGATGCGCGGCAACACCTTCTACGGCAAACGCCAGATGTTCTCGTCCGAATTCATGGATTGGTTCGAGACGCTGCAACTCCCCCCCTACCACCTGGAACGCGTCGGCGACCAATATGAGCTGACGTTTGAGGGCAGCTGGCCCGAGGTCATGCTCTGGGAAATCCCCGCGCTGTCGATCCTGATGGAGCTGCGCGGCCGCGCCGTCCTCGGCACCATGGGCAAGTTCGAGCTTCAGGTCCTCTACGCCCGCGCGATGACCAAACTGTGGGAGAAGATCGAACGCCTCAAGGGCGACGACACCCTGCGCATCGCCGACTTCGGCACCCGCCGCCGCCACTCCTTCCTCTGGCAGGACTGGGCCGTCCAGGCCATGCGCGAAGGCCTGGGCACCAGCTTTGCAGGCACGTCCAACTGCCTCATCGCCAAGAACCGCGACCTGGAAGCCATCGGCACCAACGCCCACGAACTCCCCATGGTCTACGCCGCCCTCGCCTCCGACGACGCGAGCCTCGCCAACGCCCCCTACGACGTGCTCTCCGACTGGCACGAGGAACACGAGGGCAACCTGCGCATCATCCTCCCCGACACCTACGGCACCCAGGGCTTCCTCGACAACGCCCCCGACTGGCTGGCCGGCTGGACCGGGATCCGCATCGACAGCGGAGACCCCGCCACCGGCGCCGAAGTCGCCATCGACTGGTGGAAGTCCCGAGGCGAAGACCCCCGCGAAAAGCTCGTCATCTTCTCCGACGGGCTCGACGTCGACAAAATCGAAACCCTCCACCAACAATTCGCCGGAAGAGTCCGCGTGTCCTTCGGCTGGGGCACTCTCCTGACAAACGACTTCCGCGGCCTGGTAGAAAACGACGCCCTCGCCCCGTTCTCGCTTGTCTGCAAAGCGGTGTCGGCGAACGGACGCGCGACCGTCAAACTGAGCGACAACCCCGAGAAGGCCATGGGGCCTACGGCTGAGATCGAGCGGTATAAGCGGGTGTTTGGGGTTGGGGAGCAGGAACGGGTGGAGGTGGTGGTTTAGTCCGAAATTACCGAAAGCGAGAGCGGCCCCGACCTCCGACAATTTCCAAGATCCCACTACGAAAGTTAGCATCTTGCATTAAGCGATCGATAAATTCAGCATCCATTTCCGGTGGGTCGCCTTCGACCTTCGCATCCAACGACAGTGATCTCAAAAATAACTTCGGCAGCTCGTACATCGCAGCCTTATACTTCTCGAATTTCTTGGTGTATCCTGGGTAAAGTGAGCGTGACCTGCCCTGAGAGTTCAAGATTTCGATGTGGTTTTCTCGTGCTTGCTTCAGATAAGCATCCGCTGCACTGGAAATGAATTCTATTGCAGCACCAAAGGTTGCATCCCCAGGCACCCGACAAAGAAGATAGATTGAAAAAGATATACCTTGACGACCTTTTTCATCTTGCAATTTAGAATGGCGACTAACCATTTCAAACTCTAGCGCTCTGCCATCCATACTTCTTATCGCAATATTTGGCCAATCTTTGTTGTCTTTCTCCTCTAAGCCGGATGAAAGGCGCTCTTCAATTAAAGCTCTCCTCTTGTAAGAAACGTCATCGGCCTCCTCGGGAAACCACTTAGTAAAATAACCTGAATTCGGACTCGGATCATGCAGTAAAAAAAATGCGTCGATTGGAATGATTCTCATGACTCTGCTCCAAACGTTTCAACCCCATTCACAACGCCTTGCAGCAAATTTAAGATATTGACGTTAGTTTCCGCGCTAACCGTAAAGTACTTAAGGTTGGGCGCGAAAATTGACTCAATCACATCAAGGTTAGTCGAGTACTCATTTTTGAGATCATGAAGAATGCTGCTGAAGTTTCCTTTCTCATAGTCTTGCGCAAGATCAATTTTGTTAAATACTATACAGACTTGTTCAACTGAGCTTGCTCTCGTTCCAGAGCTTGTAAATGCGTCATTGAGGCGTTCCGCAAAAATTCGGCTATAGTAGCGAGTGTTAGAGCTACGGTCAGATAGATCAGCATTGAAAACAAAAATCACAGATGAACCCTTTGTTGACGCAAGTCTTTGGGCTGCAGCTAATACTTTTCCATCTTCTCCGGCATAGTCGTATATGCGAATCCACTTTTCAAATCTCTTTAGTCTCTTAACTGAAATATTCTCATCAAAAAAGGATTCTTCACGAGTATCTCCTACTTTATATTCATGCGTTTCAAAGTTAGGTGTTGGAGAAATTGATGAAATAATTTGCTCTATTTTGCACCATAGAGATACTATTGAACTCTTTCCGGATCCACGGGGGCCAATCACAACTAGATTGTGGTATTCCTTTGTTGTTGTGTAAACACTAGACGAAAAATTCTCCAGAGATTGCGCTTTGACACTAAGCGCTTTCAGCTCACTGTCCTTAATCTCTAGCGCCCTTTCGAGGCTATTAATGCGTGAAGTCTGATCTTCAATAGTAGACTGCCGCTGCCAGAGAAAGTAGGCCGCAAGGGTAGACGCTATCGTGGTTAACGTAAGAATTACGCTCAGTAAACTTTCCATAAACTGTCACCTAGACTTCAACGTATTCTTGTTGTAGCGACCTCGGCTTTGTATTCAAGACTTTTCCGATCCCGTAACGCCTTCACCTCGCCCCGCTTCTTCGCCGCCTCCACCTGCTTCCGCTTCTGGTTCAACGACAACCGCGTCTTGACCCGCCGTTTCGGCGCGACCAGAGCCGCGCGCATCGTCTCGGCCAGCCGCTCCGCGCGATTTTGAGCTACAGCGCTTGAGACCACTTCTCCGTCCTGAACTCGTAGGGTGGGTGAAACCCACCGCCCCGAGACACCGGTTACCCCGTGTCACCCGTCGCACCTTTTAGTGGATTCCACCCTCACGTCCACGCATCCAACAGCCTTTCATGCAAAACTCACCCAAAACACGGTTAATCAAACGCAAACAAAACTGATTTCACATATAAAACAAATGCTTAATGCCCTGCTCAAGCTTGAGCAGCCCTCTCACTCCTCCCCAACAGACCCCCGCAGCGCCTTCACCTCCCCCCGCTTCTTCTTCGCCTCCACCCGCTTTCGCTTCTGGTTCAGCGACACCCGCGTCTTCACCCGCCGTTTCGGCGCGACCAGAGCCGCGCGCACCAGCTCCGCCAGCCGCTCCCGCGCGATCTCGCGATTCCGGGCCTGGGACCGCTCCTCCGCCACGAACAGCACCAGCGCGCCTTCTTTCGTCCAGCGGCGTCCGGCGAGCCTCCGAAGCCGTCCCTTCACGGCCCCCGGCAACGAAGGGGACCGCTCGGCCTCGAACCGCAGCTCCACCGCCGTGCTCACCTTGTTCACGTTCTGCCCGCCGGGCCCGCCCGCGCGCACGAAGCTTTCGGTCAGCTCCCAGTCCTCGATCGTGATGTCGTCGGTTATGCGCAGCATCGGCCTTGTCCGTTCGGTGTACAGGTTGTGTACAGGGTGTGTACGGGCTGTGACCCGCTGTTTCAGCCCAGTCTACACCAAAAAGGGCTGCCCACGGAGGGCAGCCCTTTCGAGAAATCAGGAGGTGGGCGCGGTCAGAACCAGCGGCTCACCTGGGTTGGGCTGTTGGCCCTAGGGTTGCCTAGCGGCGTGCCCCCCAAGTTGTCCCGACACCATTCTCCAATACCTCTCTAGACACTGGATCACCTCCTTCCGATTTTGTTTCAACTAAGCTGATGCTGCCACAGATTTTGTGGATGTCAAAACATTTTACGCAGGATGTGCCATGATTTTGCGGGTGAGCAGGCGGAACGGCACCAAAGCGATCAAGGCGAGGGCAAGTTTGACACCCCAGTCGGCGATGGCGAGGCTAACCCAAAGCGGTGCCTCGGGACCCATGCCGAGGATCGGCAGGATCTCGTTGGCCCAGGCGACGTCGCCGGGGAGCATGGGGGTGAGGGCGCCCGAGAAGGCGATGAAGAAGAACAGCGCCGTGTCGACGGATGATCCGATAATGCTAGAGATTACAGGGGCTTGCCACCAACCGCCGTTGCGCAGGCGATCGAAGATCGACACGTCCAGAAGCTGCGCGACAAGGAACGCGGTGCCCGAGCCGAGCGCGATGCGCAGTGTGACCAGCGGGCCGAACTCACCCATGATCTGCGTGCCGATCAGCGAGCAGATGACCCCCACGATGAAGCCCGAGAACACGACCTTGCGCGCCACGGCCGCGCCGTAGACGCGGTTCATCACGTCCGTGACGAGGAACGCCAAAGGATAGGTGAAAGCGCCCCAGGTCAGCCATTGGCCGAACAGGAATTGCACCAGGATGTTTGAGGCCACCACGATGGCCGCCATGGCGAGGACGCCGGGCAGGAGTTTCGTCATTGATTTGGTTCCGTTTTTGCAAGGTAGTCGGAGACTTGGTTGTCGCGCCTTTCCTGAAGGCGCAAAGACGGCGCGGAGTACGCCTCTACGGTGCCTCCGTCAACCCAGCACAGCCGCCAAAGCGCGGGCGACCTTGGGGATGTTGTTAACCGTCAGCCCCGCCACGTTCATGCGCCCGTCGCTCACCACATAAACGCCGTGGTCCTCGCGCAACGCATCCACCTGCGCGGGCGTGGTGCCAAGGAGCGAGAACATGCCCTGATGCGCCGCAAGAAACCCGAAGCGGTCCGATCCGGTCTCCGCCCGCACGGCCTCGGCCAGCGCATTTCGGTTGCCGGTCATGCTGTCTCGCATCTCGGTCAGCTCTGCGTCCCACATCTGCCGCAACTCGGCGTCGTGCAGGATCATTTCCACACAGCGCGCGCCGTGGTCGGGCGGGAACGAAAAGCTGTTGCGGTTCATCGCGGTCAGGTGCCCTTGGACGGCAGCGCGCGCACCGTCAGAGGTCACGACGAGCGCCACCCCGGCACGTTCCCGGTAGAGCCCGAAGTTCTTGGAGCAGCTGGCCGCAAGGAACAGCGTCGGGACCTTTTGCGCCAGCAGGCGCGTGCCAGCGGCGTCTTCCTCCAGCCCCGCGCCAAACCCCTGATAGGCCATATCCACAAGGGGCGTGGCGCCGGTCTCACGGCAGATCGCGGCGACCTCTTCCCAATCCGGTAGCGTCAAATCGGCGCCGCTGGGATTGTGGCAACACCCATGCAGGATGATCACATCGCCCGAGCGGGCGGCGCGCAGATCTTCCATCATGCCGTCGCGGTCCAGCCCGTTATTGGCACGGTCCAGATACCGATAGTTGCGCCGTGCCAGGCCCAGATGATCGGTCATCGCGGCGTGAATGGGCCAGCTTGGGTCCGAGACCCAGACCTGCGCGCCGGGCGTCAACGTGCGCACCAGCTCCAGGATTTGGCGCACGGCGCTGGTGCCGCCCACGGTGGCGATCCCCGCAATCTGGGCCGCATCAACCGCGTCGCTCAAGAGGAGGTCTCGCATTCCGTTGATGAAGCCCGCATCGCCCGCAAAGCCCAAATACGCCTTGGTATCCTGCGCTTGCAGGATGCGGCGTTCCGCCTCTTTCACCGCGCCCATCACCGGCGTCACGCCCTCCGCGTTGCGATAGAGGCCAACCAGCAGATCGACTTTGTCCGGGCGCGGGTCCGCCGCGAATTGGCCGGTGAGCTGGAAGATCTTGTCGGGCGTGGGCGCGGTGAGGGTTTCAAACATTAGATCGCCTGTCATAGCTCAGCACCCGCACCCGCTCTTCCCGGCGCACGGGGGCGAACCCCATCTTCTGATAGAGGCGCAGGGCGGCGGGGTGGTCCAGGGTACAGGTGTTCACCGTCATCTTCTCCACCCCTTCACGGGCCCATCCCGTGGCGATGGCTGTCTGCACCAGCAACGGCCCAAGACCCGCGCCGACAGCCTGTGGCACAAGGCCGAAATAGGCGAGGTCGCATTCGCCGGGTTCCCGCCAATCGAGCATGAAGAACCCGGCGGGCCAGCCGTGCTTGAACGCCGTCCAGATCACCACATCGGGGCTGCGCACGAAGGCTTGCAGGGCGGCGGGATCTTCGTCGGCCTGATCAAACCGGTCCTGCCACTCATAGTCCCGCCCCACGGCGTCATAGAGCGACAGGAAATACCAGACGGGTGGGTCAATCGCGCGTTCCAGCCGCACATCTCCCGGCAGCTGCGCAGGCCCGTATGAGGGCCGCGTGGGCATCTCCAGGTAGGTGATCGTGAAGGGAACCTTCGTCCCCGCGGGGATGACGCTCATCCGACCTCGACCTTCAACTGATCGAACTGGCCCCACTCGGACCAGGAGCCATCGTAGAGCGAGACATCGTGTTGCCCCAAACGCATCAGCCCCAGCATCAGGATCGCCGCCGTCACGCCCGAACCGCAGGTGGTGATGATCCGCTTTTCCAGATCCACGCCACCTGCCTCAAACGCGGCCTTCAGGGCGTCGCCCTCTTTCATCGTGCCATCGGCATTGAACAGCGTCGCATAATGGACATTCTTGGAGTTGGGTATATGACCCGCGCGCAGGCCTTCACGCGCTTCGAGTTCCTCCCCCCGGAACCGCGCGGGGCCGCGGGCGTCCACGATCTGCCAATCCCCAAGCTTGGAGGCCGAGGCGACCTGCGTGACATCCTTCACCAGATGCGCCTGGCGCTGCACGGTCATGTGACGGTCGCGCACGATCGGCGGCATATCCTCCATCGCCCGGCCCTCGGCCACCCACTTCGGCAGGCCGCCGTCCAGCACGGCGACGTCGTTCTTGCCCATCAGCCGGAAATTCCACCAGACCCGCGCGGCCGAGAACAGGCCCATGCCGTCGTAGACAACAACCTGATGCCCGTCGCCGATCCCCATGGCGCGCATGCGGGACATGAACTTCTCCACCGGGGCCACCATGTGCGGCAGGTCCGAGCGGGCGTCGGAAATCTCGTCGATGTCAAAAAACCGCGCGCCGGGGATGTGGCCCGCGTCGTACTCGGCCTTCGCATCGCGGCCCATCTCGGCCAGGTAATAAGACGCATCGATCACGCGCAGGTCCGGGTCACTCAGATGCGCGGCCAGCCAATCAGTCGACACCAGCGTTTGCGGATCGTCCCCGGTGATCACCTCGGCCATTCTGCGCACTCCTGTCCAGATTTCCCGAAAGTCCTACGCCGCCGCCCAGGGCCACGCAAGCCTTCCGCGCGCAACGCTCCCCCCTTCATCTTGCCAAATACAACTCAAATCCCGCAGCCCGCAAAGGGCGCTGTCAGCCGTTCTGCTTGAGCAACCGCGCCTTTTGCCGGTTCCAGTCCCGCTTGGCCGAGGTCTCGCGCTTGTCCTGGGCCTTCTTGCCCTTGGCGATGCCGATCTTCAGCTTCACCAGACCCTTGTGATTGAAGTACATCACAATCGGTACCAGCGTCATGCCCTCGCGCTGGGTGGCGTTCCACATCTTCGACAGCTCTTTCTTCGACGCCAACAGCTTGCGCCGCCGCTTTTCCTCGTGCCCGAAGGTCTTCGCCTGGACATAGGGCGCGATGTAAGAGTTCACGAGCCACAGCTCGCCCTCCTTCACCTCGGCATAGCTTTCGGCGATATTGCTTTGACCCTGGCGCAGGCTTTTGACCTCGGAGCCTTCCAGGATGATCCCAACCTCCAGATCGCTTTCGATGGCATAATCGAAGCGGGCACGCCGGTTTTCGGCGATGACTTTGTAGTTGGGGTTCTCGGGTTTCTTGGCCATGGTGAGGGGTATCTAGGCACTCGGGGGGGCCAAGTCTACCGGCTGATCCAGGCCGAGGCCAATAGATGCACCAGCGCGACAAGGGCCATCGCCCCGCCGACCCATCCGAGCGACAGCAACCCGGCCTGGGTGATCGCCGCACCGCCGATGGCCGCACCCGCCGCCGTGCCCACGTAAATCGCCGCCGCGTTCAGCGACAGGATCACCGGCGCGCGTTTCGGCGACAGGCCAATGATGCGCGCCTGCTGCGGTGCGGTGAAGGACCAGCCGAAGAGCGACCAGATGAAGACCAACACGAACAGCAGCCATCCCGCCATCGGAAGGCCTGACAGGAACGGCGTCAGGATGACCTGAGTTAGCGCCAGGAACACCAGCGTCCGGGTGGCCCCAAACCGGTCCGACATCCAGCCGCCCATCAGGTTGCCGATCACGGCAGCCAGGCCGAAAACCAGCAGCACGGCGGAGATGCCGTTGCGGCCAAAGCCCATGTGGGTCTCCACCAGCGGAGCGAGGTAAGTGAAAGGCACGCAGATCGCGGCGAGGAACGTGGCGGTAAAGAGCGTCGCCAGCATGATCCGCCAATCGCCCAGAACCCCGGCCAGATCGCGCAGACCGACGGGTTGGAAGTGCAATCCACGGGGCACGCGGGTCCAGATCAGCCAGAGGCAGGGCAGCGCCAGAACGGCGACCAGCGCGAAGGCAAAGCGCCAGCCGATGCTGTAGGCGATGAAGCTGCCCGCCGGCACGCCGATCACCTGCGCGAAGGTCAGCCCGAACAGCACCGCCGCCAGCGCCTTGGCGCGGCGTTCCGGCGCGACCACGCCCGAGACGACCGCCGCCGTGACCGGGGTGATCATCCCCGCACCCATCGCGGCCAGGGCGCGCGCTACGAAGACGACATCGCTATTGGGCGCGAGGGCGGCCAGCAGGTTGGCCCCCGCGAAAAGGGAAAGCCCCAGAAACAGCACCTTCCGCCGCCCGAGCCCGCCGGTGCCCGACACCAGCAGCGGCGAGGACACGGCGTAGGCCAGCGCGTAGAACGTCATCACCCAGCCCGCGCCCGCCGTGGTCAGGCCAAGGTCTTCGGCCATCGGTGGCAGCATCCCGATGACCATAAAGGCCCCCATCCCGACGACGAAGTTCGTCGCCGACAGGATGTGGATCAGGCTTTGGGTGGACCCTTGGTCAGGGCCCTCGGTCACGCAAGAAGGCCAGCGTGGCGCAGCGCGGCCTCGATCTTGGCCTTGGTGCTGTCTTCCACCGTCGTCAGGGGCAAGCGCACCTCGTCCGAGCATAGGTCCAGCACGGACATGGCGTATTTCACGCCGCAGAGGCCAGGCTCGGTGAAGATCGCCTCGTGCAGGGGCATCAGGCGGTCCTGGTACTCCAGCGCCAGCGCCCAATCGCCCGCGCGCATCGCGGCCTGGAACTCAGCACAGAGCTTGGGCGCGACGTTGGCCGTCACGCTGATCGCACCGACACCACCATGGGCGTTGAAGCCAAGCGCGCTGGCATCTTCCGCCGACATCTGGATGAACTCCTTGCCACAGCTCGCGCGCTGTTGCGACACGCGGGCCATGTCGGCGGTAGCATCCTTCACCCCGATGATCATCGGGTGCTTGGCCAGCGTGCCCATCGTTTCGGGCGTCATGTCGATGATGGACCGCCCGGGGATATTGTAGACAAAAATCGGGATGCCGACCTCGGCCAGCGCTTCGAAATGGGCGATCAGCCCGCGCTGGGTGGGCTTGTTGTAATAAGGCGTCACGACCAGCGTCGCATCGGCGCCCACTTCCTTGGCGTGCTGCACGTGGCGCAGCGCCTCGACGGTGTTGTTGGACCCGGCGCCCGCAATCACTGGCACGCGGCCGCCCGCGGCTTTGACGACCGTTTCAATCACCTGTTCATGCTCGGTATGGCTCAGCGTCGGGCTTTCGCCGGTAGTCCCAACAGGCACCAACCCGTTAGAGCCTTCCGCGATCTGCCAATCCACCAGACGTTTCAGCGCGTCGAAATCCACAGCACCATTTGTCATCGGAGTGACCAGAGCGGGCATCGAGCCATAGAACATCATTCGCGTCCTTCTATCAGGAGTGTGGGCAAGGGGATTGGAGTGGCAATTTCCCGCCCCAATACAAGGCCCTCACACAATTGCCAAGTTCGTGAGTTGCTTCCTCGTGCGTGTGACGTATTTTACCTGTTCTGGGGACAACTAATTTAGGAGACGCCGCGTGATCATGCGACGCCTGATATCAGCACTTGCCCTCAGCTCCCTCCTTGGGGCGACCGCAACTTTCGCACAATCGGACTCGGAAGCCTTGGCAAACGCCCTTGCGGCCTACAACGCCGGGGATCTGGCGGGCGGCTCGGCGGCGGCGCAAACGCTGACCGATCCGGTCGCGTTGGACCTTCTGGCCTGGACCCGCCTGCGGCGCGGCCAGGGCGATTTCGCGGAATACATCTCATTCCTGGATCGCAACCCCGATTGGCCCGGCCTGCCCTACCTGCGCCGTCAGGGTGAGCCCTCTATCCCCGATGGCGGCGATGCGGCCACCATTCTGGACTATTTCGCCGACATCCTGCCCGAAACCGGCGCCGGGTCACTGGCCTTGGCCCGTGCGCTGGCCGACACCGGCAACCCTGTCGTGGCAGAGGCCATAGTCGTGCGCGCCTGGACGTCGCTGGTGATGACCGGCACCGACGCACAAGCGCTGAACCGGGCCTTTGGCGATCTGTTGACGCAAGACCACCACATCGCGCGGCTGGACCATCTGCTGTGGGAAAACGCCGAGGAACGGGCGCGGGCGATGTTCTCGCTGGTGCCCGAGGAATATGCACCACTGGCCGAGGCGCGCCTGGCCCTGCGCGACCGCGCGCCCGGGGTGAACGCTTTGATCGATGCGATCCCCGCGTCTTTGCAGGGGGATCCAGGGCTGGCCTACGAACGCTTCATCTGGCGCGTTCGCGAAGGCCTTTGGGACACCGCCGGAGAGTTGATGGCCGAACGCTCCACCTCGCCCGCCAGCCTGGGGCGGCCCGCGGCCTGGGGCAGGCGTCGCGCCGATCTGGCGCGCGATGTGATGCGCGAGGGCGATCACGCCACCTGCTATGATTATGCCGCCAATCACCACATCGACCCCGATGACGACTATATCCGCTTCGCCGATCTGGAATGGATCGCGGGCTATTGTGCGCTGCAACTGAACCGGGCCGAAATTGCCGTCACCCACTTCCAACGGTTCCGCGAAGTCGTGTTCTCCCCGATCTCGGTCGGGCGCGCGGGCTATTGGATGGGGCGCGCCCATGAGGCGGCGGGCAACGCCGATGCAGCGGCAGAGGCCTATGCCCTGGGCGCGCAATATCAATCCAGCTTCTACGGTCAATTGGCGCAGGAGCGCGGTGGATTTCCTGTCGATCCCGAGTTCTTGGGCACGCGAGATTACGGCGATTGGCGCACCTCCAGCTTCGCCGAGCTTGACGTGTTCCACGCCGCGCAGCTGCTTTACGAGGCAGGGCAGATCAACCTGGCCGAACGCTTCTTCACCCATATCACCGAGCGCCTCAACGAGGACGAGGCCGGGCAGATGGGCAACCTCATGCTCGAGATGGGAGAGCCACACCTTGCCCTTCTGGTTGCCAAACGTGCCGCCCAATCGGGTCATGAGATCTTCCCCGCTTATTACCCCCTCGCCGATCTGGAGGACGTGGACCTGCCCATCGACCGCGCCTGGGCCTTGTCCATCGCCCGGCGCGAAAGCGAGTTTGATCCCGTCGTCGTCTCAGGCGCTGGGGCGATTGGCCTGATGCAGGTGATGCCGGGGACGGGGCGCGATTCCGCCGGAGATCTGGGGATCAGTTTCTCGGAAAGCCGTCTGCGCAGTGATCCCGCCTATAACGTGCTTCTGGGCTCCAATTACATCGCGGGTCTGATGGAGACCTATGGCGGCAACCCGGTGCTGGTCTCTGTCGGGTATAACGCCGGGCCGGGGCGCGTGCGGCAATGGCGGGAACGTTTCGGCGATCCGCGCAACGTCGACGATGTGATCGACTGGATCGAGGACGTGCCGTTCACCGAGACGCGCAACTATATCATGCGCGTGATCGAGAGCCTGCCGATCTATGAAGCGCAATTGACCGGAGAGTTGCCGACGTTGGGCCTGAGTGAGCGATTGGTACAGTAGCAGACTAAATTGACAGCCAGGGTGTACCCCGCAGGCGAATGGGGTAGGTTCGGCCCATGGATTGGTCAGTCTTCCCCCTCTTTCTTGGTGCCTGCTGCGCGGCGGCCACGACCGGCGCGATGTTTTCGCCGGGCCCGTGGTACCGCGATCTGTCCAAGCCAAGTTGGACCCCGCCTGATTGGGTCTTCCCGATCACCTGGACAGTGCTTTACATCGCGTCTGCCGTGGCCGCGACGCGCGTGGCCTTGCTAGACGGCAATGCCCACGCCATGGGCTGGTGGGCGTTTCAGATTGCGTTGAACACGCTCTGGACGCCGGTGTTCTTTGGGATGGAACGGATTAAGGCGGGCGCCCTGGTGCTGGTGTTCCTCTGGATATCAGTCGCGGGCTCCATGTGGACGTTCTTCCAGCATGACACTTTGGCGGGTTTCCTGATGGTGCCCTATCTGGTGTGGGTGACAATCGCGGGCGCGCTCAACTTCTCGGTCTGGAGCCGGAACCCGGCGGAAGCTGCCAAGGGGTGAGTCGGCTTTTGGGCTGAATCTTTCGGAATGTGAGTCGTCCACGCCGCTGATTCCCCCGCGATCTTCTTGAAATGTTGCAATTTCTGCCGCCGTGCTCACGGGGGCGAGATGGGGGCTCACGGGGGCGTGGGGTTGGTGCAGGGGCTTGGGGTTTGTGTGCGCATTCGCACCATCCTCCGCCCATTCTCGCGTTTACGTGTGTGGAATGACGGCTTCGCCCGGCGCATATTCATCTCATCGGAACGGAGCAAGACGCAGCGTTCCACACCAACAATCTAACCCGGGGCCGCGAGATACGCCGCCCAACCAAGACAGTGAAAAGGACTAACACCATGAAAAAGATCGCAATCATCGCCGCCCTCGCCGCTTCCATCGCCGCTCCGGCCGTCGCACAATCGACCTCCTCGGCCTTCGCCATCGCGCATTTCAACCAGTCGGTTGAGCGTTCCTCGGACATCCGCACCCCCAGCAGCGCGAACACCTCGGTTGTGTCGACGCAAGGCGGCTCGGCGCTGGCCAACGCCTTCGCCGTGTTCAACGGCAGCCAGGACAGCGCGGGTGATCTGCGCGGCCAGAACAACACGACCGTTGTCTCCGGCACGCCGGCCTACGCCCAGGACATCTTCGCCCGCCTGCGCGCTGAATCCGCAGAAGACGAGTAAGTCTTGGCGATTTGACCCTTCATCATCCCCAAGGGCACCCCGAATGCGGGGGCCCGCACCCCCCCATTCCAAAGGACTAACACCATGAAAAAGATCGCAATCATCGCCGCCCTCGCCGCTTCCATCGCCGCACCGGCCGTCGCTCAATCCACCTCTTCGGCCTTCGCCATCGCGCATTTCAACCAGTCGGTTGAGCGTTCCTCGGACATCCGCACTCCCAGCAGCGCGAACACCTCGGTCGTCTCCACGCAGGGCGGTTCGGCCCTCGCCAACGCCTTCGCCGTCTTCAACGGCAGCCAGGACAGCGCCGGTGACCTGCGCGGTCAGAACAACACCACGGTCGTCTCCGGCACCCCCGCCTACGCCCAGGACATCTTCGCCCGCCTCCGCGCTGAATCCGCCGAAGACGAGTAAGAACGGGGCGTTACAGCTTCACTCTCGGGACAGCCCCTCGTCAAACTGGCGGGGGGCTTTCTTTTCTTGGAGAACACGAACGAAAAAGGGCGCCACAATGGGCGCCCTTTGTTTTGTTTCGCTGCTTGGGTCAGGTAAGCGAGCGCTCAACCTCTTCCCGCTCGAAGATCTCGATGACATCGTTGGGACGGATGTCTTCGTAGTTCTCGAACGCCATACCGCATTCCTGGCCGGACTGGACCTCTTTGACCTCGTCCTTGAAGCGCTTGAGCGTCTTCAGCGTGCCTTCGTGGATCACCACATCGTCGCGCAACAGGCGCACTCCGGCGGAGCGGCGGGCCACCCCTTCGGTGACAAGGCACCCGGCGACGTTGCCGACACCCGAGACCTTGAAGACCTCTTTGATCTGCGCGTAGCCGATGAAGTTTTCGCGGATCTCCGCGCCCAGAAGGCCAGAGGCCGCCGCTTTCACGTCGTCCACGAGGTCGTAGATCACCGAATAGTAACGGATCTCCACGCCCTTTTGGTTTGCGGCGTTGCGTGCCGGAGCATTCGCCCGGACGTTGAAGCCGATGACCGGCGTGCCCGAGGCTTCGGCCAGGCCGATATCGCTTTCCGTGATCGCGCCGACACCGTAGTGCAGCACGCGGACGCGGACCTCATCGTTGCCGATTTTCTCCAGCGCCTGGACAATCGCCTCGGCAGAGCCCTGCACGTCGGCTTTCATCACCACCTGCAGCTCGCGCACATTCTCGTCGGCTTTGGCGTTCGCCAGAAGCTGATCGAGGGTTGTCGCGGCGCCCACGGCGGCCCGTTTGTCCTTGGCGGCTTGCTCGCGGTATTCCGCGATCTCGCGCGCCTGGGCTTCGGTTTCCACCACGTTCAACACGTCGCCTGCCTCGGGGGTTCCGTTGAGGCCAAGCACCTCGACCGGGACCGAGGGGCCCGCTTCGTTGACGCGCTCGCCCTGGTCGTTGATCAGCGCGCGGACCTTACCCCACTGCTCACCGACGACGAAGATGTCGCCCCGGCGCAGCGTGCCTTTTTCCACCAGAACGGTGGCGACAGGGCCGCGACCCACGTCCAATTGTGCTTCGATAACAGCACCTTGCGCGGCGCGGTCGGGGTTGGCCTTCAGCTCCAGCACTTCCGCCTGAAGCGCGATGGCTTCCAGAAGTTCGGACATGCCCTGACCGGTTATGGCAGAGACTTCAACGTCCTGCACATCGCCGGACATCGCCTCCACGATCACCTCGTGCTGCAACAGATCCGTGCGGACCTTTTGCGGATCAGCTGCGGGGCGGTCGATCTTGTTGATCGCCACGATCATCGGAACGTCAGCCGCTTTGGCGTGGGCAATGGCTTCGATGGTCTGGGGCATCACGGCGTCGTCCGCCGCAACCACCAGAACCACGATATCCGTTACCTGAGCACCGCGCGCCCGCATCGACGTAAACGCCGCGTGGCCCGGGGTATCGAGGAACGACAGGACCGCACCGCTTTCGGTGGTCACCTGGTACGCTCCGATGTGCTGGGTAATGCCACCGGCTTCGCCTGAGACGACGTTCGCCTGGCGAATGCGGTCGAGAAGCGAGGTCTTGCCGTGGTCGACGTGACCCATGATCGTGATGACCGGGGGACGCGGGAGCAGCTTGCCCTCGTCATCCTCGACCGTATCGATCACCTGCTCCACATCGGCATCGGACACGCGCTGAATGCGGTGGCCAAACTCTTCGATGATCAACTCGGCGGTGTCCGCGTCAATCGGTTGGTTCTGCGTGATCATCATGCCGTTGTTCATCAACGCCTTGACCACATCACCCACACGCTCGGACATCCGGTTGGCCAATTCCGAGACGATGATCGTCTCGGGCACCTGCACGTCGCGGATGACCTTTTCACGGTCCACAGTGCCGCCCATCGCCTTTTGGCGTTGGCGTTCCTGCTTGCGCTTCATCGCCGCCATGGAGCGTTGGCGACCGCCTTCGCCGCCCGTCATCGCCTGGTTCACGGTCAGCTTGCCGGAACGACGGCCCCCGGCATCATTGCCGCGGCCCCGCTCGTTGCGCTTGTTGTCGCGCTCGGGCTCGCGCCGGGCTGGCGTGGCTTTGCCACCGCCGCGCGGGCCAGAGGGGGCCGCGGCTGGATCTGCGGCAGCGGCGGCCGGAGCAGCAGGCTCGGGCGGCGCGTTGCGGCGCGCCTCTTCCTCGGCCTTGCGGCGTTCGTCTTCTTCGGCCTTGGCTTTCAGGGCTTCTTCGCGCTCACGCTCTTCCCGCTCTTTGGCTTCGGCCTCAGCACGGCGGCGGTTGCGTTCTTCTTCACGCTCGCGTTCGGCTTTCACACGCTCTTCGGCTTCCTGGCTTTCGCGGGCCTTGGCGGCTTGCAACGCCTTCAGGCGCCGCTCCATCTCGGCGTCGGGGACCGACTTGTCGCGCTTGCCGCCTTCGGCGTTTTGCATCGCAGCAGAGGGCGCACCAGGCTTGGGCACAATCACGCGCTTGCGCTTCGTCTCGACCACCACAGATTTGGTGCGCCCCCGCGAGAAGCTTTGGTTCACGCGGCCTGACCGCGCGCCACCAGATAGGCCAAGTGGTTTTTTTCCGTCTTGATCGCTCATGCGTTCCGTCTGTCCTTCTCGGTGGTCTGGCCACCGTCTGCTAAGCGCAGTCCCTGGAGTTTCGCCGCCCCCTCTATAACACGGGGGGCGAGTCCACCAGCGGCAAGCGCGCCATGTATCACACTTTGGCGTCCGAATGCCAAACCCAATTCCTGGGCGGTCAGAATGCCGAAGTATCGGGCCCCTTCCGGGGTCCAGAGTTTCGATTTACCGCGTTCCGACCCATCGGAGGCCTGAAGCAGCACGCCGACGTTTCCGTTCGCCAGCCAGTCTTTCACCTTTTCAAAGCCCGCAACCGCCTTGCCGCCCTTGCGACACAGGGCAATCAGGTCGGTGACCCGGCGCGCCAGTTGGGTTTCCACCCGGTCGACCAGATCCTCGGGCACGCTCACTTGTTGCTTTGCGGCGCGCGAGAAGAGGTTCTTCTTCACCGCCAATTCAAGCGCCGCGCGATCCGCGCTGACCCACATGCCACGACCGGGCAGTTTTTCGAGTGTGTCAGCAGCAACCTGCCCATCGGGCGCCACCACGAACCGGATGAAACCGCGTTTGGGCGCGATTTCTCCGGTTGCGATGCACTTCCGTTCGGGACCGTCTGTCCGGTCCTTATGTTGGCCACCACGCGTCATTCGCGGGCTCCCGGCAAAGGGCGTTAGCCCTCTGCCCGCTCCTCTGCTAGGGCTTCAGCTTCGGCAGCGGCGTCGGCTTCCAATTCCTCGATTGTCACCCAACCCAATTGCAGGCGTGCGGTCATCACCATGTTCTGTGCTTCTTCCAAAGAAACTTCGAAGGGTTCCAGCAACCCGTCGTCCTTGATGCGCTCTCCGCCTTCGGTTGTCCAACCGCCGGCCAATTCCCAGTCTGCGCAGGTGGCGAAGTCTTCCAGCGTTTTCACGCCATCTTCACCCAAGGCCACCAACATTTGGGGGGTGAGCCCCTCAAATGCAATGAGGCTGTCTTCCACACCCAGTTCTTTCGCGGCTTCCAGCGCCTTTTTGTTCTGCTCTTCCAGGTAATCACGGGCGCGGGCCTGCAATTCTTCTGCGGTGCCTTCGTCGACGCCGTCGATGACCAGAAGCTCATCAGCTTCAACATAAGCCACTTCCTCCAGGGCCGTGAAGCCTTCGGAGACGAGAAGCTGCGCGAAGAATTCATCCAGGTCGAGGCTGTCCATGAACAGCTTCGTGCGCTCTTCAAACTCGGCCTGACGGCGCTTGCTTTCTTCTTCCTCCGTGAGAATGTCGATGTCGAGGTTGGTCAGCTGAGACGCCAGGCGCACGTTCTGACCACGACGGCCAATGGCCAGCGACAGCTGCTCATCCGGGACCACGACTTCGATTTTCCCGGCGTCCTCGTCGAGAACAACTTTGGAGACCTCGGCAGGCTGAAGCGCGTTCACCAGGAAGGTCGGCGCATCCTCATTCCACGGGATGATGTCGATCTTCTCACCTTGCAGCTCGTTCACCACGGCTTGCACGCGGCTGCCGCGCATACCCACACAGGCCCCGACAGGGTCGATACCGTTGTCATACGAGATGACGGCGATCTTGGCGCGGGACCCAGGGTCGCGAGCGACGGCCTTGATCTCGATGATGCCGTCGTAGATCTCGGGCACTTCCATTTTGAACAGCTCGCGCATGAACTCGGGCGCGGTGCGCGACAGGAAGATCTGGTGGCCGCGGTTCTCGCGGCGCACATCCTTGATGTAGCAGCGGATGCGGTCGCCGTTGCGATAGGCTTCGCGGCCGATCTTCTCGTTCCGGCGCAGCTGCGCCTCACCGGCGCCCACGTCGACGATGACGTTGCCGTATTCCTCACGCTTGACGACGCCGTTGATGATCTCGCCCACGCGGTCCTTGAACTCTGCGTACTGACGATCCCGCTCGGCCTCGCGGACCTTCTGCAGGATCACCTGCTTGGCCGATTGCGCGGCGATCCGGCCCATTTCCACGGGCGGCACCTCGTCGGCGATCATGTCGCCGACAACGGGGCCAGCGGTCTGGTCCACGCCTTCGGACAGCAGCTTGTCGGCTTCCGTGGGTTTGCGCAGCAGGAAACGGCGGACGTCGCGGGTTTCCACCAGCTCGCCTTCTTCATCGTAGGTGTGGGACTTGGCGTTGAAGACAACAACATCGGGGCGCGCGTGCTTCACGAGGTCCGTGGCATCGGCGGGCAGCATCTCGGCCTTGTCGTTTTCCAGCATATCCTCATCGGTGACGGTGCGCACGCGGGTGAAGGTGGCGCGGCCCGTCTTGCGGTCGATGGACACGCGAATGTCCAACTCGCTGCCGTAGCGAGACTTGGCGGCACGGGCGAGGCTTTCTTCCATCGCTTCGACCACCAGATTGGGGTCGATCATCTTTTCGCGCGCCACGGCTTCCGCGGTTTGCAGCAGTTCCAGCTGGTTGGCTGATGTAATGGCCATGTTTTATTCCTCCGCCCCAGGGGCAATGTCACCGGGCTCTTCTTCGATATCGTCAAAATCGGCCTCGTTGATGAGGCCCGCATCTTTGCGCTGTTTCAGCATTTCCTTGATCAGCTCGTCCGTCAGGACCAGCTTGGCATCGCTGAGCCATTCGAAATCAAGGCCGACGGTCACCGTCTCTTTGCCTTGCTCGATATTGACCAGCACTTCGCCGTCTTCCACGCCCGCCAGCACGCCCTTGAAGCGGCGCTGACCGCCGATCATCTCGGACGTCTCAAGCTTTGCCTCATACCCTTCGAACGTCTCAAAATCCTTGAGCCGCGTCAGGGGGCGGTCGATGCCGGGGCTGGAAACCTCCAGCGCATAGGCGTCTTCCAGCGGGTCTTCCACGTCCAACAGGACCGAGATCGCGTTGGAGATCTGGGCGCATTCATCCACGTCGATGCCGCCTTCGGGGCGTTCCGCCATGATCTGCAGCGTGTTGGTCTTGCCGCCCATGACGCGAATGCGCACGACCTCAAAGCCAAGCGCCTCGATCGAGGGCGTGACGATTTCCGCCATCCGGCGGTCCATGGAGGTTTTGGCGATCAGGTCAGACATTATGGTCGTGGGGGTCCTAGAAACGAAAAAGCGGGCCGTGCGGCCCGCTGGAAGTGTCGGTGGAGCCGGTAGTCTCGGCGCCGCTGTTGAAGGGGATATAGGGGGAATCAGGGGGCGGTGCAAGGCCGCCCGCCCTCCTTGGCAATTAACCGCAATAGACGCGGTCGATCACGTAATGCGCGTCCGTGCTAATGTTCAGGCGGTAGGGCAGATAGTTCATCGTGCCGTAGGGGCTGTCGGGCGTGAAGTAACGCGCCGCGATGCCATAGGATTGCGCGACAGTGACGTGGTGACCAAGCAGGCGCTGATACTGCTGCGCGCCGCAGTCCTGGGCTTGCACCGGGGTGCCAATGACACCCGGAGCCAGCAGGACCTGCATCCCGCCTTGAAGCTGCTGAGGGATAGCGACCCCATTGATTTGGGCGCCACCGGGGCTCGGGAAGATCGGGTAGATGTCGTTCTGGGCCGAGGCCACAGCGGGGGTGAGGCTCAAGACGAGGGCTGCGAAAATCGCTTTGCTGGAAAAGGTCATGTGACGGGCTCCGAAGGGGGGAAGGGCGTCAAATATCGCGATAACCTACCCCAAACCGCCCCCGCCATCACCGCTGGAATCCCGTAACCTCCCAGGCTACCCGCAATAGATGCTTGTGATGACGTTATCGTTGTCCACGTCGAAATTGATCCGCTCCAACCGGTGGTCTCGCGTTACGATCGAGCCGGGGGTGATCACGCGCTTGGGCTGGTCCAGCACCAACATCGCGGCAATCTCGGCGCTTTGGCCCACGAGGCCCTGAAACCCCGCCGCACCGCAGGTGTCTGGATCATCCGATTGCGCCATGGTCATCACCGGCAGCGCGATCAAGGCCGCGATCAAAGGGAAACGGGTCATGGTATCCTCCGTTGCTTTGTATTCGAGATTGTCACAGTCTTGGACAAACACAAGTCTGTGGGAGGACACAACAATATGCGCACACGTGCAGCAGTCGCTTTGGAAGCGGGCAAGCCACTGGAAGTTATGGAAGTAAACCTCGACGGCCCGCGCGCCGGTGAGGTTCTGGTCGAGATCAAGGCCACGGGCATCTGTCATACGGACGAATTCACCCTGTCCGGCGCTGACCCCGAGGGGCTTTTCCCTGCAATTCTTGGCCATGAAGGCGCGGGCGTCGTGCTGGAAGTCGGCCCCGGTGTGACCTCTCTGAAGCCCGGCGATCACGTGATCCCGCTTTACACGGCGGAGTGTCGCGAGTGCGAATATTGCCTCAACCCCAAGACGAACCTGTGCCAGAAGGTCCGGGCGACGCAAGGCCAGGGTCTAATGCCCGACGGGTCTTCGCGATTCTCCATGCTCGATGGTACGCCGATCTTGCACTACATGGGCTGTTCCACCTTCGCGAACCACACCGTGGTGCCCGAGGTGTCCTTGGCGAAGGTCCGCTCCGACGCGCCGTTTGACAAGATCTGCTACATCGGCTGCGGCGTGACGACGGGCATTGGTGCCGTGATCTATACGGCGAAAGTCGAGATCGGCAGCCGCGCGATTGTCTTCGGCCTCGGCGGTATCGGCCTCAACGTGATCCAGGGCCTGCGCCTTGCCGGCGCAGATCAGATCGTGGGCGTGGACCTGAACCCTGGCAAGGTCGAGATGGCGACGCATTTCGGCATGACCGATTTCGTGAACCCCAAGGATGTCACCGGCGATCTCGTTGGTCATCTAGTGGAGCTGACAGGCGGCGGCGCGGATTACACCTTTGACGCCACCGGCAACGTGGACGTCATGCGCACCGCGCTGGAAGCCTGCCACAAGGGGTGGGGCGAAAGCATCATCATCGGCGTGGCTCCTGCAGGCGCCGAGATCAGCACGCGCCCCTTCCAGCTTGTCACCGGGCGCAGCTGGCGTGGCACGGCCTTTGGTGGTGCCCGCGGGCGTACCGACGTGCCGCAGATCGTCGATTGGTACATGGACGGCAAGATCGAGATCGATCCAATGATCACCCACACCCTGACGCTCGACAACATCAACGAAGGTTTCGACCTGATGCACCGCGGAGAATCCATCCGCTCGGTTGTCGTCTACTAGTCCCGAAATTACCCGAAGAAGACTTTGAGAAAGGATCCCTAATGAAACCCACACGTATTCTGACTGTCGCCGCATTGTCGCTGGCCGCCGCCGGGGCCGCTCAGGCCGAAGGCTGGACGGTCACAGATTTCTCGTCCCTGCCAGACCGTGATACCTGCATGAACTACGCCGAGACGACGTTTGACACCTACCGCCAGCGGTTTGGCGGCGACGGGTTCACCGGGCGGTCGAACTGGACCATTGGCGGCTATGACCTGCGCGGCGAAGTGGTAGACGGGCTGTTCATCTGCGCCGACGAAAGTGGCCTCGTGGCGCCCTTCCTGGTGGTCTACAACGTCGACGACGACAGCGACGCGCGCGAGACCATTGCAGATCGCCTGGGCGACATCTGGGATGAAGTGGTCGACGGCAACGGCGTGCCCGGCGGCGCGGCCCCCGCGCCCGTACCTGCACCGGGCGGCACGAAGTAAGCGCCCCGGACTATCACCTTGTGAAAGGGCCACTTCGGTGGCCCTTTTTTGCGGGTCCCCTGACTTCTGGTGAAGCCTTCAAACGTCCGATAGGGTGACATGATGAAGTCTCATCTGCCCGCTCTGGCCCTTGCCTTCGCACTCTTCCCGCCACTTCCCGTGGCGTCTCAGACGGGGAATCCGCTGTCCCTGCTGACCAATCTGCCCGAGCTTCCGATGTTGAGCTACACGACCATCGGCAGGATGAATGCGATCTCCCCCATTGACGTGCGCGAGATTGAAATCGCCTCCTCCGGCGACCAGACGGATGTGTTCATCCGCTTGTTTGACGGCGCGAAACAAGACCTCGCGGACTGGACCACCCTGGCCGAAGGCTTCGCGATGACCGTGTCAATTTGCGGGGCTCGGGCGCTGGAGGTCGAAAACCTCTCGCCAATCACCTCCGGGACGCTGTACATCCCCAATCTGACCTTCGTCCAAGCCGATGCGCTGCGCAGCATCTGGCACGGGCGCGAAACCTGCTCCACCCTATCGCCCGAGGTATTTCCCGTTGGCCAATGATACGCCCCTTCTTGCCGTCCTGATCGATGCCGACAACACATCCCACAAGCACGCCCAGGCGATCTTTGAAGAGATCGCGCGGTTTGGCGAAGCCTCTGTGCGGCGCATCTATGGCGATTTCAGCTCGACCCACATGAAGGGCTGGTCCGGGGTGCAGGCGGAATATGGCATCGTGCCGTTTCACCAGCCCGCCAACACCGTGGGCAAGAATGCGTCAGACATCGCGCTGGTGATCGACGCGATGGATGTGCTGCACTCGGGCCGGTTTGACGGATTTGTTTTGGTGTCCTCCGACAGTGATTTCACCCGGCTCGCCAGCCGCATCCGCGAACAGGGCCTCGACGTTTACGGTATCGGCCAGCAGAAAACGCCCGAGGCGTTCCGCAAGGCCTGCAAGCGGTTCATTTTCATCGAGAACATCCTGCCCGATCAGCCCAAAGGCACCCCTGCCGCCAAGTCCGAACCCAAGCCCCAGGCCGCCCCGATTAACGAGGCGCGTGACCTGATCTTTCGCGCGATGGAGGCGATTGAACAGGACGACGATTGGTATTCGCTGGGGCAGCTTGGCCAATACATGACCGCCGCCAACCCCGATTTCGACACCCGCACCTATGGCAAGCGCAAGCTGAGTGATCTGGTGGAAAGCCTCAAGATGCTGGAAGTTAAGCGCGGCCAGGGCAACCAGCTTCTGGTGCGCCGCCTGGATTGACCTAAGTGCGGTTGTGGCTGGCATCCGAGGCGGAGAAGGCGGACGTTAGCGAGGCCTATGCCGCCTATATGGCCGAGCTGGTCCCGCAGGAAACGCGGCAAACGCCGGACCCCTACTTTGACCTCTACTGGCAAGCGCCCAGGGATCGCTTTCCCTATCTGTTCGGGGACGCGGGGCCCCTGGGCTTTGCCTTTGTGCGCGGCCTGGACGAGCCGGACCTTGACTTTGAAATCGCCGAGTTCTGCGTCTACCCGGTGGCACGGCGGCGTGGCGTGGGGACAAGGATTTTGCCTGCGCTCCTCTCCGCCCATCCGGGTCGGTGGGAGGTATCGGTCTTGATGACCAACGCCGCGGGTCTCGCGTTTTGGCCAAGCGCCTTGCGCGGCGCAGGCGTTCAGAATCTGCGCATCTGCGAAGATGAAATCTCTCGTGATTTCCGGTTTACGGTCGCTTAGCCCATCGCCTTGGGCACCCGGCGGTAGCGAGCCAGGAAGGTGCGCACGGCCTCATCCACAATGCGGTCCAATTCCTCTTCCGAGGGGTCCTTCTCGATCCCGAACATCACCTTCAACATCAGGTCAGTCCGGCACAGCTGCGCCAGTTGGTCAGCCGCCAGCAGCGGGTCTTCGATGTCCAGGCAGGCGCGGGACTTGTCACTGCACAGGAACCCCGCGATCTTCTCCCCCCAATGCTTGGGGCCGCTGGCGTAGAAGGTCTCTCCCAACTCAGGGAAGCGCTTGGCCTCGGCGACGCAGACGCGGAACATGTCCTGCCCGAAATCGCTGACGAAGAACGTGATCAGCTTCTTGCAGATCACGGCCAGCTTTTCCTCGACACTCAGGCCGACCTGCTCGAACAGCACTTCAACCTCAGACTGGGCGGTGCATTCGGTCTTCAGCACCTCAAGAAACAGATGCTGCTTGTCGGGGAAATAGCTGTAAAGCGTCGCTTTCGAGACGCCCGCATCCCGCGCGATTTCATCGACGGACGCCCCTTCAAAACCTTCGCGCATGAACACAGCACGCGCCCCGGCGACGACCTGGTCGTACTTACGACCTTTCTTGATCTGTAACTCAGCGTTCATAAGGTGGCGTCTCTCTCCTGACACCTATTGTAAACTACTTAGTTCAGTTCCGGCAAGCTGGACGTTTGGGCAAGTCGCTTGCTGGACAGTGGCGGGCGCTTGGCATAGCGCTGGGATATGCTCGAGATCTTCTTGAAGACGCTGCCCTTCTTCGCCCTGATCGCGCTGGGTTTCCAAGCCTGCCGCACCGGGTTCTTCACGTCCGAGGCAGCGGCCTACCTTACGAAGTTCGTCTTCTACTTCGCTCTCTCGGCGATGTTGTTCCGGTTTGCGGCCAATCTGTCGCTGTCTGACATCATCGATTGGCAGTTCGTGGGCGCCTACCTTTCGGCCTGCATCGTCGTCTACCTGATCGCCACGGCGGTCGCGATGGCCCGCAAGCGCCCCGTCGCCGAAGCCGCGTTCGAGGCGCAATGTGCCATCATCGGTAACGTCGGTTTTCTGGGCATCCCGATGCTCGTCGTGTTGCTGGGGGAAGCGGCGGCAGGCCCGGTGATCCTGGTTCTGTCGGTGGATCTGATCGTATTCTCCAGCCTGATCGTGATCATCGTCACCGGATCGCGCGACGGGCGGATGTCTTTGGGTGTCCTGCGCACCGTGGGCCTTGGATTGTTGAAGAACCCGATGATCGTCTCGATCACCCTGGGCCTCGCGTGGTCCACGACGGGCCTTGCCGTGCCTGGCCCGGTCAATGAGTTCCTGGCGATCCTGGGGGCGGCGGCGACCCCCGGCGCGCTTTTCGCCATCGGTGCGTCGCTGGCGGACAAATCCGCGGAACGGATGTCCGTCGCGGGTTGGCTTACCTTCTGCAAACTGGTCCTGCATCCGCTGGCTGTCGCCGTCGCCGCACTGTGGATCTTTGACGTGCCCGATTACGACGCGGCGGTGATGATTGCCGCCGCCTCTCTGCCCGTGGCGGGCAATGTCTACATCCTGGCGCAGCACTACGGGGTGGCGCCGCAAAGGGTCTCGGCGACGATCCTGATCTCTACCGCTCTGTCGATTTTGACGGTTTCTGCGGTGATTGCCTGGTTGGCGCCGCTTTCGGGCACGTAAACGGGGCCCTTGGGCACGTAAACATTGCGCTTTCCGGGTCGCCCGCGCTACTCCATGACAAAATAGGTTGGGGAGCATCGAGCCAATGGAAACCATTTCCGAAAACAAGGCCTTCGGCGGCACGCAAGGCGTCTACACGCACCGGTCCGATGCGACGGGCTGTGACATGACCTTCGGCCTTTTCATGCCGGGCGAAGCGGCGCACGGGCCGGTGCCCGTCCTGTGGTATCTGTCGGGCCTGACCTGCACCCATGAGAACGCCATGAGCAAAGCGGGCGCCCAGGGATGGGCCGCCGAGCAGGGCATCGCGCTGGTTTTCCCCGACACCTCGCCGCGCGGCGAGGACGTGGCCGATGATCCGGCCTATGATTTGGGCCAAGGCGCGGGTTTCTACGTGAACGCCACGCAATCGCCGTGGGCGCCACATTTCAACATGTGGGACTACATCGTGGACGATCTGCCCGGGCTGCTGTTCAAGTCCTTCGCGCTCGATCAGGAACGCCAGGCCATCACCGGGCATTCCATGGGCGGCCACGGCGCGTTGACCATCGCCATGCGGCACCCGGATCGCTTCACCTCCGTCTCGGCCTTCGCACCGATCTGCAACCCCACCGACAGCGAGTGGGGCCGCAAGCAATTGACCGCGTATCTGGGCGAGGATGAAGAGGCATGGGCCCCCCATGATGCCACGCTGCTGATGCATGCGGCGGGCTTTGACGGGCCGATGCTGATCGACACCGGCACCAACGACCAGTTTGGCGACCTTTTGAAGACCGAAGCCCTGGCCCATGCCGCAGCACTTCGCCGCCAGGATCTGCAATTGCGATTGCAGGAGGGCTATGATCATTCCTACTTCTTCGTGTCGAGCTTCATGGAAGACCACGTGAATTTTCACGCCGAAGCGCTCTACGCCGTCTGATGGCCGTTGAAGCCGTCATTTTCGACATCGGTAACGTTCTGATCGAATGGCAACCCGAGCGGCATTATGACCGGGTGATTGGCGAGACGCGGCGGCGCGAAGTGTTCGCCGCAGTCGATCTGCACGGGATGAACGACCGGGTGGATCGCGGCGAGAACTTCCGCGAGATGGTGGTGGAAACGGCCGCCGCCTACCCCGATTTCCACGATGAGATCATGCTGTGGCATGACGACTGGCTGCACATGGCCTCGCCGGTCATTCCCCATTCGGTCACGCTCCTCCGCCATTTGCGCCAAGGCGGCGTGCCCGTCTTTGCCCTGTCGAATTTCGGGATCGAGACCTTTGACATCGCAAAGCCCGAATATCCGTTCCTGAGCGAATTCGACCACTCCTACATCTCGGGGCATATGGGCGTGATAAAGCCGGACGCCGAGATCTTTCGGCGGGTTGAGGCGGATTGCGGCCTACCGCCCGAGAGCCTGCTGTTCACCGACGACCGCGCCGATAATATCGCCGCAGCCGCGGCCCGGGGGTGGCAGACCCATGTGTTCGAGGGTCCGCGAGGATGGGCGGAAAGGCTCGTCCAAGAGGGACTGTTGAGCGAGAAGGAGGCGGGGTTATGACGGTGATCATCGGACCCGAGGCAGAGGAAAAGCTGGACTGGATCGCGCTGAGCGATGCCATCGAGGCAGGCCACCGCCTGCCCCGCGCCGAGATCGGTGATACCTTCCTTTATCGCGGCGATGATACTCTGCTGAGCCGCGCGGCGTGGATCGATGGGCTGGGGCAATTGGCCAAGACGGCGACGATTTTTCCCGGCAACAAGGCTTTGGGCAAACCCGCGATCAACGGTGGCGTGTGCCTGTTCTCGGACCGGGATGGATCGCTTGAAGCGATCATCGATTTCCATCTTCTGACCAAGTGGAAGACGGCAGGCGACAGCCTGTTGGCGGCCCGCAAACTGGCGCGCCCGGACGCGCAGCGGATCCTTCTGGTGGGGGCCGGTAACGTGGCGCAATCGCTCTACGAGGCCTATTCCGCCGCCTTCCCGGGGGCCGCTTTCACCATCTGGAACCGGAGCCTCGCCAAGGCTGCCGCCTTTGCGACCCGCTACCCCGGCATGACAGTCGCGCGCGATCTGGAAGAGGCGGTAGGCGAGGCCGACATCATCGGCACCGGCACCATGACGACCGAACCGATCCTGGCGGGCAAATGGCTGCAGCCGGGCACGCACCTCGACCTGATCGGCGCGTATCGGCCCGATATGCGCGAGGTCGATGATGACGCGTTGCGTCGGAGCCGCGTGTTTGTGGACAGTCGCGCGACGACGTTCGGGCACATCGGCGAGCTGAAGATCCCGCTGGAGGCAGGGGTGTTCTTCGAGTCCGATGTGGTGGGGGATTTCTATGACATGGACATGGTGACACGGACGTCGGAGGCCGAGATCACCCTGTGCAAGAATGGCGGCGGGGCGCATCTGGATCTGATGGTGGCGCGCTACATTCTGGATGCGGTGCGGGTTGGCTAACCGGTGTTTCGCTCGCTTTGCGAGCGACCAATGCGAGGGGCTCTGCCCCTCGCGCTCCCCGGAGTTGTAGGGGCAAGATGAAGGAGCGCGTCAGGCGGCGTGTGGGAGGCGCTTGGTGAGGGGGATTTCCTTGATTGGCAGGTGGATGATCGCCGAGAGCGCGCCGACGCCGACGCCAACCCACCAAACGGCGGTGTAATCTCCGGTGGCGTCAAAGAGCGCGCCGCCGAGCCAGACCCCCATGAAGCCGCCCAATTGGTGGCTGAAAAACACGATGCCGTAGAGTGTTCCCATGTAGCGCAGCCCGTAGATGTAGCCCACGAGGCCGCTGGTGAGCGGCACGGTGGCGAGCCAAAGCGAGCCCATGACGGCGGAGAAGACGATCACGGAGGTGGGCGTGATCGGCATCAGGATGAACGCCGCGGCGGCAATCGTGCGGGCGGTGTAGATACCCGCCAGAAGGTTCTTCTTGGAGTAGGTCTTGCCCAGATAGGCCGCCAGCAGCGTGCCGCCGATATTGGCCAGGCCAATGACCGAGATCGCCAATGCGCCAAGGGCCGAGGTCGTTGTGACGCCCATGGAATGCAAGACGCCACCCGGTGGGATCGGGCCACAGAACTCGGTGATGAATGCGGGGAAATGGGCGGTGATGAAGCCCAATTGGTAGCCGCAGGAGAAGAAGCCCACGAAGATCAGGGTGAATGACGGATCGCGCAGCGCCTTGCCGACGATCTGGGCCATCGTCTCTTCCAATTGCGGCGTGGCCGCGCGTTCAGGCGCGCGCAGGAGCGGCAGGAAGAGGAGCGACGCAAAGACCATCGCGGCAAAGATCAGGAACACGGATTGCCACGGGAACGCGCTCAAGAGCGCTTCGGCAAGGGGCGGACCCACGATCTGCCCGCCAGATCCCGCGGCGGTGACAATGCCCAGGGTGAGCGAGCGGTTTTCGTCCGATGCGGCGCGGGCGACCATGGCGAGGATCACCCCAAACCCAGTGCCCGCAATGCCAAACCCTACAAGAATTTCAAGAAGATGGTGCTGGCCCGGCGTGATCGCATAGGCCGACACCGCAAGCCCGATCACATAGAGCGCGACCCCCAGCATGATCGCTTTGCGATCACCGAACTTCTCGGCCAGGGCGCCGAAAATCGGCTGGCCGACGCCCCAGGCCAGGTTCTGGATCGCGATGGCGAGGCTGAATTCGGCGCGCAGCCAGCCGAATTCCTCGGCGATGGGGATCTGGAACAGGCCAAAGCTGGCGCGCACCGAGAAGCTGATCAGGATGATGAAGCAGCCGCCGATCAGAACCGGGGTGAGGAGGGTGTCTTTGCGATCCACGGGGCTTCCTTGACGCGGTGATCGCATGACTGTGCCGCCTCGGCGCAGGAGGGTCAAATCAGACCTTGTGACATGCGCGGTGAATTTCTGTGAACATGCTGATTTCCATGGGCAAACGGGCGGTTTATCCGGTAGAACGCCAGTCATGCCGCAACACCTGACCTCGCTTTATGATACCCGCGTCTCGGAGGGGCTTTTACGTCCTGACCCGGCGCAGCGGGCCGTGATGGAACGGCTGGAGTCCGTGCGCGAGGCCCTGGAGGCGCCGCAACCCAAGCGTTTTCTGGCACGGTTTCGCAAGGCGGAACCCTTGGGAAAACAGGGGCTTTACCTCTGGGGCGGCGTCGGGCGCGGCAAGTCCATGCTGATGGACATGTTCTTCCAGCACGCGGGCATTGCGGCCAAGCGGCGGGTCCATTTCCACGCCTTCATGCAGGAGGTCCAAGCCGCCCTGCATGAGGTGCGCAAGACCGGGGTGGACGACGCGATCAAGCCGGTCGCCGATGACATCGCCCGCGACCTGCGCCTTTTGTGCTTTGACGAAATGCAGATCACCGACATTGCCGATGCAATGATCGTAGGTCGCCTGTTCGAGCGCTTGTTCGAGGCGGGCGTTGTCGTCGTCACAACCTCCAACAGGCCCCCCAAGGACCTATATAAGGACGGGCTTAACCGCGCGATTTTCCTGCCTTTTATCGCTCTTCTGGAAGAGCGGATGGAGGTGGATGAGCTGGATGCCATGACGGATTATCGGCAGGATCGTCTGGCCGGCGAACAGGTCTGGTTCACCCCCGCCAATGCCGAGGCCACGCGCGCCATTGACCTGATTTGGCGCGATTTGACCGGGGGCCGGGACGAGCCGATGACGCTTGAGGTCAAGGGCCGCAGCGTGGTCATTCCGCGGTTCTGGGCGGGCCAGGCGCGCGCAACTTTCGCACAGCTGTGCGGCACCGCGCTGGGGCCTGCGGACTACCTCGCGTTGGTGGGGGCGGCGAACGTTCTGGTCCTGGAAGACATCCCGCAGATGGGGCCTGCCAACGCCAATGAGGCCAAGCGTTTTGTGACCTTGATCGACACGCTTTACGAGGGCCACGTCCGCCTGATCGCCAGCGCCGAGGCCGAGCCAGAGGCGCTTTATGTGGAAGGCACCGGGGCATTCGAGTTTGAGCGGACCGCCAGCCGTCTGCGCGAAATGCAGGGCGCGGAATGGGGCGCGGCCGGACAGGTCAGTTAAGAGAAACTGATCTGAGGCCCCTGTGACATCCGTACACCGGGTGTACACAACCTGTACACCGCTGCGCCACAAACCTGCCGGACAAGCACGGGAGTGCCACCATGACAGAGCCTTTGCCCGCGCTGGCCCTTTCCGTCCGGCAACCCTCGGCCTGGGCGATCATTCATGGCGGCAAGGAGGTGGAGAACCGCTCGCTCGGGTCGATCCGGGCGGGGCGGATGGGACCCGGGCGGATCGCGATCCATGCATCGATCGGGATGAAACGGGAGGAGTACGATTACCTCGTGTGGCGCTGGCAGCGCGATGGCGTGCACACCCCGCGCCCCGATGCCCTGCCCCGCCGTGCGATCATCGGGACGGTCGAGGTGGTCGATGTCATTACCGAGAGTGACAGCCTCTGGTTTGGCGGCGAGGCGGGACTGCTGCTCCGCAACCCGGAACCCTGCGTGCCCGTGCCCGCGAGTGGCGCGTTGGGGTATTTTCGGTGGGAGGCATCCGGTGCGCTGGCGGACCCCCTGCCCTGGATGCGGGACTGGGGCGCCAGTGATGGAGGCTTGTTCGAGGATCTTCCCGTGGCGCACAAAGAGGATCCGACAAAACCCTTCGGACGGAAAAAGATCTAGAGCCCGTCCAACGCCTGTTGCACGGCGGCGAAATAGGCACCGACATGGGCGCCATCGGCCAGGGCGTGGTGAACCTCCAACGTCATGGGCATCGAGAAACGGCCTGCGTCTTCCACGATCTTGCCCCACCCCACGCGGGGGATGCAGTCCTCCGGGCCGGGCATTGCGTTGGTCAGCGACGTGTAGTCCAGCCAGGGCATGCAGGAGAGGTAGGCGAGGTCATCGCGCTCACCCGCGTTCGCCGCCAGATCGCCCCCAGCTGCCACGGCGTCGATCAGGGATTTGGCGGTTGCATCGAAGCTCGCGAAATCGGGCATGAAAGGCACATAGGCGTAAGAGAAGCTGCCCGCCTTGGTGGGCACCGTCATCGACAGCTCCACCGCGTCATGGCGCACAACGGCGTTGTCCCGGAAGCGCATCAACAACTCGGGCACCGCATGGATGCCCGCGCCGATGGCATAGAGGCTGGCACGATACGGCGAGGTGCCTGCCGGTTTGTGGCGCGTCATCAGATCGGTCACATCGATGCGCGAGGTGACGGCAAAATGAGGCCGCGCGTAGGTGCGGAAGAACTGGAACTGCGCCGCACGGGGCCAGGAGGCAAGGTCGACGGAATGTGCCATCAGCTGACGGGAACCGTGGTTTCACAGCTCAACAGCACATCCATCGGTTGCGCGAACAGCGGCGTGTCGGGGTCGATGGAGCTATCCTCGATCCAGACGTTGTTGATGCAGACATCCTGCGCGTAGTTGCCACCGTTCCAGCCGAAGCCGTCGACCGCGCCGCAATTGTTGACCTGCCCGTTGGCGTTCCACTCCTGATAGGAGTTCTGGGACCGAATGCCGCCGGTGGGAAAGCTGAGCGTGTCAGTATCGAACCGCAGCAGCCAGGACGTCTCGGGCGTGGCATCGGCCATGTTCCAGGAGCCGATGGCGACGCCATCGACCAGGCCGATGATCTGGAAACTGGTCACGTCGGTCTCGGTGATCAGGCCGGTGCCGAGGTAGGCGTCGGGGAAGCCGATCTGGCCTTCCATCGTGTAGCCATTGGCGCCCACCCAGCAGAACTGGAACTGGGCGGCAGACGCGGGCGTTGCGGCAAGGATGAGGGCGATAAGCGCGGTGTACTTCATACCCGGGAAGGTGGGGCTTGTTTGGGCCGGGGTCAACTGGATGAAAGCCTGCCTTGGCGCGTCGGGGTGGGCGGGTGGGCGGCGCGACAAGGCAGGCGACGGTGCCCCTTAGCCGTTCGTCTTGAGGATCTCGCCCGCCAGGTAGAGGGATCCGCAGATGAGAATGCGGGCCGTGGGGTCCTTCTCGGTGATGGCGGAAAGCGCCGCTTCCACGCTCGGGGCGATCTGGGTCTTCATGCCCGCGGTTGAGGCCGCCGCGGCGGTATCTTCCGCGCTGAGCGTTGCGGTTTGGCCCGGGATGGACACGGCGGTGAGGCTTTGCGCCCAAGGCACCAGCGGCGCCATGTAGCCGGTGACGTCCTTGGTGTTGAGCATGCCGCAGATCAGATAGGTGGGCCGTTTGGGCAGGGTCGCCAGCGTCGCCGCAATGGCGCGCGCGGCATGGGGGTTATGGCCGCCGTCGAGCCACAGTTCGGCCTCGGGCGCTGCTTCCGTCAGAGGGCCCTCACGCAGTTTCTGCATCCGGGCGGGCCAGGTGACGTTGGTCATGGCGGCATCCGCATCGCCTTGGCCGAGTGTGCGCAGGGCGGCGATGGCGGCGCCTGCGTTCTGGATCTGGTGCGGTCCCGCCAGGGCTGGCAGGGGCAAGTCCAGCAGGCCCGTCTCATCCTGGAAGATCAGCCGCTCCCGCTCCGTGGTGACGTGCCAGTGCTGGCCGTAGGCGACGACAGGGGCGCCGAGGCGGGCGGCGCGCGCCTCGATCACTTCAAGCGCCTCGTCCTGTTGGGGGCCGACAATGACCGGGACGCCGCGTTTGATGATGCCCGCTTTTTCGCCCGCGATGGCGGCGAGCGTGTCACCCAGGAATTGCTGGTGGTCCATATCGATGGGCGTGATCACCGTCAGGGCGGGCTTGTCGATGACATTGGTGGCATCCAGCCGCCCGCCGAGCCCGACCTCCAACAAGGTGTAATCGGCGGGGGTCTGGGCGAAGGCCTGCAGGGCGGCGGCCGTTGTGATCTCGAAGTAGGTGATCGGGTCGGGGCCATTGGCCACAAGGCAGGCGTCGAGGATATCGCTGAGCAGCCCCTCCTCGATAAGATCTCCTCGCAGCCTGATGCGTTCGTGGAAACGGGCGAGATGCGGCGAGGTATAGGCGTGGGTGGCCAGGCCCGCGCCTTCGAGGCCCGCGCGGATCATTGCCTGGGTGGAGCCTTTGCCGTTGGTGCCGGCGATGTGGATGACCGGCGGGATCCTCTTTTCTGGGTGATCCAGCGCCGCGAGGATGCGCCACATCCGGTCCAGGGTCAGGTCAATGATCTTGGGATGCAGCGCCATCATCCGATCGAGCAATTGGTCTGATTGCAGCGTCATGGCTCTTCCTGAGAGTGCGGCGCCTGGGGCTGGTGTGGGAGCCTCCGGCGGGAGTTTTTCTGGCAAGATGAAAGGGGAGCGGCGCTAGTCCGTTTTGGCCGGCGCGCTGTCGGGGTCGGGCGCTGGGGCGGTTTCGACCGCAGGCTCGGCCGGTTCCGGGGCGGGAAGGTCGCCTTTGACGGCGGGGGTTTGGCCCATCAGCATCCGGGTGATGGTGATCAGCTCATCGCGCATCTGGGCGCGGTGGGTGACGCGGTCGAGCATGCCGTGGTCCAGCAGGTATTCGGCGCGCTGGAAGCCTTCGGGCAGTTTTTCGCGAATGGTCTGCTCGATCACGCGGGGGCCGGCGAAGCAGATCAGCGCGTTGGGCTCGGCGATATGGACATCGCCCAGCATGGCGTAGGACGCCGTGACACCGCCCGTTGTGGGGTGGGTGAGCACGACAATGTAGGGCAGGTTTGCCTCTTTCAGCATCTGGATCGCAACGGTCGTGCGCGGCATTTGCATCAGGCTCAGGATGCCTTCCTGCATCCGGGCGCCGCCTGCGGCGGAGAACAGGATCAGCGGGCGGCCTGTGGCCACCGCACGTTCGGCGGCGGCGATGATCGCGTTGCCCACATACATGCCCATCGAGCCGCCCATGAAGGAAAAGTCTTGGGCTGCGGCCACGATCGGGGTGCGGCCAATGTCGCCTTCGGCGACCAGCATCGCCTCGGTCTCGGAGGTGGCGGCGCGGGCGGCTTTCATCCGGTCGGGGTACTTCTTCTGATCGCGGAATTTGAGCGGGTCAGCCAGCGGCTCGGGCACTTCGACCTGGGCAAAGACGCCGTTGTCGAACAGTGCCGTGAAGCGGTCGCGCGGGGTCAGCGCCATGTGGTGGTCGCAGTTGGTGCAGACGTTGAGGTTGTCGGTCAGTTCCCGGTGGAACAGCATGGTGCCGCATTCGGAGCACTTGGACCACAGGTTCTCGGGCGTCTCGCGGCGCGAGAAGATGGAGTTGATCCGCGGGCGGACGTAGTTGGAGATCCAGTTCATGGGCACGCTATCCGGTCTGTTGGCCTTTGGCTCAGATATTGTGCGCGGCGTGGAATTGCAAACGCCGAAAGCCTATGAGGCGCGGGTGACCGCCAGGCGGATCAACACCCAGGTGACCACCGTCGTGCCCATATCCAGCAGGATCAGCGGCCGGATTTCTGCGGAGGCGGCTGAAAGCGGGGCCGTGTAGAGCGCCAGGCCCGACAGCGGGCCGTCGAGCGCCACGATCAGGATCGCCACCACGTTGTTGGCGAAGTGAAAGCCCCAGGCCGCCCCGATGGAGCCTGTCTTGGCTGTCAGATCCGCTGCCAGAAGGCCGAAAAGCCCGGTCGCCGCGACGACAAGCATGGCGTTGTCGCCCATCACGGAGGGCTGGTAATGGAGCGCCGCGAACAGGAGCGAGGGCAGCACCATCCAGATCAACGGAGAGGCAAAGCGCGCCGCCAGTTGTTGCTGGACGTAGCCGCGAAACAGGATCTCTTCCGCGCCGGTTTGCAGAAGGATGCCCACCAGGGCCAGGGGCAGGAACGACAGCCACAACGCCCGCTCCATCGCCGGTTCGATGCGAAGATCACTGGGCAGGAAAAACGTGATGCCATAGGCCACGACGCAGACGGCCATGGCCACCAGGAAATGACGCAGGGTGCGCGGCAGCGGACCGAAGAGGCTGCTGATACTGCGGCCATGCAGCAAGACCACGGCCAGCATCGGCCCAAGGGCCATGCCAATGAAAGTCGCCAGGATCAGTAGCGTGCCGGTGGGGCCCGTGGCCTCGACCATCTCTGCGGCCCAGGCCTGCATGCCATCGAGGCCAGAGACGAGGAATATGCCGCCAAAGACCATGGCAATGCCGACCCCATAGATCAGCATCGCCACGATCAGCCCCAGGAGCAGACGCCAGAGCTGCGGGCGCGTGCGGGCGGGGGCCACGAATTCGATGTGGGCGGGGTACTGCATCGGGGGGCCTTGTTGTCTCGGCGGTTTGGGGAAGTCTACCGTGGTATACTGACGCCTTCAATCGCGGTTCTGCACCTCTGTGGCGGTGTTTCCTGCCCCTGTTAATCCGCACATAGACGCGCGGGCGGGGGTCTCGCACACTTTGGCGTAACGCGCGGCGTCGGACGAAAGGGTTGGGCATGAAGATCATGGGCAGGGTTGGTGCGGGTGCGCTGTTGGGGGCACTTACGGGATGTGTGAGCGTCGGCGGGCCATCCGCGGTCCCGCCGTACGGGGCGCCTGCCGCGACGGCCGCCCTGGCCGAGGCCTGCATCCAGGAATTGCGGGCTGTGACGAATAACCCGGTCGATGACATCAACGTCCTGGGCTCGGACGCGCGGGACGCCTTGCGCGACTACACGTTGGAGATCGGTGGCACCGGGATCTGGAGTTGCCAGATCGATGGCACTGGCAGGCCTGTGTCGGTGGATCTGCTCAGCTCGGACGGCTCTGCGCTGGCGTAGAAGCGGCGGGGGGCGGGCGCGCCGTCTCTCTCTTGCCCCTCGCGCGCCTGCGCACTATCCCGAACGCAACACGTGTTTCAGGGAGATCCGCCATGTCCGCCAACCGTCCAGACAAATCCAAACTGCCAAGCCGCCACGTGACGGAAGGCCCCGAACGCGCGCCGCATCGCTCGTATTTCTATGCGATGGATCTGACCCAGGAGCAGATTGACCAGCCGTTTGTGGGCGTAGCCACCTGCTGGAACGAGGCCGCGCCGTGTAACATCGCGCTGAACTGGCAGGCGCAGTCGGTCAAACGCGGCGTCGCGGATGCCAGTGGCACGCCGCGCGAGTTTACGACGATCACTGTCACCGATGGCATTGCGATGGGGCATGAGGGGATGCGGTCTTCGCTGGCGTCGCGCGATGCGATCACCGACACGGTGGAGCTGACGATGCGGGGGCACTGCTATGACGCCATCGTGGGGCTGGCGGGCTGCGACAAATCCCTGCCCGGGATGATGATGGCGATGGTGCGCCTGAACGTGCCCTCGGTCTTCATCTATGGCGGCACGATCCTGCCCGGCAAGGCGCCTGCGGGCGCGGATATCCCGGCGGAATTCGCCAACCGTGATCTGACCGTGCAGGACATGTTCGAGGCCGTGGGCAAGTATCAGTCCGGCCAGTTGAGCGAAGAGGCGCTGGCGGTTCTGGAACGCGTGGCCTGCCCCAGCGCCGGGGCCTGTGGCGGTCAGTTCACTGCCAATACGATGGCCTGCGTAAGTGAGGCGATTGGCCTGGCGATGTTGAACTCGTCGGGCATGCCCGCGCCCTATGAGGGGCGGAAGGAATTCGGCGAGGCCTCGGGCCGGGCGGTCATGAACCTGCTCAACAACAACATCCGCGCCCGTGACGTCGTCACTCGCAAGGCGCTGGAGAATGCGGCGCGCGTTGTGGCCTGCACCGGTGGCTCGACCAACGCAGGTCTGCACCTGCCCGCGATTGCCCATGAGGCCGGGATCGATTTCGACCTGTTCGATGTCTGCGATATCTTCAAGGACACGCCTTACTTCGTCGATATGAAGCCGGGCGGGCAATATGTGGCCAAGGACCTTTATGAGGTGGGCGGCGTGCCGGTCGTCATGAAAGAGCTTCTGAAAGAGGGGCTGTTGCATGGCGATTGCCTGACCGCCACCGGCGAGACGATGGAAGAGGCGTTGGACAAGATCCAGGGCGAGCCCGATGGCCGCGTGGTCCATACGGTTCAGAACCCGATCACCAAGACCGGGGGCGTCGTGGGCTTGCAGGGCAACCTGGCTGTGGAAGGCGCGATCGTGAAGGTCGCGGGCATGGACGAGGAACAGCAGGTGTTCACTGGCCCGGCCCGTGTGTTTGAGTGTGAGGAAGACGCCTTTGCCGCCGTGAAGGCGCGGGGCTACGAGGAAGGCGAAGTGATCGTTATCCGCAATGAGGGGCCCAAGGGCGGCCCCGGTATGCGTGAGATGTTGGCAACGACCGCGGCGCTGTCGGGCCAGGGCATGGGCAAGAAGGTGGCGCTGATCACCGATGGCCGGTTCTCGGGCGCGACGCGGGGGTTCTGCGTGGGACACGTGGGGCCGGAGGCCGCCGTGGGCGGGCCGATTGGCCTGCTGGAGAATGGCGATATGATCACCATCAATGCGATCACCGGGGAGCTTTCGGTGGCGCTGACCGATGCTGAGTTGGAGGCGCGGCGCGCGAATTGGAAGGGCCCGCGCGAGACGATCTATGCCTCGGGCGCGCTGTGGAAATACGCGCAACTGGTGGGCGAGGCGCGCTATGGCGCCGTGACCCATCCGGGCGCCGCGCAGGAAAAGCACGTTTATGCAGACCTCTAGGCTTCGGCTTGGGGTCGCGCTCCTCCTCGGCCAAGGCCTCCTCGCAGCTTGTGTGAGCCTGGGGGGAGGGGCTGACGCGCCGCGTCAGGTGCAGGTGACGTCGGATCAAGTGACGATCACCGGGCCGCGGGGCTTCTGCGTCGACCCCACGGCGACGCGGAACGCGGGCGACACGGGGTTCGTGCTTCTGGGCAATTGCGCCGCGATCTCGGGCTCGGCCCGGGCGGGGCAGCCGGAGGTGCAGGCGGTGTTGACCGCGGCCGTCTCTGCGCCCTCGGGCGGGGCTGGATTGACGGAGAACCTTGGCGCGCTGGAAGCCTTTTTCCGGTCCGAGGACGGGCGCGCGCTTTTGAGCCGTTCGGGTGATGCAAGCTCTGTCGAGATCCTGGATACCCGCGTGCAGGCGGGCATGTTCCTGCTGCACGCCCGCGATACCAGCGCCGGAGACGTCGTCGGCGTCGCCAGTGATTACTGGCGTGTCTACATGGATATCGGGCCGCGCCTGGCGACCCTGTCGGTTCTGGCCCTGGAGGATGCCGCCGTCAGCGACGCCGCCGCCCTCGCCACCCTGACCCAATTTGCCGCCGCCGTGCAGGGCGCAAACCCCGCCATAGGCGCGGCAGACCTGCCACAGGGGGTTAACGAAGAGTTAACACCCCCCTTCCGCCAAGGCTTGTTTCGGCGGATATTCCAGTAACCGTTTGCCAAGAGACATCTGTTATAAGGATGCCAGGGTGCGGTTCGAGTACAAAGGGCATCAATCATGGGTCAGGAATTTCCTGGTATTTTCGGTGGGTTTGGCCTGGGTCAGACCCTGAAACGCTGGCAACGGGCGTTGCGGACACCCGGGGATCTTTCGACATCTGAACTCAAGCGCATGAACGGCGACATTCGCGGGATGCGCGACCGGATGGATGCCATGGCGGCCCAGTCCCGATCCGCGCTGCTGGCGCGCTCTGCCGGGTCTGACGGGATCGAGCGCCCGGACCAATGCGACTGGGCGGCGCGTCCCGCCCCCTGGAGCGACGAGATGCGGCCCCGTGGCATGGTGGGGCTGAGCTCTCCCACACCGCTGCCGGGCGGCGCGACGGTCTTCCACGACGCCAGCCACGCCGAGATGAGCCTGCGCCAGGAACGCGCGCCCCATTGGGTGCCGGGCGCGCAATTCGGGCTGGTGTTGGAGGTCTACCGTTTCGACGGGTCCTTCGTGTCTTTCGTCCAGGACCTGGCGCCCGAGGCGCTGGTGGGCCTGACCCGCAACCACTTCATCACCGTGAACCTTGTGGCCGACCGCGAACAGCCGGTCGAGATTTACGCCCGCCTCAACATCCAGCACGGCCCCAATGTCGAACAGATGGTGCGCCAGGTGGAGTTTGAAGACACCAAGGGGCAGGCCGAATTCGACCTCGCCTATTCCAAGATCAACGAAAAGCGGCTGGAGAAGGCCTGGCTGGACCTGATCGTGGAAGGCCCGAAGATGACCCGGGTCGCCCTGTGGGACATGGTGATGCTGCGCGCGCCGCGGGCTGATTTTTAAGGAGTGACCATGGCAGAAGCATTGGTGCGCACGACCCTTCAAGCTGGCCGTTATCAAGGCGTGCTAACGGGCGCGGGACAGACCGAGATCGAGGCGCTGCACAAAGGCCGCATCGTCGGCGTGGCGCAGGTCACGGCGCATCCCGATGAGCCGGGCGCGATGCAGGTGGCGCTGGACCTGCCGGCGGATGTGTTGAGCGATGGGGTGCAGGTGGTGGGCCTGCGGTCCACGGCCACGGGCGAGGTGCTGGACCGGATCACGCTGATGGCGGGCTCGGCACTGGATGAGGATATTCGGGGCGAGTTGACGCTACTGCGGGAAGAGCTGGAGATGCTCAAGCGCGCGTTTCGACGGCATTGTGCAGATACGGGCGAAGACTGATCCTTCCGTGATCTGATCAAAATGAGCGCCTTTGGCGCATTTCCTTTGTTTTTGGGGGCTCTGCCCCCAAGCGCATCAGGGATGCGCAGACCCTCCGGGGGGAGTTTTTCTGGCAAGATGAAAGGGGCGCGAAGGGTGGGCGGATTTCCCTGCCCTTCGCCACGGGCGCCCGCGCGAGCCTCCCCCAAAAGGGGGGAGGGGAGAAGAAAGGAATGCGCCCTTGGGCGCTCCTTTAAGTCACGGCACGCGTTTAGTCGTTGAACTTGCGGTTTCGGGCGGCGAGCAGTTTCAGGCGCAGGGCGTTTAGTTGGATAAAGCCTTGCGCGTCGGTCTGGTCGTAGGCGCCCATGTCTTCTTCAAACGTCACATGCGCTTCCGAGTAGAGCGAATGATCGGACCAGCGGGCCACGGTGCGCGCGGCACCTTTGTAGAGTTTCAGGCGCACGGTGCCGGTCACATGTTCCTGGCTTTTATCGATCAGGGCTTGCAGCATCTCGCGCTCGGGCGAGAACCAGAAGCCGTTGTAGATCAGCTCGGCATAGCGCGGCATGATGCTGTCTTTCAGGTGGCCCGACGCGCCGTCGAGCGTGATTTGCTCGATCCCGCGGTGGGCTTCCAGCAGGACCGTGCCGCCGGGTGTCTCGTAGATGCCGCGGGATTTCATGCCGACGAAGCGATTTTCCACGAGATCGAGGATGCCGATGCCGTGCTTGCCGCCCAAGCGGTTGAGCTCGGTCAGGATCGTGGCGGGGCTCAGCGCTTCACCGTTGATGGCGACGGCGTCGCCCTTCTCGAAGGTGATTTCCACCATCTCGGGCGTGTCGGGCGCGTCCTCCGGCCGGGTGATGCGTTGCAGGATGTGATCGGGCGCTTCCTCGGCCGGGTCCTCCAGCATCTTGCCCTCGGAGGATGTGTGAAGAAGGTTGGCGTCGACGCTGAACGGTGCCTCGCCGCGTTTGTCCTTGGCGATGGGGATTTGGTGCGCCTCAGCGAATTCGATCAGCTTGGTGCGCGAGCCCAGATCCCACTCGCGCCAGGGCGCGATGACCTGGATCTCGGGGTTCAGGGAATAAGCGCAGAGCTCGAACCGGACCTGATCGTTGCCCTTGCCGGTGGCGCCGTGGGACACGGCATCGGCGCCGGTTTCCTCGGCAATCTCCACCAGCCGCTTGGAGATCAAGGGCCGCGCAATCGACGTGCCCAGAAGGTACAGCCCCTCGTACAAAGCATTGGCGCGGAACATCGGGAACACGAAATCGCGCACGAATTCTTCGCGCAGATCCTCGATATAGATGTCGGAGGCACCCATCATCTCGGCCTTTTTCCGCGCGGGTTCCAGCTCTTCGCCCTGGCCCAGATCGGCGGTGAAGGTGACGACCTCGCAGCCATACTCCGTCTGCAGCCACTTGAGGATGATCGAGGTATCGAGGCCGCCGGAATAGGCGAGCACAACCTTCTTTGGGGCAGACATGGGCGGAACTCCGTGATGCATGTTGACGCAAGGCGCGATACCGGGTTTTCAGGGGGCAAGCAAGCAAGTGGAGCGCCCGATGGACTATGGCTACCAACTCCTCCGGCACGTGGTGGTGCAGGTCTTCGGCAACCTCGGCCATGCCGCGCGGATCACGCTGGTGCTTTTGGCGGTGCCCGTGGTGATCGTTCTGGTCACCAACCCTGGCTTGCTGACCGGCGAAACCTTCTTGATGGGCATCGATACGGGGCCGGATGATGGCACCGCAGCGGGCGTCTGGGGGTTTGTGCTGGCCGTGATTGCCGGGTTTGTGTGTTGGCTTTGGGCGGCGGTCGCCTGGCATCGATTTGTCTTGCTGGAGGAATATCCCACCGGGCTGTTCCCGAACTGGCGCGGGTCGAACATTGCCAATTACCTTGGCAATGCGATCCTGATCGGCCTGATCATGATCGGGGCGGGCTTTGGCATTGCCCTCGTGATCGGCATCGTCGTGGCGGTTGTGCAAAGCCAGGCGCTGGCCATCGCCCTTGGCGTTGGCCTGGTCTTTGGCTTGTCGTGGATCGCGACGCGGATCGGGCTGATCCTTCCTGCCGCCGCCATTGGTGAGAAACTGGGGATTGGCGAAAGCTGGCGGGCGACGGCGCCGGTGTCGGGCCAGATCGTGCTGCCGATCATCGTGATTGCGCTGGCGTCGACGATCCTGAACCAGGGCATCATCGCCGCCTTCGGCACGGCGATCCCGGTCGAGACTCCCTTCGGCGCGCAACAGCAGGTGACGCTGTCGATGGTCGGCGTGATCCTGAGCATTGCGGTCAGCTGGATGCAGATGCTGGTGAACCTGGCGCTGATGACAACGCTCTACGGCAATCTGATCGAGGGGCGTCAGTTGAACTGAGCCTCGGCGTGATCTTTGGCTGGACTCGAAGCGCGCAAGCCGCCAAGTCAGAGAAATGACTGTTTTTTCCACTGCCACCAGTTTTTCCGAGAAGGCGCGGGCCACAACTGCCGCGCTCCGGGATTTGTTTCCGGCGACCCCGCTTTTGAAGAACGCTTATCTGAGTGAGCGTTTCGCGGCGGACATCTGGCTAAAGCGCGAAGACCTGTCGCCGGTGCGCTCTTACAAGCTGCGCGGCGCGTTCAATGCGATGCGCAAGGTGCGTGCGGCAAAGCCGGACCAGATGGATTTCGTCTGCGCCAGCGCCGGCAACCACGCCCAGGGCATGGCCTATGTCTGCGCGCATTTCGGGGTGCGGGGGCGGATCTATATGCCGGTGACAACGCCGGATCAGAAGGTGCTGAAGACCCGCACCTTCGGCGGCGACGCGGTCGAGATCGTGCTGGAAGGCGATTTCTTCGACGAAACGCAGGCCGCCGCTAAGGCCTATTGCGCTGAGGTTGGCGCGCATTTCCTGTCCCCTTTCGACGACCCGGACGTGATCGAGGGCCAGGCCTCGGTCGCGGTGGAGATGTTGGAGCAATTGGGCCGCGCGCCCGATCATCTGGTGCTGCCGGTGGGCGGCGGCGGCCTGTCGTCGGGCATGTTGTCCTATCTGCGCGATATGGGCGCCGGCACCGCCACGACGCTGGTCGAGCCCGCGGGCGGGCCCAGCCTGACCGCGTCGTTGAAGATCGGCGCGCCGCAAACCATTGAAATCACGGATACATTTGTGGACGGTGCCGCCGTCGCCCGCATCGGCGACCGCAACTTCGAGGTCCTGCGCAGCGTCAGCCCGCGCGATGTGCTTGTCGTGCCCGAAAACCGGATCTGCGTGACGATTCAAGAGATGTTGAACCTGGAAGGGGTCGTGTTGGAGCCTGCGGGGGCGCTGTCTGTCACGGTGCTCGATGACATCCGCGATCAGATCGCGGGCAAGACGGTTGTGTGCGTCACCTCGGGCGGGAACTTTGATTTTGAGCGGTTGCCTGAAGTGAAGGAGCGCGCCCAGAAGTGGCAGGGGTTGAAGAAGTACTTCATCCTCCGCCTGCCACAGCGCCCCGGCGCGCTGCGCGATTTCCTGGATCTGTTGGGCGAGGACGACAACATCACGCGGTTCGAGTACCTCAAGAAGAACTCCCGCAACTTCGGGTCAGTGCTGATCGGCATCGAGTCGCTCCGTGCCGCCAGTTTCCCCGAGTTGGAAGAGCGTGTCGCGTCGCGCGGTTTTGGCTTTCGCGATATCACCGACGACCAGATCCTGGCGGATTTCCTGATCTAGGCCGCCAGCTCCGGGACATGCGGCGCAACCTCGTTCAGGGCGGCGGCGAAGGCGCGGCTTACGGCGTTTACGTCGGGCTTTTCGCTGGCATTGCACGCCGCTTCTGCCAGGGAACAGGCGTCGACCAACGTCACAAACCCCAGGTTCGCCGCAGAGCCCCGCAGAAAGTGGAAATCCGCCGTCGTGGCCTTTTCCGGCGTCAACTTGTCCAGCGTTTCCTGCAACTCGGCCACGAAAAGCATCGCGACATCGGCGAAATCTTCTTCCCCGATATCTGCGCGCAACTCATTCAGGCGGTCCCAATCGACATGGTCCATGGTCAGATTCCTTCTCGTCCGTCACCGCGCAGTAGGCCGTGCAAACCTTAACAAAACGATGGGGCGGGGCAGGAAATCCGTTCGAATTGTTCCATTCACACCCCGTTAAATGAATCGGCCCATAGTCCGCGTCGAAACAGACCGAGGACGATCATGGGGGCACTATTTCCGACAGCGGTGACGGCACAGGTTGGCACCGCCGATCCAAGTCCCGATTCCCTGACCGTTCTGGTGTTGGATGACAGTGCCGCGCAGCGCAACATGGTCTGTGCATTGCTGCGAAAGTGGGGCCATTCCGCGATCTCTACCGGCGACCCGGTAGAGGCGTTGACGCTGGCGCGGGATCCGGCAGTCTCCCTGATCCTGTGCGACTGGATGATGCCCGAGATGACGGGGCCGGAATTCTGCCGCTGCCTGCGCGCCGAGGTGACCGAGACCTATCCCTATGTCCTGCTTCTAACCTCCAAGTCCGAGCGGAGCGCGGTGGCCGAGGGGTTGGCCGCGGGCGCCGATGATTTCCTCAACAAACCCGTGCGCCCGCCCGAATTGCAGGCCCGCATGAACGCGGGCGCCCGGATCGTCGCCATGCAGCAGGAACTGCGGAAGAAAAACGGCCTGTTGGAGACGACGCTGGACGAATTGCAACTGCTCTACAGCGCGATTGACCGCGACCTGGATGAGGCGCGGCGCCTGCAAATGGCGTTGCTGCAAGACGCCCATCGCCCCTTCGACGGCGCCCGGGTGTCGTTGTTGCTGGAGGCAAGCGGCCATGTCGGCGGCGATATGGTGGGCTATTTCAACGTGAGCGAGGATGTCATCGGGCTGTTCAGCATCGATGTGTCCGGGCACGGGGTCGCCTCGGCGATGCTGGCGGCGCGGATTGCCGGGATGCTGTCAGAGGCCTCGCCGGATCAGAACATCGCGCTGACGCGCGGCATGGACGGCACGCTGTGCGATCTGCCGCCCGATGTGGCGGCGGGGCGGATGAATGACCTGATGCTGAAAGAGGTGCAGACTGATCGCTATTTCACCATCTGCATCGCGGTTGCGAACCTGAAGACCGGGTTGGTGCGCATGGTACAGGCAGGCCACCCGCACCCGATGATTCTACGCGCTGACGGCCATGTGGATATGGTCGGCGATGGCGGCCCCCCGGTGGGCCTTTTGCCCGAGATGCCCTTCACTTCGTTCGAGGCGCAGTTGCACCCCGGTGACCGTCTGTTGCTCTACTCCGATGGGTTGACCGAATGCCCCGACCCGGACGGAGAGATGTTGGACGATGACGGCCTCATCGCCCTGATGGGCGCCCACAAAGACAGCCAGGATCAGGCCTTCCTTGACGCGCTGCGCAACGGGTTGGTGGACTTCGCGGGTCACAAGGATTTTCCCGATGACCTCTCGGCGCTGCTGTTCAGCTACGACGGGCGCGGCCCTTGAGGTAACGGGCAAGGAAATGGCGGTCGCCGGACACGGCGAGCTTCTCTGCCGCGACGTCCCAGGGCAGAAACACCGCCGTGTGCCCCGGCTCGGTCGGGGCGGACCAGCGACGGCCCAGGCGCGCGGTGTAGATATGACATTGCTTCTGCGCATAACGATCATAGTCGGGCATGAAGGTATAGCGGTGGAACATGCCCAGGCGGCGCAGGGAATGAATGCGGTAGCCGGTCTCCTCCATCACCTCGCGGTGCAGGGCGGCAAGCGGCTGCTCTCCGGGGTCGATGCCGCCGCCGGGCAATTGCAACTCGGGCACCGGGGCTTCCTGGAAAGAGGCCAGAAGGCCGTCGCCCGCGTCGATGATGGCATAGACACCGGGGCGCGGCGGGTGCGGTTGGCCGGGCTTGGGCCAATTTCCAAAACGTCTGTTCATGGCGCCTGTTCTGCCACGGGCGGGGACGGGCGAAAACCCAATCTTCTCGCCAAGCGCGCGCGGCTCCGCTAAACGGCGCATATGTCCGATGAAATACCCCATTCCCTGCGCGACACTGGCGCGCGCGTGTTGCACACCGAGGCCCGCGCCGTCCGCGCGCTGGCTGACGCCCTGCCCGAGGATTTTGCCCCGGCGGCCGAGGCTATTCTGGCCACCACCGGCCGGGTGATCCTGTGCGGCATCGGAAAGTCCGGCCACATCAGCCGCAAGATCAGCGCGACGTTTGCCTCCACCGGGACGCCGTCGACCTTTGTTCACGCCGCCGAGGCCAGCCACGGCGACCTGGGCATGGTGATGCCGGGCGATCTGGTGATCGCGATCTCGAATTCCGGCGAGACGACGGAATTGGGCGACATCATCGCCCATGTCGCGCGTTTTGCGATCCCGCTGGTCGGGATCTCGAAGAAGCCCGACAGCACCCTGATGCGCGCCGCCGACTACCGCCTGACCCTTCCGGCGGCGGAAGAGGCCTGTGCCCTGGGGATGGCGCCCACCACATCCACGACCCTCGCCCTGGCGCTTGGCGATGCGCTGGCCGTCGCGGTGATGGAACGCCGCGGGTTCCTGCCCGAACAGTTCCGCACCTTCCACCCGGGCGGCAAACTGGGCGCGCAACTGTCCACCGTGGCGCAACTGATGCATGGGCCGGATGCGCTGCCCCTGGTGGAAGCCGCCACGCCGATGGCCGAGACCCTGGTGGTGATGAGCGAGAAAAGCTTCGGGATCGCTGGAGTGATTGAGAACGGTGCCCTGACGGGCGTTATCTCGGACGGGGACCTGCGCCGCAACATTGCCCATCTCACTGACCACACCGCGGGGGAAGTGGCGACGCGAAAGCCCCGAACCACCGCGCCGGACGCGCTGGCGGCTGAGGCGATGGGCGTGATGGCCGCCAACAAGATCACGGCGCTGTTTGTGGTGGATGCGGAGACGCGGCCCATCGGGATCATCCATCTGCACGACCTTCTGCGCGCGGGCCTTGCGTAAACGAAAACGGCCCCCGCCGTGAAGACAGGGGCCGCAGGTTGCTAGGTGTCTGGGCTTAGTTGCCGCCTTCTTCCTGCTCTTCCATCAGGCGACGGAAGATGTCGGCTGCGAAGGCCGGATCGCCCATGATCACCGTGACGCCGTTGCCGGAACCCGCAACGTCCATGGCGCGGTCAGCGTCCATGTTGAGGTGCGAGAAGACGTCAGCGATGGTGCTGCCGGGTGTCAGTTCGACCGTGGTCAGGCCCATGGGCGACATGCGACGGTCACCGGCGCTGTCCTGGTCCATGTTGAAGTGCATGATCGCGAACTCGGCGGCGCTGCTTTGCGCGAAGGCCGGAGCGGCGATGGTGGAGGCGGCGAGTGCTGCTGCAAGTGCGAGGCGTTTCATTGGTAGTATCCCTTCAGTTTCATATGTTTAGGGCAATCTCTCGTGCCGTGTGCCGGGCCGTTTGGCTTGTCCTTGGGACCCGACGTTTGGCTGATTGCCTGGGAGTACCTTTGGAGCCTGAAGGCGGCTCAAAATAGATGATTTCACTCTCCTACTCTCCAGGTGATGACCCCGTGAGCGGCGTTCTCACGGGTCGGTGTTCACCCAAGGTCATTCCCGTGAAGAGCGCGTGAACACCACCGCTGAGACTGTAACATTTCACCAAAACACCGGCCCGAGGGCCCTGGGGCCGCTCGAATCACGAAGGTCATGCGTTGGGGGGATAAAAGGCGGCGGATCTAGCGCCCGACGCCCTCGTAGGCCTCGAACCCGGCGCGTTTGGCGTCACGGGGACTATAGACGTTGCGCAGGTCCGCCATGCGGGGCACCGCCATCTTCTTGGCAAGTTTGGTCAGATCCAGCGCCCGGAACTCATTCCATTCCGTCAGGATCACCACGAGGTCGGCCTTGTTGGCCGCCTTATAAGGGTCATCGACCCAATTGACGCCGGGCAGCAGCGCCTCGCCCTCGCGGAAGCCCTGGGGATCCACAACGCGGACCTTCGCGCCACCGCCCACAAGGGCTGGCACAATCGTCAACGACGGCGCGTCGCGCATGTCATCGGTGTTGGGCTTGAACGTCACGCCAAGCACGCTGATGATTTTGCCGTTGAACGTCCCATCGCAGAGGTCGCGCAGCTTTTCGATCATCCGGTGCTTAATGTCGTCGTTCACCCGGATGACCGTTTCGACAATGCTCTGGGGCACAGCGTGGTCCTGACCGATGCGGGCCAGGGCAGAGGTGTCCTTGGGGAAGCAAGACCCGCCATAGCCCGGCCCGGCATGGAGGAACTTGTTACCGATGCGCCCATCCATGCCGATGCCCTTTGACACCTCTTTGACATCCGCGCCGACCTTTTCACACAGCGCCGCAATCTCGTTGATGAAGGTAATCTTCGTCGCAAGAAACGCGTTGGCGGCGTATTTGATCATTTCCGCGCTTTCCAGGTCCGTTGTCACGACGGGGAAGTCGCGCAGGAACAGGGGGCGGTAGATCTCGTCCATCACCTCGGACGCGCGGGGGGATTGCACGCCGACAACGACACGGTCGGGCCGCATGAAATCGTCAATCGCAGCGCCCTCGCGCAGGAACTCGGGATTGGAGGCGACGTCAAACTCCAGATCGGGCCGCGCCTTGTGGACGACCTGTTTGACCTTGCGGTTGGTGCCCACCGGCACGGTGGATTTGGTGACGATCACGGCATAGTCGGTCATCGCATGGGCGACTTCCTCGGCTGCGGCCATCACATAGGTCAGGTCTGCATGGCCATCGCCGCGCCGTGTGGGCGTGCCGACCGCGATGAACACCGCATCGGCACCGTCCACGGCAGAACCCAGATCGGTGGTGAAAGACAGACGCCCGGCCTCCACGTTCTTGGCCATCAGCGCATCAAGACCCGGCTCATAGATCGGCACTTCGCCCGCCGTCAGCATCTCGATCTTGCGGGGGTCTTTGTCCACGCAGATCACATCATGGCCAAAGTCCGAGAAACAGACACCCGAGACGAGGCCGACATATCCGGTTCCAATCATGGTGATGCGCATTTGCGAAAGTCCTTGTGAGCTTAGACGTTGTAGTAGTCGCGATACCACGCGACGAAATTGGCGACACCCTCGGTGACTTGGGTCCGGGGTTTGTATTGGGTCAGGTGCTGCAACAGGCTGGCGTCGGCCCAGGTCGCGGGGACATCGCCCGGTTGCATCGGCATCATGTTCTTCTCAGCCCTGCGCCCGGTGGCCGCTTCGATCGCCTCTATATAGTCGAGCAGTTGCACCGAATTGGAATTGCCGATGTTGACGATCCGGTGCGGGGCCACGGGCGACAGGCTGTCGCCTTCCACGCCGTCGGTGCCGGGAACAGCCTCGATCAGCCGGATGATCCCGTCCACCAGGTCCGTCACATAGGTGAAGTCGCGCGCCATATCGCCATTGTTGTAGACGTCGATGGGCTGGTCTTCGAGGATCGCCTTGGTGAACTTGAACAGCGCCATGTCGGGCCGTCCCCAGGGGCCATAGACGGTGAAGAAGCGGAACATCGTCGTCGGCAAATCGTAGAGGTGCGCGTAGGAATGGGCCATCACCTCGTTCGATTTCTTGGTGGCGGCGTAGAACGACATCTGGTGGTCGGCCTGCATCGTCTCGGCGTAGGGCATTTCGGTGTTGGCGCCGTAAGCGGACGAGGTGCTGGCCAGCAGCGAATGCTTCGGCGGGAAGGCCCGCATCGCCTCCAGCAGGCGGAAGGTGCCGATCAGGTTGGCCTCGACATAGCTTTCGGGGTTGTCGATGGAATAGCGCACCCCCGCTTGCGCGGCGAGGTGAATGACCGCCTCGGGACGGTGCTGGTCGAACAGGTCGTGCAGCACGCCGGGGGTTTCAACGCGCGCCTGGACCGGGGTGAAGGCCTCATTCGCGGTCAGCATGGCAAGGCGCGAGTCCTTCAGCGCGACTTCATAGTAATCGGTCATCGCATCAAGGCCCACGACCTTCCAGCCGTCCGCCAGCAAGCGCGCGCAAAGGTGGTAGCCGATGAACCCGGCCGAGCCTGTGACAAGCGCGGTCCTCATTCCTCGGGCTCCTCTGACGAATGCGGCCCAACGATCCAGCCCCAGCTGGAGGCGCACATGTCGTCCAGCGACTTTTCGGTTCGGAAGCCCAGGACTTCTTCCGCCTTGTCGGCCTTGGCCACATAGATCGGCACGTCGCCCGCGCGGCGTTCCACCACCCGGTTGGGGATGTCGCGGTTTGATGCGCGTTTGTAGGCGGCCAGAACCTCGCGCACCGAATTGCCAACCCCGGTGCCAAGGTTCACCAGATGGCTCTGGTCATCGCCCAACAGCGCGCGGAGTGAAAGGACGTGTCCGCGCGCGAGGTCTTCGACATGGATATAGTCGCGCACGCCGGTGCCGTCCGCGGTGTCATAGTCGTCGCCGTAGATGTTCAGCTCGTCCAGCTCGCCTGCGGCGACCTTGGCGATGAAGGGCATCAGGTTGTTGGGGATGTCGCGCGGGTCCTCGCCGATCAGGTGGCTTTCGTGGGCCCCGGCGGGGTTGAAGTAGCGCAGGATGCCGATGTTCCAGCGGTCATCGGCGGCGACCAGTTGGTTCAGGATCTGCTCACCGCTGATCTTGGTCTGGCCGTAGGGGTTCATCGCGCGGAACTCGGCCGTCTCGGGCGTCGGCGTCTCGTCCGGGACACCGTAAACGGTGGCAGAAGAGGAAAAGACGATCTTCCGACACCCCGCCGCGTCCATCACGCGCAGCAGGTTGATCAGCCCGCTGATGTTCACGTCGAAATAGTCGAGCGGTTTTTCGACACTCTCGCTGACGGCCTTGAGGGCGGCGAAATGCACGACCGCGTCGAACTGATGCTCGGAAAACAGAGAGGCCAGCGTGGTGGCGTCGCGCACGTCGGCCTCGGCCAGGTTGACCGGCTTGCCCGTCAGCTGCGCGAGCCGGTCCACGACCGAGCGGTTGGCGTTCTGGAAATTGTCCAGAATGGTCACCTCAAACCCGGCCTCGACCAACGCCACATAGGTGTGCGAGCCAATGTACCCGGCGCCGCCCGTCAAAAGGATGTGTTCTGCCATGCGCGGTGTGCCTTGCCCGACCTGCCGTCTTCGTATTGCACACCGATTGCCATGGAATTGCCCCCGTCGTCAAAGGCCTAACGGCAGTTTCATCGGCTAGGGTAAATTTGCACCGCCCAAAGCGGAATGCGCCTGCCGCCGTTGACGGCGCGGGTTTGCGCTGTAAACCTCAGGCGAACTCAAAGGTTTGTCACCTGATCTGGGGGGATCTCTGACACCCATGGCCCGATTGCGGTTATCAAAGATCTTGGCCTGCGCCGCCCTGTCGCTGACCCTTGTGGCCTGCGATGCGTTACCCCGTGGCGCCCCGGTGGAACGGGAGGTGACAGAGGCCGCCAGCGGCGAGATTGCCGATTTCGCCGTCTACCCCGTGACCCGTGTTTTTCTGGGCATCCTCAACGACTGGCCCGCCACCGGCGAGCGTCACCTGAACTGGATCCCCACCTCGGGCGGGGCGCGCACCCAGGTCATCGCCTCGGGCGATCAGCTGCGCCTGACCGTGTGGGACAGCGCCGATGACAGCCTGCTGACGAATGGAGAGCCCTCTGCTGTCATCGACGCGCTGACCGTGGGGCCTGATGGGACGATCTTCGTGCCCTACGTGGGCAACGTCCGTGTGTCCGGCATGTCGACGCAATTGGCGCGAGAGCGGTTGCAGCAAGAGATCGACATCATCGCCCCCTCCGCTCAGGTGCAGCTGGAACTGGTGGAGGGCCGCACGAACTCCATCGATCTGGTCGGCGGTGTAGGCGCGCCGGGGCGCCTGCCGATGCCCGACCGCAACTACACCGTGCTGAACGCCATCGCCGATGCCGGCGGCGTGCGCGGCGGGATGGAGAACCCGCAGATCCGGCTGATCCGCGCGGGCTCGATCTATGGCACTTCGATTGACCGCCTGTTCGCGGAACCCGGCCTTGATACGCTGCTGCGCGGCGGCGACCGGGTGATCGTGGAGGAAGACCGCCGCTATTTCCTGTCGCTCGGCGCGGCGGGCCAGCAGAACCAGCACGCCTTCCCGCAGGACCGCGTCACCGCGCTGGACGCGCTGGCGATCATCGGCGGGGTGGAAAGCCGCCGCGGCGACCCCGGCGGCATCCTGATCCTGCGTGAATATCCCACCTCCGCCGTGCGCAACGACACGCGCGGACCCAGCCAATCGCGCGTCGTCTTCTCGCTTGATATGACCAATGCCGACGGTCTGTTCTCGGCCCGCAATTTCCGGGTGAACCCCGGCGATCTGGTGCTGGTGACGGAAAGCCCGGTGACCGGCGTTCAGACGATCTTCGGGCTGATCGGCTCGGCCTTCGGGTTGGTGGGCTCTGCCAACAACATCGCGAATTGACGCTCTTTCCTTGCGCTACCGCCCTTTGGGTTACTTGAGCGCGGGCAACGCGATCCGTTTCGCCTTGGGCACCAGCGCATTGATGCGCCGCAGATGCTCGGGCAGGCACACCGTTTGGAAGTCGTAATTCTTGACCACATGCTTGCGGGCGGCGGGGCCCAGATGCGCATAGGTGCCGGGCCGCTCCAACACGTCCACCACCTTGCGGGCGATATCCTTGGGCTCGAAGAAATCCGCCAAAAGCCCGGTCTTGCCATGCTCGATCGCCTCGCGCACCGGCGCCACGTCGGACGCCACAATCGTGGCCCCCATCGACATCGCCTCCAGACAGGACCACGACAACACGAATGGTACCGTCAGGTAGATGTGGCAGCGGCTGACCTGGATGATCTTCTGGTAATCCTCATACGGCACCCGCCCCAGGAAATGGACGCGGGACCAATCGACGGCATCGCCAACCTCCCGCTCCATCTCGGCCCTATAGCCACCCTCGGACCCCGACTTCTTGCCATAGGACACGTCTGACCCACCGATGATCAACGCCCGCGCCTTGGGGCGCGCATCCAGAATGTGGGGCAGCGCCCGCATGAAGGAATGAAAGCCGCGGGTCGGCTCCATATTGCGGGCCATATAGGTGAAGATCTCGTCTTCTTTAGTGACAGACCGGCCAAGACGTCCCAGGGCGACCTCTGCCTTGGGGTCCGGCAACAGCTTGTCGGTCCGGATGCCGTCATGCTTGACGTAGATCTTGTCCTTGAAACTGTCCGGGAAGGTGTCGCACTGCCACTGGGTCGGCGAATGCCCCTGATCGACGGTCTGGATGTTGGCGAAGTTGACCGCGTTGCGGGCATGCATGGTGAAGGGCGCATGGGGGCTGGCGGGAAACTCCGGGTCAAAGCCGACGCTGCCGCCCTTGGCGAGGAAGTAATACTCGAAATAGCCGATGATCGGCGTGTTGGGCCAAATCTCTTTCAGGAACGTCAGCTCTCCCCAGCCGACGTGGCCCAGAATGATGTCAGGCGTGAACCCCTCGCCGCGCAGCTTGCCGGCGGCCTGGGCGCAGCCAAAGCCGTTGCCGGTGCATTCCTCCCAATATTGGGTCAGGGCGTAGGCGTCCTTGGCGGGCTTGTGGTGCGTCGCATAGGTCACGATCCGCGCGCCTTCCATCACCGGCACATCCTTGCGCTGGGTCAGAAACACCAACTCATGCCCGCCTTGCGCCCGCAGCCACGAGAACAATTCTCGGTACTGGCCGGGGAAGTTTTGATGCACGAAAAGGATCTTCATCATTACGCCTGCTTTTGGTTAACCGGGGTGTCCCAACCCCATGCGGCAGACGCAAGGCAGAACTGCGGCAGGAAGGGGGTTTGGTGTTGCCCAAGCGCCCCCTATATGGGACCAGAACTTCCAATATTCGGTAAAGGGGGGCTGACCCCATGACTTTGACCACAAAACTCGCGTGGGATGACACGGTGTTGCCGTTCCAGCTGGACCGCTCGGACATCCGGGGGCGCGTGGCGCGCCTGGATACGACGTTGGACCGGATCCTGTCGCAACACGACTACCCCGCGCCGGTAGAGGCGATGGTGGCCGAGATGGCCTTGCTGACCGCCTTGATCGGGCAGACCATCAAGCTGCGCTGGAAACTGTCGTTGCAGGTGCGCGGCGATGGGCCGATCCGGCTGCTGGCCACGGATTTCGTGGCAGGCACCGCCGAGGGGGAGCCGGCGCAGATCCGGGCCTATGCCTCTTATGATGCAGACCGGTTGGACCTGTCCGCGCCCGCGTTCGAGCAGATCGGCAGCGGCTACTTCGCGATCCTGATTGATCAGGGGCCTGATATGGCACCCTATCAAGGGATCACGCCGCTTGCCGGGGGGTCGCTGTCGGCCTGTGCCGAGGCCTATTTTGCGCAGTCCGAGCAGTTGCCGACGTCCTTCAAGCTGTCCTACGGGCGCGCCCAGGAACCGGGCCAGGCCGAGGGTTGGCGCGCCGGGGGCGTGATGCTGCAGGTGATGCCGGAAACCTCGCTGGAAGCCAAAGATGGCCCCAGCGGCGCGGACGGCGTGTTGACGGCGCAAGACCTGATCGAGCCCGACAAGGCCGAGGATTGGAACCGCGCCAACATCCTGATGGGCACGGCGGACGAGATGGAGCTGATCGGTCCCCATGTCGCCCCGACCGAGCTTCTGGTGCGTCTGTTCCATGAAGAGCAGCCGCGCGTGTTCGATGCCCTGCCCGTGGGGTTCGGCTGTACCTGCTCCGAGGATCGCGTGCGCCAGTCCCTGTCGATCTATTCGGCCAAGGACATCGCCCATATGACAACGGACGAAGGCCGTGTGACCGCAGATTGCCAGTTCTGCGGCGCGCATTACGACTTTGATCCCCTGTCTTTGGGGTTTGAAGCCGAAAGGGCCCCCGATGGGTCGCCCGTTTGACCTAAGCAACCTGGAGGCCGCGCTGGACCATGTTCCCGCGCGGCCTTCCTCAGATTACGATCTGAACCCCGGTGTGGTCCTGCCCGAAGGCCGCGTGCTGCGCCCGGCTGCGGTGTTGATCGGCGTGTTGGACGATCAGGTGATCCTCACCAAACGCGCCTCCACCCTGAAGCATCACCCGGGGCAAATCGCCTTTCCAGGCGGCAAGGTCGACGCGGGCGAAAGCCTCGTTCAGGCCGCCCTGCGGGAGGCCCGCGAAGAGATCGGGCTTGATCCGTCCAACGTCTCTGTTCTGGCCGAACTCCCCGCCCACGAGACGGTGACAAGCTACTCGGTGACGCCCTTCCTCGCCCGGATCGAGGCCGAGTTTCAGCCACGCCCCGAGCCTGGCGAAGTGGCCGAGGTGTTTCGCGCGCCGCTGTCGTTCCTGATGGACCCCGGCAATTACGCCGTGGAAGGCCGCCGCTGGCGCGGGATGCGGCGCGAATACTACGTGGTGCCGTTTGGCCCCTACTACATCTGGGGCGCGACGGCGCGGATGCTGAAATCCCTCGCGGACCGGGTCGCGTGATGCGGCTTTCCGCACCCTGGCTGACCTCGGCTGAAACCGCTGCCATTTTTGATGCCCTCGGGGATCACGGCGCCTGGTTCGTCGGCGGCTGCGTGCGAAACGGCTTGCTGGACGCGCCCGTGGCGGACCTGGACATATGCACTGAGTTGCGGCCTGAAACAGTCATGGAACTGGCCACGGCAGCCGGCCTGCGCGCCGTCCCCACGGGGATCGACCATGGGACCGTCACGGTCGTCTCAAACGGCACACCCTATGAAATCACGACCCTACGCCGCGATATAGAGACGGACGGCCGCCATGCCTCCGTCGCCTTCACCCGGGAATTGGCGGAGGATGCCGCACGACGGGATTTCACCATTAACGCGTTATACGCCACGCGCGACGGCGCGGTTCTGGACCCCAACGGCGCGGGCTTGGACGACCTCAAGGCAAGGCGCGTGCGGTTCATCGGCGACGCGGACGCGCGGATCGCCGAGGATTACCTGCGCATCCTGCGGTTCTTTCGGTTCCATGCCTGGTATGCCGACCCCACGGGCGGGCTCGACGCCGAGGGCCTCGCCGCCTGCGCCGCAAACCTCGACGGGATCGCGCGGCTTTCGGCGGAACGGGTGGGGTCCGAGGTTCAAACCCTCCTCCGCGCGCCTGATCCAGCGCCCGCTGTCGCGGCGATGGATCAGACCCACGTCCTCGCAGCGGTCTTGCCCGGGGCGTCATCGCGGATGCTGACGGTGTTGACGGGGCTGGAAGACGGCCTCCGCCCGGATGCTATCCGGCGCCTCGCGGCCCTTGGGGGGGACGCAAACGCGTTGCGCCTGTCGAAGGCAGAGGCGAAACGGCTCACGCTTTTCCGTGACGAGATGGCAAGCACGACGACGCCGGGCCCCCTTGGCTATCACCACGGGGTCGACGCCGCGCGCGATATTCTGGTGCTGCGCGCCGCGCTTTTCGAGCAGCCGGTGGACGCAAACGCGCTGCACGCGGCGGAAATCGGCGCAAAGGCCACCTTCCCGGTGAAGGCCGCCGACCTGCCTGATTTTCAGGGCAAGGCGCTGGGGGATCAGCTCAAATCCCTGGAACAAGCCTGGATCGACAGCGCCTTCACGCTAAGCAAATCCCAGCTGCTCAGCCGGTAATGGTCATTCCCGACCCGGCGGGTTATACCACCCGTCTGACACGGGAAATGTCATGTTCAGAAAATTCGAAAATCTGGTCGATCCCTATGTGGCCCATGCCGAACAGGATCGCCCGCCGCGCCGTCTTTGGCCGTTCCTTTGGGACTATTCGCAGCCTTTCAAAGGGCTCTTTGCGCTGACCGCCTTCATGTCGGTCGTCGTCGCCGCGATCGAGATCGGGCTGATCTGGTACATGGGCCGCGTGGTGGACCTGATGACCTTGGGCGACCCGGCGACGGTCTTGTCGGAGTATGGGTTGGAGCTGACCCTTGCCGCCGTCTTCATCCTCACGATCCGCCCGATCCTTCAGGGCCTCGACGTGGCGCTGCTGAACAACGCCATCCTGCCGCAGTTTGGCGCCTTGGTCCGCTGGCGGGCGCACAAACAGGTGCTGCGCCAATCGGTTGGCTTTTTCGAGAATGACTTCGCAGGCCGCATCGCCAACCGGATCATGCAGACGCCCGGCAGCGCGGGCGATGCGATTTTCCAGGTGTTCGACGCGATCACCTTCAGCCTCGCCTATCTGGTCGGCGCGGCGATCCTGCTGATGGGCTCGGACCCTCGGCTGGCCCTGCCGCTGATCATCTGGTTCACGCTCTACGCCCTCCTCCTGCGCTGGACGATGCGCCGCGTCGGCCCGGCCTCCCAAGCGGCCTCCGATGCGCGCTCCATGACCACGGGGCGCGTGGTGGACAGCTACACCAACATCCATTCCGTGAAGCTTTTTGCCCATAACGAGACCGAACTCGCCTACGCCAAGGAAGCCATCGAATTCACCCGCCAGACCTTCGCCAAGGAGATGCGGATTTTCACCACGATGGATGTGATGCTGGTGATGCTGAACGGCTTCCTGATCGTGGCGGTCGTCGGCTGGGGCATCCTGTTGTGGAGCCAGGGCGCGGCCTCCGTCGGCGTTGTCGCGGCGGCGACCGCGCTGGCGCTGCGGCTTTCAGCTATGACCGGCTGGATCATGTGGGCGGTCTCCACATTCTTCCGGTCCCTCGGCATCGTCGCCGAAGGGATGGAGACGATCACCGAGCCGATTGATCTGGTCGACGCGCCCGGTGCGAAACCGCTTGTCCTGACCGAGGGGGAGGTGCGCCTTGAAAACCTCAGCCACCATTACGGGCGCGGCGCAGGGGGCCTCGACAGCATTTCCATGACCATCAAGCCGGGCGAAAAAATCGGCCTTGTAGGCCGGTCCGGCGCTGGGAAATCCTCGCTCGTGAAGCTGCTTCTCAGGTTCTACGACGCCGAACAGGGTCGGATTCTAATCGACGGGCAGGACATTGCCCTGGTGCAGCAAGACAGCCTGCGGCGCGTGATCGGCATGGTGCAACAGGACTCGTCGCTGCTGCACCGCTCGGTGCGCGACAACATCCTTTACGGGGCGCCCGATGCGTCCGAAGACGCCATGATCGAGGCCGCCAAACGGGCCGAGGCCCATGATTTCATCCTCGACCTCGAAGACCCCCAGGGCCGCAAAGGCTATGACGCCCATGTGGGCGAGCGGGGCGTGAAATTGTCGGGCGGACAGCGCCAGCGGGTGACGCTGGCCCGGGTCATCCTGAAGAACGCCCCGATCCTGGTGCTGGATGAGGCGACCTCGGCGCTCGACAGTGAAGTGGAGGCCCAGATTCAAGAGACGCTTTACGGCGTCATGCAGGGCAAGACCGTGATCGCCATCGCCCACCGCCTTAGCACCATCGCGCAGATGGACCGGATCATCGTGCTAGATGATGGGCATATCGTCGAAGACGGCACCCACGACGCGCTTTTGGCCAAGGGTGGCCTATATGCAGGCTTCTGGGCCCGCCAATCGGGCGGGTTCATCGGCACCGAAGAGGCAGCGGAATGAAGACCCTGATGGACACCCTGATGCGTCTTGTGAATTGGCTCGCAGGCCTCGTCCCGCCATTTGCGGAGGCCTCCGGCCCGCCGCCGCGCACGCTGTGGCCGTTCATGAAATGGTGCCTCTCGGGCGCCTGGCCGATCATGTTCGTCGCGGCCCTGATGTCGGGCCTCGCGGGCTTGATGGAAGTTGCCGCCGCCTGGTATCTGGGCGCCTTGATCGACACGACCACCGGCGGCAATGCCGATTACCTGGCCCAGCACGGCTGGCTGATCGCGGGCTATATCGCCTTCTACCTTCTGGTGCGCCCGCTGTTTTTCGGTACCTCTGCCGCCTTCACCGGGATCGTGCTGCCGCCCAACATCGCGCCCCTGGTGCAGTCACGCCTGCACCGCTGGACGCTTGGCCACGACATCACCTTCTTCGACAATGATTTCGCAGGCCGCATTGCCCAGAAGCAGATGCAGGCCGCCACCGCGATGGTCAACATCGTGACCGAGGTGATCAATGCCGCCGCCTATGCGATCATCACGCTTCTGGGGACGGTCGTGCTGCTGGTCGCGATTGATTGGCGGATTGCCGTGGCGCTGGTGATCTGGTGCGGGCTCTACACGGTGATGATCCGCTGGTATCTGCCGCGCATCCGCGTCCGCTCCAAGGCGCGGGCGGCGACGCGGGCCAATGTCACCGGGCAGGTGGTGGATACGATCACCAACATCAAGACGGTGAAGCTGTTTGGTCATACGGATCATGAGGACGCCGCCGCGACTGGCGCGATGGACGATTACCGCACCGCCGCCCTGTCGTTCGGCGTGCTCTCCACCGGGTTTCGTTTCGCGCTGATGACCACCGCCGGGCTGTTGCCCGTCGTGCTGGTTCTGGGCGGCGTGGTTCTGTGGCAGAACGGTCAGGCGACGCCCGGCGATATCGCTGCCATCGGCGCCATCTCCATGCGGATTTCCCAGATGACCGGTTGGGTTTCTTTCACGCTGATGGGCATCTACGCCAACCTGGGCGAGTTGGAGGACGGCATGCGCACCCTCACCCCGCCCCATGGCCTGACCGATGCGGGCGGCGCACAGCCCCTGCCTCGCGTCACCGGAGAGATCACCTTTGACGCCGTCTCCTTCGCATATGGCCAGCGCACGGGCGGGATCGATGCGATCAACCTGACGGTGAAACCGGGTGAGAAACTGGGCGTCGTGGGCGCCTCGGGTGCGGGTAAATCGACCCTCGTGGCGCTTCTGATGCGGCTCTATGATGCGGAACAGGGTCGCGTTCTGGTGGACGGTGTGGATGTGCGGGGCGTCACCCAAGACAGCCTGCGCCAACAGATCGCTATGGTCACCCAGGACACCGCCATGTTCAACCGCACCGCGCGCGACAACATCCTTTACGGCCGCCCCGATGCGAGTGAGGCCGAGGTGATTGAGGCCGCCAAACGGGCCGAGGCCCATGACTTCATCCTCGACCTGCGCGACCACCGTAACAACGCGGGCTATGACGCGTTCCTGGGCGAACGCGGCGTGAAGCTTTCCGGCGGACAACGCCAACGCGTGGCGCTCGCCCGTGCCTTCCTCAAGGACGCCCCGGTGCTGGTGCTGGACGAGGCGACCTCCGCGCTGGACAGCGAAGTGGAGGCCGCGATCCAGGACACCCTGCATTCGGTGATGGAGGGTAAAACCGTCATCGCCATCGCCCACCGCCTGTCGACGCTCAGCGCCATGGACCGGATCATCGTCCTCGATCAGGGCCGCATCGCCGAGGATGGCACCCACGCCGAACTCCTGTCGCAAGACGGCCTCTACGCCCGCTATTGGAACCGCCAATCCGGCGGCTTCATCGGGCTGGAGGACGCGACGGCGGCTGAGTAATCCGGCCATGAAACGCGTCATGATCATCGGCCAGCCGGGCTCGGGCAAATCGACCCTCGCCCGCGCGTTAGGGTCAAAAACAGGCCTCCCCGTCGTCCATGTCGACCACATCCACTGGATGTCCGGCTGGGAGGAACGACCCAAGCCCGAGAAGATCCGCCTCGCCCTGATCGAACAGGAAAAGAACGCCTGGATTTTTGAGGGCGGCCTGGGCGCGACCAAAGAACATCGGCTGGCGCGCTGCGATACGCTCATCAACCTCGACTTTCCGCTCTGGCTCCGCGCCTGGCGCGTCTTCAAACGCACGATCAAGCACTACGGCAAAACGCGCCCCGACCTGCCCGAGGGCTGTCCCGAGCAGTTCAGCGCCGAGTTCTGGAAATGGATCTGGGACACCAGCGCCACGAACCGCGCCGCAAACCTGCGCTGGATGGCGAAGGCCGGGCCCGGCGTGGCGGTCCACCATCTGACCTCCCCACGCGCGGTGCGTCGATTTCTGGATGGGCTGTAGGGCGGGACTTGTCCCGCCGCCCGCTTTGTCGCAATGCTCCCCCATGGATTATGAAACCATCTCTGCCGAGGATTTTGGCCGTTCACTGACAGGCATCGGCGTGAACCTGTTGACCCGCGATGTCCGCGCCCTCGCCGCCTTTCTGCAGAGCGTCTTCGGCCTCCAGGCCCACCGCCTCTCCGATGATTTCGCCATCATTACCCACGGCAACGCCGTGTTTCAGCTGCACGCCGACGGCACCTACCATGCCAACCCCCTGCCGCAACTCATCCCCGAAAACCCGCCCCGGGGCGGCGGCGCGCAGTTCTATCTGTTCGGCATCGACCCCGACGCCGCCGTGGCCCGCGCGGACGCCGATATGGTGATAGAGCCGCCCGCCGACAAACCCCACGGGTTGCGCGAAGCAACGATCCTGTCGCCCGAGGGCTACGCCTTTTCCCCCGCGGTGCCCCGTGCCTGAGGTCACGATCACCCGCCTGGGCCACCACGGCGATGGCATCGCGGAAGGGCCCGTTTTCGTCCCCCTCACCCTGCCGGGAGAGGTCGTTTCGGGCGAGATCGACGGCGACCGCATCGCCGCGCCCTCTGTGATCACACCCTCGCCCAACCGCGTAAAGGCACCCTGCCCGCACTACAAATCCTGTGGCGGTTGCAGCCTGATGCATGCCTCTGACCCCTTCGTGGCCACGTGGAAGGCAGATGTGATCACAAAAGCCCTACACGCCCACGACCTGCCCGCGCCCCTGCGGCCCATCGTGACCTCCGCCCCCAAGTCCCGCCGCCGCGCGACCCTGGCGGGCACCCGCACCAAGAAGGGCGCGATGATCGGCTTTCACGCCCGCAAATCAGGCACGATTGTGCCGATTAGAGAGTGTTTTTTGCTGGAACCGGCTCTGCTTGAAACCCTCCCGGCGCTGGAGGAAATCGTCAAACTCGGCGCCTCCCGCTCGGCCACACTGGGCCTTTCCGTCACCCTCACGGAAACCGGCATCGACCTGCATGTCACCGGCGCAAAACCCCTCGACGGGCCGCTGCGCGCAGCGCTTCCCAGCGTGCAGCACACGTTTTCCCGCCTCACCTGGGGGGATGAGCCCGTTTATTCCGAAACACCGCCCCGCCTGACCCTCGGCACCGCCCGCGTCACGCCACCGCCCGGCGCGTTTCTGCAAGCCACCAAGGACGGCGAGCAGGCCCTGCAAGCCGCCGTGACCGAGGCCACCGAAGGCGCCAAACACATCGCCGATCTCTTCTGTGGCATCGGCACCTTCGCCTTGCCGCTCGCCCAAACCGCGCCGGTCCACGCCGTCGAAGCCGCGCCTGACCTTCTCGATGCGCTGGACCACGCCACCCGCTTCGCCACCGGCCTCAAAGCGATCACCACTGAAAAACGTGACCTCTTCCGCCGCCCGCTTCTGCCCGATGAGCTTGCCAAATTCGACGCAATCGTCATCGACCCGCCCCGCGCGGGCGCGGAGGCGCAGACCGAACAACTCGCCAAGGCCCAAATCCCCATCATTGCCGCCGTGTCCTGCAATCCCGTGACCTTCGCGCGCGACGCTGCGATCCTGAAAGATGCCGGGTATTTACTCGAATGGGTGCAGCCGGTGGATCAATTCCGCTGGTCGCCCCATGTGGAACTTGCGGCACGCTTCTCGCTTGCCCATATCAGCGCCTAAGCTGAAGGAGCCCGCCATGAATGACATACGCACCCGCCTCGCCGCATGGCTGGAAAGCCCCCTCGTGCGCAATTTCATCGTCGGCGTGATCATCTTCAACGCGGTCATCCTGGGGATGGAGACTTCTGCGCCGATCATGGCCGCCGCTGGCCCGCTGATCCTGATGCTCGACACGCTCTGCCTGTCGATTTTCACCATCGAGATTGCGCTGAAACTCTTCGCCCTGGGCCCCCGCTTCTTCCGCAACGGCTGGAACATCTTCGATTTCGTCATCGTCGGCATTGCGCTTGTGCCCGCGACCCAAGGCCTCAGCGTGCTCCGCGCCCTGCGCATCCTGCGCGTGCTGCGCGTCGTCTCTTCCGTCCCCTCGCTCCGCCGCGTGGTCGAGGGCCTTTTGACGGCGCTGCCGGGCATGGGAAGCGTGTTCCTGCTGATGTCGATCATCTTCTACATCGGCGCGGTCATGGCGACGAAGCTCTTCGCCGCCCAGTTCCCCGACTGGTTCGGCACCATCGGCCTGTCCCTCTACACGCTGTTCCAGATCATGACGCTGGAAAGCTGGTCCATGGGCATCGTGCGCCCAGTGCTAGAGGTCTACCCCTACGCCTGGCTCTTCTTCGTGCCGTTCATCATGGTGACGACATTTGCCGTGGTGAACCTGATCGTAGGCCTCGTGGTGAACTCGATGCAGGACGCCCACTCGGAGGAATCGAACGCCGCAACGGATGCCTACCGCGATGAAGTGTTGGAGCGGCTCCTGGCGATCGAGAAGAAGTTGGAAGACCGAAAGTAGCCCCCTCGCCGACGCCGCTTTGCGGGCTGCGAAAGCTATGGCATGATTTTCGCCGTCATTCCCAACCCGCGCCGAACGGAGGTTTTCGCTATGTCCAACCCAAGCATCGTTCCCTATCTCTCGTATAAAGACGGCGCGGCGGCCATCGACTTCCTGACCCAGGCATTCGGCTTCCGCGTCAACATCAGGGCCGACGATCCGGAGGGCGGCGTCCTCCACGCAGAATTGGTCTATGGCGACGGCGTGATCCTGATGGGGACAGCGGATCTGCCAAAAGGCTCTCCGGGCATCTATCTGGTCGTCGAAGACGTCGATGCCCACCACACCACGGCGATGGCTGCGGGCGCGACGGAAGTCTACCCGCCCGAAGACACCGAGTGGGGCACACGCCGATACCGCTGCACGGACCCCGAGGGCCACGAATGGACGTTCGGCAGCTACAGCCCGTCGACGGAAGCACCCGCCTGGGGCTAAGGCTTCGGCGCGTTTGATCGAGTCTTCAGGCGGCCATTGCCCCGCGCAACCGGCATGTGTCACGACCGCTGCACCTGACCGTTCGAGCGCTCACGCCCGCTGGCTCAGCACCTCGACGCCCAAGGTCGTCAGCACCTTGGCGACGATATCCTCCGCGTTCATCCCTGCAACCGCATACATGTCGCGCGGGCTGGCCTGGTCGATGAAGACATCGGGCAATACCATAGAGCGGTACTTGATCCCGGTGTCGAACACGCCCCGCTCTGCCAGCAGATGCGCCACGTGGCTGCCGAAGCCCCCCACGGCGCCTTCCTCCACGGTGATCAGCGCCTCGTGATGGCGGGCGAGTTGCAAGATCAACTCTTCGTCCAGCGGTTTGGCGAAGCGCGCATCGGCAATCGTCGGCGTAATCCCGCGCTGCGCCAGCGCCTCCGCCGCCTCCTGCACCTCCTTCAGACGGGTACCGAAGTTCAAGATCGCCACGCGGTTCCCCTCCGAGATCATCCGCCCCTTGCCGATCTCCAGCGCCACACCGCGCTCGGGCAGCTCCACCCCAACGCCCTCGCCCCTCGGGAAGCGGAAGGCGCTGGGGCGGTCATCGATCTCCAAGGCGGTCCGCACCATGTGGCGCAGCTCGGCCTCATCGGCGGCGGCCATGACGATGAAACCGGGCAGGTTGGCGAGGTAGCTGATGTCGTAGCTCCCGGCGTGGGTGCAGCCGTCCGCCCCCACAAGCCCCGCGCGGTCGATGGCGAAACGTACGGGCAGGCGCTGAATGGCGACGTCGTGGACGACCTGATCATAGCCGCGTTGCAGGAAGGTCGAATAGATCGCGGCGAAGGGCTTCAGCCCCCCTGCGGCCATGCCGGCGGCGAAAGTCACGCCGTGCTGCTCTGCGATGCCGACGTCGAAACAGCGGCTGGGGAAGCGCTCGGCGAAGAGATCGAGGCCCGTGCCATCGGGCATCGCCGCCGTCACCGCGACGATCTTCGGATCATCCTCGGCCTCCGCAATCAGCGACTGCGCGAAAACCTTGGTGTAGCTCGGCGCATTGCTCGGCGCCTTCACCTGCTCTCCTGTGGCGATGTTGAACTTCGCCGTGGCGTGGCCGCGATCCGCCCGGTGCTCAGAATATCCCTTGCCCTTCTTGGTGATCGCATGGATCAGGATCGGGCCGTCCGCGCGCGCCTTCACGGTCCGCAAAACCGACAACAGGCTCTCCATATCGTGGCCGTCAATCGGCCCGACGTAGGAAAACCCCAACTCCTCGAACAACGTCCCCCCCACGGTCGCGCTCTTCAGCAGCTCTTTCGCGCGGCGCGCGCCCTCCTGGAACGGCTCGGGCAACAGCGACACCGCCCCCTTGGCCGCCGCCTTGAACTCCTGGAACGGCGCGCCTGCGTAGAGCCTGGACAGGTAAGACGACATCGCGCCCGTGGGCGGCGCAATCGACATCTCGTTGTCGTTCAGGATCACGATCAGCCGCTTGCCCATATGGCCCGCGTTGTTCATCGCCTCGAACGCCATGCCGCCGGACATCGCGCCATCCCCGATCACCGCAATCGCATCGCCGTGGCCGGTGTCACTGTCCCCGCCCAGATCCCGCGCCACCGCAAAGCCCAACGCGGCAGAGATCGAGGTCGAGGAATGCGCCGCGCCAAACGGGTCATAGGCGCTCTCCGACCGCTTGGTGAACCCGGACAACCCGTCCTTCTGACGGATCGTCAGCATCTGCTCCCGCCGCCCGGTCAGGATCTTGTGGGGGTAGCACTGGTGCGACACGTCCCAGATCAGCTTGTCACGCGGCGTATCAAACACGTGGTGCAAGGCCACCGTCATCTCCACCACCCCCAGGCCCGCACCGAAATGCCCCCCGGTCTGGCTGACCGTCCAGATCATCTCGGCCCGCAACTCATCGGCAAGGCGCTTCAGGTCGAAATCGCTCAGACCCTTGAGGTCATTGGGGGATTGGACCTTGTCCAGCAGCGGGGTGGAGGGGCGCGCGGTCATGTCGGGCACACTTTCATTCACGTATAACGGGCTTTCACGTATAACGGGCTTTCACTTATCCCGTGTCACTATGTAGTGCGCCAAATCGCGAAGCGTCTGCGCCTTATTGCCATAGGGCTGAAGTGCCTCAGTGGCCTCTGCGAGGAGGTCTTTTGCCCGCGATTTCGCGGACGAAAGGCCGAGGAGGGACACGAACGTCGCCTTGCCGGCCTCCGCATCCTTGCGCAGCGCCTTTCCCGCCTTGGCGGCATCGCCCTCCACATCCAGGATGTCATCGGCGATCTGAAAGGCGAGGCCGATGGCCCGGGCGTAGGTTTGCAACGGTGCGGGATCCGCGCCGCCCAGGATCGCGCCGGCGACCGCGGGCCATTCGATCAGGCGACCGGTCTTGTTGGCCTGCAAGGCGGTGATCTCCTCCAGCGTCAGAGGGCGGCCTGCTGTTTCTGCCGCGATGTCCTGGGCCTGGCCCAGAACCATGCCCTGCGCGCCGCTCGCTTTCGCGAGGCTGGCGATCAGGGCCAGCCCCTCCTCCGCCGTCCCGGCGTCCTCGCAGCTGAGCAGTTCAAAGGCGAAGGTCTGCAACGCGTCGCCCACCAGAACCGCCGTCGCCTCATCCCATTTGACGTGGACGGTGGGCTGGCCCCGGCGCAGGTCGTCGTCGTCCATGCAGGGCAGATCATCGTGGACGAGGGAATAGGCGTGCAGGCATTCCACCGCCGCCGCCGCGTAAAGCGCCCGGCTGCGCGGCACGTCGAACAGCGCCGCGCTTTCCAACGCCAGGAAGCCCCGTAGGCGTTTGCCGCCTCCCGTCGCGTAGCGCATCCCTTCGGCGATGTTGTCATCGCCAAAACGGGCCATCTGCTCTGTCAGAAAATCACCGATCGCGCCCTGCGCCTCGGTCAGCGCCGTCTTGAACACGTCTTACAGGCCTTCGACCGGGGTGGTGCCCGTGGGCTGACCGCCCGCATCCAGCGTGATCTGCGCCACCTTCTCTTCGGCCTCTTTCAGCTTTGCCTCGCAGCGCGCTTTCAGCGCCGCGCCGCGCTCGTAGAGCTTGATCGAGTCTTCCAGCGCCACGTCGCCCCGGTCCAACTGCGTGACAACCTGTTCCAACTCGCGGATTGCGTCCTCAAAGCTCATCTCTTCAAGGCTTTTCTCAGCCATCCCGATCCTCCAATTCCGTCACATGGGCCAGCACGCCTTCGCCCAGCCCCTGAAGATCATACCCGCCTTCCAGAGTCGAGACGATGCGCCCCTCGCAGACCTCCTCGGCAAGGCGCACCAACTCGCGCGTGACCCAGGCGAAATCCTCTGTATCCCAGTCCAGATTGGCCAACGGGTCGCGGGTATGGGCATCGAACCCGGCGGAAATCAGGATCAGCTCTGGCTCGAAGTCGCGCAGGCGCGGGAAGACGTGGCTGGTGTAGCGCTGTCGCATCGCCTGCCCGTCCGATCCGGGCGGCAGCGGCAGGTTCATCACGTTGTCCGAGCCGCCGCGCTCATGCACCGCGCCCGAGCCGGGGTAGAGCGGCATTTGGTGGGACGAGATGAACAGCGCCCGCGGCTCGTCCCACAACAGGTCTTGCGTGCCGTTGCCGTGGTGGACGTCAAAATCGACAATGGCCACTCGGCCAAGGTTGTGCCGCTCCAGCGCGTGGCGCGCGGCGATGGCGATGGACCCAAACAGGCAGAACCCCATGGCACGGGATTTCTCGGCGTGATGGCCCGGCGGGCGAGTGGCCACAAAGGCGCGCTTATGGGCACCGGACAGGACCCGGTCCACTCCCAGAAGGCAGCCGCCCACGCCGCGCATCGCGGCCTCCCAGGTGCCGGGCGAGGCGCTGGTGTCGGCATCGATCTGCACCCTGCCTTCGGTCGGCATCGCCGTGCGCATTGCATCGATGTAGTCCTGGGGGTGGCACAGCGCGACGTCATCCTCGGTGCCCAGCGGCGCCTCCGCCCGCTCGGCCTCGACGTCGGCGAGAACGGCAAAGACCGTCTCCAGCCGGGCGATGCGCTCGGGGTGGCCTTCGGGCATCTCATGCTGCAGGCCACTGGGGTTATTCACGATCAGCATGGGGTGAGGCTCCGGTGAAAGGGGGAGGGTCCGCAGGGCGGAAAAGGTGGTAAACGGAAGGTTAACAGATTTTGATCATGTTGGAATATCAATGGGTTGAGAGGTTGCTCAAGCTTGAGCACCCCCTCAATCCGGCGCCAACATATACCCCGCCCCGCGCACGGTCTGCAGGTAACGGGGCTGTTTGGGGTTCATCTCGATCTTGCGGCGCAGCCGGGTGATCTGCACGTCCACGGCCCGCTCCTGCACCGGCTCTCCCCCGACCTTGTCGCGGTTCAGAAGGCTCACAAGCTCCCCCCGCGACAGCGCTTCCGCCGGTTGATGCGCGAAGATCCGCATCAGCGCCGCCTCCGTCGCCGTCAGCCGCACGGGGTCCTGGCCCTGCCACATCTCGCCCCGCTCGATATCGTAGCGCACGGGCCCGAGGTGAAGGACCTGCGGCACCGTCGCATCCTCGGCAGGCGCCGGCATCCGCCGCAGGATCGCGTTGATCCGCAAAAGCAGTTCCTTGGGCTCGAACGGTTTGGAAAGGTAGTCGTCAGCTCCCGCTTCCAACCCCTCGATCCGGTCACCGCTTTCGCCTTTTGCCGTCAGCAACAGGATCGGCGTCGTGGACGTCGTCCGGATATCGCGACAAAGGCTGAGGCCGTCCTCGCCCGGCATCATCACATCCAGCACGATCATGTCGAAGCTGAGCCCCGCCAGCAAAACCCGCGCCTGCGCCGCATCCCGCGCACCCGAGGCCATGAACCCGTTGCGCATCAGAAACTTCTGCAGAAGCGTGCGGATCCGCTCATCATCATCGACGATCAACAGATGGGCCCCGATGTCCATATTCATATTCATTGCTCTCGCTCCACGCCCTCAAGGTAGTGGCGTCGCATGTCGGGGTCCATCATCTCTTCAAGCACGGCCCGAAACCCCGAAACCGCCTCTGGCCCCGCATTGCGGAAAGCCGCGCGCATGCGGTTGCGCTGCGCCTCGCTCAAAGCGCGTTCCAGCGCCACACCGTCGGCGGTCAAATGCAGGTGCCGCTCGCGCTTGTCACGGGTGCCGACGCGAGCCTCCACCAGACCATCCTCCACCAAAGTCCGTAGCACCCGGTTGAGCGATTGCTTAGTCACGCCCAGGATCGACAGCAGATTATTCACCGTCGTGCCCGGCGTGCGGCTGATGAAATGCACGGCCCGATGGTGAGCGCGCCCGTACCCGCGGTCGGCCAGGATCAGATCGGGATCAGCGGTAAACCCCCGATAAGCGAAGAACATCGCTTCAATCCCGCGGCGCAATTGCTCATCCGTCAGGAACAGCAACGTGTCCCCCCGGCCCATCCCGGCGCCGCGCTCTGCCATCCCTTGGTCCCTCCCGTTTGTGGCAGTTTATGTCAGCCTTGTTGACTTTCCAAGAATCAATTGTTAGCCAAACTGGCAATCTGTGTAATATTATGTCCGAAACGGCCATATCTTGCGCAACTTTTGGAAATTTCATCCCGTGTGGAAGCGGGCACTAGGAAGGGACGAGACCAATGGCAGCCTATGACGACAGGGACGGCGTGATCTGGATGGACGGCAAACTTGTCGACTGGCGCCAGGCCAATGTCCACATCCTCAGCCACGCGATGCATTACGCGTCGTCGGTGTTCGAGGGGGAGCGCGCCTACAACGGCAAGATCTTTGAAAGCCGCAAGCATTCCGAGCGTCTGCACTACTCCGCCTCCTGCATCGACTTCGAGATCCCCTTCACCGTCGATGAGGTCGAGGCCGCGAAGTACGAAGTCATGAAGGCCAACGGCCTGACCGACGCCTACGTGCGCGCCGTGGCGTGGCGCGGCGCGGGCGACGACATGGGTGTCAGCTCGATCAAGAACCCGGTCCGCGTGGCGATCGCCGCGTGGGAATGGGGCAGCTACTACGGCGACGCGAAAACGCGCGGCGCCAAGCTGGACATCTCCAAGTGGAAGCGCCCTTCGCCCGAGACGATCCCGGTCCACGCCAAGGCGGCTGGTTTGTATATGATCTGCACGACCTCCAAACACGCGGCCGAGGCCAAGGGCTGCTCGGACGCGCTGTTTATGGACTACCGCAACTACGTGGCCGAGGCGACGGGCGCGAACATCTTCTTCGTCAAGGACGGAGAGGTTCATACCCCGACAGCTGATGTGTTCCTGAACGGCATTACCCGCCAGACGGTCATCGGAATGCTGGAGTCCAAGCAGATCAAGGTCCACGAGCGCCACATCATGCCGGAAGAGCTTGAGTCATTCGAGCAATGCTGGCTGACCGGCACGGCGGCGGAAGTCACGCCCGTGGGCCAGATCGCGGATTACAACTTCGAGGTCGGTGCCCTTACGCGAGATATCGCGGAAAGCTATGAGGCGTTGGTGCGGGCTTAAGTTTTAGCGCCTAACGGCCACAAAGACTGCAAATCGCGCCCGATCCAGTTCGGGTGCGGACCAGAATCGATCAAGGGTCGTTTCGACAGTTTGAAGATCGCTTGTGACAGTCGATAACTTCAATTGCGCGAGAGGGTCATAATCGGCCTTTTCGCGCTTATTTTTCATTGCCGTGATTTGTTTGGAGAAGGATGCGAAGGGCTCAGAAAACTTGGGGTCGTTTTGACCGACACGCCGCGCGTTCTTCTCCAATCGACCGTGATCGACCTGACGGTAGATTGCCATGAAGACGTCCCGAAATGTGCTACTCTCTTCATCGAATTCGATCTGCTCGACCAACGCAGCACAAACCCCATGGAAAAGCGCAAAGTAGAGATCGCTTGTTGCGCGGCGAAGCTCGCCTTCTTGTTTTAGGGACGATTCCGTCTGCAAGCGCCGCCTAGCGCACTCAAGGAACTCATCACTCAGCTGCCGCAAGCGGTTGATCCTCTTCGCTCGATATGAAGCTCACAATCGGTGTGACGTTTTCTTCCGCAAGGACAATCCACGCTTCATCAACTACCCGTGCCATCGTCTCAAGCTCTGGGCCATCGGCAAACCCTTTATGCACCATATCAATCCAAACAACATCGAGACCGTCTGAGTTGACCTCTTCAAGCAGACGCATGTCGACAAAATGCTGAGCACCAATAGCCGCTTTTAATCTAGCCCGAAGGTCGTCACGCATCACAATTCTCCCTTGCTCCCCCAAAGAGTTAGCGTCTGGCGTTAGGCCTGTGAATCCTACAAAATCGCACATGCCTTTAAGTTGCTTGAATGACTCGATAAAAAATCGATCTTGCTCGTTCTTCACGTCGTAAACGCTTGATTTGCGAGCTGAACCCTTCCACCTTTCAACCATGGCAATCCAATTCCAGCCCACCGAGCCCACCATCACCCAATCTCAAGTCGCGTTCCACCGCACCGAGCTCGGCCCCATCCTCGGCCTTTACGGGCGCATGGTCGCGGCAGGCGAATGGCGCGACTACGGGATCAGCCACCTGAGTGACGTCGCCGTCTTTTCCATCTTCAAGCGCACCGCCGAGAACCCGATTTACCGGATCGAGAAGCGGCCCAAATTGCGCGAGAAACAGGGGCAATATGCGGTGATCGGCATGGACGGGCGCATTCTGAAACGCGGGCACGACCTCAAGACTGTCCTACGCGTGCTGGAGCGAAAACTGATCCGAGCGGTGGACTGACGCGCCGCCGCTCCCCCCTTCATCTTGCTAAATACAACTCCCCCCGGAGGGTCCGTCCGCCCCACCGCGCGCAGCCAGCCAACAGGGCGCCGCTATCCCAAAGCCAGACGTTTGCGCGCGGTGATCGGGCCGAATTCCTTCGCCTCAATCCGCGCGGCGGCGTCCTTCAGCGGCTCATAAGCGGTCGACATGTGGTGGGCGTTGGCGTGGAGCAGCATGCGGTCACTGGCCATCATGCCCACATGGCCTTTCCAGAAGATCAGGTCGCCGCGTTTCAGCGCCTCGTCCGATGCTATTTCCTCGCCCAGGGCCGCCTCTTGCTGGTCGCTGTCGCGGGGGCAGGCGATGCCGCAGGCCAGCAGGCACGCCTGCACGAGACCCGAGCAATCGATCCCCCAGCGGCTTGTCCCGCCCCAGAGGTAAGGCGTGCCCAGGAACAGATCCGCGATGCCGACGGGGTCGGAAAACCGCGCCTTGATTGGCATCAGGTGCTGCGACGGCATGAAATGGCCGGTGTGGATGCGCTTGTATTCGCCGGACTCGCCGGTGACCTTCACCTGGCTGCCGAAGTAGAGACACACATCGGGCGACACTTTGAGATCCGCCTTCGGGTAGAGGTGCGTCGCGGGGGAAATCACCCAGTGCGTTGCGGGCTCCGCCCCGGTCAGGGCACCCGACAGGATGTAGCCGACGTAGCCGTCCCGCTCGGCCTGGCCGAAGGCGAAGCCGTCCTCGGTATCGAGCACCAGGAACCGCTCTCCGAACATCAGTTGCGAGGTGCGCGCGCCGCGCGGTTTGTCGGTGATATTGGCGATGGGCTGCTGCACCATCATCCAACGCCCCTCGGTATAGCGCTCGGCCTCAACTGTGCCGTTGAGGGAGGCGTGGGCAACGCGGCCGTTGGAGGGGGTCGTGCGGGGATCACTCATGTCTTCAGGGCCTCGGGCAATGCATCAAAGAGCGCGCGGATGCCTTGGCCGACACCGCCCTTGGGGCGGGCGGGGGCATTGGCGCGCTGCCAGCCGTAGATGTCAAAATGCGCGAACCGAGGCACGGGCGCGAAGCGTCGCAGGAAGAGCGCAGCGGTGATGGCGCCCGCCATGCCGCCTGCAGGCGCGTTGTCGAGGTCCGCGATGCCGGGCTCGATCTGTGGCTCGTAGGCTTCGTGGAAGGGCAGACGCCAACAAGGATCGGCCACCCGCGCGCTGGCGGTCGTCAGGGCATCCGCCAGCGCATCGTCATCGGTGAAAAACGGGGCGATGTCGGGACCCACGGCGACACGGGCCGCACCCGTCAACGTGGCCATGCAGATCAGCAGATCGGGCGGTGTTTCGGACGCCAGCGCGAGGGCATCGGCCAACACCAGCCGCCCCTCGGCGTCGGTGTTATTGATCTCCACCGTCATGCCATTGCGGGCGGTGAAGATATCGCCGGGGCGGAAGGAATTGCCCGCGACGTTGTTTTCCACGGCGGGGATCAGCACGCGCAGCTGCACCTCGATGCCGCTGGACATGATCATCCGTGCGAGGCCCAGAACATTGGCCGAGCCGCCCATGTCCTTCTTCATGATGCCCATCGACGCGCCGGGTTTCAGGTTGAGGCCCCCGGTGTCGAAGCACACGCCCTTACCGACCAACGTCAGGGTCGGGCCCGCGCTGCCCCATGTCATCTCGATCAGGCGCGGCGCTTTTGCCGCCGCGCGGCCCACGGTGTGGATCAGTGGGAAGTTCTGCACCAGAAGCGCGTCGCCTTCGACGGTCGTGACCTTGGCACCGAACTCGGCCGACAGCGCACGGACGGCGGCTTCCAACGCATCGGGGCCCATGTCTTCGGCCGGTGTATTGATCAGGTCGCGGGTGAGGGCCTCGGACGTGGCGATCTTTTGCAGGCGCTCTGCGTCGACGTCCAAGGGCGCGACCAACCGCGCCTTGGCGGCGCTTTGCTTGCGATAGCGGTCAAACCGGTAGGTGGACAGCAGATAGCCGAGGGCGATTTCATCGGCCTCTGGCCCCGCGTCTGGCATGTTGGAAATTTGGTAGGTCGCCTCGGGCAGACCCGCAATCGCGGCGCCGACGGCAAAGCGCTTGCGCTGTCGATCCTGCGCGGTGCCCATGCCCACCAGCGCGCCGGCCAAACCGTCGCCGGGCAGCGTCAGCACCTCACCCAAAGCGCCTGTGAACCCGTGGGCCGCGGCCCAATCCGCATGGGATGGTGCCAATGCGCCCGGATCTTCGCCCTTACGGACCAAAAAAATTGGCAGAGCCCCCAGCTCCGCCCCCGCCTGTTTAACGGCAAATTCCATCGGCATTGGCGCCCCTTAATCGTGATAGCGCCAGCCTAGCGTTCCTCGGCTGCTCTGCAAGTCAGATCAGGCGGCCCCGATCAGACAGCCCCGGATCAGACGGACAAATCCTCCAGATCCCAGACCGCGTGGATGGACCGCTCCCCCACCCGGTCGAGCCGCGCAAGCGTTGCCGCCAAGGCGACGTGGTTGGCCGTGGCATAGCTGTCCAGGACGCTACGCGCCACACGGGCCAGGGTTGCCATGCCGATCAAATCCGCGTCCTTGCAGACCTGCTCAACCGCTGCGGCAAACCCGTGGCCGTCGTCGCGCAGCATCCCGTCAAGCAGCGGCAGAAGCTCTGAGATGCGGTGCAGGGCCAGGGCAACTTCCGCCTCGGCGCGGACTTCCCCTATTTTCAGACATAGTTCTTCCAGGCACTCCGGATTGAACCGCGCGGGTTCTTCGGGCGCCAGCTCTGTAATATTCAGGCACAGATCAGCCTCTGCTTTCGGCAGCATATCTCACTCCACTTCATTCGCCCCCACCACAGGACGCCCAAGATTGGGATCTCGACCATGGGTATGCGCCGATGTGCTGAAGAAGAGATTTATTGCCGAGGCGAAAGCATCTCCAATTCGCGATGAATGCAGGTTAAGACAGGGGCGGACAACCGGACGAAAGAAGACAGATGCACCGCGTGAACTCTCTGCCCGACTACCTTTTGGAGCGCTACAAGGACTGGAAGGACTCCAGCTTTCCCGAGAACCGGGACTGGTTCAAGAAGCTGGCAGACGAGGGACAGCACCCAAAGGCAATGGTTATTGCCTGTTGTGACAGCCGCGTGGCGATCAATTCGGTCTTCGGGCAACGCACCGGAGAGCTGTTCGTCCACCGTAACATCGCCAATCTGGTGCCGCCCTATACGCCCGACGGCAACCACCACGGCACGGGTGCAGCGGTGGAATACGCAGTAAATCATCTGAAAGTTGAGCATATTTTGGTGATGGGCCATTCCAAATGCGGCGGCGTGGCGGGCTGTATCTCCATGTGCGAGGGCAACGCGCCCGAATTTGACGAGGATGAAAGCCTGATTGGCCGCTGGCTGGACGTGCTGCGCCCGGGGTTTAAGACGGTTGCCGATATCAAGGACCCGGATGACCGCCAGACCGCGCTGGAGAAGGAGGGGATCCACGTGAGCCTGGAGAACCTGTTGGGCTACCCCTTCGTGAAAACCGCCGTGGATGAGGGCACGCTAAGCCTGCACGGATTGTGGGCAGATATTGCCGACATGGATCTGGAGACCTTCGATGGGCGTATTCGCCACTTTGCGCCGGCTTGAACTTGCGCGCCGGGGCCCCCGCGCCTAAACGCGGGCTCAAAGCCGTTTACGCAGGGGAAGACCATGGACGGAATGCTGGCTTTGGCCGCCGACAACCTGTTGTCTCCGATCATCCTTTTCTTCGCCCTGGGTCTTCTGGCGGCCTTCGCGCGATCTGACCTGTCGATCCCTGAGGCTGTGGCCAAGGGCATGTCGATCTATCTGCTGTTTGCGATCGGTTTCAAAGGCGGCGCGGCGGTGGCGGACAACGGCATCGACGGCACGCTGATCGCCTCCTTGGTGGCGGGTGTTGTCTTGTCGTTCCTGATCCCCCTCGTGGCCTTTGCGCTTTTGCGGGTGATGACGGGCCTGTCGGTGACCGACGCGGCGGCAGTAGCGGGGCACTATGGCTCTATCTCCATCGTGACCTTCGTGGCGGCCACGTCGGTAATCACTTCGGCTGGTCTGGGGTCCGAGGGCTATATGGTCGCCGTCGCAGCGGTGATGGAAGCGCCTGCGATCCTGTCGGCCCTGTGGTTGATCGCGCGCTACGACAAGGGCGCAGCCGAGATGGAGGCCGGGTTGCTGCAAGAGATCTTGCTCAACGGTTCCATCGTTTTGCTGGTGGGCTCTTTCGTGATCGGCGTGATCACCGGGACCGAAGGCCTCGATCTGATCGCACCATTCATCGTGACGCCCTTCCAGGGCGTGCTGTGCCTGTTCCTCTTGGACATGGGGCTGGTCGCGGGCCGCGGCCTGCGCGAGGCGCGGGGCGTGTTGAAGCCGGGCCTGTTCCTGTTCGGCATGGTGATGCCGCTGGTGGGCAGCGTGTTCGGCCTCGCCACGGGCGTGCTTCTGGGTCTCAGCACCGGGGGCGTCGTGCTGTTTATGGTGCTGTCCGCCTCGGCCTCCTACATCGCCGTGCCCGCCGCCATGCGCGTGGCCCTGCCCGAGGCGAACCCGTCGGTCTACCTGACACTGTCGCTGGGGGTGACCTTCCCCTTCAACCTGACCATTGGCATCCCGCTTTACCTTGCGGTGGCCAGCCTCGTGACCGGAGGATAATTCCATGCAAACCCACCAAGCCAAACGCGTTGAGATCACCATCGAGTCGGTGATGGAAAGCCGCCTGACCAAGGCGCTGATCGGGGCGGAAGTGACCGGTTTCACGGTGTTGCCGGTCCTCGGCGGCTCCGGCCGTTCGGGCCTCTGGAGCCGGGAAGGCCAGGTAAGCCGCGCGGGCGGCATGGTGTGCTTCGTGTGCATTATCCGGGGCGAGAAGCTGGACGCCCTGCTCGATGCGGCATTCGAGGTGGTTGAACGGCACATCGGCGTGGTCTCCATCACCGATTGTGAGGTCCTGCGGGCCGAGCGGTTCTGATCGGTTAATTCTTCTGCCGAACTTGGCGCGACCTATGGTAGGATCGCCCGAAAGCTATCGCATTGCCCAAGGAGGTTCCCATGCGCCTGATCCGCAATATCCTGATTGGTCTGGTCGCCCTTGCCGCCGTTCTCGCCATCGTCGGCATGTTCCTGCCCCGCTATGTCACGGTCGAGCGGGACCTCGTCGTGAATGCGACGCCGGACGCGGTCTATCCCCATGTCAGCTCGCTTCAGGCCTTCACGGAATGGTCGCCCTGGGGCGATATCGATCCCGATATGGAGGTGGCGTTTTCCGGCCCCGAGGTGGGTGTTGGCAATGTCATGGAATGGACATCCGAGCACCCGAATGTGGGCAACGGGCGGCAAGAGATCCTGGAAGTCGCCGAGAATGAAAGCGTGCGGACGGCGCTTGATTTCGGCGATATGGGCACGGCCGAGGCCTGGTGGCGGCTGACGCCCGAGGGCGACGCGACCCGCGTCGTCTGGGGACTGACCGCGGATATGGGTCAGGGCCCGGTGGGGCGCTGGTTCGGCCTGATGATGGACGGATGGGTCGGCGCCGATTACGAGCGCGGGCTGGGACGGTTGCAGGCAATCGTCGAGGGTTGAGTTAACCCCGGCTTAACTGGAATCGGATTGGGTGGCGGCATGGATATGTCCGCCCCCCTTGCCATCGACCTGCCGCCAAAGGCCCTGACTGTGCTTCGCCAGCAGGCCCAAGCTCGCCGCATGTCGCCCGCCACCCTGGCACACCTTTTGCTGATGCATGCCCTTGGGCAAAACCACTCCGCTGCGAGGACCGTTCGCCCCCAAAGGGACGATAGGGAGGAGGGGCGCGGTGATCCCACCCTCCTCGGGTGCTTGCGCACCCTCCTCGCAGCTGACTTGTCTGGGGCGCAGGGATGGGACGCTCTGCAAGCCCGTCTGGCGCAGCATGGTTACACCTTCCGCGAGCGAGGCGGCGGCCTGGCTCTTTATTCCACATCCACAGCGGCGCGCATTTGCAAGGCCTCTGAGCTGGGGTGGTCCTACGCCGATCTGATCCGCCGCTTCAACGCGCCCTTGCCCGGCCATTCCCAAGAATCGCTGGCCCGGCGCATGCTGCACCGGGCCGATCTTGGCGCTCACCCAGATCTGTTTCCTGATCTGGTGGAGGAGGACGTCATCCTGATCGAGGATGAGTGATCAGGGCTGCCAGTCCAGGATCTGACCCTCGGGGTACTCAAACTCCACCGTCATTTCGATGATGTCCGTTTCGCCGGATCCAACCTCCAGATCCCAGGCGTGGATCCCGCGTGCATCGTCGACGTCTTCCTCGGTCGGGCGGGGGCTCAGCGTCAGGTCCATCTCCAGGTCCTCTTGCTCGGCAAAGGGCGTCGCATAGAGGATGCGGACCTCTGCCGCCTCCGTGCCGGTATTCTCCACTCCGAACGCGATCTCGCGCGCCTGGGTGGTGGACGACACGAACAACCCACGGTCGCCCTCGGCCAGAGACCGGTCGATCCAGGTCAGCTGCAGGTGATCGAGCGCGCCAAAGGCCATCTCGGCCTCGGCCCCGGCGGGGATCAGCGGCAGGTAACCGTCGCCCAGAAGCGCGCCGTCGCGGTAGAAGATCGCGTCGCCCGGCAGGATCGGCTCTCCGGTGTCGTTTTCCATCATCGCGATCAGGAAGGCCGTCTCGTCCCAACGCGGCACCGCGCGGTTCTCGGTCTCGACCTCCAGGTCCATCGTGTCGAAGGACAGCAGGATGTCTGTGCCCGAGGTGATGCTGACCGGCTGGTCGTAGGTGTAGGACACAGACAGGCCGTCGAATTCTGCCGTCGCACCCCCGGTATCCTCCACGATCACCACCGGCTCCATTGCCGCAGTGGCATAGCCGAGGGCTGCAGGGCTCGGGGCCTCCTCTCGAAGATCCTCGGCCGAGAACATGCCCGCGACCCCACCGCTCACCTGCGGCACTGCCGGGTCCAGAAGTCGCGCGGGGATGGAAGCCAGGGTGCTCGGCGAACGGTCACGCCCCGGCGCCGCGGTCGAGAAGGTGACATCCACGTCCACCCACCGGGCCGCGCCAAAGGTTTCCAGCGTCACGAAGCGGTCAATCGTCAGCGCGCCACTATCGCTGTCGAGGTTGACCTCATAGCTCGGGCGCCACCCCGCGTTGCGCGAAAAGTAGTCGACATGCACCTCGGCCTGACCGGCCTCAACCACGGTGACATCCACCGCATAGCCGTTGATCTGGGTGCCGAAAGGCCGCAGCGCGCGAAACGCCTGGGTCGCTTCCGCGTAGACGCGCTGCGCCTCGGTCATGGCTTCCGCCAGATCCCGTCGGGCGACCTGCGCGTCCAGCGCCTCCTCGGCCAGGCGCGCGGTCTCGGCCCCGAGGGTGGAGAGGAACTGCGCCACCAGCGAGGGGTCTTCCGGCATCGCGACGCCGTGCTCACCACCGCGCAGGATCGCGGCGATATAGCCCTGCTGAGCCTCGATGGCGCGGATCGCGGCGTCGGCCTGGGTCAGCGCGTCCTGTGCTTCCAGCACAGCCGCTTCCGCCGCCTCAACCGCCGCCCGTGCGGCAGCCTGCACGGCGTCATCCAGCGCGCCTTCGGCAATCGGATGTCCGCGCAGCTCTTGCGGCGGGCCAATGCGGAGGCCGTCTTCACCCAACACCTGGGGCAGCTCCGCACCATCCAGATCGGGCATGGCAATGATCAGGCGGTGGCGCCCGGCGGGCAAATCCGCCAACCCGCTTCGCGTCAGCTGAGCGCCTTGGCCAAACACGGTCGCCTCGGCCAGATCGGCGCGAATGACGATGTCGTCGGCCAAAGCGGCGAAGGGAAGAACAGCGCAGAGCGCGGTGGTCAGAAGAAAATGTTTCATCGAAATAGGGTCCTTTGAATGTGTGTTGCCGCCAGTCTCGACCCGGTCGCCCGCCCTGCCAAGGGCGGAAATCCAGCGTCGGTTCTGGTCAGCTCTACATCCTAAGACGCACGCCCCTGCGCGATCCTTGGCCCCAAGCACAAATTTTTCTGGAAAGCGCCGACCGCACGATCCTTCAGGATCGTGCCACCACCGGCTGACGGAGGCGCTGCGCCGCCAGGCGCAGGGCTGAGGCAGAGACGGGAGCCCCCCTCCGCCCCAGCGCGACAGCGTCAGCCCTTTTTGAGCACCCGGTTGCCCAGGGTCTCGGCGATCTGCACGGCGTTCAGCGCCGCGCCCTTGCGCAGGTTGTCGGACACGCACCAGAAATTCAGGCCGTTCTCAATCGTCACGTCCTGGCGGATGCGGCTCACATATGTCGCGAAGTCACCGACGCACTCAATCGGCGTGACGTAGCCGCCGTCCTCGCGCTTATCGACCACCATGATGCCAGGCGCCTCGCGCAGGATATCGCGGGCCTCGTCTTCATCGAGGAAGTCTTCCGTCTCGATATTGATCGACTCCGAATGGCCCACGAACACCGGCACCCGCACGCAGGTGGCCGTGACCTTGATGGAGGGGTCGACGATCTTCTTCGTCTCGGCCACCATCTTCCATTCTTCCTTCGTGTCGCCGCTGTCCATGAAGACATCGATATGCGGGATCACGTTGAAGGCGATCTGCTTGGGGTAGACGCTTGGCGCAACCTCCTGGCCGGGCACGTAGATGCCTTTGGTCTGCTTCCACAGCTCATCAATCGCCTCTTTGCCGGAGCCCGAGACGGACTGATAGGTGCTGACCACAACCCGCTTGATCTTTGCGCGATCATGCAGCGGCTTCAGCGCCACAACCATCTGCGCGGTCGAGCAGTTGGGGTTCGCGATGATGTTCTTCTTCGCGTAGTCATGCACCGCTTCGGGGTTCACTTCCGGCACCACCAGCGGCACGTCCGGGTCGTAGCGATAAAGGGACGAGTTATCGATCACGATGCAGCCCGCCTTTGCGGCCACGGGCGCGTATTTCTTCGTCGCCTCGGAGCCCACGGCAAAGAGCGCGATATCCCAGCCAGTGAAATCAAACGTGTCGAGGTCTTTTGTCTTCAGGGTCTTGTCGCCGAAAGAGCATTCCGTCCCGATGGATTTACGAGAGGCCAGCGCCTCAATCGCATCAATCGGAAACTGGCGCTCGTCCAGAATGTTCAGCATTTCGCGGCCCACGTTCCCGGTGGCGCCCACGACGACGACTTTATAACCCATATCCTTAATCCTTTGGTTGGATATCGCGGCACATAATGGATGCCTAAACTCAAGGAAAGGCCCGGAGGTGTGAAGTTTGCTGATCGCGGGCATCGCTGCCCAGAATGTCACAAAGCTTGACTTATCCCCACAACTGCCCCATCTGCCTCTCATCGATGCTGCACTGCCGCGTGAGCAGTCGCTTCGCGCCCGTTCCGGACGCCAGGCTCACAGCACGATCAGAATTCCCAAGACCCCCATCACGCAGGGTTCTGACGATCGGCGGATGAGCCGCCCGGTCGCACCCTAGCCGCGCTGCATGTGATGTGGTGCACATTCGGTTTGTGCCATCCGGCACGGATCCGAAAGGAAAAGATTTGTTCGATTTCGACATGCTCGGCCTCAAGCCGGTCCTCGCAAAAACCCTCAAGACGGCTGGCTTCGACCAGCCCACCCCGATCCAGAACCAGGCGATTCCCCTGGCGCTGGAAGGTCATGACATCATGGGTCTGGCCCAAACCGGCACCGGCAAAACGCTGGCGTTTGGCCTGCCGCTGCTGGAGCATCTGCTGTCCCTGCACGGCAAGCCCGAGCCCAAGACCGCCCGCGCCCTGATCCTGGCCCCGACGCGCGAACTGGTGAACCAGATCGCCGACAGCCTGCGGGTGTTCACCAACAACACGCCGGTGAAAATCGCCACGGTCGTGGGCGGCCAGTCGATTGGCCGTCAGATCAGCCTGCTGTCGCGGGGCACGGATATCCTTGTCGCCACGCCCGGTCGCCTGATGGACCTGATGGATCGCCGCGCAATCGATCTGTCGACCGTGAAGCACCTGGTGCTGGATGAGGCCGATCAGATGCTCGACATGGGCTTCATCCACGCGCTGCGCAAAATCGCACCCGCTCTGGGGACGCCGCGCCAGACGATGCTGTTCTCGGCCACCATGCCGAAAGAGATGGAAGAGCTGTCAAAAGCCTACCTGACGAACCCCAAGAAGGTGCAGGTCTCCCCTCCGGGCAAGGCGGCGGACAAGGTTACGCAGGTGGTGCACTTCATGCCCAAACCCGCGAAGCCTGCGAAGCTGCGCGAGGTTCTGAGCGCGGATCCCGAGGCGCTGGTCCTCGTCTTCGGGCGCACCAAGCATGGGTGTGAGAAGCTGATGAAGGGCCTTGTAGCCGACGGCTTCAACGCCGCCTCCATCCACGGCAACAAAAGCCAGGGCCAACGCGACCGCGCGATCAAAGCGTTCCGCGACGGGACGATCAAGATCCTGGTGGCCACGGACGTGGCCGCCCGGGGCATCGACATCCCTGGCGTGGCTTACGTGATCAACTATGAGCTTCCCGACACGCCCGACAATTACGTCCACCGCATTGGTCGGACCGCCCGTGCGGGCCGGGAGGGCGAGGCAATCGCGTTTTGCTCTGCCGAGGAAGTGGATCTGCTGGTGCAGATCGAGAAGGTCATGAAGATGTCCATCCCCGTGGCCTCTGGCACGCGACCCGAGGCTGTGAAGGCCGAAAAGCCCCAGCGCGGTGGCGGGCGCCGTCGGGGTGGCGGCGGTGGCGGGCGTCCCGGTGGCGGTGGCGGCGGGGGTCGCAAACCCCAGGGCGCCGGTGGTCCCGGCGGCAAAGCGCGCAAGCCGCGTAGGCCCCGCCGCAGCAAGGCAGCCTAAGCGGGCCGCTCTTTAGAAAACGCGTAGGCGGCGAGCCCCACAAGGATCGCCGCCGCGAAAATCGCGAAGAGGGCGCCGTAGGCATCCTCGGGGGCCATGGACGTCGTCAGCGCCACATAGGTGGGGCCCGATGCGAATTGGATGACGCCCGCGCCGCCCATCCCGAACAGGTTCAACAAACTCACCCCGCGCCCGGTCAGGTGCTGCGGCAGAAACGTGCGCCCGTGGGCCATGACGGCGGGATAGGACGCCCCGAAGACGCCGATGGCGACGAATAGCACGACAGAGACCGCGAAGGTCGCCGGCGGCAGGACGTAGAACGACAGGCACAACACCGCCACAAGCGCGTTGCCCAACAGGATGCCGCCTTTCCGGCTGCCAAACCTGTCGGCCACGCCATAAAGGAAATTGCCCGCCACCATGGCGAGGCCCATCAGAAGCGTTGCGGTGCCAACCTGTTCCAGGCTGACGCCGAAGCGGTCGGTGATGTAGGGGCTAATCCACAGGCCCCGGATCCCCGCCGTGGGCGCGTAGCAGATGAACATGCCCACGTAGATCGGCCAGAGCGCGCGGATGCGCAGAAGTTCGGCAAAGCTGCCCTTCGCCTCGCCTTCGGGTTTCGCGGGATCGCGGACAAAGGCGAGGATGCCAATGGCGATGATCAGGGTGAAAGCCGCCGTGGCCCAGAGCGTCTCGCGCCACCCGAAACTGTCAACGGCCCAGGCTAGCGGCGCTGCCGACAGCAAGTTCCCAAGGGAGCTGAAGCCAACGGTGACGCCTGCGAGGGTGCCGAAAACGGCTGCCGAGAAGGTTCGCGCAAAGATGTAGTAGGATGCCATCAGGATCGGCGAGCAGCCGATGCCGATCAGCGCCATCGCCAGAATGATCCCGCCGGGGCCCTGGGCCATAGCGAAGGTGACACAGCCGCCGACAGCGCCGAGGGTAAACAGCGTGGCCGCCGTGCGGCGCGGGCCGAGAGTGTCGAGCGCCCATCCCACGGGCAATTGCATCAACGCGAAGGCGGCGAACCACAGGCCGGAGGCGGTGGCGAGGTCTGAGGTGGTGGCGCTGATGTCCTCGGCCAGGACCGGGGCCAGGACCGCAAGGAACGCCCGGAAGAACTGGCTGAGGCAATAGGCGATGATCAGGAAGGCAAGGCCTGTCCGCATGGTGGCCTCCTCTCCCTTCGACCCCTCCTCGGGAGCTACCGCTCCCTCCTCGCAGCGGCAACCGTGAAGTTCTGGGGCGACGGTGAAGTTCTTCTTGCTTGGCTGGCGTGCTGTTTGTCTGATCATTTTTGTCGGAAATCCCTTGACGGACCCGCCACGAGTCGGCCAGAAAGCGTCCGAGTGTTTTAGTCAGGTACAAACGGAGCCTTCCATGACCCGCACGATTTCTCTTCTTCTGGGCACCACCATCGCCCTTTCCGCCGCCACCGCTGCCCAGGCGCAGGAGCTGAACCTTTATTCCTCGCGCCACTATGATACCGACGAGCGTCTGTACTCGGACTTCACCGAGCTGACGGGCATCACCGTCAACCGGATCGAGGCCAACGCGGATGAGCTGATCGCGCGCATGGAGGCCGAAGGTGCGAACTCTCCGGTCGATGTGTTCCTGACCGTTGACACCGTCCGCCTGCAGCGCGCCGCCGACTTGGGCCTGTTGCAGCCGGTTGAATCCGACGTCCTCAACACCCGCATCCCGGCGTACCTGCGCGATGACGACAACCTGTGGTTTGGCCTGTCGCAGCGTTCGCGCATCTTGTTCTACAACCGCGAGACGGTCGAAAATCCGCCGCAGACCTATCAGGATCTGGCGAACCCCGAGTATGCGGGCATGGTCTGCATCCGCTCGGCCACCAACGTCTACACCCAGAACATCGTCGCGGCGCTGATCTCGCACCTGGGTGAAGAGGCCACGGCAGAATGGGCGGCGGGCGTTGTGGGCAACTTCGCGCGCGACCCCCAGGGCGGGGACACCGACCAGCTGCGCGGGATTGTGTCGGGTGAGTGCGATATCTCCATGTCGAACACCTATTACTTCGCCCGTGCCGTGCGGCGCGATGTGGACGGTCTGACCGAGGGGCTGGACGGCATCGGTTGGGTGTTCCCGAACCAGAATGACATCGGCGCGCATATGAACATCTCGGGTGGCGGCGTCGCGGCCAATGCCCCGAACCTGGAGAACGCGATCGCGTTCCTGGAGTACCTCGCGTCCGACAGCGCGCAGGAATACTTCTCGGCAGGCAACGATGAATACCCCGCCGTGCCCGGCGTGGGCCTGTCGCCCTCCGTCGCATCGCTGGGGATCTTCCGCCCCGACACGATTGATCTGAGCGAGATCGGTGACAACGTCGCCGCTGCCCTCGACATCCTGAACGAGGCCGGGTGGGAGTAACGACCCGCTCCCCACGAAAGAAACAAGGAAAGGCGCCGTTACACCGGCGCCTTTTGCGTTTGCAGGCGGACGGTCCAAAGCATCACGGGAACCAAGGCGGCGGACAGCGCCAGGCACCAGATCCCCTGCGCCACACCTTGATCTGGGTAGGTGACGCCCTGGTCGATGAACCACCCGGTGATGCCCGGCCCTATGGCAGTGGCGAAGACCATGATCGCCGTGGCAATGGACCGGACGGCACCCAGGTGGTTGGTCCCGAAGAGTGTCGGCAGCAACGTCCCCGCAAGCGCCGCCGCCATGCCCTGCGTGACGCCCACAAGGGTCAGGGCGACAGACCATCCCAAGGGCGTTTCCGCCGGGCCGATCAGGAACATGCCAAGGCCCATTGGGATCAGAACGAAGGGCACCAGCCGCGCCGGGCCGAAGCGGTCCGCCGCCCATCCTGCGACGAAGCCCATGGTGACGCTGGCCGTGGCGTAGGTCATGTAGCTGGGGGCCATGGCGGGCAGGGTCCAGCCCTTCACCTCGGCCACATGGACGGCGTGAAAGAAGACGACCGTGCCGATGAAACCGGGGGTCAGCAGCAGCGGGACGAAGGCGTAGAACAGGGGGTGACCGAGGACCTCGGACCGGGTCCAGTGCTTGCCGAAGAGGCCCGGCGCGCCTTGGCCGCCGTTCGATCCCTTGGGCGCACGGTCCTGGGCTAGAAGCCACATCAGCGCCGGGATCAAGGCGAAGGCGATGACCGCCGCCGCCACGCCCCAGGTCGCGCGCCAGCCAACGGCGGCGATGACCAGGATGGTGATCAGGGGCAGCAGCGCCTCACCCACCGGGTAGCCGAGGTTGGTGATCGCCATCGCCCGGCCACGTGTCGCCACGAACCACCGCGCCATAGCGGTGGCCTTCATGTGGGTCATCATGCCCTGGCCGCAGAAGCGCAGCAGGAACACTGCCACCAAAAGTACCCAGACGGAGGAGCTGACGGCCATCAACAGGCAAGCACCCGCGAAGACGCTTGTAACGATTAGGGCGAGGCGCGACAGCGGCACGGTATCCGCGCGGCCGCCAAACAGGATCAGAAGGCAGGCCGAGGAGAGCGTGGCGACCGTGTAAATCCCGCCCCATTGGCCGTCCGTCAGCCCGTAGGCGTCGCGGATCTCTCCGGCGAAGAGCGAGATGAAATAGGTCTGCCCAAAGGACGACCCAAGGCCGAGGAGAAGCCCGGTTGCCAGCCACCGGGCGTTGTCGCGCAGGAAGGATAACCCGCTCATACCCGCCGCCCAAACGCGTCAGAGCCGCTTGGTAGAGCAATCGCGGTTCTCACTCGCCGCCCAAGCCGATGGCCCCCAGAAAGCGCTGGAACAAGCCGTCGGCCTGGGCCCGGGGCAGCTCGGGCGTCAGGGCGCCGCCGTCGAGAAAGCCCTGATAGGCATCGTCGCCGCCCCCAACCTGGCGCGGCACGAAGGTACCGAATTGCGGCGACAGGCCCACCTGAACGCCGGCATCGCCGTCCGGCAAATCCGCGCCGACGGTTAGAAGGGAATCCCGTGGCAACTCGGGATCACCCACGCCCGGGATCTGGACGGAGAGGATCTCGGGCGTCAGACGCTCGCCTGCCACCTCAATGATGAAACCAAGCGCAATGCGGTCCCAGGCGGCGCGCAGCTCGGCTTCCAATTCAGCGGGCTCCATCGCGCGCAGGCGGTCATAAATGACCGCTTCCGGCGCTTCATCCGTGTTGGCCACAGCCCCCAGATCGATGCCCGAGATCAGCGCCTCTAACGTGGCGCGCAGGGACAGGGTCACCTGGTCCTGCCCCACCTCGACATCGGCGATGGTGGGCCGGATCTCGTGCGCACCCGCTGGCGAGAGCGTGAAGACCAGTGCCATTGACAGTCCGACCCGGCGAAGCATGGTTAGGGCAACCATTGAAAAGGACCCCTCTGATGAAATCCGTGTATCTGGCGCTAGTAGTCGCGGCTCTGGCAACGGCTGACAAGGCCACAGCCCATGAATTCTGGATCGACCCGCAGGATTTCACCGTTGAGGTGGGCGAAACGCTTCTGGCCGATCTGCGGGTCGGGCAAGAGTTCTCGGGCGCTTCCATGAGCTATCTGCCCCGCAACTTCGACCAGTTCACCGTGATCAACGGCGGCGCGGAGAGTTTGGTGGAAGGCCGGTTTGGCGACATCCCTGCGCTGGATATGGAGGGCCTGGAAGATGGCCTTACCGTCATCGTCCACCAGACGACCGCCAATCAACTGACCTGGTCGGAGTGGGAGCGGTTCCTGAACTTCGCCAACCACAAGGACATTGGCGACGTCACTGCGATGCATGAAGCGCGCGGCCTCAGCCAGGAGGACGTGACCGAGGATTACATCCGCTACGCCAAGTCCCTCGTCGCCGTGGGCGATGGTGCGGGGGCGGACACGCGCGTGGGTTTGCGCACGGAGTTGGTGGCGCTGACCAACCCCTATACCGACGCCGCGACCGAGGTATCGATGCAGCTTTGGTATGATGACGCACTCCAGCCTGACTACCAGGTGGAACTTTTTGCCGAAGATGCCGAGGGCGACGTCACCATCACCCTGCACCGCACCGACGCAGAAGGCGTCGTGCGCCTGCCGGTGCAGCCGGGCATGATCTACATGGCCGACGCGGTGTTTCTGGAGGCGGTTGAGCCCGCCGAGGAGGGGGACGCGATCTGGGTGACCCATTGGGCGAACATGACCTTCAGCGTCCCCGAGTGATCTTGTAGGCCGGGGCACAAGGCGCTAATCCACAGAGGACCGAAGGAGACACCCCATGGACGCGTTCACCAAACTGACCGGCATCGCCGCCCCGCTGCCCCTGATCAACGTCGACACCGACATGATCATCCCCAAGCAGTTCCTGAAGACGATCAAACGCTCGGGCCTTGGGGTGAACCTGTTTGATGAGATGCGGTTTGATGATGACAAAAACGAAATCCCTGATTTCGTGCTCAACAAGCCTGCCTATCGCAACGCCGAGATCCTTGTGGCGGGCGATAACTTCGGCTGCGGCTCCTCCCGCGAGCACGCGCCCTGGGCACTGCTGGATTTCGGCATCCGCTGCGTGATCGCGCCGTCGTTTGCGGATATTTTTTACAACAACTGCTTCAAGAACGGCATCCTGCCCATCGTTCTGCCGCAAGAGCAGGTCGATATGCTGATGGACGACGCCGAGCGGGGCGCCAACGCGGTTGTCACCGTCGATCTGGAAAGCCAAACCATCACCGGCCCCGATGGCGGCTCGATCAGCTTTGAAGTGGACGCCTTCCGCAAGCATTGCTTGATGAATGGCCTCGATGACATCGGCCTGACGATGGAAAAAGCCCCGTCGATCAAGGCGTTTGAGGCCGAAGCAGCCCAGGCACGCCCCTGGGTCTGACGGCGGGCCAAACGGCCCCTGCTGTGATGCAAAACTGTGACATGTCAGCCGCTTAAACGGCGTCCTTCATCCAGAAGGGCGCCGTTTTTCGTTGCCCCTTCGGACCAAATTGGGCACAAATGTGTCAAAATAGTGCTCGCAATGGGGGCTTTGGTTTCGTTTCACATGAAATTGGACCATTCGCGCCACGAAGTGGGTCGGCAGACAAAATAAAGGTGTTGGCACGAACTGACACCATGTTTGAGGTAGATTGTAGTGTTCACCAGATTGGTCGGCGCGATTGTGCGCGCGATAATGATCGTCGTGGTCCTTTTGACGCCATCCCTGCTGATTCCGGGGACCGGCGCGGAAGGCGCGAAGATGCTGACGCTGGTGGCCCTGGCCTTCGCGATTATTGTTCTGTTCGAATATGGCGCAAAATTCCCCGGCCTGATCGAGTTTCGCGACGCCCCGCCCTTCAACCGCATCCGCATCGTTGCCCTGTTCCTGACGCTCTTCGGGCTCAGCGTGATCAGTGTCAGTGATCATGACGGCTCGACCCTGACGATGGTGATTTCGGCGTTGGGCTACCTTGTGGGCCGCGCTCTGGATTTCCCCTACAGCCCCCTGCGGTTGGTGCTCGACCAACTCCCTGCGGGCGTCGACGTAACCTTTGCGGCGCAGATCCAGGCGATGGCGGGCCTTGCCGTGCTGATCACGCTGCTGTCGCTGTTCCTATTTGCCGCGCTGGTCCGGCTAGAGCACTGGCCCAATCGCGGCTCGGCATTCAATGTCTGGATCAATCTGCCCACATTCGACCCAACGGCGGGCGGAGATGTTGTGAAAAGGTTAAACCGGGACGGTCGCGTTAACATTATCTTTGGGATTTTCGCGCCATTTGTGATCCCGGCGGTCCTCGTGATGGGGGCCAATCAGTTGCAGGTGCCCGTGCTCGGGTCGCCGCAAACTATGGTATGGGCGGTGACAATATGGATGTTCCTTCCCCTTTCCCTGATCATGCGCGGTCAGGCGATGCTGCGGATCGCGCGGATGATCCGCGCCCGGCGCGCGCGCCTTGTCGCGGGCATCGGTATCGATGGGCCGCGTACGGCGCTGTCCTCCTCGGCTGCCTGACGGCTGGTGGCGCGCAGGCCGAGGTCCTGCGCCTCGCAACGTATCACACCGGCCTGTCAGCCCGCGGCCCCGGCCTGATCCTGCGCGATATCCTGCGGCGCGAAGACGAAGTCGCCGCTACGATTGCGGTGATTGAGGCCGCAAACCCAGATATCCTCGCGCTCCAAGACATGGATTACGACGGCAACCAACTGGCCCTCGCCGCTTTGGCAGAGGCGTTGGATTACCCCCATTTCCTGGCCCTGCGGCCCAACACAGGTCGGCTGACCGGGCTTGATCTGGACGGCGACGGGCGCACCGACGGCCCGCGCGACGCCCATGGCTATGGGCGCTTCAACGGGCAAGGGGGCATGGCGCTTCTGTCGCGCTACCCCTTGGGGGAGATCGCGGATTTCTCCGAAATGCTCTGGCAAGACCTGCCCGACAGCGCCGCCGCCGAGGTGACGCACGAGGCCGAGCTGCCGGTCCTGCGGCTGCACACCGTCGGCGCCTTGGATGTCGAGGTTCTGACCCCGAACGGGCCGCTGCATATCCTCATGTCCCACGCCACGCCCCCGGTTTTCGACGGCCCCGAGGATCGCAACGGGCTGCGCAACGCAGATGAGGTACGGTTCTGGGCGCTTTACCTCACCGACACCCCACCCGAGCATTTCGCCTATATGGGCACGCTCAATGTGGACCCCGGGCGCGGCGAGGGAATACGCGAGCCGTTGAGCGAACTCCTCTCTCACCCCGCCCTGCAAGACCCGGTGCCGGACGGCCCCACTGCAGATTGGGACGAGCCCACGCCAGGCGATCTGCGAGTGGACTACCTGCTGCCGTCGCACGCGCTGACCGTGTCGGACGCCGGGGTTCTTTGGCCCACGGAAGGAGAGCTGGCAGAGGCCGTCGCACTGGCCTCTGACCACCGCCTCGTCTGGGTCGACGTGGATTTCTAGAGCAACGGCTTGACCGCCTGCCGCAACGCCGCGTCCAGAGGTGTCGGCGTGAACCCCGGCAGGTGCGTCGCCAAAACGCGCCCGTCAACCCGATGCGGTTGCTGCCACAGATAGCGCATCTCCAGCAGGTATTTCGCCTCTTTCCAGAACGGACGCGCAGCGCGGATCGGCAGCCAGCTCATCCGCTTGGCCTGCACAGGCCGCCCGGTGGCGCGGGCAAGCGCCTCGGCCAACTCCTGGCCCGTCACGTTGAACCCCTCGAAGGTCACATCGCTGAACACAGGCAATGCGTCCAACTGGTCCGCCAGGCCGGCGCCGGCCTCGACCAGATCGGGCAGGAACGCCCAGGCGTGGGGCACGTCAAGCGGCCCGGGGTAGCTGATCCTGCCCTTGGCAATCTTTGCCGCGATGATCTTGTCGAACCAGTTTCCAGAGGCCTCGGTATCGATGAAATCGCCTGCCCGCAGGATCACGGTTTTCACGCCCGCGTCGCGGTACGCCGCTTCCAACGTCCGGCGGATCTGGCCCAAGGGATTGGTCGCGCGGTGCGGCGTGTCAGGCGACAGCACGGGCGGCAAGTCTTCTCCGTAAACGTAGATGTTGCCGGGGATCATCACCGCCGCGCCGGACGCTTTTGCCGCCGCGATCACCCGGCGCGTGAGGTCCGGTACGTGTGTCGCCCACCGCGCGTAGGCCAGGTTCCAGGCGTTGACGATCATATCCGCGCCCATGGCCGCGTCCGGCAACGTATCGCGTGCGCGGTCGTAGGTTCGGACGGTCCATCCGTGGCGCGTCAACGCGTCTGACATATGGCGGCCAAACCGGCCCGAGGATCCAAGGATAAGGGCAGTGCGGGTCATTTTCTGGGTCTCCTGTTTCTGTTCCTTCTCATATGATCTATTCACTTGCGCATTTTTATTGCCGCTTTTTGCAATATGGATATACGTAAACGCATGGATATGAATCTCGACTGGACGCTCCTGCGCGCCGTACTGGCCGTGGGTGAAACCGGCTCTCTCTCTGGCGCGGCCGCTCAGCTTGGCCTGACCCAGCCGACCCTCGGGCGGCAGATCAAAAGCGCGGAGAAGGCCCTTGGCCAGCCGCTGTTCACGCGTCACCCGCGCGGCCTGAGGCCCACGCCGTTCTGCGAAACTCTCTTGCCCGCCGCGCGGCAAATGAATGACGCGGCCAAAGCCGTCTCGGTCCTTGCCGCCGGGCAATCGCCCGACACGTCGGGCCGCGTGCGTCTGACCGCGTCCGTCTTCGTCACCGCCCATATTCTGCCCGAGATTCTGTCTGACATCCGCGACCAGCACCCCAATATCGCCCTTGATGTCGTCGCCTCCGACACCACAGAAAACCTGTTGTTCCATGAGGCTGACATCGCGCTGCGCATGTATCGCCCCACGCAGCTCGACATGATTACCCGGCACCTCGGCGACCTGCCGTTGGGTCTTTATGCGTCCGACCGCTACATCGCGCGCCATGGCTTGCCTGAGGACGAGGATGACCTGAAAACCCATCACATGGTTGGCTATGACCGGTCCGACCTGATCCTGCGCGGGATGCGCGAGATGGGAATGGAGGTGACGCGTGAGTTCTTCACCACCTGCACGGACGACCAGGTCGCCTATTGGAACTTCGTCGCTTCGGGCTGTGGCATTGGTATCGGGCAGACGATCGTTGCGGATCGCACGCCGGGGGTGAGGCGCATTCTGCCCCATTTGCAGCTTCCGGTGCTGCCCGTCTGGCTGACGGCTCATCCCGGCCTGCGCCATCAGCCCCGCGTTTCCGCCGTCTGGACCGCGCTCGACCGCGCGATCACGCCCCTGCTTTCTTGACGCCCCGGTTGGGCCGCGATACCGCAAGCGCAACCGAATTTCACGAGGAACAGACCCATGAACGACCGCTCCCTTCTTATCCTGCCCGGCGACGGAATCGGCCCCGAGGTGATGGCCGAGGTGCGCAAGGTCATTGATTGGTTCGGCTCGGCCCGGGGCATCACCTTTGACGTGTCCGAGGATCTGGTCGGCGGCGCGGCTTATGACGCCCACGGCGTGCCGTTGGCCGATGCGACGATGGAGAAGGCGCAGAGCGTCGATGCGGTTCTTCTGGGGGCCGTCGGCGGCCCGGCCTATGACGATCTGGATTTCTCGGTGAAGCCCGAGCGTGGCCTGCTGCGCCTCCGCAAGGAAATGGACCTCTACGCCAACCTGCGCCCGGCCCAGTGCTTTGACGCTTTGGCCGATTTCTCGTCCCTCAAGCGCGAAGTCGTCTCCGGCCTCGACATCATGATCCTGCGGGAGCTGACCTCGGGCGTCTATTTCGGCGAGCCGCGCGGGATCCATACCGAGGGCAACGAGCGTGTGGGCATCAACACCCAGCGCTACACCGAGACCGAGATCGCCCGCGCAGCGCGGTCAGCGTTTGAACTCGCCCGTCGCCGCAACAACAAGGTCTGCTCGATGGAGAAAGCCAATGTGATGGAGTCGGGCATCCTCTGGCGCGATGTCGTCAATGAGGTCCACGCGGCGGATTACGGCGATGTGGAGCTGTCGCACATGTATGCCGACAACGGCGCGATGCAGCTGGTCCGCGCGCCCAAGCAGTTCGACGTGATCCTGACCGATAACCTCTTTGGCGATATCCTCTCCGATTGCGCCGCGATGCTGACCGGGTCTTTGGGGATGCTGCCCTCTGCCTCACTTGGTGCGCCGATGGAGAACGGTCGCCCCAAGGCGATGTATGAGCCCGTCCACGGCTCCGCCCCCGACATTACGGGGCAAGGCAAGGCGAACCCCATCGCCTGTATCCTCAGCTTCGCCATGGCGCTGCGGTACAGCTTCGATCTGGGCGACGAGGCGACGCGCCTTGAGGCCGCGGTGGAAAGCGTTCTGGCCGACGGCGCACGAACGGCCGACCTGATGGGCCCCGACGGCGGCACGCCGATTTCGACGTCCGAGATGGGTGATGCGATCATCGCCAAACTGGCGGCGTGACAGTCACGGTCCGAGTCTTGGCAGAGGGGGAGGAGGACGCCTTCCTCACCCTCTATCGCGATTGCCTGGATCACTACGACGTCGGCCCCTCACGGCCCGAGGTGGAGGCCGAAATCCTTGCCGATCTTCTTGCCCCGCGCGGCATGTCGGCGTTGATCGCCTGGAACGGCGCGCGACCCCTTGGCTTTGCCACTTGGGCGCGGGTCTATCCGGCGGGCAATGGCGTGGCCGTCTACCTGAAAGAGCTCTACGTAGCAGCCGAGGCGCGCGGGTTTGGGGCCGGAAAGGCGCTGATGCGCGCCCTTGCGAACATCGCCATCGACACGGGCGCCGTTCGTCTGGAATGGGGCAGCTTCCAGCCTGAGGCGCTGAAGTTCTATGACGCTCTTGGTGCACCCCGGATGGAAAAGGCGCATTTTTCCGTCCCAGCCGCTGATCTGCCGACCTTCTCGCGATAGCGCCATCCACCCCCTCGCAATCCCGCCCAACCCATGGCACCCTCGCGCCCATTCAACCCAAGGAGCTTTGCCATGCTGGCCCGTTTGACCCTTTGCCTGATCCCCCTTTGCGCCCCCGTCGCCGCCCAGACCTTTCAGCCGGGCGACCTCGTCCCGAGCCCCCACGCCCTCGTGGCGCCTGCCTTGGAGAATTTTGAGTACTTCGGCGAAGGGCGCCCGAGCGCGAATATCACCGTGGCCCCGAACGACAATTTCCAATTGGAGGTCCTGATCGAAGAGGGCGGCTTTCTGGACGACTCTGTCGCCGGTTCGCGGACCATTTACACCATCGAGTATACCGCCGACGGCTGGCAGGTCCTGAGTGCCACCTACGAGCAAAGCTGTTACCGCGCCGAGACCCGCGACTGGACGACGGAACCTTGCCCGTAAAAGCCCCCCGCCATGGATAAAACCAGCCAAATCCGGGGCGCGCTTCTGGGGCTACTGGCCTTCGGGATCTTCTCGACCCACGACGTGATCGTGAAGTACCTGGGGGGCTCGTATTCCCCGTTTCAGATCGTGTTTTTCTCGGTCCTCTTTGGCTTTCCAATCGTCACGTTCCTGCTGCTGCGCGACGCGACCGAGGCGAATTTGCGACCCAAGCATCCCTGGTGGATCGCCCTGCGCACGGGTGCGGCGGTGGTTGTGGGGATTTGCGCGTTCTACGCCTTCACCGTCCTGCCACTGGCTCAGGTCTACGCGATCATCTTCGCCTCGCCGCTGCTGATCACCCTTCTGGCTATCCCGATGCTGGGGGAGACCGTGGGTTGGCGGCGGGGCCTTGCGGTATTTGTCGGGCTGGCCGGGGTGGTCGTGGTGCTGCAACCGGGAGCTACTGAGTTAACCCTCGGCCACGGCGCGGCGCTGTTGGCCGCCGTGGGAGGTGCCATCGCATCGCTTATCGTGCGCAAGATCGGACGCGAGGAACGCTCGGTCGTCATGCTATTGTACCCGTTGGTCGCCAACTTCGTGCTGATGGGCGCGGCGATGCCGTTCTACTACCAACCAATGCCCGGCACGGACCTTGCGGCCCTCGCCGTGATCTCGGCCCTCGCGCTGACCGCCAGCGCCTGCTTGATCGTCGCCTATCGCAACGCCCCTGCCGTCATGGTCGCGCCGATGCAATACAGCCAGATCCTTTGGGCCGCGATCTTCGGCTACCTGCTGTTTGACGAAGGCCTTGATGCAGCAACGCTGATCGGCTCCGCCATCATCATCGCGTCGGGCCTTTACATCGTGCTGCGAGAGGATCGCGCCGGAACGTCGGCCACCACCCCCGTCCTGCGCACCCGCACCCGCGTTGGCACGCCAAGCGGGCTGCGCATCGCGCCTTTCCTGTCGAACGAACGCCGCGGTCCCCCGCCCTCAAGCTGATCTCCCTTGCCAAGCCCCCCCGCCGTCGCTATCCCACGCGGCACGGTCGGGCTGTGGCGCAGCCTGGTAGCGCACCTGCTTCGGGAGCAGGGGGTCGGAGGTTCGAATCCTCTCAGCCCGACCAGTTTTCATCCCTCAAAGACAGATCAGGCCTTGCCGCTAAGGGCAGCGGCGCCTGCGATCACCTCGCTCAGCCGCTGTTGCACCGCGCCCTGCCCCGGCACATCCGCCTCCACCTCGATGTGACGCGCAAGGCCTACCTGCGACCGCACCTCGGCGCTGACCGTCTCGGGATCACTGTTTAGGTTCGTCAGGATGTTGTTGGCAGAGCTCATCAGATTGGCCGCCGCACCGTCCAGGGCGTCCGCATCCACCGCCGTATAGGTCTGCGCCCCGCGTAATGCTTCCGCCGAGGCCTGCAACGCTTCTGCAAGCGCGCTGACCCGGAAGGCCTGCGTGGCATTCTCATCCGCCGGGACCACGTCGCCCGGCTGCGCCACTAGCGCCTCTGCCGCGACGGGGGCCGCCTGCGCGGTCTTGGGCCAAGGCGTCTCTCCGACGGGGGTGGGGGTGAAGCCATTGATCAGCCAATGGGCAACGAAGAACTGTGGTCCCCCGCCCACAAGCCAGTATTCGGGCAGAATTTTCATGGCCATGCTTTGGGCAGGCTGCGCCTCTACACTGCCCGCCCACAAATGAATGTCGGCCTCTGCCGTGTAAGACGCCACGTATTGTCCGGTGTTCCAACTGTATTCAATCGCGCATTCGCTGCGCCATTCGGCCTCTGTCATCTGCGGTGGGGGCGGGGCGGGCGACCAATAGGCGCCCACGATCTTCGCCTTGCCCCCATAAACGCGGTAGATCGTCTGGCCTTTCTCAAGCACGACCGGTGCGGCACTGAGGACGAAATTGGGCGCATTGTCCTTGTCCAACGTCGGCCACCCGGCCTTCGTCACATCGCGGTGCGTCATGCCAAGGTTCATGAACGGGTTCTTCTGCGCGCCGGGCTGCGGGGTTTGGTTAGGGCTGGTCATGGCAAATCTCTTTTTTATTGAACGATCTGAGCGTTACCGTGACGACGATCCCCGATCCGATCAAGCATCCCGTGTATTCTCATTGAAGGCAGGCTGAGCTATGCACGGACGTCACAAAGGACAAAGCCCATGCCCACGCTCCCTGATTTCCGGCTAGAGACCCATTTCGCCAAGTGGGAGTTCAGGGCCCGCTACCACATGACCGCGTCGGACGCGCAAAGTATGTCCCTGCGCGATCTTCTGGCCATGGCAACGCCGGAGGAACGGGCCGAGTTTGACGACATGTGGTTGGGGTATACGGAGACCTACGGCGCCCCTGACCTGCGCGAGGCAATTGCAAACACCTTCGCGCAGCAACCGCCAGAGAACATCCTCTGTTTCGCCGGCGCGTCCGAGGGGATCTTCGCCGCCAACAACGTGATCCTCGACGCCGACAGCCACGCCATCGTCGTCACGCCCAACTACCAAAGCCACGAGGCGCTGCCGCAGGCCATTTGCTCCGCCTCCGCCGTGCCTTTGGACCCCGATGACAACTGGTCGCTCGACATCGACCGCGTCGCCGCCGCGATCCGCCCCAACACGCGGCTGATAACGATCAACTTCCCGCACAATCCCACAGGCGCGATTCTGCCATTGGACCGCTACATGGCGCTGATCGAGCTGTGCCGCAAACACGGCATCTACATCCTCCATGATGAGATCTTCAACGGGCTAGGCCCCACCGGCACCCAGCACCTGCCCTATATCGCCGACGTCTACGAACGCGGCCTGTCCCTTGGTGTCATGTCCAAATCCTACGGCTTGCCGGGCCTGCGCATCGGCTGGATCGCCTGTCAGGACCACGACATCCTCAGCAAGATGGAGCGGATGAAGCACTACCTTTCGATCTGCAATTCCGGCCCGTCTGAGCGCCTCGCCAAAATCGCCCTCGCCCATCGCGACAAGATCCTCGCCCGCAACAACGCCCTGATCGACGCGAACCTGCCCAAGTGGGAGGCCTTCTTTGCCCGCCACGGGGACCTGTTCACCTGGGCCCGCCCCGACGGCTCCTGCATGGCCTTCCCGCGCTACAACGGCGCTGAGGGTGTGGGGGCTTTCACCCGGTCCCTGGTGGAAGACAGCGGCGTCTTGTTGCTGCCTGGGTCCATTTACGCGTCAGACCTCAGCGACACGCCCGCCGATCACTTCCGCCTGGGCTTCGGGCGGGACGGCCTTGACGAGGGGCTTGCCGCGCTCGACGCTCACATCCTTCGCAACCGGAGCTGACCGATGCACGCGCTTCTGACTACCGACACGATCACCGAGTTCCAGACCAAGGGCGTCACCGTCATCCGGGGCCTCTTCGCAGGTCACGTCGAGGCGATCCGCGCGGGCATTGCCCGCAACATGGCGGACCCCGGCCCCTATGCGGCTGAGAACCTCAAGCCCGGCGACACCGGGCGCTTCTTCGATGACTACTGCAACTGGCAGCGCATCCCGGAATTCGAGGACGTCATCCGCAATTCCCCCGCCGCAGAGGTCGCCGCCGATCTGATGCGCTCCAACACCACGCAGCTCTTCCACGACCACGTGCTGGTCAAGGAGCCCGGCACCTCCAAACCCACGCCCTGGCACCAGGATGGCCCCTATTACTTCGTCGGCGGCCAGCAGAACGTCAGCTTCTGGGCGCCCGTTGATCCGGTCACAAATGCGTCTCTACGCTGCGTTGCAGGGTCACATCTGTGGCCCAAACCCGTCGTCCCCACACGCTGGCTAAACGAGGATAACTTCTACCCGGACAGTGACGCCTACATTCCCGTCCCCGATCCGGACGCCGAGGGCATGGAGGTCGTTGAATGGGCGCTGGAGCCCGGCGATGCGGTCGCCTTCAACTACTGGATCCTCCACGGCGCGCGTGGGAATGAGGCTGCTAACCGCAGGCGCGCCTTCTCACTGCGCTTCCTTGGCGACGATGCCCACTATGTGGACCGCCCCGGCCCTACCTCTCCGCCGTTTCCGGGCCACAACATGCAAGCAGGAGACAAGCTGCGCCAGGATTGGTTCCCTACAATTCTCACCCGCTAAGACCGCTGCGAGGAGGTTTGCGGCGCAAGCCGCACGGCCGAGGAGGGGCGGACCTGTGCAAGCGCAGCTTGCATTCCCCGCCAATCCCGACAAAAACACCCAGATTATGGCGCAGCGCTTTCGCATCCCCTCCCCGCTTCGGCTTGGCACCCTCGCCTGGCTCGCCGCTGGCGTATGCCTTCTGCCCATGGCCGCCGTCGCCATCGCTGCCCTGACCGGCGGAACCGAGACGTTCCAACGTCTCTCCACCACCGTCCTGCCGCGCTACGCGGGAACCACCGCGCTCCTGATTCTGCTGGTCGGCATCGGCACCGCAATCATCGGCACGGGTGCCGCCTGGCTTGTTACCGCCACCCGCTTCCCCGGTCGTCGGATGCTGGAAATCGCCCTGGCCCTTCCCCTGGCCTTTCCAGCCTACGTCCTGGCCTACGCCTATACCGATTTTCTAGATCACCCCGGCTGGGTGCAAACGAGCCTGCGCGACATCATGGGCTGGGGCCCCCGTGACTACTGGTTCCCGGAAATCCGCTCGCTTGGTGGCGCGGCAGCGATGCTGATCCTCGTCCTTTATCCTTATGTCTACCTGCTGACGCGCGCCGCCTTCCTGCAGCAAAGCGCCACCGCCTATATCGCCGCGCGCACCCTCGGCCATGGCCCGTGGAGCGCGTTTTTCCGCGTCTCGCTGCCCATCGCGCGCCCCGCCATCGCAGGCGGCACGTTGCTGGCACTGATGGAAACGCTGGCCGATTTCGGCACCGTCTCCTACTTCGGCGTTCAGACCTTCGCCACGGGCATCTATCAGGCGTGGTATTCCTTCTTCGACCGCGGCGGCGCGGCGCAGCTCGCGCTGTGCCTGCTCATCGTCGCCCTCGTCATCGCAGCACTGGAGCGTCGCCAACGCCGCGACCAACGCCAGCACGGCGCGGGTCGCCGGTTTGAGGCGATGCAGGCCGTCACCCTGACCGGCTGGCGCGCCACCGGCGCCGTCGCCTTTTGTGCCCTGCCCGTCATCCTCGGCTTCGCGCTTCCGGTGTTCCTGCTCTTGTCGCTTGGGTGGGACAGCTTCGACAACCTTCTGACCGAGCGTTACCTGCGGTTCCTGCGCAACTCCCTTGTCCTGGCCTCCATCGCCGCCGTTATCACCGTTGCCGCCGCCGTCACCCTCGGCTTCAACGCGCGCCTGCACCCGACACCAGCGGCCAAAGCCGCGATCCGCGTTGCGGGCCTCGGCTATGCGGTGCCCGGCGGCGTGATCGCCGTCGGCCTGATCGTGCCCTTCGCGGCCTTTGATAACGCGCTGGATGCGTTCATGGAGGCCCGCTACGGCATCGACACGGGCCTGTTGATCACCGGCTCAATCTGGCTGCTGGTCGCGGCCTATGGCGTCCGCTTCATGGCCGCCGCACTCAGTGCCTATGATGCGGGTTTGAGTACCATCAACCCCAACGTCGACGCCGTCGCGCGCACGCTCGGTCGCACCCCAAGCCGCATGCTCTCGGGCGTCCATCTGCCGATCCTACGCCCGTCGATCCTCACCGGCCTGCTGATCGTGTTCGTCGATGTGATGAAGGAATTGCCCGCAACGCTGATCATGCGCCCGTTCAACTTCGACACGCTGGCGGTGCAAGCCCATCGCCTTGCCGCCGATGAGCGGTTGGGAGAGGCCGCTGGCCCCTCCCTCGTCATTGCCGGTGTCGGGCTTCTGCCCGTCGTGATCCTGTGTCTCAGCCTTGGCCGAGACCGCACCGCGCGCCGTTTCGTGCCCGAGCCGATTGAGGCGTGACCAGAGCCTTCGAAGGCTCCGGTCGCGCTACCGCTTCGCTACTTGAGCGCCTTACATCAACTCGCGCACATCCGTCAGACGTCCGGTAATCGCCGCCGCCGCCGCCATCGCCGGTGACATCAGGTGCGTGCGCCCGCCCCGACCCTGGCGGCCCTCGAAGTTGCGGTTCGACGTCGCCGCGCAGCGCTCTTTCGGGGCCAGTTGGTCTGGGTTCATCGCCAGGCACATGGAGCAGCCCGCAAGGCGCCACTCAAAACCGGCGTCCTTGAAGATGTCGGCAAGGCCCTCTTCTTCCGCCTGCGCCCGCACAAGGCCCGAGCCCGGCACGATCATCGCGCGCTTCACGGCCACCTTCTTGCCCTTCAGGATCTCGGCCGCCGCGCGGAGGTCTTCGATCCGCCCGTTGGTGCAGGAGCCGATGAAGACCGTATCAATCTCGATCTCATTGAGCGGCGTGCCCGCCTCAAGGCCCATGTAGTCCAGCGAGCGTTGCGCCGCGCCGACCTTGCCGCCTTCAAAACTGTCCGCCGCCGGGACCGCCGCCGTGATCGGCAGCACATCCTCCGGCGAGGTGCCCCAGGTCACGACCGGTGCGATGTCTTCGCCGCGGATCGTCACGACCTCATCCCAGTGGGCGTCATCGTCGGAATAGAGCGTCTTCCACCAGGCCAGTGCGGCTTCCCATTGGGCGCCCTTCGGCGCGTGGGGGCGGCCCATGCAGTATTCAAACGTCGTCTCATCCGGCGCGATGATGCCCGCACGGGCGCCGCCCTCGATCGCCATGTTGCAGACGGTCATCCGCCCTTCCATGGACAGCGAGCGGATCGCCTCGCCGCAGTACTCGATCACATAGCCGGTGCCGCCTGCGGTCCCGGTCACGCCAATCACGGTCAGCGTGATGTCCTTGGCGGTCACGCCGGGCGCCAGTTTGCCGGTGATTTCCACCTTCATGTTCTTGGACTTCTTCTGGATCAGCGTTTGGGTGGCCAGCACATGCTCCACCTCACTCGTCCCGATGCCGTGGGCCAACGCACCGAATGCGCCGTGGGTCGCGGTGTGGCTGTCGCCACACACAACGGTCATGCCGGGCAGGGTCCAGCCTTGCTCGGGCCCCACGATGTGCACGATACCCTGGCGCACATCGGACACCGGGTAATAGTGGATGCCGAAGTCCTTGGCGTTCTTGTCGAGGGCGGCGACCTGAATGGCGCTATCCTCGGTCATGTTCTTGGGGTCGTTGCGGCCGGGCGTCGTGGGCACGTTGTGGTCCGGCACGGCGATGGTTTTGTCGGGCGCATGGACCTTGCGGCCCGCCATGCGCAGGCCTTCAAAGGCCTGGGGCGACGTCACTTCGTGGACCAGATGGCGGTCGATGTAGAGAAGGCAGGTGCCGTCCTCGGTCTCATGGGCCAAATGCGCGTCCCAGATTTTGTCGTAGAGTGTCTTGCCGGTCATGGCTGGATCCTGTCGGAGAAAGAGTTTGGGTCTGGTCAGATATCGGTCAGGCGCGGCTCATAGGCCGCCCATACAAAGGGTCTGCGCGCCGAAAAAGCGCCAGGGCAGGCGGGCGCGGTCGCCGATATCGAAGAAACGGGTCATGGGGCAGGAATTACACGGGCGCGCGCGCCTTGCCAAGGGTGGCGCTTGCCCGTTGCCTCAGCGGGAGGCTAGGCTTGTCCATACGCCATGAAGGACCGAAATGGACCCCGAAGATATCCCAGAAGAGATCGTCGACGCCGATACCCAGGCGTTGGAAAACGCCGTGGCCGAGATTTCGGGTCTATTAGGCCAGGCAGAGACGTTTGTCGCGTCGCTTCTGCGGGCGTGGAACGCCTATCAGATCGGCATCACCATCGCGCTTTTGCTGCTGGCCTGGCTCCTCAAGCGCGTTCTTGGCCCGCGTATCCGGGCCTGGATGGCCTCGCGAGAGGGCTGGCCGACGTGGCGCATGCGCATCCTAGCCATCGTCCACCGACGCCTTTTCATCATCTTCTTCGTGATCCTCATCTGGATCACCGTCCTTGTGATGCGAGAAGTCACCTGGCCGTCGCGTTCCTTCATCCTCACCATCATTGCCGAGCTTTCGACGGCCTGGCTCTTCGTGGTCTTCGCCACCCGCCTGATCCGCTCGGCGTTCTTGCGCGGGATCGTGCGCTACGGCGCCTGGGTCTTCGTGACGCTTGTGATCCTGAACCTGACGGATGAGGCCGCCGCGATCCTTGATTCCGTGGGCTTCGACCTGGGCGAGGCGCGCCTGTCCCTACTGGTCCTGGTGCAAGCAATACTCGTCGTCACGGCCCTCGTGGTCATCGCCCGCTTCCTGACCGGGACCGCATCCTCGCGGATCGAAAAGAATGACGAGATGTCGCCCTCGATGCAGGTCCTTGCGGTCAAGTTCCTGCAAGTCACCTTCTACGGCATCGCGATCTACATGGGCCTGCGGCTGACCGGGATTGACCTTACCGGTCTTGCGGTTCTGTCCGGTGCCATCGGTGTTGGCCTTGGCTTTGGTCTGCAGAAAGTCGTCTCTAACCTGGTGTCCGGGGTCATTATCCTGCTGGATAAGTCGATCAAACCGGGGGACGTCATTTCCCTGGGCGAGACCTTTGGTTGGATCAATTCCCTTGGCGCGCGCTATGTCAGCGTCGTCACACGGGACGGCAAGGAATACCTGATCCCGAACGAGGATCTGATCACCAATCAGGTGGTCAACTGGTCCCATTCCAACGATTTTGTCCGGCTCGACATCTATTTCGGCACCTCCTACGGCGACGATCCGCATATCGTGCGAAAGCTTGCAATCGATGCCGCCCAAGAGGTCAATCGCGTTCTGAAGGATCGCCCGCCCGTCTGTCACATCGTGGGGTTCGGAGATAACTCCGTCGATTACATCCTGCGCTTCTGGATCAAGGACCCGACGGGCGGGCTGACCAACATCCGCGGCAACGTCTACCTGGCGCTATGGGATGCGTTCAGCGCCAACGACATTTCCATTCCGTTCCCACAGCGCGAAGTTCGCGTGTTGGGGGGACGCTCGGAAGGTGACGCGGCCTAAAGACTTTTGGTGGTCGCCAACATCTTCGGGTCAAGCGCCAGCTCGATGATGTGCAATCCGCCAGTCAAAGCCTGGGTGTAGGCCTGCGCGAATTGCGCGTTCTCGGTCACAAGATGCCCGGTCCCGCCGTAGGCCTCGGCCAGGGCGGCATAATCGGGGTTGAACAGATCGGTCCCCGAGACGCGGCCCGGGTAGTGGTTTTCTTGATGCATCCGGATGGTGCCATAGCGCCCGTTATTGGCGACGATCACGATGATATCCGCCCCGTGCTGCCGCGCGGTGGACAGCTCTTGAATGGTCATCTGCAAGCAGCCGTCACCTGCGAGGCAAATCACCGGCTGATTGGGGTACTGCAGCTTCGCGGACACCGCCGCGGGCAAACCATACCCCATGGAGCCCGACGTCGGCGCGATCTGCGTGCCATACTGCCGGAAGCGGTAGTAGCGATGCAGGAACGCGGCGTAGTTCCCGGCGCCATTGGTGATGATCGTGTCAGGGTTGGCATTGTCACGCAGCCAGCTGATCACCTGCTCCATCTGCACTGCACCGGGGGTGGGCTGCGGGATCTGCCATTTCTCGTAATCCAGGCGCGCGGCGTCTGCCCCTCGGTCGTGGCTTTGGGGTGTGGCTTGCAGAAATTGATGTAGCATTGATTTAGGTGTGCCGGTGAGAGCGAAGGTCGCGGGGTAGGTCTTTGAGGCGGCCTCGGCACTCGGCGCCACCTGAAGGATCGTGGGCGGCTCGGCGGGATCGATCAGGGTGAAATCCGCCGTGGTGATGTCGTTCAACTCCGCCCCCAGAAGCAGAATGCAATCGGCATCCGTCAGCCGTTTTTGCAGCTTTGGATTGGCACCGACACCAAGATCTCCGGCGTAGTTGGGGTGGTCGTTATCGATGTAGTCCTGCTTGCGGAACGTCACGGCAATCGGCGCGCCGGTCCGTTCGGCCAGCTCTTGCGCGGTTTGTTTGTCGGTGTCGCTCCAATGCGGCCCGCCGCACAGAATCAAGGGCCGTTCGGCCAGCTTGAACGCTTCGACCATCGGCGCGATTTCATCACCGTGGACCGAGGCCATCGCCCGCGCGCCAGGGCGTTGTTTCGGCGGCTCGGCCATAGCCGACAGGATGTCTTCCGGCAGCGCAAGAACCACCGGGCCGGGACGCCCGGCTTGGGCGACGGCAAAGGCCCGGTCGATGTATTCGGCCAAACGGTCTGTGCGCTCTACCTCAGCGGCCCACTTCACCAGCGGCCCGAAAAACGCCCTGTAATCAACCTCTTGAAACACGCCGCGGTCGCGGTGCTTTAACGGGATTTGCCCCACAAAGCACACCATCGGCGTGGCGTCATGCATCGCGATATGCAAGCCCGCGCTGGCGTTCGTGGCCCCCGGCCCCCGCGTCACGAACAGCACGCCAGGGGTGCCGGTCATCTTGCCGTGCGCCTCTGCCATCATCGCGGCGCCGCCTTCCTGACGGCAGACGATATTGGGGATGTCGTGGTCATAAAGCCCATCCAACGCGGCCAGAAAGCTTTCCCCCGGAACCGAGAATACACGGCCCACGCCGTGCATCGCCAAGCGATCCGCCAGGATCTTTCCGCCGTGTTGCTGTGCCATTATCGCCCCCTCATTTGCCCAAGTTTTGAGCGGAGCATCCGGCGATGTCCAGCGCCTTCAAAAGCTGGCCTCGGGGCGGAAATCATCCGGGATTGTGTCTTCCCCATCAAGGATCAGCCGCGTCAGCATTTCCGCCATGACCGGCGCCATCGCGAGACCGATCTTGAAGCCCCCGTTGGCAATGTAGGCCCCTTCGTGAAGCGGGTGCAGCCCCACCATCGGCGCACGGCTTTTCGCCCGAGGCCGCAACCCAGCCCAGCGCTGGATCACCGGCGCATCGCGCAAGGCAGGCACCGCAGCCCGCGCGGCCTCGATCAACGGATCAAGCTGTGCGTCGGTGCTTGTCGCATCGTCAAACTCTCGCTCTGTAGTAGAGCCGACCGCGACTGTCCCGTCGCTGTGTGGCACGATGTGCAAGCCATCCACGAAAACCTGCGGCGCGCCCCGCATGTCAGCCCGCAAAAGCGCCGCTTGCCCCTTGATTGGCGCGCCGACTAACCTCCCTCGCGCCTCCGACATCTGGATCAAATCGTCTACGCCCGTCGCCCAGATCTCAATGCCGCTTTTCCTGCCATTTGGAACGAGTTTGACACCTGATGACACCAATGCCGCCGCCAGCGCAACACAGGCTTGGCGCGGGTGAATGCGGGCCGTGAGCGTGTCGTGTATGACGAGCCCCGTGGGCGAGGGGAGGTCTTCTGCGGGCACGACCTTCCACTGATACCGCCCCTGCCAAAGGTCCTGCGCCGTCTGGCTGCGTTGCTCTGCCAAGGCCACGGCAGCCGCATCGGCCAAAGGCTGAACGCGCCCGGTGCGTGCATAGCCCGGGTCCTTGCCGCCAACGCTTGCGATTTCAGCCCAAAGCGCCTCTGCCTCATCCAAGGCTTTGAACTGCATGGCCTTCTTTGCGTTCCAATTCTCCGGCACATGGGGCGCTAGGGCGCCCACGATCCCGCCCGACGCACCCGCCCCGACGCCATGGGGATCAACCACCTGCACCCGCGCCCCGCGCCGCACCAGCATCCAGGCGCACATCAGCCCGGTGATCCCGGCGCCTCGGATGGTGATTTCGGTCATTGCAACTCCGTCAGGCTTGGCAGAACGTCCGCTTGGCATGGGATAGGGCGTAGGATGTGCAAGGACCAGCATAAGATCGAATGGCGTGGCGACGTCCCGATTTCGGTTCAGTTTGGCGATCCGTTCTATTCGCTGAAGGATGGTTTGGCCGAAACGCGCTACGTTTTTCTGGACGGAAACGACCTGCCCGCGCGGTTCCGCGATGGGTTCCATGTGGCCGAACTGGGCTTTGGCACGGGCCTGAATTTCCTCGCGACCTTGCAGGCATTTCGAGACGCAGGCACGCCTGGGACCCTGCACTTCACGTCGTTCGAGGCCCATCCGATGGCGCGGGACGACCGGGCGCGCGCACTCGCATCTTTCCCTGATCTTCCGGTGCAGATCCTGCTGGAGAATGACCTGCGAAGCCCCGTGTCAGGCCCTGATTTCAGGCTAGAGGTTATCCACGGCGATGCCCGCAAAACACTCTCTAACACACTGGTTAGAGCCGATGCGTGGTTCCTTGATGGCTTTGCCCCCGTTCAAAATCCTGAGCTGTGGGAAGACCCGCTCCTGCACGCTGTCGCCGCCCATACCGCACCCGGTGGGACCTTCGCGACCTATACGGCCGTAGGGCGCATTCGGCGGACGTTGGCCGCCGCTGGATTCATCGTCGAGCGCATCAAGGGCTTCAACGCCAAGCCGCATATGACCCGGGGACGCATGCCATGACGAGCAATCCGCGCCTTGGCATTTACCTGATGATCGCCACCACTTTCGTCTTCGCCATGCAGGACGGGATCAGCCGCCACCTTGCGGGTGAATACAACGTCTTCATGGTCGTGATGATCCGCTATTGGTTCTTCGCTGTTTTCGTCATCACCATCGCGTCCCGCCAAGCGGGCGGCGTGCGGGCGGCGGCGAAGACAGAGCAGCCGGTGCTGCAAGCGTTCCGAGGCGTCCTTCTGGCGGCTGAGATCTGCGTCATGGTCGGCGCCTTCGTGCTTCTTGGCCTGGTGGAGGCGCACGCGATCTTCACCTGCTACCCGCTGCTAGTCGCAGCGCTTTCGGGCCCGATCCTGGGCGAAAAGGTCGGCTGGCGGCGGTGGACGGCGATCGGGATCGGCTTTGTCGGCGTGTTGGTGATCCTGCAACCGGGGTTTGGCGTCTTTTCCATCTACGCGCTGGTGCCGCTGGCCTCCGCCTTCATGTTCGCGCTCTACAACCTGCTGACCCGCTATGTCGCCGCAAAGGACCGCGCGGCCACCAGCTTCTTCTGGACGGGCACGGCAGGCGCAGTGGTGACAACCTGCATCGGTGTCTGGTTCTGGGAACCGATGAGCGCGCGGGATTGGGCCTGGATGGCGACGCTTTGCGTCACGGGTGCAACCGGGCACTTCCTGCTGATCAAGACCTACGAGGTGGCCGAAGCCTCCGCCGTGCAACCCTTCGCCTACCTTCAGCTGGTCTTCGCCTCGGCCCTTGGATTGTTGGTGTTCGGAGAGGTCTTGGCCACCAACGTGCTGATCGGGGCAGGCATCGTCGTTTGCGCCGGGCTGTTCACCCTATGGCGGACCCGCGCGGTGGCGGAGGGGTGATCATTCCGCTGCGTGAGGGAAATCCTGGGCCTTCAACTGGCTAAGGACCGATAGCAGCGGATCGCTCCAGGCGTCCTTGTTGGGCGCGGGATGGGCGGCGGCTTCGACAAGGAAAGCCGTCTCGGGCAATGGTTTGGCGAAGATCACAGGGCTTTCGGGCAGCACGCTGGCAAGGCCAGCGCGAACAATCGAAAGACCCAAAAGGCGCATCTTGTGACCGCCCGTCGTGGTGGCGCGGCGGTTGACATTGTCATGGCCATGGCGCGCGAGGTTCCGCCCGATGGCATCATAACAATGGCGGGCCGCAAAAATGCCAGGGCGCGCCGAAAGCGGGAGGCGCCCGATGCCGGGCTCGGACTTCAGGTAGAGCTTGTGGGCTTCCGACAGCAGCCGCTTCGTCAGCTTCTTGAGACGCGGAGAGGATTGCGGGTTGGCAAAGAGGCGTTCGATATCGATCCCCTCCTCCTCCAACCAGTCCGTCGGCAGGTAGAGACGCCGTTCGCGAGCGTCCTCACCCACATCGCGGGCGATATTGGTCAGTTGCATCGCGACGCCAAGATCACAGGCGCGGGCCAGGGCCTGTTCATCGCGCACGCGCATCAACACGCACATCATCGCGCCGACGGCAGAGGCCACACGGGCCGAGTAACTGCGCAGCTCGGACAGGGTCGCATAGCGCCGCTCCATCCCGTCCCAGGCCAAGCCCTCCAAGAGAGCTTCGGGCAAGGCGCGCGGCATGTCGAATTCCTCGATCATGGCGGTGAAGGCGCGATCCGTCGGGTGGTTTCTTGGACGGCCCTGATAAGCGTGTTCGAGACGTTCTGAAAGCGCCAGAACAGCAGCTGGTTTGTCGGCGCCAAAGTCCACTTCGTCATCGGCCAGGCGGCAGAAGGCGTAGAGTGCCAGAGCTGGATCACGGACCTTCGACGGCAGCAGCTTGGACGCGGCGTGGAATGAATAGGAGCCTTCGCGAATCGCGTCGCGGCAATGGGCCATGTCTTGTTCGTTGATCATGCTCACTCCGCGGCCAGCCGTTGGATCGGAGGGATCACGGGGTTCTTGGCGGCAGGCACCAGCTTGTTAAGCACCTCCGACGAGGTCACGACGGAGGGGATGCCCGCGCCGGGATGGGTGCCCGCGCCGACCAGATAGAGACCGTCGATTTCTTCCGAGATATTGTGCGGACGGAACCAGGCGGATTGGAAAATCCGCGGCTCCAGTGAGAAGCCGGCCCCGTGGGGCGACCGGTAGCGGTCCACGAAGGTCTGCGGTGTGAAGATGTGGGACGCGCTCAGGTGATCCTCGAACCCGGGGATCATCTGGTCGTTCAGGACCTTGGCCATATTGGCGCGGTAGGTTTCCGTCATCTTGGCCCAATCGACGCTTTTGCCGTGCAGGTTTGGCACGGGGGACAGGGCGTAGAAGGTGTCATCGCCCTCGGGCGCAGCACTCGGGTCCGTGACGGAAGGACGGTGCAGGTAGATCGACATATCGTCGGCCAGCTTGCGGCGGATGAAGATTTCATCCAGCAGCCCGTTATAGCGGGGGCCGTTCAGGATGGTGTGGTGGCCGACGTCAGCCCACTTGTCGCGCGTGCCCTTGGTGCCGAAATACCAAACGAACAGCCCCATGGACCACCGCGATCTGTTTAGCCGCTTCGGCGTCCACCGCTTCTTTGTCTGTTTGGAGAGAAGGTGTTCATAGGTCGTGCCCGGATCGGCGTTGGACACCACGATGTCCGAGGTCAGCGCCTCACCCGATTCCATGACAACACCGCTGGTTCGACCCTGTTCCACGGTGATTTCGGCCACGTCTTCACCCAGCCGAACCTCTCCGCCCTGGTCCTCGATCACGCGCACCATGGCGTCGGCCATCGCTTGCACGCCGCCCATCGCGTAGTGGACGCCGAACTCCTTCTCCAGGTGGCTCACCAGGATATACATCGACGTCACGCGCGTCGGGTCACCGCCGATGAACAGCGGGTGGAACGACAGCGCCATGCGCAGCCGTTCGTCGCGCACCCGCTTGGAGGCATGGGCGTACACGGAGCGATCCGCGCGCAGCTTCACGAAACCCGGAAGCTCTCGCACCAGGTCCATCAGCTTGTTCATCGGACGACGGCCCAGGCCCTCGAACCCGAACTCATACCGCGTTTCGCTATCGCGCAGGAACTTGCGGTAGCCGGGAACGTCGCCGGGCGACAGCTTGGCGACCTCGGCCTCCATCGCCGCATTGTCGCCGTTCACGCGGAAATTGGAGCCATCGCGCCAGCGAATCTCATAGTAGGGATCGACAGGACGTAGATCGACTTCGGCGCGGAAATCGCGGCCACAATCGGCCCAAAGCTGCTCGAACACCTGCGGCACGGTAACAATCGTGGGGCCAAGATCGAATCGGTGGCCATTCTGGCTGATCGAGGATCCACGGCCTCCCGCGCGATCCAAACGGTCCAGAACCGTCACGCGGTAGCCCTTTGCCCCAAGGCGCATGGCCGCCGACAGGCCACCCAGGCCTGCTCCAATTACAATTGCCCGAGAGGCGTTCGTCACAGGTTATTCCAGTTCAATACTGTCCACATAAGTTGACAGTAAGGCCAGTATTCTCATTTTGCAAAGGTGATTTGACTTCCCTAAGTGCGACCATTGTGTCAGACTTAGTTGACACATGGAGCGACCAACCATGCAATCGACGACCCTGAGCCTTTACCGTTTCGGCTCCACACCTGCGCGCCTTTGGGCGTTTGCACAGATGGGCCTGGCCCGTCCGGCGATGCGCGATGTCCGTGACATCGGCACGTGGAAGCTGTGCGGGTCCGGCACGGGCGAGGGGTTTACACCCCTGCCCAACACCTCCGTTTACGCGATCCTCGCGACCTGGCCCGATCACGATTTCGCCCGCCGCGCCTTCTTTGGCGCGCGGGTGTTTCGGCGCTATGGCGAAATGGCGTCCGAGCGCATGACGTTGTTTCTGACACCCACCTCCGCGCGCGGCACTTGGGCCGGGGAACAGCCATTTGACGTCGGCACGGAAGGGCGCGGCCCGATTGCGGCGCTGACCCGCGCCACCGTGAAGCCTAAGGTGGCGGCGCGTTTCTGGGGCCGCGTGCCCGGGATTTCCTCCGTCATCGGCGACGACCCGAACGTGATGTTCAAGATCGGCATCGGCGAGGTGCCCTTGCTGCACCAAGTCACCTTCTCCATCTGGCCAGACGCCACCTCGATGGCGAATTTCGCCCGCAAGGACGGCCCCCACGCCCAGGCGATCCGCGCCGTGCGGGACGAAGGGTGGTTCCGGGAAGAGCTTTATGCCCGCTTCAACGTCGACGCGGTTGAGGGCACATGGGAAGGCGCGACGCCGGACTTTGGCGCATTGCCCATTGACGGCCATAGGCCCAAAGAAGAATTAGGAATTGCAGCAGAATGAAAGATGTCATGGAACCAGGCCCTTTCCCATTCTCGGCGATTGTCGGCCAGGAAGAAATGAAGCGCGCCATGATCCTGACCGCCATTGATGGCGGCATCGGCGGCGTTCTGGTGTTTGGCGACCGGGGCACGGGCAAGTCCACCGCCGTGCGCGGCCTGGCGGCTTTGCTGCCCCCGATTGAGGCTGTTTCCGGCTGTCCTGTGAACTCTGCGCGCGTCTCTGACGTGCCGGATTGGGTCGTTCTGAGGGATGACGAATTGGTGTCAAAGCCAACGCCCGTGATCGACCTGCCCCTCGGCGCCACCGAAGATCGCGTCGTCGGCGCATTGGATATCGAGAAGGCTCTGACCAAGGGCGAGAAGGCGTTTGAGCCGGGTCTACTGGCCCGCGCGAATCGCGGTTATCTCTACATCGACGAGGTGAACCTGCTGGATGACCACTTGGTCGATCTGCTGCTGGACGTCGCCCAGTCCGGCAACAACGTGGTCGAGCGGGAAGGGCTTTCGATCCGCCACTCGGCCAAGTTCGTTCTTGTCGGCTCCGGCAACCCCGAGGAAGGGGAGCTGCGGCCGCAACTGTTGGACCGGTTTGGTCTGTCGGTGGAGGTTTCCAGCCCCACCGATATCGACGTGCGCATTGACGTGATCCGCCGTCGCGATGCCTATGACCGCGACCCGGTTGCGTTTGGCGCCTCTTGGGCCAGCGCGGACGCGGATCTGCGGGCGCAGATCGTTGCAGCGCGGGGCCGTTTGGCGACGGTTGAGGCCAGCGACGACATGCTTCGCGATTGCGCCGCGCTGTGCGTAGCGCTTGGGTCCGACGGCTTGCGCGGAGAGCTGACGCTTCTGCGCGCCGCCCGTGCCTTGGCCGCGTTTGAGGGCGCCAGTGCCGTCACGCGCGCCCATCTGAAAACGGTCGCGCCCAGTGCGTTGCGCCACCGCCTGCGCCGCGACCCACTGGACGATGCGGGCTCGACCACACGCGTCGCGCGGGTGGTGGAAGAGGTTCTGGGGTGAGTGATGCGGAGACACGCTGGCAAGGGATCAACCTTGCGGTCGCGTGTTTGGCGCTGGACCCTGCCGCGATGGGTGGCTTTTGGGTCCGGGCACGGGTTGGTCCGGTGCGGGATCGGCTCGAAAACGGTCTCAAATCTGCACTACAGGGTCTATCTGTACGACGGATGGCGCCGAGCATGCCGGATGAAGCGCTTTTTGGGGGCATTGATCTGGCGGCAACGCTCGACACCGGTGTTTTGACCCAAACCAAGGGTCTATTGGCGGAGCCCGGGGTGTTGTTCCTGCCCATGGCGGAGCGGGTTGAACCGGGGCTTGCGGGCCGTTTGGCCAACGCTTTGGATGCCGGGCGGGGCCTGTCGATCATCGCGCTGGATGAAGGGGCGGAGCCCGGCGAACGCGCGCCGGACGCGCTGCTTGACCGCCTTGCGATCCATGTCGACCTTACCGATCACGCGCTTGCGGATGCGCCGGATCTCGCCATCGACCTCGACGCCTTGGCCGAGGCGCGGGCTCGGCTGCCGTTGATCGAAACGCCGGACAGCGCCGTCTCAGAACTGGCCGAAGTTGCTGCGCGTCTGGGCATCCTGTCCCTGCGCGCCCCATTGCAGGCGCTGGCCGTCGCCCGCGCTTCTGCCGCCCTGTCCGGCGCTGATGCGATTGAAGAGCCGGATCTTCTGACCGCCGTCGAACTCGTCCTCGCCCCCCGCGCCACGCGGATGCCGGAGGCACCCGAGGAGATGCCGGACGATCCGCCCCCACCACCCGACGACAGCGCCCCGGATGAGCCGGAGAGTGATGCGGAAGAGACATTGGATTTGCCCCCCGCAGAAATGCTGCTGGAGGCCGCGCGCGCGATGCTACCGCCGGATCTTCTGGCGCGCCTGGCCGCTGGAAAGGCCACACGGTCAGCGGCAGCCAGCGGCTCTGGCGCGTCGAAAACCGGCAACCGACGCGGGCGGCCTTTGCCGCCGCGGGCGGGGCGCATGGGCGGGGACGCTCGGGTTGATCTGGTCACCACGCTGCGCGCGGCCGCCCCTTGGCAGAAGATCCGCGCGGATATCACCGGGGTTACAGACCGCGTGCATGTGCGGATGTCCGATATCCGCCTGCGCCGTTTCAAGGAAACCTCCGACCGGGCGATCATCTTCGTGGTCGATGCCTCCGGCTCCAGCGCCATGGCACGGCTGGCGGAAGCGAAGGGCGCGGTCGAGCTGCTACTGGCCGAAGCCTACGCCCGGCGCGACCACGTCGCCCTTGTGGCCTTTCGCGGAGACGGCGCGGACGTGCTGTTGCCGCCGACCCGGTCGCTCGTACAGACCAAACGCCGCCTGTCCAGCCTGCCCGGTGGCGGAGGCTCTCCGCTTGCGGCGGGCCTGAAAGCGGCGTTGCATCTGGCGGAATTGGCCAAAAGCAAGGGCATGACGCCCTCCATCGCACTGCTCACGGATGGGCGGGCGAACGTGGACCTGTCGGGCACTGCGAACCGCACCACGGCTGCGGAGGATGCGACCCTGATGGCCCGCGCGATCCGGGCGGAGGGGTATCCCGCGCTCGTCATCGACACCGGCCAACGCCCGACACGGGGCCTCGACGCTTTGGCGCGCGACATGGGCGCGCCGTACCTGCCCCTGCCCCGCGCCGACAGCCGCAACCTCTCACGCGCCGTGGACGCGGCGCTGACCCCGTGAGCCTGCCACCCCCCGATTGGCCGAACCGAGAGGCCAGCCGCGTCGTCGCCGTTGCGCCGCATCGCTGGCATGTGCAGCAGATGGGCGCGGGGCCAGACGCCCTGCTGTTGCACGGCGCCGGGGCCTCTGCCCATTCCTGGGCACCGATTATCCCGCAGATGCAGTCTCTATTCCGCTTGTTTGTGCCTGATTTGACGGGTCAGGGGTTTACCCAAAGCCCCAAGGGTCGGGCGCGGCTGCCGGATGTTGCGCAGGATCTGTCTGACCTGCTTGGCGATCAAGCGATCTCCCCCCGCATCGTGATTGCCCATTCCGCCGGCGGTGCCATCGCGCTGGAAATGACGCGGCGCGGGCTGATTGCGCCCAAGCAGATCGTCATTCTCAACGGAGCGCTAGAGGACTTCAAAGGCGCCGCAGGCCTGATCTTTCCGGTGATCGCCAAGATCCTCGTGTTGAACCCTCTGACCGGCATGTTCCTGTCAGACGGCCCCCAATCCATGTCCCAGGCGCGCGCCGTGATCAAGTCGACCGGCAGCGCTCTGCCGGACGCCTTGCTGAAACCCTATGCGCAGCTGATCGGGCGCAAGCCACACATCGACGGAACGCTCGGGATGATGGCGCAATGGTCCCTGTCGGATCTGAACCGCGCTTTGCCCCGGATTGAAACACCGACGCTGTTCATCCACGGCGCGAAGGATAGTGCCGTCAGCGTCTCGGTCGCTGAGCGGGCCGCGAAAGCGATGCCGAACGCGGAACTGGTCGTTCTGGAGGGGGTCGGCCATTTGGCCCATGAAGAAACGCCTGATGCGGTGGCGGGACACATCAAGGCCTTCTCTCAAACGTAAAACGGGCGGCCCCTTTGGACCGCCCGCAGAATTCTTGCCGTCGAAAGCGCAGATTACTCTGCGTCGGGGCCACCCAGGCCAGCGATGTAGGCGTAGAGGTTCAGCGCGTCTTCTTCGGACCGCACGCGGAAGCTCATCGCGCCGCGCAGGCTGTCGTCGGATGCCGCTTCGCGAATCCAGCCGGTCGGATCCTGGACGTAGGCCACGAAAGACGCCTCGTCCCAGACCATTTCAGCTTCCATCAGCGCCGTCAGACCGGGGGAATACCGGAAATCCTCGATCGAGCCGATGGTGCGGCCGTCGATGCCCCAAAGGTTCGGGCCGGTGCGCGCGTTGCGCCCGGCAAGGGTTTCGCCCTCGGCGTCCACAACCACGTGGCAAGAGATGCACTGGCGGAACGCGCGTTCGCCGGCCTCTGCATCGCCTGTGATGTGGCCGTCGGCCACGACCGGAGTCGCAAGGAGTGTTGCCGCCGTGGCGAGAACAGTTAGTCGCTGCATGGGTAGTCTCCCTTAAAAAGTGCTCACGTCAGTATACCTAATCTTTCGACAGGTTCGTCCACACCTTTTTGTGACTTATTCGACGCTTAGGCAACAGCATGCGCAATGGCGCACTGCTTCCAGAGGGTTTTCAACGCCATGACGAGGTATTCGATATCCTCATCGCTATGCAGCGGACCTGGCGTAAAGCGCAGACGCTCGGTCCCTTTGGGCACGGTGGGGTAGTTGATCGGCTGCACATAGATGCCGAATTGGTCCATCAGGATATCGGACAGCATTTTGCACTTCACCGGGTCCTTCACCATCACCGGGATGATGTGGGAGGGGTTGTGTTCATGCGGGATCCCCTCCGCATCCAGACGGGCACGCAGGCGGGCGACCTGGCGTTTTTGCTGCGCGCGTTCCCACTGCGATTCCTTCAGGTGCTTGACCGAGGCCGTCGCAGCCGCAGCCACGGCGGGCGGCAAAGCCGTGGTGAAGATGAAGCCGGACGCGAAAGAGCGGATGAAATCGATCAGCGCGTGGGATCCGGTGATGTAGCCGCCGACACAGCCATAGGCCTTGCCCAACGTGCCCTCGATCAGCGTGATGCGGTCCATCAGCCCGTCGCGCTCGGCCACACCGCCACCGCGCGGGCCGTACATGCCAACAGCGTGGACCTCATCAATGTAGCTCATGGCGCCGTGTTTCTCGCAAACATCAAGAATTTCGGCGATAGGCGCGATGTCACCGTCCATGGAATAGACGGACTCGAACGCCACGATGGGTGTCGCGTTGGCGGGCAAAGTGGACAGCTTGCGATCCAGGTCTTCCGGGTTGTTGTGCTTCCAGATCAACTTGGCACATTTGGCGTGGCGGATGCCTTCGATCATGGAGGCGTGGTTGAGGCTGTCGGACAGGATCACCGCATTGGGCAGACGAGAGCCCAAGGTCGACAAAGACGCCCAGTTCGACACGTAGCCCGAGGTGAACAACAACGCCGCTTCCTTGCCGTGAAGGTCAGCGAGTTCGGCCTCCAACAGCTTGTGATGATGCGCGTTGCCCGAGATGTTGCGCGTCCCGCCTGCCCCGGTCCCGCAAGAGGCGACGGTGTCCATCATCGCCTTCATCACCGTGGGGTTGTTGCCCATGCCGAGGTAGTCGTTGGAACACCAAACTGTCACCTCGTCCGGGCTGCCTTCATTGTGGTTCTTCACACGGGGAAATTCGCCGCACGAACGCTCCAACTCGGCAAAAACACGGTAGTTGCCTTCTTCTTTCAAGGCATCAAGCTGGGTTTGGAACAGTTGATCGAAATTCATTGGACTTCCTCGCTTAGTCTTGTCGCTTGGGCAGGCTGGCGCCGCGCGGGCAGCATCCAACGCCATAGTTTCTCGTCAGGTAGGGGGAGCACCATGAACCAGTGCTCCAGTAGGGCGAGCGCTGTGAGGGCGCTCAACAGGGCGAAACCGACGGCGTCGGCGGTGGTATCGGCGGTCCACAAACGCTCTAGCCAGCAGGCAGAGGCGAAGGACAGACCGGTGATCGATATCGGGAACAGCCAGTTCATCCGCGCGGTGCGGAAGTGGCTGGGAAGATGGCTCAGGGGTTCGGGGATGAATTCGACATTCACCTTTCGCACACCCAGATAGAGGTTCAGCTTGGCGCTGATCCGCGCGGTGAAGAGCACCGCGAAGGTCCACATGCCGAACTGATTGTCGGCGCCCCAAGACAAGACGATCATGGCGAGCATGACGGCGGCCAGAAGCATTTCGTGGTAGGCAACGGTGCCCCAAGCGCGGATGAAACGCTCCCCCTCCGACACGTTGGGCACGGACTGAGAGGTGATGGGGCCCGTGATCGTGCCGGTCAGGAACGTCAGCTCGATCCAGCCCCAAAGGGCCAGCGCGGCAAGGAACGCCACGTAGACACCGGCTATGGTCGTATTTCCAAGCGTATCGATGAAGCCCGCCGCCCCCAGGACAAGGAACGGCAGGGTCATCAGGCAGGCCCAAAGGCGCGCGTGGGGCCCGCCGTGGTCGGCACGGCGCACAGCAAACAGGATCGCCCCGGTGGAGAACCACCAGACGAACAGGGCCACAAGGGCCGCGATCCAGGGAGAGCTGAGCATCAGTAGGCAGGCTCCATCCGGACAGAGGCCGGGGCCTCATTCTTGATGGCCGGGATCGTGAACAGGTTCACGAAAGCCGCCGCCGCCCGCACGCTTGCGGTGATCCGCTTGAAGAATTTGCCGTTCGCCTTGGCGTCGGCCACATCCACATTGGCGCGCTGCATTGCTTCCAGACCCTTCTGCCAACGCGGATGATCGATATCCGGGTGCAGCGGGAAGATCTGCCGCGTGATGGCCGAGGTCTTGGTGAAGACCTCATGCGCGTACCAATCGGGGTCCACTCCCAAGGCCGCGTGGAACACGGGACGCTGGTGATCACGGACGTACATGGTCGAATAGACCGCCGTCTGGAAGAACTTGATCCACATCTTGTTGGCCCAGGTCTCGGTCAGCTTCGGGTCACTCTTCATGATCAACGCGAAGGCTTCCCCGTGGGAGAACTCATCATTGCACCACTCCCGGAACCACTTGAAAATCGGGTGGAAACGGTACTCGGGGTTCGCCTCAAGATGGCGGAAGATGGTGATGTAGCGGGCGTAGCCGATCTTCTCACTCAGGTACGTCGCGTAGTAGATGAACTTCGGGCGGAAGTAGGTGTACTTCTTCTTCTGGGTCAGGAACCCGAGGTTCACAGAGATCCCCGCCTCGCGCAGCGCGTCGTTGATGAACCCCGCATGGCGCGCCTCGTCCCGGGCCATCAGCTTGAACAGCGTGACGATGTCTTCGTTGTTCCCGCGGCGCTTCATCTCTTTGTAGAGCACACAGCCGGAGAATTCGGCGGTGCACGACGACACAAGGAAATCCACGAACTCGGCCCGCAGCGCAGGCTCCATCCCGTCCCAGTCGATCTGGTCCCAGTCCTCGTTCTTCTTGAAATGGCCCTTGTTGGGGTCGGATTCCATCTGCGCGATCAGCGTGTCCCAATCCTCGCGGACGGAATCGACATTCAGCGCGTCCATCTCATCGAAATCGGTGGTGTAAAAACGCGGCGTCAGCAGGGTGTTCTGCATCGCGAGCGCAGTGGCGCCTTCGCTGTCGGTGATGCCCTGGTGGTTATCGGCGGCGAGCGCCTCTTCGACCGTGGCGGCGTCGGCGGAGTGGGTGCGTGCTGTATCCTTCATTAGACTGCTCCCAACGCTGTTTGCTCATCAACTTCCACCTCGTCCGAGAACGAGAATTCACACAGTTCCATGAACTCGAAGTCGCCCGTCATCCGGGTCCACAACTGCTCCAGCTTGGACGCGCGGGTGATCCGCGCCATGCGCTCCTCGCGCACGACCTCACCGTAAGGCGCCATCACCGGCGGGCCCTTCACTTGCACCTCGTCACCGGGGTTGATCGTTGCGCCGTTCAGAAACTTCACGTGCGCGTGCAGGCTGTCAAAGCAGTGGCTGACTTCAACCTCACAAGGCGCCATCTCAAAATCGCGTGTCAAAAGTCCCATGGTCTATTCCTCCAGCAGGCGCGCGAACGCCGCTTCATTGTCTGCGCCAAAGCCCACAAGCTCGGCTCTAAAGTCCGTCAGCGGATCGCGGAGGCCAATGCGGCCATCGGCAAATCGCACGACGCGGATGGGGTCTGAAGCCATCGCGCCCACGGCGCCTCTTTCACGTTCCAGCACACGGTACACACCGGCGACGAAGCCGCCCTCATCAGGGGCAAAATTCGCGATCACGGTGCCATCGAGGCCCATCACCCGGGCCGAGCCGTTCATCTCGGCATAGATCTGAACCGTGCGCTCATGGATGATCGGCACTTCCTCGACGGTGGGGGGCTGTGCGCTTAGCGGGCGATCCGTCAGCCGGGCGTAGCTGACGATGATCAGCACGCAGACGCACAGGATGAACATGGCGCGCACCAGAACGGTGGGCACCATTTCCTTGTCTCGTACGACAAGCTTCTTTTCCGCAGGGGTGCGGATGTAAGCTCTGTCGGTTGCGGGGGATTGGGTCATTGGTCGTTCTCCTCCCCTATTCCGCAGGTTGAGCGGCCATCTCAGGCACGCGGGTGATTTCGATTTGTGGCTCCGAGACGGCGGTCTGGGCCGCCTCTGCCAATATTGCCGCCACGGCGCGGGCATCGGGGATGCAGCGCAGAGACGGTTGCGGATGCTTCAGCTTCCAGGGCCGGATGTGGGGCCATGTCAGTACGTAGCTGAAGCCCATGCCGCCTTCGGGGTTCATCTCTAGCGAGATGCTCCCATGGCCGGATTTGCGCAGGCGCAGATCGGCGTTGAGAACCTGCTTGAACGGCAGGTTCAACGTCATGGTCAGCGCGGCGCCAATGCGCATGGCAACGCGCTTGTTGGTGATCGTGTAGACGGTGGCCTTGGCCTGAACCAACGACACGAGGATCAACAGGACGCAAACGATCAGGCCCAGGACAAGGAAGAACGACGCTGCCGTCGCCGAGGCCACCCATGTTTCTGTCGCCGCCCCGCCAACCGTGCGCCAGGCGAAGAGGAAGACGAAGTAGCCAACGACCCACCACAGGGACAGGGATTCCTGCACCAGGGCCCACCAACTCGGCTGCCCCTGCCAAAGGATTTCTTCCCCCTCCGGCAGCGCTTCGGGCAATCCACGGACCGGCTCGGTCTGGAAGTCGTCGTGGTCATGGGCCATTGGTCGTTTCTCCTCTCACGTCTCTTTGCCCGCCTGGTCTAAGGGCGGGCATCTTGGCTTACAGCAGCGGGTCTGCGCGTTTGTCGTCGGCGTAGAGAATACCGGCACCGTAGTAGGCCGAGATCCTCTCTTCCTCTAGCTTGGTGATCTGCGCGTCCGACTTGGTCGTCGGCACACCGGCAAAGTGCTTGCCGTGGATCGCGTTGATCGTGACCCGCCGCCAGATCTGACAGAAGTGGATGGGCACAAGCCGCGTGCCACCGCCGTGATCTGCATCAAGCGTGATCTCAAGGTAGCGGACCAGCTGTTCCGGCACGTCGATCCACATGTCGGAAATCGTGCCGACTTCCTCTCCGTCACCGGCGACGACGGTCATGCCCATGGGGTTCTTACCGGCGCTCACGTGCATGTCAGGGCGCTTGGCCAGCGGCTCGATCTTCGGATGGCCATGGCCGTCCAGTTCAGGCTCGTCCCGGCGCGGGGTCCAGGCGCCCGAGCCGATGCCCGCCAGCATCGGGTCGCCCTTCGGGTCGTAAGGGAAGCCGTGGGACTTGGCGCCCGCCTCCATCACGTCGTCCAGATCGTGGCGATAGTGCGCCTCTTCATTCTCGGCCGAGGGGACGGTCACGTCATCGCGGCCATGGGGCACAAGGAAGGTTTTGGGGTTGGGCACCGGAAACGGGCCCTGGTTCGGCGCGGCGGTGCCGTCGTCGTTTTCCAGCGGATAGCCTTCGCGCATGTTCTCGGTCTGCAGGTAGTAGATCAGCAGCGCGAAGAAGATCCAGAACAGCCAGATCGAGAGGCTGGCGAGGTCGAAATTCCCGAAGAATGCATTTTCCATCTTAAGGGTCCTTTACGTAGGGAGGTCGGCGAGGCCGAGTTTCGCCCCCCCATCCGAGTTTGTGGTCGGTCGTGTACGTGTGCTGACCAGCGGCCCAAGGGCCACCAGGGTCGCGAAGAGCAGTAGGATTTCGAGGTGGTAGACGACGGAATATCCCGTCGCCGCGTTCCCCAAAGCATCGCCAAGTTGTCCAGACATGGCGAGATGATTGACGCCATCGCGGACAGCGCCGCCGATCGCGATAGAGATGCCCGCAGCCGTGGCTTGCGCCGCGCCCCAGGCGCCCAGGGCGAGGCCACGGCCTGCGTTCTGAGTGGTGGGCATGGTCATGGCCGCCGTCAGCGTGGCGATGGCAAAGAGCCCGCCGCCAAGTCCGATGCCGCAGGCGCCGATGAAGAAGAGCTCGGAAGAGCCCCAGGGGTTCGAGAAGATCACCGCACAGAAGGCGAGCGCGCCGATGAGGATGCCACGCGCGGCCATGCGGAAAGGGTTGATGCCGCCTGCCAGCCATTTGGCCGCCAAGGCAAAGCCCGCCAGCGCGCCAGCGGCCCAAGTTGCCGTGAGCAGCGTGGTGGCGGAAACCGAAAGGCCGAGGATCTCGCCACCGTAGGGTTCCAGCAGAACGTCCTGCATGTTGAAGGCCATGGTGCCGAGAAAGACGACAACCAGAAGCCGCCCGGCGGTGCCGCCGCTGGCGTAGTCGGTCCAAGCCTCCTTGAAGGTGGGCGAGGCCTCCGCGCGCTCGGCCTTGGACATCGGCAGGATACGCTCCTGTTTCCAGAGCGCGGTGACGTTGAGGACCACCGTCAGCACGGCACAGGTCTGGATTACCTGGATCAGCTCAAGGGGCGTGAACTCGTAGAGGAACCAGCCGATGACAACGGCGCTGACGCCCATACCGACGAGGAACATGACGTAGAGAAGGGCGACGACGCGGGGGCGCGTCTCATCCGTGGCGCGGTCGGCGGCAAGGGCGAGGCCCGCCGTCTGGGTCATGTGCATGCCGATGCCGGTCATCACGAAAGCCAGGCCCGCCAGGATTTCACCGGCGAAGGGAATGTCGTGGGTCACCTGGGTGACCTCTCCCCCCAGAACCAGAAGCGAGGCGGGCATGATGGCGAGGCCGCCGAATTGCCAAAGGGTGCCGAACCAGAGATAGGGGATGCGCTTCCAGCCGATGGCGGATTTGTAGGTGTCGGATTTGAAGCCGAGGAGCGCGCGGAAGGGGGCGATCAGGACCGGCAGCGCGACCATGCAGGCCACGAGGAACGCGGGCACCCGAAGCTCCACGATCATCACGCGGTTGAGCGTGCCGAGCAGCAAAACGGCAGCCATCCCGACAGAGACCTGGAACAGCGACAGACGCAGCAGTTGGCCCAAGGGAAGATCCTCGGACGCGGCATCTGCGAAGGGCAGATAGCGGATGGATATGCGTTTGAGCATACTCACGCGCGCACCTCCATACAGGAGGAGATGTAGAAGCCGGAATTGACCTGCTCAAGCTTGAGCAGGGTGCTAACCCCATTGTTTTTCAACAATTCTTGCCGAACACGTTTTTCGCTATGCGGGATCATCACGGGCGAGCGGTCGCTGCGGGGGAACAGTTTTCCGACGCCGAAGAACGCCATCAGGAAGGGCGTTTTCGGGGCAACGGTGAAGACGATGTGGGGGCAGCGGCGCGAGAGGCCTGCGAGCGCGCGGCCCAGGTCGGGCGCGGTGTAGTAGATCATCGAATCCATCGCCATGGCGTGGTCGAAGGTGCCCAGATCCGTCGACAACATGTCGCCCGACAGGAACGTGACGCGGGACGCCAAATCCTCGGGCATGCGCTTCTGCGCGATGTCGATGAGTTGGGGGGAGATATCGATGGCCACAACCTCGGCTCCGCGCGCGGCGAGGATCTCACTCATCGCACCGGTGCCGCAACCTGCGTCCAGCACGCGGCGACCGCTCAGGTCTTCGGGAAGTGCAGACAACATCACGTCGCGCATCTTGTCGCGGCCCGCGCGCACCGTGGCCCGCACGCCGGAGACGGGCGCGTCAGAGGTCAACCGCTCCCACGTTTTTGTCGCGGTGCGGTCGAAATAGGCCTCTACCCGGTCGCGGGTGGCGTCATATGTGGGCGTTGCCACCATTCAGTCGAACCCCAGCAGTTCAAAGATATCGCGGTCTTCGAGCGGCGCGGGCGCCAGCGGGTCGGTGCCTGCATAAAGCGCCTCGGCCAGTCGCACGTATTCGGCGCGGCACTGCACGATGTCTTCGTCATCGGGCATCTCGAAGAGGGTCTTTTTCTTGAGGCGCGAGCGGCGGATGGCGTCCACGTCGGGCATGTGGCCGATGCGCTTGAAACCCACGACGTCGCAGTAGCGGTCCACCTCGTCCGTGTCTTTGGAGCGGTTGGCGACGCAGCCCGCGAGGCGGACGTTGTAGTTCTTGGACTTGGCCTGGACGGCGGCGATGATGCGGTTCATCGCGTAGATGCTGTCGAAATCGTTGGCGGTGACGATCAGAGCGCGGTCGGCGTGCTGGAGCGGCGCGGCGAAGCCACCGCAGACGACATCGCCGAGGACGTCGAAGAGGACAACATCGGTGTCTTCCAGCAGGTGGTGCTGCTTGAGCAGTTTCACCGTCTGGCCCACGACATAACCGCCGCAGCCGGTGCCTGCGGGGGGGCCGCCAGCCTCGATGCATTGCACGCCGTTGTAGCCTTGGGTCACGAAATCCTCTGGCCGCAGCTCCTCGGCATGGAAATCGACGGATTTGAGGATGTCGATGACCGTGGGCTGAAGCATCCCCGTCAGCGTGAAGGTGCTGTCGTGCTTGGGATCACAGCCGATTTGCAGGACCTTCTTGCCCAGCTTGGAGAAGGCGGCAGAGAGGTTCGACGAGGTCGTCGATTTGCCGATCCCGCCTTTGCCGTAGACGGCGAAAACCTTCGCACCTTCAATCTTCATCGAAGCGTCCTGGTGCACCTGCAACGAGCCTTCGCCATCCTGACCTTTGAGGATCGGCGGGGACTTGATGCCGCGCGCCTCCAGCCCTGCGGCTTCGCGCATGGCGGCCCGGGCGGCGGGGGGGTTCTTGTCGTCCAGCATGATCTCTCTCTCCTATTCCGCCGCCACGTTGAGGCCCTCTAGGGTGTCCTCAAGTTCATCCGCACCGGCCTGAAGGGCGGCGAGCGTGGCGTCGTCGGGTTGCCAGTAATTGCGTTCGTGGGCCTCCAGCAGGCGGTTGGCCATGCGGGCGGAGGCTTGGGGGTTCAGGTCCGCCAACCGGCGGCGCATGGCCTCGTCGAGCACAAAGGTCTCGGACAGACGCTGGTAGACCCAGGGGTCGACCTGGCCGGTAGTGGCGGACCAACCGAGCGTGTTGGTGACTTGGGCTTCGATCTGGCGGACGCCTTCGTGGCCGTGCTTGAGCAGGCCTTCGAACCACTTGGGGTTGAGGGAGCGGGAGCGTGTTTCCAGCGCGACCTGGTCCTGCAGGGTGCGGACCTTGCCATCGCCGCGCGTCTGGTCGCCGATGAACACGGGCGTCTCCTGCCCGCCCTTGGCGCGTTTGACGGCGCGGGAGATGCCGCCGAGTGTGTCGAAGTAGTGATCGACCGTGGTAACGCCCAGCTCGACGCTTTCGAGGTTCTGATACGCCAGATCCACGTCCTTGAGCGCGCTTTGCAACATGCCCGCATTCTTGTGGGCCTTGCCGTCGACGCCGTAGGCAAAGCTTTTGCGGGCCTCATAGGCGTCGGCCAGTTCCTCTTCCTGATCCCAGGCACCGCTATCGATCAGTTGGTTCACGTTGGAGCCGTAGGCGCCTTCCGCGTTGGAGAACACGCGCAGGGCGGCTTCTTCCATCGGCACGCCCATCTTGGTGGCGTAGTCCAGCGCATGGGCGCGGACGAAGTTTTGTTCCAGAGGCTCATCCGCAGTGGCGGCCTTGTAGGCGGCCTCGGCCAACATGCGGGTTTGCAGGGGCAGAAGATCACGGAAGATGCCGGAGAGGGTCATGACCACGTCCACCCGGGGGCGTCCGAGATCTTCCAGCGAGATCAGGTCCGCGCCACAGAGGCGGCCGTAGCTGTCGAAGCGGGGCGTGGCACCCATCAGCGCGAGGGCCTGAGAGATCGGGCCGCCATCGGATTTGATATTGTCCGAGCCCCAAAGCACGAGGGCGACGGAGTGGGGGAAGGTATCAGCGGCCTCGATCAGCTTGTCGGCCTGCTTGGCGCCATCGCGAAGCGCAAAGGCGGTGGGCATGCGGTAGGGATCGAAGGCGTGGATGTTGCGGCCCGTGGGCAGAACCTCGGGCGAGCGGATCAGGTCACCGCCGGGCACCGGTTCGATGTAATGAGCGGAGAGGGCGCGCATCAGGCCGGTGAGTTCGGTCTGCTGGCGCAGGAGGTATTCAATCTCGGCGCGCTTCTCGGTATCGGTGACGTCAATGACGCGCATGTGTTCCTGCAGTTCCGCTTCCGACATGCCGCGACCGACGACGTGGAGGCCATCGGGGATCAGCGCGTCCTCGGTTTCCAGCAGGGTGAGCCAGAGTTTGTCTGGGTCCGTATCAGTGAGGTCAACGGCCTCGGCCTGGGTGCGGATCAGCTCGGCCATTTCGACGCGTTCATGGGCATCGGGGGCCATGGCGCGCCACCGGGTGAGGGAATCCTTGAGGTCCGAAAGGCCCTTGTAGAGGCCGGACGCCGCCAGCGGCGGGGTCAGGTGGGTGATCGTCACAGCGCCGGAACGGCGCTTGGCCAGCGTCGCCTCGGACGGGTTGTTGGAGGCATAGAGGTAGACGTTCGGCACCTCGCCAATCAGACGATCAGGCCAGTCGCGCGCCCCCATGCCGGATTGCTTGCCCGGCATGAATTCCAGCGCGCCATGCATGCCGAAATGCAGGATCACGTCGGATTGGAACGTGTTGCGCAGCCACATGTAGAACTGCACGAAGGCGTGGGTGGGGGCGAAGCCATGCTCAAACAACAGGCGCATCGGGTCGCCCTCATACCCGAAGGTGGGCTGGACGCCGACGAAGACCTTGCCGAACTGAGCGCCGAGGATGAAGACGCCGTTGCCGTCGGATTGCACCTTGCCGGGCGCGGGGCCCCATACGGCCTCAACCGCCTTGAGCGGCGGCGTATTGCGCACGATGGTATCGGCATCCACATGGGCCGCGACATTGGCCTGCTGGCCGTATTGCTTAGCATTGCCGTTCAGAATCGCATGGCGCAGGTCGTCGACGGTGGCGGGCGGCGTGATGTCGTAGCCGTCGTCCTTCATCTTGTGCAGCGTGTTGTGGAGGCTTTCAAACACGCTGAGGTAAGCCGCCGTGCCGATAGCGCCCGCGTTGGGCGGGAAGCCGAAGAGAACCACGGAAACCTTCTTGTCGGCATTGGCCTTGCGGCGCAGGGTCGCCATGCGAAGGGTCTTTTCGCAAAGGCTTTCGATCCGCTCCAGACAGGGGGCCATGGCCTTGGTATCAGACGAGCGCGGGCAGTTCAGGGAACAGCCGTGGCAGCCGTCAGGGCCGTGACGCCCACCGAAAACGGTCGGGTTGGTGGCGCCGTCGATCTCGGGCAGAGCTACAAGGATGGTGGTCTCCACCGGGCCCAGGCCGCCCGCGCTTTCCGCCCATTGGCCAAGCGTCTGGAACTCGATGGGATGGGCAGCGATGTAGGGGACGTCGAGCTCTTTGAGGGTCTCAACCGCCGCATCGCTGTCGTTGTAGGCGGGGCCGCCAACAAGACTGAAGCCCGTCAGCGAGACCAGCGCATCAACGCGGTCATCGGTGAAATAGGCGCTGATCGCAGGGCGGCCATCGAGGCCGCCGGCGAAGGCAGGGATCACCGCAATACCCTTGGCCTGCATGGCGCGGATGACACCGTCGTAATGCGCCGCATCGGAGGCGAGCACATAAGAGCGCATCATCAGAAGGCCGACGGTAGCGACCGGATTTTCCGGGTTCGGAAGGTCCGCGACCTCGGTGGTGATGTGGTGGCCGGGCAGGTCGGGGTGATACAGGCCGACCTCAGGATAATCGATGGGCGCAGCGGCTTTCGCACCCTTGAACGCGGCATCATGGGCGTAGGTGCCGATGAGGAAGCGAATCATCTGCTCGACATTGTCATCAGAGCCGCCCAGCCAATATTGCATGGTCAGGAACCAGGCGCGCAGGTCCTGGGCCTTGCCGGGGATGAACTTCAAGATCTTGGGCAAGCGGCGCAGCATCTTCATCTGCTTCTCGCCCGAGTCCACCGACGGCTCCTTGGAGCCGCGCAGCTTCTTCATCAGTTTCATCGCGCCCGACGCGGGCTTCATCATGTCCAACTCGCCCATGCGCGTCAGCTGCACGACTTCCTTGGCCGAGATGATGTTGATCATCGCATCGCAGGCGTCGCGACGGGCCTCCAGCGCGGGGCGGATCGCGGTGATATGCTCGTCGATGAACAGAAGGTTGGAGACGATGATATCGCCATGCTTCACGGCAAGCTTCGCCTCTTCCAACGCAGCGGGGTTCTCGCCCCATTCGGCGGCGGCATGGATCGAGACGTTGAGGCCGGGAAACTCGTAGGCCAGACGTTCAGACACACGGGCAGCGGGACCCGCCACATGGCTGTCCATCGTGATGATTACGAACCGGTAACCCGGGATATGATCGCCATCACCGCGCATAATGGGCCTTCGCCTCATAAAGCGTATCGAGGGAAATCTCCTGAAGCCCCTGCTCGGACGCAAACTTCTCGGTATTCCGCCGTGCCTTGCCACGCACGAAGAAGGGGATCTTCTTCAACTCGCGCTCAGCATCTGCCAGCCACACCATGACATCGGAGCCTGAGGGCTGAGCCTCCGCCTGAGCCTGGGACGCCGCTCCCTCATTCCCCGTTCCGGAAATATCCCGGGGGGTCTGGGGGGCTGGCCCCCCAGGTGCGACGCTAGTCCGCGGAGCTGACGCATCGGTTTGCAGCGACAGCCCCTCCTCCCTATCGCCCCCATCGGGGCGAACGGTCCTCGCAGCTGTCTGGGGTTTGGGGCTATGGCCGCCGTGGTGGCTTGGCCCGGCCTCATCATGGAATTCGAAGTCTTCGCGGAACATCGCGAGGAGGTGTTCTTCGAGGCCCATGACGAGCGGGTGGATCCAGGTATCAAAAATGACATTCGCGCCTTCCCAACCCATTTGCGGCGAGTAGCGTGCGGGGAAGTCTTGGACGTGCACAGGAGCGGAGATCACGGCGCAGGGGATGCCGAGGCGCTTGCCGATGTGACGCTCCATCTGGGTGCCCAGGATCATCTCGGGCGACGCATCTTCGATGGCCTTTTCGACTTCCAAGTAGTCGTCGGTGATGAGCGCGGGAACGCCGAAGTCTTTGGCGAGTTCCCGGATGGAGCGGGCGAATTCGCGGTTGTAGCAGCCGAGGCCCACGACCTCGAATCCCATTTCATCGCGGGCGATGCGGGCGGCGGCTTTGACATGGGTCGCGTCGCCGAAGAGGAACACGCGCTTGCAGGTGAGGTAGGTGCTGTCGACGGATTTGGACCACCAGGGCTGGCGCAGGCGGGAGAGGTCTTTGCGCGGCTCGACGCCGCAGAGTTGGGCCACTTCCGCGACGAACTCATGGGTCGCGGCGACGCCGATGGGGACGGTCTTGGTGTAGGGCTGACCGCAGGTGCGTTCCAGGTGGCGGGCGGCGGTTTCCGCGTGCTCGGGGTACATCAGGATGTTGGCGTGGGCGGCGCCCATGCGGGTGATATCCTCGGGCGTGGCATCAAAAGGCGCCACGACGTTGACGCCGATGCCCATCTCGAACAGCAGGCCCTTGATTTCCTCAATGTCGTCGCGGTGGCGGAAGCCGAGGGCGAGGGGGCCGAGGAGGTTCACGGTCACTTCCGGCGTGCGCTCTACGGGGCGGGCGAGGGTCTTGACGATCTGGTAGAAGGTCTCGTCCGAGCCAAAGTTCTCCTTGCGCTGGTAGGAGGGAAGTTCCAGCGGGATGACGGGGACGGGGATGTCCATGGTCTCGGCCAGGCCACCGGGGTCGTCCTGGATCAGCTCAGCCGTGCAGGAGGCGCCGACGATGAGGGCCTGGGGCTGGAACCGGTCGTAGGCGTCCTGGCAGGCGGTCTTGAAAATGCCAGCGGTGTCTTCGCCAAGATCGCGGCCTTCGAAGGTGGTGTAGCTGACCGGCGGGCGATGATCGCGGCGCTCAATCATGGTGAAGAGTAGATCCGCGTAGGTGTCGCCCTGGGGGGCGTGCAGGACGTAGTGCAGGCCTTTCATGGCGGTCGCGACGCGCATCGCGCCGACGTGGGGCGGGCCCTCGTATGTCCACACAGTTAATTTCATGACGTCACCTCGCTTTGCGAGGTGAGCGGTGCGAGGTAGCGTGTTTCACAGAAACGCGCGTTCGCACTCGGTGGCAACTGGCGTGCATTGGGGGGCCAGCCCCCCAAACCCCCCGGGATATTTTTGGAACAGGGAAGGAGGGACGCGCGGGTCATTCGGCGGCCTCCAGTTTCAGGAGGGCGCGGCGGCGGACGGGGCGGGAGAAGAGGCCTGCGAGGTCGCCTGCCTGTTCGTAGAAGTGAACCGGAGTAAAGACGAGTTCGATGGCCCATTTGGTGGTGAGGCCCTCGGCTTCCAGGGGGTTGGCGAGGCCGAGGCCGCAGACGGTGAGGTCTGGCTGCGCGGCGCGGACGCGGTCGAGCTGTTTGTCGACGTCCTGGCCTTCCGAGATTGTGGGGCCGGCGGGCATGAGGTCGAGGTCGGGGCCAACGAGGCCTTTGTGGATGAAGGGCTGGCCGATCTCGATCGCCTCCATGCCGCATTCGCGGGTGAGGAAACGGGCCAGGGGGATCTCAAGCTGGCTGTCGGGCATGAAGAAGATGGTCTTGCCGTGGAGATGCTCGGACGCGTTGGCGATGGCCTTGCGGGCGCGGGCGCGGGGGGCGGCGGTGACGCGGTCGAAGGTCTCATCGTCGACGCCGAATTCATCGGCGATGGCGCGGAGCCAGAGGGTTGTGCCTTCTTCGCCGAAGGGGAACGGGGCCTGGATGTGGTGCGCGCCGCGGCGGGTCAGGGCGGCGGCGGTGTCGCCCAGGAAGGGCTGGAAGCAGGCGAAGAGGGTGTTGGGGCCGACGCCAGGAGCCTCGGATGTGCGAGGGGCGGGGAGGACGCGGATGGGGCCGATGCCCATTTGGGTTAGGAGCGACACGGCTTGGTCTTCGACGACGTCGGGCAGGGCGCCCACGAGGAGGAGTTCGCGTTGGTCGGTGGAGGGCAGAACGGGGACCATGGAGGCGAGGCAGGCGTCTTCGCCCTGGGTGAACGTCGTCTCGATGCCGGAGCCGGGGTAGTTGAGGACGCGGACGTGGGGGGCATGTTCGACGGTCAGGCGTTCGGCGGCGCGGGCGAGGTCGAGCTTGATCACCTCGGACGGGCAGGAGCCGACGAGGAACAGCTGTTTGATATCGGGGCGGCGGGAGAGGAGGCGGGCGACTTCGCGGTCTAGCTCCTCGTGGGCGTCGGCCATGCCGGCGAGGTCGGTTTCTTCCAGGATGGCGGTGCCAAAGCGGGGCTCGGCGAAAATCATCACGCCAGCGGCGCTTTGCAGCAGGTGGGCGCAGGTGCGGGAGCCGATCACCAGAAAGAACGCGTCCTGCATCTTGCGATGCAGCCAGATGATGCCGGTGAGGCCGCAGAAAACCTCTCGCTGGCCACGCTCTTTGAGGACGGGGGTGTCACGGCAGGTACCGGAGGGGATGTTGGCGGGCGTGTTCATGGGGCGGCTCCAAGACGGGCTTGGCGCAGCTTCCACAGGAACTGGGCGGCGTTGATGACATAGGCGGCATAGGCGGCCAACGCGATCCACATTTGTGTCGTCGTCGGCCAGCCGCTGAGCAACGCCCAGACGTAGGTCAGATGCAGGGCGATCACGAGGAAGGAAACGACGTCTTCCCAAAAGAAGGCTGGGGCGAAAAGCCATTGACCGAAAACGACTTTTTCCCAAATCGCCCCGGTCACCATGATGGTCAGCAAGATCGCCGTCTTGAGGATGATCGAGGCGGTCGCCGCGTCATATCCGGTGCCCGCCACAAGGTAGCGAATGACCAGCGCGAGAGAGACCAGAAATACCAGGAACTGAACCGGCGCCAGAATGCCCTGCACCAACGTCCAGACAGTCGCATCACGCCGGGCGCGTTCTTCAGGCGTATAGAGCTGCGCGTGGGGCAGCCCGGTCATGGTATCGGTCGTCATGGGTTTTCGATTCCTCCAGGCCCTACACCGAAATTAGGTCTGGTTGGACTGGAGTGTCAATCTAAACTTACACTTGCCCGCGGATGTCGACTTCGCGCACCCAAAACACGAAAGCGTCACTTTTTGCTTTGTTTCCTTGGGTTTTTCTGCATCTGGTGCTATGCAGATACCACTACCTAGAGTTGAAATCGCGTAAAGTGTCTAATTCCTTTGACATTTACCGCACGACTCAGCGAACTATGGGGTATACGGCAGAATACATCGCAGCTTTCATGGCATGGACCCCGTGCGTCGTAAGCAAAGGTATTGGCAACACGATGGCCGACGACAGCAGATCATTCGCACGCGGGCGGGCCGTTCTGGCCGACCATGACGTGAGCGAGCTTGCCAAGCTGGCGCTGCAACGGTTGGCGCGCCCGCAAGGGGCCGGTCCGACCCGGTCGCGGGGGCTGGCCGAGCGCCTGGATGACCTTTGCGATGCGTTTCTGTCCGACCAGAATGAAGAGCGTCATCAGGCGATCCACCAGATGCGCGTGGACGGGATCACCACGATCGAGATCATCGATCACGTCATTCCCGCCGTCGCCGCCGTGTTAGGGCAGCGCTGGATCGATGACACGTTAAGCTTTGTCGAGGTCACCATTGGCTCGGCCCGGTTGCAGGAGGCCGTGCGCGCCCTGATCGCACATGAATTGTCTTCGACGGCAACGGACCTACGTCACCATAAGAACTCTGCGGATCCAGGTCGGGTCCACACGCCACGGGTGTTGCTTGTGATCCCGCGGCCCGAACACCATACGTTGGGTGCGTTCGTGGCCGCAGATCAGTTCCGCCGATACGGCTATGCCGTTGATATCGCGGTCGATCAACACCCCAAACAAATCGCCGTAACTTTACGGGAACGGCGCTATTGCATGATTGGAATAACGATTGCGGGCCGCAGAACGCTTGCATCATCAAGAGAATTGGTGGACATAATTCGTTCCACCGTGACCCGCGTCACGCCGATCGTTCTTGGCGGTTCCTTGTTGGAGACAGACCAAGACCTGAAGATGGCGACTGGCGTTGATCACGTGGCAAGAACTGTACGGGATGCGTTGGAAATATGTGGTTTGAACATTGTGGAGTTAGACCCTCCTCGCAAGTTGATGGCAGACCACTTCTAAGAACTTTTGAACGATCTGTGACGGAGGCCATGTTCTTATGAACACGCGCGGAACAGATTTTTGGGATAAACCCTCGGCGTCCCCCATTGGGCCCGAGCAGTTTAACGAGATTGTGACCACTGCCGCGGATCTGGCGATTGTGCTGGATACGGGTGGCAAGGTGCATTCGGTGGTAACCAACCCGCTTAACCCCACTTTGGGGCAGCTTGACCATTGGAAGGACCGCGACATCCGCGAATTCCTGACGGTGGAGAGCAAGCCGAAGATCGAGGCCCAGCTGACGGCCTACCGGGACGGGCAGAAGGTCAAGGTCGACGCGATCGAGGTCAACCACTCGGACAATGCGAATTGGGAATTCCCCATTCGCTACACCCTGCACAAGACGGGCCGCGACGACATCATCCTGATGTTGGGCCGCGATCTGCGCCCGATTGCCGAGTTGCAGCACCGCCTGGTGAAAGCGCAACTGGCGCTGGAGAAAGACTACGAATCCCACCGTGATTACGAGACGCGCTACCGGGTGATTATGGAGGCCGCGCGCGATGCACTGGTGTTGGTGGACGTCGCCTCGGGCCGGATCGTGGACATCAACGGGCTTGGCGCACAGATCCTGGGCGCAGAGGCCGACACGCTGACCGGTGCGGCCTTCACGCAGGAATTCGATGGCCGCCGTCGGGGCGAGTTCATTGAAGGGCTGGTGGCGGCAGCGGCCGATGAGGCCTCTAAGATCATGACGGTCACGGCGCGCCGCACCCAGTCGGAGGTCGCGCTGCACCCGGTGGTGTTCCGCGCCGCCGGAGATCGCACCTTGCTGTGCCGGATCGAGGCGGCGGGGACGGCCGAAACGGTCGCGGCCGAGCTGACGCAGGTTTTGGCCGCGCTTTATCGCGAAGGGGCCGATGCCATCGTGTTCACGGACACGGCGGGCACCATCCGTTCGGCCAATGAAGCGTTCCTGAGCCTTTGTGACGCCGGCCAATTGGCCGATATCCGGGGCAAGTCCCTAGGCGACTTCTTGTCGCGCGGTTCGGTTGATCTGAAGGTCCTGATCGATAGCGCAACACGCAACAAGAAGATGCGCCTCTATTCCACCCGGCTGGAAGGGGCGTTCGGCTCGCAACTCTCGGTCGAGATGTCTGCGACGCACCTCAGCAGTGGCGGCACGTCGGGGTTTGCCTTCATCGTGCGCGACACCAGCCGGATCGAGGTTGTGCGGGAACCGCCAAGCGCCCCGCCCTCGGCCATGTCCGACGACGCGATGCGCAATGTGATGGATCTTGTGGGCTCTGCCCCGTTGAAGGATATCGTCGCGGCAACCACGGACGTGGTGGAGAAGATGTGCATCGAAACCGCGGTGGAATTGACCGACAACAACCGCGTCGCCGCCGCCGAGATGTTGGGGCTTTCGCGCCAATCGCTTTACGTGAAGTTGCGCAAGTATGGGCTGCTGGCGAAGAACGATACCAACGGATCGTCCTAGAGCGTCAACCTGAGTTTACACTTGCCGACTCGCAGGGTGTCAGCTTAAGCTGACACTATGAGTGTAACGACCGACCTCACACATTCTGAGACGGACTCTCGGGCCAACGCCCTGCGCCGGATGCCAGAGCCGCGTGCCGTCCTGACCCTGCTGAAACCGATCACATGGTTTCCGCCGATGTGGGCCTATGCCTGCGGCGTCGTGTCGGCGGGCGTGCCGCTGTCTGGCAACTGGTTTCTGTTGGTCTTGGGCGTCATCCTTGCAGGCCCCATCGTCTGCGGCATGAGCCAGGCGGCCAACGATTGGTGCGACCGCCACGTGGACGCGATCAACGAGCCGGATCGCCCGATCCCCTCGGGCCGCATCCCGGGCCGTTGGGGCCTTTGGATCGCGCTTGGCATGTCCGTCTTCGCGGCATTGGTGGGCCTGGCGCTTGGTCCCTGGGGCTTTGGCGCCACATTGGTCGCCATCGCGGCGGCCTGGGCGTATTCAGTGGAGCCCATACGCATGAAGCGCTCGGGCTGGTGGGGGCCGGGCCTGGTGGGGCTGTCCTATGAAAGCCTGCCCTGGTTCACCGGCGCCGCTGTCCTTTCCATGGGCGCGCCGTCCTGGCCCGTGATCATCGTGGCGCTTCTCTATGGCATCGGCGCACACGGGATCATGACCCTCAATGATTTCAAGGCACTGGAAGGCGACCGCCAGATGGGTGTGAACTCCCTTCCCGTGACGCTTGGCCCGGAACTGGCCGCGAAAGTGGCCTGCATTGTGATGATCGTCCCGCAACTGATTGTCATCGGCCTGCTCATCAACTGGGGCGTGCAATGGTACGCGCTGGCGATCATCATCAGCGTGATCCTGCAGCTCTACGCCATGGGCGTGATGCTGAAGGATCCAAAAGCGAAAGCGCCTTGGTACAACGGCACCGGCGTAATGCTTTACGTGCTTGGTATGATGGTCACCGCCGTCGCGATCCGGGGGCTGGCATGACGTTGGGCTGGGGCGGCATCATCCGGCTTTGCCTGACGAACATGGCCATCGGCGGCCTCGCCGCCCTGCCCGTGAACCTCTTCAACCGCCTGATGACCGTGGACCTGCATTGGCCCGCGATCCTACCCGGCCTTTTGGTCGCCCTGCACTACGGCGTGCAGATGACGCGGCCCTATTGGGGCCACCGCTCCGATGCCAAAGGCGGGCGCACCCCGTTCATCCTGGGCGGCGTGGCCATGACCGGCGCGGGCCTGATCGGCGTCGCCTATGGCATTGCTTTCGTTGAAAATTCCGCCACCGCGCTGACCCTTTGGATCGCCTCATACGCCGCCATTGGCCTTGGGATCGGCGCCGCTGGCACCTCTTTCCTGGCGCTTCTGGCGACCACCGTGAAGGACGAACACAAGGGTGCTGCCGCCACCATCGCGTGGCTTGGCCTGATCATCGGCGCCATCGTGGTGTCTATTGGCGCAGGCATCGCGCTTGATAATCCCGACGCCGCAGTCCGCGACGGCATCACCCTTGATCCCTATGTTGCCAGACGCCTGCTGCCCGTTGTCGGCATCGTCGCCCTCGGCACGCTGGCGCTGGCAACCCTCAGCACCTGGGGGATTGAGGCGCGTTTGGGCGCGGTCCCTGCCCCGTCCCAGCCCGCGCTTCTTCCCGCCCTGCGCGCCACTTGGGCAGACCCGTCGGCCCGCGCTTTCACCGGGTTTGTCTTCCTGTCGATCTTCGCCTTCTACCTGTCCGAGCTGGTTCTGGAGCCTTTCGCAGGCCACATCCACGGGCTGGAGCCCGGTGACTCCACCAAGCTTTCCGGCGCCAAAGACGGCGCGTCCCTGCTGGGGATGCTCGCCGCAGGTGCCCTGTCCACCCTGCGCATTGGCAGCCTGCGCACTTGGGCCGTGATCGGCTGCGTCATCTCTGCCGCGGGCCTCATCGGCCTTGGCATGGGACTGGCGCTGATCCCCTTCACCGTCGTCCTGGGCGTCGGTAATGGCCTCTTCGTCATCGGTGCCATCGGATCGATGATGCGCCTTGCCGCCGCCGAGCGGGGCGCTGCCGGCACCCGCATGGGTGTCTTCGGCGCATCGCAAGCCATTGCCGCTGGCCTCGCGGGTCTTGCCGCGACCGGCATCCTCGACATCGCGCGCCTCGCCCTGCCGATGGAGGCCGCTTACGGCACCGTCTTCGGGATCGAGGCTATTCTTTTCCTCGCCGCTGCCCTCGTGGCCGGGCGGCTTCTACACACGCGGGCTTATCAACCCACACTGCAACCGGGAGAATGACCATGAAATACGATGTTGTTGTTGTGGGTGGTGGCCCCTCGGGCGCGACCGCTGCGGAAGATCTCGCCCGCTCTGGCCATACGGTCGCGCTGATTGACCGCGCGGGCCGGATCAAGCCCTGTGGCGGTGCCATCCCCCCGCGCCTGATCGCGGATTTCAACATTCCGGACAGTCAGATCGTCGCCAAGATCACCACGGCGCGGATGATCTCCCCCACCCAGCGCAAGGTCGACATCCCGATCGAGAACGGCTTCGTCGGCATGGTCGACCGAGAGCATTTCGATGAGTTCCTTCGCGTGCGTGCCCAAGGGGCCGGGGCGGAGCGGCATACCGGCACCTACACCAAAATCACCCGCGACAGCGACGGGACCCATGTCCACTACCGCGACAAGGCCAGCGGGGAAGAGGTCGTGCTGGACACGAAGATGGTCATCGGTGCCGACGGCGCGCGGTCCAACGTCGCCAAGCAAGAGATCAAGAACGGCGATAAGGTGCCCTATGTGATCGCGTACCACGAGATTATCGAAAGCCCGGACGCGACCGAGGCCTATGACCCGATGCGCTGCGACGTGATCTATGATGGCAGGATCAGCCCGGATTTCTATGGCTGGGTCTTCCCCCACGGCAAATCCGCCAGCGTCGGCATGGGCTCCATGATCAAGGACGTGGACCTGAAGGAAGCCACGGCGGCGCTGCGCGCGGCCTCGGGCCTGACGGACTGCAAGACGATCCGCAAGGAGGGCGCGCCGATTCCGCTGAAACCTCTGGATGAGTGGGACAACGGGCGCGACGTGGTTCTGGCCGGTGATGCGGCAGGCGTTGTCGCGCCGTCGTCCGGTGAAGGGATTTACTACGCGATGGTCGGGGGCCGCGTGGCCGCCACGGCGGCGGCGGCGAAGCTTCAATCCGGCATGATCAAGGATCTGCAACTGGCCCGCAAACTGTTCATGCGCGAGCACAAGAGCGTCTTCAAGGTCCTCGGCGCGATGCAGAACGCCTATTACCGCAGCGATGAGCGGCGCGAGCGGTTCGTGAGCCTCTGCCACGATATCGACGTCCAGAAGCTGACGTTCGAGGCCTATATGAACAAATCCCTGGTCAAGGCGCGTCCGATGGCGCACATCAAGATTGGCATCAAGAATGTCTCTCACCTGCTTGGCCTCGTGCAGCCGACGCGCGTATAGAAGCCCATGACCATTCACATTCCCACTTGGGTCGACGGGACCCTGCAACCTGTGGAGAAGCTTGAAGCGCACCAGCGCGGGCTTCGCCATAAGGCGATCTCTGTGTTCATTCTGCGGGGGGGCGATGTGCTGCTGCAGCGCAGGGCCCTGTGCAAGTATCACACCCCCGGATTATGGGCGAATACCTGTTGCACGCACCCCCAGTGGGATGAGGCAGGTATGGATTGCGCGGTCCGCCGGCTCGATGAGGAGGTGGGGATCAAAGGCGTGCCTTTGACCTACCGAGACACCGTCGAATATCGCGCCGATGTGGGCGATGGGCTGGTTGAGCATGAGGTTGTGGATATCTTTGTGGGTGAAATGCCCGCTGGGGTTGAGCCGGTCCTAAACCCCGAGGAAGTGATGGAGGTCGCCTGGCGACCTCTGGCGAGCCTCGCGGACGAAGTGAACGCAGCGCCCGAGCGGTTCACGCCCTGGCTGCAGATCTACCTTGAGAAGTACTCACACATCATCTTCGACTAAGCGCCGCGCCGGACCTCAGGCGCGGGACTTTTCCTCAAACTGACCAACGGTGGCGCCGAGCGCCTCCAATGCCTCCCGGGCGATATCCTCGGCTGTCAGGCCAGCGTCGGCATACATGTCGGCGGGGCTTGCCTGGTCAATGAAGCGGTCGGGAAGATGCAGGGTGCGCAGGGTGCACCGGCCATCGAGTTGCCCCGTGGCGGCGAGGTGGTGCAGTACGATGCCGCCGAAACCAAGCATTGAGCCTTGTTCAACCGTGATCAGCGCCGAGTGATCGGCCATGAGTTGATCAACCAGGGCGGTGTCCAGCGGTTTGGCAAAGCGGGCGTCCGCAATGGTGACGGTAAGGCCCCGGGCCTCCAGCGCTTTGGCGGCGTCCTTGGCCTCTTCCAGATGCGCGCCAAACGACAGAAGGGCGACGTCTTGGCCCTGTTGAAGGACGCGACCTTTGCCGATTTCGAGGGGTTCGCCAGTTTCGGGCAGTTCAACCCCCGTCCCCTCCCCACGCGGATAGCGCAGGGCGATGGGGCCGCTGTCGTGGGCGGCGGCGGTGGCCATCATATGCACCAGCTCCGCCTCATCGGCGCAGGCCATGACGGTCATGTTGGGCAGCGCGGCGAGGTAGCCGATATCAAACGCGCCGGCGTGGGTCGGGCCATCGGCGCCGACAAGGCCCGCGCGGTCAATCATGAAGCGGACGGGCAGGTTTTGCAGGGCGACGTCGTGGACGATCTGATCATAGCCCCGTTGAAGGAAGCTAGAATAAATCGCGCAGAAGGGTTTCAGCCCGCCTGCCGCCATCCCGGCGCTGAAGGTGACAGCGTGCTGTTCCGCGATGCCGACGTCGAAGACACGCTTCGGCATGGCCTTTTGTAGGGTCGAAATTCCAGTGCCGCCGGGCATAGCGGCGGTGACGCCGACGATACGGTTATCCGTCTCTGCCATGCTGAGCAGGGTCTTTCCAAAGACACTCGTATAGCTTGGCGCATTGGGGGCAGACTTCTTCTGCTGGCCGGTGGCGACGTCGAACTTGGCGACGCCGTGATAGCAATCATCCGATAACTCAGCGGGGCTGTAGCCCTTGCCCTTGACCGTGACGGCATGGATCAGAACCGGCCCGGTCGCGCGGGCCTTGGCGGCGCGGAGGGTTGTCAGCAGCTCATCCATATCATGGCCATCGATGGGGCCGATGTAGGTGAAGCCCAGGTGTTCAAATAGGGTGGCAGAGGGTTGGTGGCCGGTCACAAGCTCCCGCGCGCGCTCGGCCCCTTGGCGGAGCGGTTCGGGCAGGTGCGAGGCGACGCCGTCGGCAATCTCTTTCAACGTCGCGAGCGGAGAGTTCGATGACAGGTTCGACAGATAGGTCGACATGGCACCGACGGGGGGCGCGATGGACATCTCGTTATCGTTGAGAATCACGAACAGGCGAGAGCCGAGATCGCCCGCGTTGTTCAGCGCCTCATAGGCCATGCCCGCGCTGATCGAGCCATCGCCGATAACCGCAATCCCGTCGCCCGTCGCCTCGCCCAGATCTTGCGCGGCGGCAAAGCCGAGCGCGGCAGAGATAGAGGTGGAGGAATGGGCGGCACCAAACGGATCATACTCAGACTCGGACCGCTTGGTGAAACCGGAAAGACCGTCTTTCTGGCGCAGAGTCCGGATGCGGTCACGCCGCCCGGTCAGGACCTTGTGGGGGTAGCATTGGTGGCCGACGTCCCAGACAAGCTTGTCATAGGGCGTGTTGAAGACAGCGTGAATCGCAACGGAAAGCTCCACCACACCCAGGGACGACCCCAGATGTCCGCCGGTCTCGGAGACCGCGGAAATCACCTCTGCGCGCAGTTCATTCGCACAGGTGGCCAGATCCGCATCGGACATGCGGCGCAGGTCGGACGGGTAGGTGACTTGATCCAGAATAGGGGTATGAGGGCGGTCCATTGGGCGTTCCTTTAGGCTCGAACGCGCACAACAGAGACATGTCTTGGCGTTCATGGCAGTGCCGGCGGGGGTCTGACGTCCACCGGGTAGAAAAGCGGCGGCGAAGGGATGATCCCTCGCCGCCGATTGATTTACTCTGCCGCTGCTTCTTCCCATGCGGAGTAGTCGGGGGGACCCTCCAACACGTTCAGCTCGGGCCAGTTGGCGATCACGTTCAGGCCCTGCATCGGCTGCTGGTAGCCCTGGTGACAGGTGCGGCAGGCAGCCAAGGGCGCGTCGCCGTAAACCGGACCCAGCCGGTTTTCGGGATACACATCCTGCAGCGGCAGCAGGTGATCGGCGATCATCTCTTGCACCATGATGATGCCAAGCGATGCGGTGCCCCACTGCGGTGTGTTCTGCCCCCCATCGTAGAACGCGCGAGAGTTGTGGCAGAAGACACAATTCACCCCCAGCGAGTTCGAGATGTAGTTCATGAACGCGTAGGTCCGCTCGGTCTGCTGGATCAGCGGATCGCCGGGCTGCTGCTGAACGCGGGACTCCAGATCATGGACGGCGATCATGTTGTAGCCGCCGTCTTCCGACTCCAGCAGGTAATGCTCCAGATAGTCCGAGGGCAGAGAAGTGAAGTTGGACGCCATCGTCGCGCGGTTTTGGTTCGCGCTCCATCCTTCGGCGTTCTCGTTCACCGGGCTGATGCGGAACCAGATGTTGTTGGGCACGGGCTGTCCGCGGTGACAGGTGTAGCAGGTGACGCCAACTTCATAGTTGGCATTCACATGGGCATCCCAGTTCACGTTGATATTGCGCGTCATCGTCAACATCGAGCGGGCCACGACCTTTGTGTAAAGGTCATCATCCGCATATTCCCCTTCCGCCGCGTTGGCGTGGCAGTAGGTACAGCCTTCTTCGGGCGCGACCCAGGCCGTCATGGCGTTCATCAGACGGTTGAAGTTCAGGTCGGTCAGTTCGCCGAGAACTTGAACGTTCTCGTAGATGTCGCCGGCCAGTTCTTCGCCTTCTTCCGGAACCCAGGGCTCATCGGTGTAGTAATCGGCGATGGTGGGATCCGGGGTGGCAATGGCCGCCTCGAACTCAGGCACATGCATGCCCGTGCCGCGCGGGCCCGTTTGCATGGAGGCCGTTGCGTAGGGCTGGCCAAAGCCCACGATCAGCGCGGCAACAAAGACCGCCCCACCTACGGCGCCGACAGCAATCGCCGGGCCGAAGATGTTGGTGGGATTGTCGTCATTCCACTTATCAAACCACTTGGGAAACATTGATCACTCCTCCCCTCGTGTGACGCCGCCGAAGTCCTCGTAGCTGCCGTAGGCTTCATAGCCATAGGGTTCGAGGTAGTCGGGGGCGAAGTTGTGTTCCTGGGCCCAGATGAACCAGTTATCCACCACCGTCCCGGTCAGAAGGATGCCGATCCCGCCGGTGATGGGTGTCAGCACCGCGAACCACCAGGCCCAGCGGTGAATGCCTTCCATCGTGGCGTTGAAGCCCATGGTCCAGCGCCAGAACAGGCCCGCCCGTTCGGACGCCGTGCCGCGGTCGATGATCTGCTCCAGCTCTCGGTCGCCGCCATAGCGGGACACGGCCAGGATCGTCGCGCCGTGCATGGCGAACAGCAGGACCGAGCCGTAGAGGAACACGATCGAGAGGCAGTGGAACGGGTTGTAGTAGAGGTTGCCGTAGCGAATGGAGAACGCTGTCGTCCAATCGAGGTGCGGGAAGATGCCGTAGGGCACGGCTTCACTCCACGAGCCCATCAGGATCGGGCGGAAGAGGCCCAGCACCAGGAACAACCAGATCGCGGCGAGGAACGCCCAGGCGATGTGTTTGCCCATCTGGTGTTCCACCGCGAGCATATAGGTCCGCAGCCACCAGAACATCACCGAGATCAGCAGGAAGAAGCTGGAAATGATGTACCAGCCGCCATCATTGAGCGGCGGCATCCGCAGGCCCCATTCGGGTCCGGGCGGCTCCAGCGACAGCCAGAACAGTTGACGGATGAACTCCGGGATCGACCAGTCGACGTGGGACAGCATGTTGAAGCCCACGATCATGAACCATGCAGCACCCGTGGCGAGGGAGATCAGGCCCGCATAGCCGAGGTAGATCGGACCGAGCTGTGCATTGCCGATCCAGCCGATCAGGGTCGAAAACGACGCCCCTGTCCGCTCTTTCATCAGCGTGCCCTGGTCGTCCATGCCCATCTCGGGCTCACCTTGGACTTGGACCTGGGTGAAGATGTTTTGATACTCGAAGTAGGCCATTACTCAGTTCCCCCCGTCACATCGGCGTAGCCCGCCTCGGTTCCGTAAGTCGCCATGCCCGTCGTATCGAGCGCGACGCCCTGATCCGGCCAGATCGGCAGATCGAGCCACCAGTTCCACCATTCGGGCCAACCGGCCGTCCAGACGGGACCCGAGATGATGATGCAGACGGCGCTGAAGAAACCCGCCGACAGGGCCAGCAAAAGACCCACGCGGTGAATGCCGAGCGTGCCGATGGAATAGCCGATGAAATCGCGGAAGAAGCTGTCTTCGTGGTCCGGCGTCTTCATTAGCGTGCCCTTCTCAGGGTTCGCCGCCGACAGGATCAAGCCGCCGTGCAGCGCTAAGGCGAAGGTCGTGCCGAAGAACAGCGACACGGCGATCATGTGGGCCGGATTGTAGTGGAAGTGCAGGTAGGAATAGCCCACGTTCGACACCCAATCGAGATGGCTGAAGATCCCGTAGGGGAAGCCGTGCCCCCAGGCGCCCATCAGAAGCGGGCGGAAGATGACCAGGGTGGCGTAGGCGAAGATCGCGAAGCTGAAGGCGAAAGGCACGTGGTAGCCCATGCCCAGCTTGCGGCAGATCTCGACCTCGCGCAGCGCCCACGAGATAAACGCGCCCATGGCGCAGAATGTGATGATTTGCCAAAGCCCGCCCTCCATGAGCGGCGCAAAGCCAAGACCGTAAGACAGGTCTGGCGGGGCAATGTTGATCGTCCAGGGGTTGAACGTGCCCTGCATAGCCGCGCCCCAGAAGATGAGGATCGTCCCTAACAAGGCGAAAAAGGCCGTCGTGACCCCAAAGAAGCCGACGTAGAAGGGGCCGACCCAGAAGTCGAACAGATCACCGCCGACCAACGTCCCCCCACGGACGCGATACTTTTTCTCGAAGCTTAGCAAAGCCATGCGCTCTCTCCGCGTTTGGCGGCGTGCCCCTTGGTGGTGGTCAGCCGTCAGTCAATTCTTTTCGGTGTTTGCTACGGGCGAGAGGGGTGAGCCCCCGCCCGCAGCTGTTGTCGATGCCGTGAAGCTAGGGAAGTCGGGGGCTTACTCGCCGCCGAACCCCATGTTCATTGCGGCGGACTCGAACCAGTTCATGCCGGACGACAGCACCACCAGGTGGATCATCGCTGCCAGCAAGAAGAGGAAAACGCCCTGCGCCACGAACACGCGGCGGGGGTCGAAGATGAGCCAGACTTTGTAGAACTTAGCCATTCTCTATTCCCTCTTCAGAACCAAGGCGCCCAAAAGTACGTGGCGATATGAGCAACGAGGGCGACGGCCGAAAACAGCCAGAGCCCGCTCATATACACCGCGTGCAATTCTTGCGCCTGCTCGTCGGTGAGACCTGTAAAAGACAGATCGGAATTATCAGCCATATTTTCCTCCGGAACGTCAGACTGACGCCGCAAACCCTGCGGCCAGGCCCCGACAAGGCGTCATTACCCTGCCGGCTTCCACCTTCCACACGCATGCGCGCAGGGTCGGTGAATTCAGTTTCGGCTCCGGTCGTCACGCCGAGTGTGTTCTTGTCCCGTTGTCCGCACACCTGGGTCTAGTCAGGCTCTAAAGTGCGACTTCGGGAGGGATCTCAGGCCGCGAATATCATCGGTGTGATCATTCCGGCCTGGCTCCAGGCCCGCTTGATCGGGCCTTTGTCGGTCATGCTGCCCGACTTGATCGCTGCCAGCGCCCAGGTGAGCGTGGCCAGCGGCAAAGTCGCGACAAAGATGATCGCGAAGTAGACGAAGAACTCGGTCTTGGGCGGCTTGGACCGCGTCTGGACCGGGGTGTTCGAGGTCATGTCACTCATCAGATTTCTCCTCCTCGTCGAAATCGAAACCGGCAGGCGCCAGGCGCTTGACGGTGGCTGTCATCACCCGCTCTGCCCCGCCTTCAAGCGCAGCCTTTTCGGCAGCGTCACGAAGGGTCTTGGCGGCGGAAATACGGGTGAGGATCGGATGCTCGGCCACGATACGATCCAGCAGAGCCTGTGCTTCAGGCTCCCACGGGAAATCGCGGCGAAGCGTGGTGGGGGTGGCGGCGGCGCTGTCCATCTCGGAACCGAGCGGCAGGATATGGAAGAGCGCATCGAAAAGGCCATTGCAGACCTCTTGCAGCATATACGTGGCACCGGCGTAGCCCATGAAGGGCGTGCCCGTCGCGCGACGGATCGCGGCGCCGGGGAAGCTGGCCGGGATAAACGCGGGCTTGGGGCCAAATCCGGCGGCCATTTCCGCCAGGTACATCTTCTCGTTGATCGAGCCCATCAGGACTAGCGGGCGCTTCTCCGACACCATGGCGCGGACGGCATCGTTGTCGGTCTTCTTGCCAGCGGTCCGCGCGACGGCGAAGGCACAGGGCAGGCCAAGGTCATCTTCAAGGTACTTGCGCACCCCGCGCGCGTAGGTCTCATTCGCGACGATCCCGAAGGAGGCGGTGGCAAAGAAATCCTGCGTCACGGAGCGCCAGAGGTCCCATACCGGCTTGATGGTGGAATGCTTCTCCTGCTCGATGAACGGCTCGGCGTCGAGGCCGGTCAGTTCAGCCAAAGTGCGCAGGAACTTGGTGGTGCTTTCCACACCAATTGGCGCTTGCAGGTAGGGCTTGCCGAGAACCTCGCAGAGGCCCCGACCAAACTCGCGATACATGCAGATGTTCACATCAGCATTCACCAGATCGCGCATTTCCGCGACATGGGCGCCGAGCGGCATCACCATGTTCACCTCGGCGCCGATACCCTCAACAAGGCGCCGAATCTCGGCCAGGTCAGAGGGCATGTTGAAGGTGCCATACATCGGCCCGAGGATATTGACGCGGGGCGCAGCGCCCTCTTCGCGCTTCTTCTCACGCGGCATCCGACCCTTGGTCATGCCGAACTCGGTGAAGATCCAGGTCATCGCGCGGTCGGCGCTTTCCCATTGGTCCTCATCAATCGTGCGCGGCAGGAAGCGCTGGATGTTGGTGCCCTGGGGCGTCACGCCACCGCCGATCATCTCGGCAATCGATCCGGTGACAACCACAGACGGCAGTGCTGGGTCCAGCGTTTCCCAAGCGCGCTTCATCGCGCCCTCGGTGCCATCGCGGCCCAGCTCTTCCTCACCGAGACCCGTCGTAACGATGGGCAGCTCATGCGGAGGCAATCCGTCGGTGTAGTGCAGAACGGAAGTCACCGGCAGGTTTTCACATCCAACAGGCCCATCGATAATCACCTGCAAGCCTTTGACTGCGGTGAACGCGTACACGCTTCCCCAATAGCCGCCTGCCCTATCGTGATCTTGGATCAGCATGACGCTCCCCCATTCCCCGTTCCGGAAATATCCCGGGGTTGCGGGGGCTGGCCCCCGCTGGCTGCGACGTATGCAAAACAAGTAGACATCAGATCATCTGCTCCGCTTTTGCGGCGCGCGCCATTTTGTCGAGTTTCTTCTGATGCGCGGCCCGAAAGTCGGGGCGCAGGTTCGGGGATTTCTCCCAGATGCCAGCGGTGTCGCCCTCGCCCACACCGGTGAAGAACGCTTTCATGGAAGACATGCGATCCTTGTTGCCCATGGCCGCGTTGACGACCTGTTGCAGGCTGCCCGCGCCCATCGGACCCATCAGAGGTCGAGCGGAGATGAGGTTGGTGAAATAGAGGCTTGGGATGCCAAGTTCTTTGCCCTTCTGGACGACGGGCGTGGTGCCAATCGCGAGGTCCGGCTTGATCGCCTCCATCGCGGCGCAATCATCTTCCAACGACGCGCGGAACTTGACCTTCACGCCCCGCGCTTCGAGCCATTCGACATCGGGCGCGGACCATTGCGACTTGCCGCAAGCGGTGCCGACGTAGGGAATGTTGGCCCCAGATTCGATCAGCAGGCGGGCGACGAGAAGCTCGGACCCTTCATACCCGGACAGCGTGATCGTGCCGTCGATGGGCGTCGCGGCCAAAGCGGATTTGATCGCGGGGAGGAAGGCGTTCTGCGCCTCGGCAATCCTGTCAGCGCCGACGTTGTAAGCGTTGCCAATCGCCTCAAGCCACGCGGCGGTGCCGTCATGACCCACGGGCGCAGAGCCCACGATGGTGCGGCCCGCGGCCTCAAACTCGCGGATTGCGGCGGTATAGAAGGGGTGGATCGCGGCCACCACCTGGCTATCCAACGCGGAATAGAGCTCACGCCACTCACGGCAGGGAACGACCGGACCTGCCGCCAGACCGAGTGGCGCGAGCATCCCTGCGATTCCCAAGGGATCCGCAGGGAACATTTCGCCCAACAGGGTCACTGTCGGACGGTCTGAAACACCCGAGACAGGAGCCATAACTGGACCGGCCTCCACTTCCTGTCGGGCATAGTTGAGCATCGCCCCGGCGAGGACGTCTTTCGCCTCCGCGTGGGTCGGTACTCCGAAGCCAGGAACGTCGATACCGACGATCCTGACCCCATTGATTTCGTCGGGAAGAAGCCGCAACGGAACTCCGGATGCGGTGGGAACACAAAGGTTCGTGACCACGATGGCGTCATATCTTTCCGGGTCCGCCATCTCGTGGACGGACTCGCGTATGTCTTCGAAGAGCTTGCCGGTGACAAGCGATTCAGAATTGAACGGGACGTATCCGACACTGCGGCGTGCGCCGTAGAAGTGGGACACGAAGGTCAGGCCGTAAACGCAACAAGCCGAACCACTTAGCACGGTCGCGACGCGACGCATCCGGAGGCCCACGCGAAGCGAGCCGAAGGCGGGGCACATCGACTGCGGCTTGTCGTGGGGGCCGGTCGGGTAATCCTTGGCGAATTGATCGAGGATGTCGGACTTGCCAGCGCTGCGCGCGGCGGCCTCCATCGTGGCGGCCCCGGCGTGACAGCCCATGCCATCGGCCATGATTGGGGCGTCGCGGCCTTCGACCGCCTCGCCCTCAATCACGTCAACCTCGGCGGTGGTGTCGTATGTGATTTCGCGGTCCATCATGCGTCGTCGTACACAACTTCGAGGGACTCTTTCGCGACCGCGTTCTTGCCGCGCATATCCTGATCGGTGGCGGGTTCCAGCACCACGCCCGCGCCAGTGTCAGAGCCGTCAAACAGCGCCAGAAGGCCATCCTGGTTCAGGGCCGTCGGGCGCATCGGCGGAGCCGTCGCGACATTGTCGCCAAGCTCTGCAAAGAGGGCGCCCCATTCGGACTCCTGCGTGCCAACAATCTGATAGTTGGCGGATTTCTTGCGCAGGTCATCGTTTTGCGGGATCGAGGCGAGGATCGGGATATCGACCGCTTCGGCAAAGGCCTGAGCCTCTCCGCTGCCGTCATCCTTGTTGATCACGAGACCCGCGACGCCGACGTTACCGCCCATCTTGCGGAAGTACTCGACCGCGGAACACACGTTGTTGGCCACATACAGCGATTGCAGGTCATTCGACGCCACAAGGATCACCTTCTGCGCCATGTCGCGGGCGATGGGCAGGCCGAAGCCGCCGCAGACCACGTCGCCCAGGAAGTCGAGCAAAACGTAGTCGAAGTCCCAATCGTGGAAGCCCAGCTTCTCCAGCAGCTCAAACCCGTGGATGATGCCGCGCCCGCCGCACCCGCGACCAACCTCGGGGCCGCCAAGCTCCATCGCGAAGACACCGCCGCGCTTGAAGCAAACGTCGCCGATCTGAACTTCTTCCCCGGCCAGTTTCTTGGCCGAGGAGGTTTCGATGATCGTGGGGCAGGCCTTGCCGCCGAACAGAAGCGACGTGGTGTCAGACTTCGGATCACAGCCGATCAGCAGCACGCGCTTGCCCTGCTCGGCCATCATGTGGCTGAGGTTGGCGAGCGTGAAGGACTTGCCGATACCGCCTTTGCCGTAGATCGCGATGATCTGGGTCTTCTTGGTGGGCTCGCCCTGAGGGACCTCAAGCGACGGCTCATTGGCTTCGTCGCGAAGGTTCGCGTCGTAGTCCTTGAGGTTCGGAATATCTTTCATGCGACGTTCTCCCAGTCCAAGATCATCTTCAGGCAAGCGGCATCTTCGAAGGCGGTCTGATACGCTTCGGCAGCTTGGCTGGAGGGTCGTGTGTGTGTGATCAGCCCATCGAGGCTTAGCGCCCCATGGTCGATCAGATCGCGCGTGGCGGTCAGGTCATCGCGGGTCCACTCGGCGGCGATGCGCAGGCGCGCCTCGCGCATGAAGGCGGGCGGAAAGGCGAAGGACAGCGGTTCGGGGTAGAAACCGGCAAGGACAATCTCACCCTGTTTGGCGAGACGGCCGATCAAGGTGTTGAGCAGGTCGGACTGGCCGGAGGCATCGTAGATGCATTTGTAATCGCGGCGCTCGTCGGCGTCGGGGTGCAGGACTTCGTAGCCCGTCGCACCCGTAGCGCGATCTGCGTCAATCTCCCAAACGGTCGGGGGCTTGCCGCCTGCCGCAATCGTCAGACGCGCCAGGAGGCGGCCAAAGACGCCGTGGCCGACGATCAACTCGGGCAGTGTCTTGTCCATTCCGGCCATCGCGTGGCGCGCCGTGGCGGCCAACGCCAGAAGCGCGCCTTCGGCTTTTAGCGCAGGATCAATACGCACGACTCGATCAGCCGATGTGACCAGACGGGACGAAGCGCCGCCAAAGAGGCCCTTCACATCGCCGTAGCAATTGGCACCGGGCACGAACACGCGGTCACCGGGCTTGAAGCCGGTGCCGGAGGCGGCTTCAACAACTTCGCCAGCAGCCTCATAGCCGGGCACAAGCGGATAGCCCATGCCGGGGAACGGCGGCATCTGCCCGGACCAGAACAGTTTTTCCGTCCCGGTGGAAATGCCGGAATGCGCCACGTCGATCACCAGATCGCCCTCGGAAGGGTCGGTCAAGCTGACCTGACCAAGGCCCAGGGCCTTGGGTCCTTCCAGAATGACGGCGGTGGTGTGCAAGGTCGCTTCCTCGTGTCGGTGGCATTTTTTTCGCGCACGCCAACAGGGAAAGAATCCTATGGGTGCGACAATCTATGGTGTCAGTTTAACCTGACACTTCATTATGTCAACGCGAATAGACATATCATCTGTAAGTGTTCGCTTGGGTTTACGCTTTGGATGCGCAGACCATCCCGGTGACGAAGGGCCGGCCGGTTTTGACCGTCGTCACACCCCGAAATCCCGCGCGGCTCAGATGCGCAGAAATCTCATCCGCGCTGCGGGCTTTGCCGGTCCGCATGGCCATACAGTAAAGGCCGAAGTAGGCATCGCCGGGGCGTGTGGGCGTGTCGCCGCCCGACATCGGCTCGGCCACGATGATGCGCCCGCCGGACGGCAGGGCAGCGTGCGCCTTCGCCAAAAGCATGGCGACCGTCTCATCTGCATGGTCGTAGAGGACGCGGACTAAGCTGATCGCATCTGCGCAAACGGGCAGCGCATCGGTGCGGAAGGAGCCTCCGGTAATGTCAGCGCGGGGTGACAACCCTTCGCGCTCAAACCGGGCCGTGGCGGGGGCGATGACGGCGGGCAGATCGAAGAGATGCAGGTTCAGATGCGGATAGGCTTGACCGGCAGCGGCGAGAAAAACACCGGTGCCACCCCCGACATCCAGCAACATCTTGGTGCGCGACAGGTCGAGGTGAGCCAGCGCCTCCTCCGCCACCAGGGTTTGGCTGTCGGCCATCAGCTCGGAATATGTGGCGGCGACGTCGGGGTCGACGTCACCGGACGCGCCGAACACGTAAGGCCAGAACCCCGCAAGCTCGGTGTCGGAGCCGTCTTTGAAGAAAGCAACAGGATCGGCGAGATCCAGGTAGAGGACATCGTGGTGACGAATCATCTGCGCAAGACCGGGAATACCCGGCAGCGCGGCACCAAGACGGCCGAGGGCGTAGCGGCCATCGGCTTGGCGGGTCATCAGACCAAGGGACGTCGCGCCCTGGGCGAGGACCTTCATGCGCGGCTCGGGCACGCCGGTACGGCTTGCGAGATCGCTAAGGGTCCGTGGTTGAGTGTGCAGATGGTCAGGCAGGTCGAATTCGACGAAGGCCATCAGGATCTGACTATGCGCAAACCCTGCCACAAGGTCGAACAGCGCCTCGCCGTCCTTGCGGGCGATGCTCGCGGCAATTGGCAGCTTCGCCGCTTTCTGCTGGAACGCGCGGGACCCGACCAGCGCGGTGCGCCAGGCGTAGAAACGGTCCTTCAGTGACTTGCGCGTGTCCTGCGGGTCTGCCAGCGCCATTTATTCGGCAGCCGTTACCGGGGGCATTACCGGGGTCAGCCGCTCTGCCGTTTTGCGCACCATCTCGGCCAGCATGGCTTCGCCCGGGCACGACGGGATCGAGGAAATCGCGCCCGACAGGATGTCTTCAAGGTGCGTGATCGCGCCGCGCACGCCGTATTCGGTCACGGCGTTGGGCCGGTCGTGGATCTCATCCTGATGCGCAGGCTTGCCGAGCGTTGCCTCATCATAGAGGGCGTCGCGCAGATCGTCGGCAACCTGGAACGCCTCACCGATACGAGCCCCAAGCTCGGTCCAGGGTTCCGGGTCTTCGCCAGCGGCGGCGGCGCCCATGCGGGTGGCGGCGGTGAAAAGCGCGCCGGTTTTGGCGCGGTGGTAAGCGGAAAGGTCGATCTTGTCCTCACTCTCCCACCCCTGCCCGGCGCAAATGCCGCCCGGCATGCCGGTGGATTGGCCAAGGATCTTCAGCAGCTCAATCGCGCGCATCGGGTCATGGGGAGCGGCGCGGGTCAGCACCTCGAACGAGGCGATGATCAGGCTATCGCCGGCCAGCAGGGCGAGCGGCTCGGAATAGGCTTTGTGGACGGAGGGCTTGCCACGCCGCACGTCGGCGTCGTCGAAACAGGGCAGATCGTCGTGGACGAGGCTGGCGCAATGGATCAGCTCAATCGCGGTGGCGGCGGCATCGGACATCTCGGGCAGCGGATCACCGCAAGCCATGGCGACGGAGAGGCAAATCGTCGGGCGGATGCGGGCACCACCGGGGGTCACGGAGTACTCAAGCGCCGAGGCCAGTTTCGGCGGCGCGATAGTCCCCTGAGCGTGGGTGATGGCGGCGGCAATCGCGCGTTCGATCCGGGGTTTCAACGGCATTTGACGCCTCCTCAAAAGGATTCGGTGCGGGATCTGACACCCGATATGTAAATCAGACTGGACATATTATGGATAGGTGTCAACATAGACTGACACTTGGAGGATGCGCCCCTGGGGGATTCTGCACACAAAACAGTCGTGATTGGCGCCGGGATTGGCGGGCTTTCGGCTGCGTTGCGGCTGGCCTCAAAAGGCGCGCGCGTCACGGTGGTGGAGGCGGCAGACGCGCCGGGAGGCAAAATGCGCACTGCGCCTTCCGTCGCGGGTCCGGTGGACATCGGGCCGACGGTTCTGACGATGCGGCCCGTGTTTGAGGCGCTGTTCGCGGATGTCGGCGAGCGGCTTGAGGATCACGTGACCCTGCACCGCGATCCCATTTTGGCGCGGCACTTCTGGCGCGACGGGTCTTCGCTGGACCTTTTCGACGACCCGGATGCGAGCGTCGAGGCAGTGCGCGTGTTCGCAGGTAGTAAGGCGGCAGAGCAATTTACCCGCTTCGCGGCCTCTGCCAAGGCGTTGTTCGAGGCCTTCGACGGCCCGATCATGCAGTCCGAGGCCCCTGCCCTTTTGCCCCTGACCGCGCATGTTCTGAAGAACCCGAAACTCATCCCCGCGATGATGCCTGGCCTGAGCCTCGCGCGGCGTTTGCAGATGTCCTTCGACGATCCACGCTTGCGGCAGCTGTTCGGGCGCTACGCGACCTATGTGGGCGGTTCGCCGCATCAGAGCCCCGCCGTGCTCGGGCTGATCTGGCACTCGGAGGCGCAGGGAGTTTGGTCGGTTGAAGGCGGAATGCATGCTTTGGCAAAGGCCTTGCACGATCTGGCGGTGTCAAAGGGCGTCGAGTTTGTGTTCGGCCAAGCCGCAGAGCGCATTGCGACCCAGGGTGGTGCGGTGTCCACGGTGCATCTGGCGGATGGGTCCGCGATTCCGGCGGATGCGGTGGTGTTCAACGGCGACCCACGGGCGCTGTCGAAAGGGATGCTCGGGCCACCTGCCGCCTCAGCCGTGCCCAAGGCAGGCACCGAGCCGCGCAGCCTGTCGGCGTTCGTTTGGGGCTTTGCGGCAGAGCCCGAAGGCGTCGAACTGGCGCATCACAACGTTTTCTTCTGCGACGACCCAAAGGTCGAATTCCGCGACCTCGCCCGGGGTGAGATGCCCCGCGACGCGACGCTATACGTTTGCGCTCAGGATCGAGGGGGCACGACCCCCGAAGGGCCTGAGCGGTTCGAGATTATCATGAACGGCCCCCCCGGCCACCAGACGACCGAGGAGGCAAAAGAAACATGCCAAACCCGCACGTTCGAGACGTTACAGCAGATGGGGTTGACCTTCAGTCCGCGTCCCCAAACCCCCGCCTTGACGACACCCAAAGACTTCAATCAAGCGTTTCCCGCGTCGGACGGTTCCCTGTACGGGCGGAGCCCAAACGGGATGATGGCAACGTTCCAGCGGCCCACGGCGCGGACAGCCCTGAAAGGCCTCTACCTGGCAGGGGGCGGGGCGCATCCGGGGGCGGGGGTGCCGATGGCCTGCCTCTCCGGCAAGCACGCGGCCGAGGCGATCTGGAGCGACCTTGCTTCGACATCCAAGTCGACAAGGACGGCTACGCCTGGTGGTATGTCGACGGGATCAGCGACGATGGCAGCCAAGCCATCTCCATCATCGGCTTCATAGGGTCGGTTTTCAGCCCCTGGTATCGGTGGAGCGGACGCAAGAACCCCGCCAACAACTGCTGCCTGAACGTGGCCACCTACGGGCGCGGCGGGCGCTGGACGATGACCGACCGAGGCGAAGAGGCCTTGGGCCTGTCGCGCGATGCGCTGCAGATCGGGCCGAGCGCGATGGTCTGGAACGGCGACCGGCTAGAGGTGCAGATCAACGAGGTCAGCACGCCCCATGCGCAGCGGGTGAAAGGGACCGTGACCATTCATCCCACAGCACTCACCGATCGCGAGATGCTGCTAAGCGATGATGGTGCCCATGTATGGCGGCCCTTCGCGCCGACAGCTCGGATCGAAGTCGCGCTGAACCGGCCCGGCTGGACGTGGTCCGGCCACGGCTATTTCGACGCGAATTTTGGGACCCGGGCGCTGGAGGCGGACTTCAGCTATTGGACCTGGGGGCGGTTCCCCCTACGTGATGGCTCAGCGTGTTTTTATGACCTTGAACGGCGCGACGGGACCGGGCTGTCAACGGGCGTTGGTTTCGCCGCAGATGGGACGCCCCACGCAATCCAGATGCCCCCGAAACAGAAACTAAAGCGCCCATTATGGATGGTTCGCCGCGAAACGCGTGCCGATGCCGACTACAAACCACACCAAGTGAAACCGATGCTCGACGCGCCGTTCTACAACCGCTCGGCCATCCGCACCAAGATCAATGGCGAAGAGACAACCGGCGTTTATGAGGCGCTGGACCTCCACCGTTTCCGGGGGCCTTGGCTGATGCCGATGCTCGCCGTTCGGGTGCCCCGTCGCAAGGGATGGCCGCGAGGTTAACTTGTCGTCACCGAGAAGGCCCTCCATATAGGCGGTAACGGATGGAGGCCCTGATGGCGAAAGATGAATTCCCCGGTTGGCATGGCACGACGATCATCGGTGTCCGCAAGGGCGGCAAGGTCGTTGTGGCCGGTGACGGACAGGTCAGCCTTGGGCCGACGGTGATCAAGGGCACTGCGCGGAAAGTGCGGCGCCTGTCGCCTGGCGGCTATGATGTCGTTTGCGGCTTTGCAGGCTCCACGGCAGATGCGTTCACGCTGCTGGAGCGGCTGGAGGCCAAACTGGAAGCGACGCCCGGGCAGTTGCAGCGCGCGAGCGTGGAGCTCGCCAAGGATTGGCGCACCGACAAATACCTTCAAAAGCTGGAAGCGATGTTGATCGTTACCGACGGCAGTGAACTCTACATCATCACCGGCGCGGGCGACGTTCTGGAGCCAGAGCATGGGATTGCCGCGATTGGATCTGGCGGGAACTTCGCGCTGGCCGCCGCGCGCGGGATGCTGGACAGCGACAAGGACGCCGAGACGATTGCGCGCGACGCCATGGCGATTGCGTCAGACATCTGCGTCTACACCAACGGCAACCTGACCGTTGAGACGATCACGGGCAAAGCATGAGCGACGTCACCCGCGATGACCTGCGCGCCGCCGTGGCCGCGGGCCTGATGACGGAAGCGCAAGCGGCATCCCTGATCTCGCTCGCGGAAGAGCGGGAGGGGGTGCGCGCCCGCCGCTCCGGCCTTGATGAACCGTTTGAGCTGTTCAAAGGCTTCAACGAGATCTTCATCGTCGTGGGTCTGTCGATCCTGTTTGCCGGTTGGACCGGGGTGACAGGTGTCAGCGTCCTGGCAAATTCCAGCGGCTACGTGATGGGGCTGCTGTTCTCTTTGGTGTCGATGGGCGTGATCATCCTGCTGGCGCGCTACTTCACGTTGACCCGCCGAATGGTGGCCCCCTCGATTGCCTTGGCGGTCATGTATGGATTGTCGGCGCTGTCGTTCGGGTTGGCCTTCGCCAACTTCCTCGATGCCACTTTCCAGATCGCGTGGACCATAGCAGCGGGCGTGGCGGGCATTTTCCTGTGCCTCTACTACGCGCTCTTCCGGGTGCCGTTCACCGTTGCGCTGATCACGGCGTCTGTCTTCCTTCTTGCCTTCGGCTTGGCGACAGCGGGCGGCAATGTGCCGGAAACACTGCAGGATATCTTCCTTTTTTCAGCCGACGGGCCATTCGCGATCCTGACGATTGTGTTGGGCCTCATCGGCTTTGCCGTCGCCATGGCCTTCGACATGAGCGATCCACACCGCGTCACACGCCGCGCGGCCTCTGGCTTTTGGCTGCATGTCATGGCCGCGCCCGCCATCGTGAACACGGTGGCTTTGACGCTGTTCCAGACTCAAACCACAGGCGCGCAACTGGCGCTTGTCGCCTTCATCTCGGTAATGGCGCTTTTCGCGGTCGTGATCGACCGCCGCTCGTTCCTGGTGGCGGGCGTGGGATATGTCGTGGCCCTGTCAATTTCCGTTGTGGAAGGCGGGAACGAGTTCTTCGTGATCCTGCTTCTGGGCGCAGGCCTCGTCTTTCTTGGCGCACAATGGGAACGGATACGTGGCGCGATCATGCGCGCGCTTCCCAACTTTCCCGGTAAAACCAAATTGCCCCCGTGGTCTGATCCCAGGGCTGTAAAGGAGGCCACATCATGAGTGACCTGACCCCCCGCGAAATCGTCTCGGAGCTGGACCGTTTCATCATCGGCCAGAACGACGCCAAGCGCGCCGTCGCCGTAGCCCTGCGCAACCGCTGGCGGCGCAAGCAGTTGGGCGATGACCTGCGCGATGAGGTGTACCCGAAGAACATCCTGATGATCGGGCCCACGGGTGTCGGTAAGACCGAGATTTCGCGCCGTCTGGCGAAACTTGCGAAAGCGCCCTTCATCAAGGTGGAGGCCACGAAGTTCACTGAGGTCGGCTATGTGGGCCGTGATGTAGAGCAGATCATCCGCGATCTAGTCGACGCCGCCCAGGTAATGATCCGCGAGCACATGCGCGAAGACGTAAAATCCAAAGCACATGATGGTGCCGAGGATCGCGTGATCGAGGCGCTGGCAGGCAAAGACGCGCGCGAGCAAACCCGCGAGATGTTCCGCAAGAAGCTCCGCTCGGGTGAGTTGGACGATACGGTGATTGAGCTGGAAGTGACGGACAACTCCAACCCCCTCGGCGGGTTTGAGATCCCCGGCCAGCCCGGCGGTATGGGCGGCATGGGTGCGGGCATGATGAACCTCGGCGATCTGTTCAAGGGTATGGGCGGACGCACGGTGAAAAAGCGCCTTACGGTTGCGGCCAGTTACGACCTGCTGATCGAAGAGGAAGCCGACAAGCTTCTGGACACTGAAACAGTCACGAAAGAGGCGCTTAGAGCCGTTGAGCAGGGCGGGATCGTGTTTCTGGATGAGATCGACAAAGTCTGCGCCAAGTCCGATGCGCGGGGCGGCGATGTCTCTCGCGAAGGGGTTCAGCGGGACCTCTTGCCGTTGATCGAAGGGACGACCGTGTCGACGAAACATGGCCCGGTGAAGACGGACCACATCCTGTTCATCGCTTCGGGCGCGTTTCACATCGCCAAGCCGTCCGATCTGTTGCCAGAGCTGCAAGGCCGCCTGCCAATCCGCGTGAACCTGCGGCCCCTGACGGAGGATGACTTTGTCCGCATCCTGACGGAAACGGACAACGCGCTGACCCGGCAGTACACCGCCCTGATGGCAACCGAGGAAGTCACTGTTGAGTTCACGGAAGACGGCATCCGCGCCCTGGCCCATATCGCCGCTGAGGTGAACGAAAGCATCGAAAACATCGGCGCGCGCAGGCTCTATACCGTGCTCGAACGCGTGTTTGAGGAGCTGAGTTTCACGGCACCCGACCGCGGGGGCGATGTCGTGCAGGTAGACGCGGCGTTTGTGGAAGAGAACCTCGGCGAATTGACGCGCAGCACGGATCTAAGCCGCTACGTTTTGTGATCCTCTGCTGGTAAGAGGGGGCATGACACGCACCCCCCTCACCCGCCGATCCTTGCTTTGCGGCGTTGCCACCCTGCCGCTCGCGGGCTGTTTGACCGTGCCCGATATCCTGATCGTGCCGGAAGCGGCCACCACCGGAACCAGCGAAACCGTTTTCGTTGCCACCAACCGCATCTTTGCCGACGGGCAGTTCCAGAATGAGCGGCAGGAAGGCCTGTCCTTCACGCAGTTTGATGTCGCCATCCCGCCGGATCGCGAAACCGGCGCGGTTCAGCCTGGCAGGCTAAGGCGCGGCGGTCCTGATCTTCAGACTGATTTCGTGGCCAGCGCAGGCGATCACCTGGGCACTGCCGGAAACTTCCGCGCGAGGTTGATGGCGGAGGCGCGGCGGAGAGGCACGCGTGAGGTCATGGTTTTCATCCATGGGTTCAACAGCACCCTGGGCACGGGCCTCTACCGGACCGCTCAGATACGCCATGATTTCCAGATCCCCGGCCTTGCGGTTCACTACGCCTGGCCCAGTGCCGGGCACCCCCTGGGATATGCCTACGACCGCGATTCGGCTCTGTTTGCGCGAGACAGGTTGGAGACATTGCTGACTGAAATCGCCGCCGCTGGTCTGCACATTGTCCTGACCGCGCATTCGCTGGGGTCTGGCGTCGTGATGGAGGTTTTGCGTCAGCTGCGCATTGGCGGGCGTGACGACGTGATCAACCGGATCAACGGCGTGATCCTGTTCTCCCCGGATATCGACGTGGATGTGTTCCGTGCCCAGGCGGCGCGGGTGGGGCAACTGCCGCAGCCCTTCGTGATCTTCACCTCACAGCGGGACCGCGCCTTGACGATTTCGGCTCGGATTACCGGATTGCGAGAGCGGGTCGGCAACCTTTCAAGCGCGGATCAGGTGGCGGATTATGAGGTCACCCTGATCGATACTAGTGCGTTTGAAGGCGGTGTGCGCGATCCGTTGAACCACTTCGCCGGAGCCACATCGCCCGCCGTCGTGCAAATGTTGCGGGAAGTGGCCCAGGTCAACAATGCGTTCGAGCGGGATGTGAGCCAACAGGCCGGACTGTTGCCGGGGACGATCCTAACGATCCAGAACGCGACGCGGGTCATGTTGAGCCCGGTCAACCTGCGTTAACGGCGCCGTTTGAGGTAAACGTAGTAAGCGCCTCCGCCGCCGTGGCGTTGATGCGCCTCGCGGATATCCAGGATCATCGCGCCCAAAGGCGGCGACGTCAGCCAGTTCGGGATCTGGTGTTTGAGGATGCCGCGCCGGATCGGAATCGGCCCGCCGCTATCGCGATCTTTGCCCTTACCGGTAATCACGAGGACCAGCCGCCGATCCATCTCATGCGAGTGGAAGATGAAACTGATCAGCGCCGGATGCGCCTCGGACAGGGTCATGCCGTGCAGATCTATCCGTCCTTCGGGCTTCAGCTTGCCCCGGGTCATGCGTTTGTGGGTGCCGTGATCCATGCGGACGGGCGCGTGGGCCAGTTGAACTGAAAGGCTGGGGGCGTGATTGACGGGGCCCTGGTTAAAGGATGCCTTTTCGCCGACGCGGAACGCAGGCAGGCGGTTGGCCGTGGTGGTCGGCTTGGGGCTGAGGGCGGGCTTTGGTTTCGGCGCATCCTCGGTGATTTTCGGCGCGCCGCTGCGGTCCATCGGCGTGGCCGTCGCCGCAACCCGGTTCCACAGGGCCTTGTCGTCCTCCGACAGGCCGCGTTTGCCACGCCGCGCCATGGATTACGCGTCCGGGATCAGTTGGTGCGCACGCTCGATCGGCAAAAGCACCATCATGCGGCCCGGATCGCGGATCACGCCAGCGGCCTCACCGGCCGCGTCGCCAAACCCAAAGAAAATATCCGCCCGCTGCGCGCCCTGGATCGCGCCGCCGGTATCCTGGGCAATCATCAGGCGGCGGATCGGACCGTTGCCGTCCTTCTCGATCCAGACTGGTGCACCGAGGGGGGTGTAATCTGGGTCCACGGCAATCGTGCGATGGGGCGTGATGTTGCGGTTCATCGCGCCCAGGGGGCCGAGGTTCGGGTCGGTAATGTCGACTTCGCGAAAGAAAACGTAGCTGGGGTTGTGATGCAGCAGGTCGCGTCCAGCAGTAGGGTTACGGCGCACCCAGGATTGGATGACTTGCGCGGAGACCTGGTGCGGTTGGTAGACGCCACGCCGCACCAGTTCTTGCCCGACAGAGCGGTATTCGTGACCATTTCGCCCGCCATACCCCACGCGCAGCGCGCCCCCTTCGGCGAGGGTGATCCGGCCAGAGCCTTGGATTTGCAGGAAAAACAGCTCTACCGGGTCATCGACCCAGGCGATTTCCAGGCCGCGGCCTTCCAGCACGCGCGATTCTTCGATCTGCTCGCGGGAAAGCCACCGGCCCGAGACTTCGGGCGGCATGCGGTAGACGGGGAAGCGGTAGCGGCTGGTGCGGGTGCGAGATCCGCTGAGTTCGGGCTCGTAGTAGCCGGTGAAAAGGGCAGGGTTCTCGCCGCCGATCAGGACGGGGCGAAAGAACAGTTCAAAGAAGGTGCGCGCGTCGGGGGCGGTTTCCGCGACATTGCACAGCGCGGCCCAATCTGAGCCGTCCAGATCCATGCAGGTGTTGCGGAAGACCGAAAGGGCCGCGGCATGATCATCCGCGGCCCATCCATCAAGGTCGTCAAAGTCCAGAAGCTGCACAGGCTCATCCGCCATGGCCAAGGTGGTCGTCAGGACCAAGGCAAGGGCAACCGCGAGCCGCCTCATGGATCATCCGTCGGTGGCCACCAAGGCCCAGTTCGGATCATCGGCGCCCATAGTCCGGGCGAAGGTCCAGACATCGCGCTGGCGCTTGATTTCGGACGCGTCGCCTTCGATGATTTCGCCATCAGAATTGCGCACGACACTCGTCAGCTCACCCACGAAACGAACAGTGACTTCACCGACGCCCGAACTGCGGTCAAACGTGGCTTCCTGCAGGGAAATCTCTCGCACGCCGATGAACTCTGCCTCGATGGAGAGGCCCTGTTCATTGCGCTGGTCGATCACCGTCTCGAACGTCTCCAGCACATCTTCGGCAAGGAAGGGGCGCAGACCATCTTTGTCGCCGTTCTCAAACGCCATCAGGATCATCTCATAGGCCTGACGGGCCCCGCCGAGGAATTCACCGACGCGGAATCCCGGCTCGGCCATTTTCATCGCGGCCAGCGCTTTGGCGCTGTCAGAGCCATCGTCGACGTGGTCGATGATATCATCATCGGGGCCGCCTTCGATCACCTCGAAATCACGGCGCACGTCAGAGCGGCCACTGCCGGGCGCCACCGGGGGCTTTTCAAAGCCATCCCGCGTGCCGAGCACAGAGCGCAGGCGCAGAATTAGGAAAATCGCGATGCCAGCCAGCACCAGCAAGGACAAGAGAGAGGAGTTCATGGCACCTCGATTGGGCGTGTGGGTTAAAATTCCGTATGTCAGCCACATATGTAGGGCAGGGGTGGTATCAAGTCCATTGCGCCTGCACGCGTGGGGCTGGAATACATGAAATGCGGTGAAGGGGCCGCGCGAGGGCTGAAAAGGCGTTAAGATATGTGGCTGTTCATACTGTTCATCGCGGTTCCGGTGATTGAAATTGCGTTGTTTATTCAGGTTGGCGGGTGGTTGGGACTTTGGCCCACGCTGCTGATCGTGGTGCTTACGGCAATTGCGGGCACGGCTTTGGTCAAAAGCCAGGGCGCACAGGCGATGGCGCAATTGAAGAACAGCTTTGACGATCTGCGCGACCCGACCGAGCCTTTGGCCCACGGCGCGATGATCCTGTTTTCCGGCGCGCTCTTGCTGACGCCGGGGTTTTTCACCGATTTTGTCGGCTTTGCCCTGCTGGTTCCTGGGGTGCGCCGGTTTGTTCTGAAGAAGATCAAAGAGCGGGTGAACGTGCAGACCGTCCGCGCCGATCGCGGGTGGCAACCGCAGGATGAGACGATCATCGAAGGCACGTACACGGAAGAAGACGTGGAGCGGCCCTCCGGCCCCTCGGGCTGGCGCAGGGATTGAGGCCCGGCAAAGGGCCTGTTAAAGCACGCTCAACTTTGAATTAAGGAGAATCCCTGATGTCCGACGCCTCTGCAAACGGCGACGCAACCGAAGGCGCCGCACCGGCAGCTGCTGCGCAACTTCCCAAGATGCAAATCCTGGGCCAATTCATTCGCGATCTGTCGTTTGAGAATGCCGCCGTCCAGAACGGTGTCGTGGCGCAGGGCCAGCCCGACATTCAGGTGCAGGTCGCGCTAGACGCGCGCAAGCGCACGACGGAAAACCAATACGACGTCATCATGAAGCTGAAGGTCGACAGCAAGACCAAGGACGAGGAGGATCCCAAGGCGATCTTCCTGATCGAGCTTGAGTATGGCGGCGTTTTCCTGATCGAGAATATTGCCGAACAGCAGTTGCATCCGTTCCTGATGATCGAATGCCCGCGGATGCTGTTCCCCTTCGTGCGCCGCATCATCTCGGACGTGACACGCGATGGCGGCTATCCGCCACTGAACCTCGATCAGATCGATTTCGTGGCGCTTTACCGTCAGCAGATCGCAGCGCGTCAGGCGCAGCAGCCGGTGGGAACTGCGTAACCTAGCGCAGCTTCGACCAGACGGTATCGTCCCCCAACGCATCGACAAAGGCCGCATGGGCGGCCTTTTCCGTGTCTGACAAACGCGAGGGCAGCGGATTGGGACGCGGACGCGGACGCCAATTGTCGTCCTGGTGACGCGTCGTCGTGGATTGCTCCTGCGACAGGCTAAGCCCCTTTTGGCGCCCGCCGGTCAGCTCCAAATACACCTCTGCCAAGATCTCGGAATCGAGCAATGCGCCGTGTTTTTCCCGGGCAGAGTTGTCGATCCCGAAACGGCGGCACAGGGCATCAAGCGACGCCGGCGAGCCGGGAAACTTGCGGCGGGCGATTTTCAGCGTGTCGAGGGCTTGGTCATTGGGCAGGGCGGGTCTTCCCGCCCACTCCAGCTCAGCATTCAAGAAGCGCATGTCGAATTCGGCGTTGTGAATGACCATCTTGGCGTCACCGACAAAGGCCAGAAAATCATCGGCAATGGCAGCGAAGACGGGTTTATCGGCCAGGAAGTCTTCCCCGATGCCGTGCACCTCGAACGCCTCTTTCGGCATGTCGCGCTCGGGCTGGATGTACTGGTGATAAGTCTTGCCTGTCGGTACCTGGTTGAACACCTCCACGGCGCCGATCTCCACTATGCGGTGGCGGGGCGTGTCGTAGGGGTTGAGGCCCGTGGTTTCGGTGTCGAGGACGATCTCACGCATCTATCATGTGTCCTTGGTCAGTTTAGACACCAAATGTGCCACGTCTTCACGGGTGCCGTCCAGAGTCTCGGTCTCGATAACGTATGTAGCCCGGGCTCGCTTTTCGGCGTCCGGCATTTGCCGGGAAAGAAGGTTTTTCAGCGTTTCTTCCGAGGTGCCACGGGCAAGAACCCGGCGGCGTTGTTCTTCCGGGGACGTTGTGACGACAAGGGTGGCATCGTAAGCCGCGTCGCCGTTGGTTTCAAATAGAAGCGGGATGTCAAAAACGATCAGGGGCGCATCGGCATGTGCCGCACGGAAAGCGGAACGGTCTTGGGCGACCAGCGGATGAACGAGAGCCTCGATCTGTTTGAGAATCGCGGGGTCTTTGGCGATGGCGTCACGCAGAACGCCGCGGTCAACGGCGCCGTCTTTAGTCGCGTTTGGGACAAGCGCCTCAATCGGTCCGACGGCTGCACCATCCTCGCCGTAGAGCTTATGGACCGCCACATCCGCATCCCATACCGGCACGCCAAGCGCGCGAAACATGTCGGCGGTCGTGCTTTTGCCCATCCCGATGGAGCCGGTAAGGCCTAGAACAAAGCTCATCCCGACAGCACAGCGGCGCGTAGATCATCGTCGACCATGGGCGTGTAGCTGAACCAACGCTCAAACCCCGGCACGGCCTGATGCAGTAGCATCCCAAGTCCATCGACGGTTTCGCACCCCCGCGCGGCGGCTTCTTGCAACAGGTCCGTTTCCAGCGGGGAGTAGACGATATCCGTGACGACCGTGGGCGGCGACAATCGGGAAAGGTCAATCGCAAGGGGGTTTTGGCCGGTCATACCCAGCGACGTCGTGTTTACGATCAGCGCGGCATCGGCAATGAGATCCGGGATGTGGGTCCAATCGGTGGGGGAGACCCGGGCGCCAAATTGCTCTTTCAACCCATCGGCGCGGGCGCGGGTGCGGTTGGCCACATGCACGACCGGCGCGCCATCGGACACCAGGGCGGAGACGATCGCCTTGGCCGCCCCGCCCGAGCCAAGGACAAGCGCGGGACCGGCGGAGGCCGTCCAGCCCGGCAGGGTTTGCCGGATGTTGGAAAGGAACCCCATGCCGTCGGTGTTGTCGGCTTGAATTTGCCCATTGGCGGTGAACGTCAGCGTGTTGGCGGCACCGATCAAGGCGGCGCGATCCGTCACGGTGTCAGCGAGGGACAGGACCAGCTCTTTATGGGGGAGGGTCACGTTGACGCCCACGAAGCCCATGCGCGGCAGGGTCCGCAGCGCGTCGGGAAGATCCGCATGGTTAATGTGAAGCGGCACGTAGTGCCCCCGCAGGCCATAGCGCTTCAACCAGTGGCCATGGAGGCGTGGCGACAGCGAATGGGAAATCGGGTCACCAATAACACCGGCGAGGGGGATCGTATCTTTGCTCATGGGCTCAGCATCCCGCGCATTCGAAGATAGGACAAGACCTGTAACAGCGGCAGGCCGAGGACAGAGAACCAATCGCCATCTATGCGGGAAAACAGTTGCCCGCCCAGGGCTTCGGCCTGGTAGGCGCCAACAGATCCCGACACCTCAGGCCAGGCTTGGTCAAGGTAGGCATCGATCTCGGCGTCCGTGAGTGCATGCATCGACAGACGTGCCGTGCCGACAGCCCGCCAGACCGGCTTTGCGTCCTCGTAGACGACAGCTGCCGAATAGAGGTGGTGGGTTTTTCCCGATAGACGGCGGAGGTGATCTGCGGCCTCTGATCTATCCGATGATTTGCCAAAAACCTCGCCCTTCAGCGCCAAGATCTGGTCCGATCCCAAGATGAGGGCAGTCGGGTGCTTTTCGGCCGCTTTACGTGCTTTGAACTCAGCCAGGGTATCCGCGATATCACGGGGGGAGGCATCATCTGCCTGCAGCGACCTGCGGATCGCATCTTCATCGATTCGAACAGGCGACGATTCGAATTCTACCCCAGCCTTTTTGAGCATCGAGGCCCGTGTCGGGGAGGCGGAGGCAAGGACGAGCTGCAACATGTTTGGGATAAGTCTGTGGAATTGTTTTGGACCGAGGCGGGGAGCGGTGTTCACAAAAGGGCGGGTTTTGAGTGCCTTCGCCAAACTGCCCGAGTTCTCGTGAAAAGGCCAAGGGGTTTTGCCCGGGGATGAACTGGACGTGCTTTGCGCGTGGAGAACCGAGTTATCCATGCTTATCCACAAAGAGTCCAAGGAAGTTTGAGCTTTGATGTTCCAATTAAAACATTGAATTTGTGATATTTATTTGGTTTCCCGACTTCCTCACCAGCCTTGTCATAACGCGGAGACATTGAAAGTGGATTTGTGAGTAAGCACTTGAGAACTGGGTTATGTCAGAAATCCACGGCCCTACTACAAACGACAAGAAAACTTCATTTTCTTATTTCATTATAGTTAGACGCGGGCCTAGCCCGTGAGTTGACAGGACAGGGCCCAAGTCATATCTCCCTAATCGTACTCCGTTCGGGGCTACGACATCACACATAGAAGACACGATAAGCTCGCGCCGTGGCGCTGAGCGATGTGCACGTTGGATATTTCCATGACAGTTGAAACGCTTCGCCTCGCTGACCTGAAAGCGAAAGCCGCCAAAGACCTTTTGCCCATGGCGGAAGAGCTTGAGATCGAGAACGCCTCCACCATGCGGAAGGGGGACATGATGTTCGAGATTCTCCGTGAGCGGGCGGAGGAAGGCTGGGAGATTTCTGGCGATGGTGTATTGGAGGTTTTGCAGGACGGTTTTGGGTTCCTGAGAAGCCCGGAGGCAAATTACCTGGCTGGACCGGATGATATTTACGTCTCGCCCGAGATGATCCGTCAGCACTCGTTACGGACGGGCGATACAGTTGAGGGCGTGATGTCGGCGCCGAAGGAGAATGAGCGGTACTTTTGCCTGGTCAACGTCACTCAGATCAACTTTGGCGATCCGGCCCAAGCCAAGCATAAGGTTGCTTTTGAGAACCTCACGCCGCTCTATCCGGACGAGCGGATGACCATGGAGATTGAGGATCCGACGATCAAGGATCGCTCGGCCCGGATCATCGACCTGGTGTCGCCGATTGGTAAGGGTCAGCGCAGCTTGATTGTGGCGCCACCCCGGACCGGTAAGACGGTGCTGCTTCAGAATATTGCCCATTCGATTGAGACAAATCACCCGGAATGTTTCTTGATCGTCCTGCTGATCGACGAGCGGCCAGAAGAGGTCACGGACATGCAACGCTCGGTCAAGGGTGAGGTGATCTCCTCGACCTTCGACGAGCCGGCGACGCGCCACGTGGCGGTGTCGGAGATGGTAATCGAGAAGGCGAAGCGATTGGTGGAGCATAAGCGGGATGTTGTGATCTTGCTCGATTCCATCACGCGGCTCGGTCGGGCGTTCAACACCGTTGTGCCGTCGTCTGGTAAGGTCCTTACCGGCGGTGTGGACGCGAACGCCTTGCAACGCCCCAAGCGGTTCTTCGGTGCAGCGCGAAACATCGAAGAGGGGGGTTCCTTGACGATTATTGCGACGGCTTTGATCGATACCGGCAGCCGGATGGACGAGGTGATCTTTGAGGAATTCAAGGGCACAGGTAACAGCGAGATCGTTCTGGATCGCAAGATCGCAGACAAGCGCGTGTATCCAGCCATGGACATCCTCAAATCCGGCACCCGGAAGGAAGACCTGCTCGTCGACAAAGGGGATCTTCAGAAGACCTTCGTTTTGCGGCGGATTTTGAACCCGATGGGTACGACGGACGCGATCGAGTTCCTGATCTCGAAACTGAAGCAGACCAAGACGAACTCTGAATTCTTTGATTCGATGAATACCTGAGGGGTGCGCCGTGCAGACGATTTTCGCTCTGGCAACGGCCCGGGGGAAAGCGGGTGTTGCGGTCATTCGGGTCTCCGGACCTGATGCTTTTGACGTGGGGCGTCAGCTGGTTGGAACTTTGCCAGGGCACGGCGAATTTCGATTGCGGAACGTGATGTCATCCACTGGAGAGGTGTTGGACCGCGGGCTTGTCTTGGCGTTCAAGGGCCCGGCCAGTTTCACTGGCGAGGACACGGTAGAACTCCAATTGCACGGAAGTGTGGCAGTGGTGCGGGCCGTGGAAGACGCGATCCGCGCGACGGGGCTGGCGCGTATGGCAGAGGCGGGAGAGTTCACCCAACGCGCCCTGTTGAACGACATGTTGGATCTGACCCAGGTAGAGGGTCTGGGACGTCTGATTGACGCCGAGACGGAGGCGCAAAGACAAGTTGCTCAGGCGAGTTTTGAGGGCGGTCTTTCTGGCAAATCTGCAGGCTGGCGCGCGAAATTGATCCGAGCTGCGGCGCTGTTGGAGGCCTCGATTGACTTTGTGGATGAAGATGTGCCGGTCGATGTCACACCGGAAGTTCGCGAACTTCTGGAAGGGTTAAGACGCGAGTTTGACGGTGAAATTACGGGCGCCCGTGTTGCGGAAAGGTTGGGTCATGGCTTCGAGGTTGCACTGATTGGGGCGCCTAACGCGGGAAAATCAACGCTACTGAACGCTTTGGCGGGCCGTGATATTGCGATCACGTCTGATGTTGCCGGGACAACGCGGGACGTGATCGAGGCGCGGCTTGATGTATCAGGGCTTCCGGTGACGTTTCTGGACACTGCTGGGTTGCGTGAAACGGAAGATACCGTTGAGAGGATTGGCGTCGACAGGGCGGTTGACCGTGCCCTTGCGGCCGATTTGAGGGTTCTGCTTGAAACGGATGATTGGGTGGAACCAGAGGCGCTGGTCGGACATATCGACTTAAGGTGCCGCGCGAAGGCGGATCAGGGAGGTGGTATCTCTGGTATTACCGGTGTGGGCATTGACGATTTGCTGCGGGATATAGAGCAGACGCTGGGTGAGCGGATGGCGAAGGTGCGCTCCGCTGTTACAGAACGACAGCGTGAGGGAATTGAAGGCGCTTGGCGAGCACTAGGTGTGGCGTTGGACGTGCTGAACTCTACGGGCGAGTTGGAATTGGTTGCTGAACATACCAGGGAAGCTCAACGCTTGCTTGACTCGGTCATTGGGCACGTGGATGTAGAGAACCTCTTGGGCGAAATTTTCTCTCGGTTCTGCATCGGGAAGTAGGAGTGTTTCACGTGAAACATCCAGAATTTGACGTGATCGTTGTTGGGGGCGGGCATGCTGGCGTTGAGGCGGCGGATGCCGCATGCCGTGCCGGCGCGCGGACAGCGCTGATTACGCTGCGAAAAGACGATCTTGGCGTGATGTCCTGCAATCCGGCGATCGGGGGGCTTGGGAAGGGCCACCTGGTGCGGGAAATTGATGCGCTGGGGGGTGTTATGGCTGTGGCCGCGGATGCGTCGGGCATCCAATACCGGTTGCTGAACCGCAAGAAAGGCGCGGCTGTTCAAGGGCCTAGAACGCAGTCCGACAGGGAACTGTATAAACGAGCCATTCAACGCCATGTCGCAAGGATTTCGTCTCTGACTGTGTTGGAGGGCGAGGTCGCTGACCTTGTCGTCAAGAGCGGTACGGTGGCCGGTGTGGTGATGTCCGATGGTCAAGAGATCGCGGCCCAAGCGGTCGTTCTGACGACGGGGACTTTTCTGCGCGGTGTCATCCACATCGGCGATGAAGCGAAGTCTGGTGGGCGTTTTGGCGCGAATCCCTCGGTCAAACTGGCCGAGCGCCTGATGGCGATGGATCTTCCCATGGGGCGCCTGAAGACCGGAACGCCGCCCAGGCTTGCCGGAAAATCGATCGCCTGGGGCAGTCTCGATACACAACCGGCCGACGAGGATCCCTCGTACTTCTCGTTTCTGACAGCACGCATCCAGGCGCAGCAAATCGCCTGTGGCATTACCCATACAAACCAGACGACCCACAATATTATCGAACAAAACCTGGCTCGTTCTGCGATGTACGGGGGTCATATCGACGGTGTTGGCCCGCGCTATTGCCCGTCGATTGAGGATAAGGTCGTTCGGTTTGCCGATAAGTCGTCGCACCAGATCTTCCTAGAGCCGGAAGGCCTGACGACAGACGTGATCTATCCCAACGGGATCTCGACCTCGCTGCCCATGGACGTGCAACTGGACTATGTGCATTCCATTAAAGGTCTGGAGCAGGCGGTGATTCTTCAGCCGGGCTATGCGATCGAATATGATTACATCGATCCCACATGCCTGAATGCGGAGCTTGAGTTGCAGGACCATCCAGGTTTGTTCCTGGCGGGGCAGATCAACGGCACGACAGGATATGAAGAAGCGGCCGCACAGGGGTTGGTCGCTGGATTGAATGCTGCTTCTCGTGCTCTTCAAAAAGAACGTATCACGTTCAGTCGACGCGAGTCCTACATCGGCGTGTTGATTGATGACCTCGTAACTCGGGGCGTTTCGGAACCGTACCGCATGTTCACTTCCCGCGCTGAATATCGCTTGTCGCTACGGGCGGACAACGCGGATCAGCGTCTGACGCCTTTGGCAAAGAGCCTCGGGCTGATTTCGCAAGAGCGTCAGATCGTTTTCGAAGATAAGATGGAACGACTTTCATCTGGGCAGGCGATCCTGGATCAATTGCTAATCACGCCTAAGAAGGCGGCGGCGGCAAGAATGACCGTTAACTCTGACGGAAAGAAACGCACCGGTGCCGAATTGCTTGCGTTCCCCACGGTCGAGTTGACCGACCTGGAACCTCTAGAACCTTCGCTTTCCAGCATCGACGAAGCCACCGCGAAACAGCTGAAGATCGAAGCGACCTATGCGATCTATATCGAACGCCAAAACCGCGATGCCGCCGCACTCAAACGCGACGAAGCTAAGCCGATCCCAGAGGACTTCCCGTACGACTCAGTCGTTGGCCTATCGAACGAGCTGCGTTCTAAGCTCCTGAAAATCCGCCCAACATCCCTTTCCCAGGCCGGACGAATCGACGGAATGACACCGGCCGCGCTAGCTCTGATCCTTACCAAACTCCGTCATTTGCAACGTCTCTCGGCATGACGACCGACGAGGCAAAGGCATGGATCGCGGAACGTGTTTCACGTGAAACAATGGAGCGGCTGGAGCTTTTTCATACCCTCCTTCTTAAATGGCAAAAGACAATCAATCTTGTTGCCCCGTCCACCCTTGATGAAGCGTGGAGTCGTCATTTCGTCGACTCCGCACAGATCTTCGAACTGGTGCCAAAGGCCGCGACCCATTGGCTCGACTTGGGCTCCGGAGGCGGATTTCCAGGTCTTGTCGTTGCCGCGATGGCCCGCGATACCCAGCCACAGCTCTCCGTAACTCTCGTGGAAAGTGACATCCGAAAGTGCGGCTTCATGCGAGAGGCCGCAAGAAAAATGGACGTCCAAGCGGAAATCCTGGCGCACCGTATCTCCGACATCCCGCCCCAATCCGCCGATGTGATCTCTGCCCGGGCCCTCAGCCAGCTTTTGACCCTTATCGACCACGCAACACCGCATATGACGGCGAAGACGTGCCTGCTTTTCCCAAAAGGCAGCTCCTACAAAGCAGAGCTTGAATCCCTGTCGCTCGACTGGCAATCCAAAGCTGACGCTATCGCCAGCGTGACGGACCCCGATGCCGTTGTGCTTCGGTTTCAAAACGACATCGTTGGAAGAGATTGCTAAATGCGGATCCTGTCGATCACCAACCAGAAAGGCGGCGTGGGCAAAACCACAACGGCGATCAACCTCGGCGCCGCCTTGGCTGCAAGCGGGAAGTCCGTTCTGATCGCGGATCTTGACCCTCAGGGGAACGCATCGACGGGCTTGGGCATCGATGCGGGCGCCAGGGAACGCACGACCTATGACCTTTTGATTGACGGCGCCGCATTGGAAGACGTGGCGATCCCGACGGAAGTCGAAAACCTCTCCATTGCGCCCGCGACCACAGATCTCAGCTCAACGGATGTGGAGCTTGGGCAGCGCGACAATCGTGTGTTCTTGCTGAAAGATGCCCTCAAGGAATCAACGGCAACCTATGATTACGTGCTCATCGATTGCCCGCCGTCGCTCAGCCTTCTTACCCTCAACGCGCTCGTCGCTTCCGATGCCATTCTGGTACCTCTTCAGGCCGAGTTCTTCGCGCTGGAAGGCCTGTCGCAACTCATGCTGACCGTCCGAGAGGTGCGCGAAACCGCCAATCCCTCGCTCCGCATTGAAGGCGTTGTTCTCACCATGCACGACGCACGCAACCGCCTCAGCCGCCAGGTTGAGGAAGACGCCCGCGCCAATCTCGGGGATTTGGTGTTCAAAACCATGGTGCCCCGCAATGTCCGCCTAAGCGAGGCGCCCTCTTTTGCCATGCCGGTGATCGCCTACGATCCCGCCTCAAAGGGAAGCCAGGCCTATCTGGATCTGGCACAAGAGCTCATGGACCGCGAAGTTCCGATCAAGGAGGCGTCATAATGGCCAGAAGCACAGATAAAAGGGGACTTGGCCGCGGCTTATCCGCCCTTATGGCGGACATCGAGCCTCACGCGACAACTCCCGAGGCATCTGAGTCCCCGGTGACTCCCTCAAGGGCGGAGCGGTTGATTCCGGTTGAGCAGATCAGCCCCAACCCCGATCAACCCCGTCGGCACTTCTCGCAATCCGCATTGGAAGAACTCGCCGCTTCGATCCGAGAGAAAGGCATCATCCAACCTCTCATCCTGCGCCCCGATCCCAAGGATACAACCCGTTTCCAGATCGTCGCTGGCGAACGCCGCTGGCGCGCCGCGCAGATCGCTCAACTCCATGATCTGCCCGCCATTGTGCGCGATTTCGACGATACGGAAGTCCTCGAAGTCGCCATTATCGAAAACATCCAACGCGCTGACCTCAACCCTGTGGAAGAGGCCCAGGGCTATCGCCAGCTAATGGAAAAGTTCGGCCACACCCAGGATCAACTCGCCACGGCCATGGGGAAAAGCCGAAGCCACCTCGCCAATACGATGCGTCTCCTGCAACTCCCGGATGAGATTCAAAACCTCCTGCAGGAAGGCCTCTTGTCCGCAGGACATGCGCGCGCCTTGATTACGGCGGATGATCCGATCAACCTCGCCAGGCGCGCAGTCAAAGACGGCCTGTCGGTGCGAGAGGTGGAGAAGGCCGCAAAGACCCCAGCCAAGTCCAGCAAGAAGACGTCGCGAGGCAAGGCCCCGCAAAAGGACGCTGACACACGGATCCTTGAAAGTGATCTGTCGCGCATCCTCGGGATGGGCGTTGTGATTGATCACGACACCGACGCGGGCGGTGGAAAATTATCTATTAAATACAAAGACCTATCTCAGCTTGATGATCTTCTGCGTCTTCTGAACACGACCTGAGGCTAGGCCAAAAGCTCTCTCAGGATGCCGTTCAGGACCGGTCGACCTTTCGGCGTCGTCCGAAGGCGCGATCCGGATTGGGTCAACAGCTCAAGCTCCGTCAGCTCCCTCACCTTTCCCTGATCCAACTCTCCCCCGCGTAGACGCGAAAAGCGTTCTAAATCAGAGCCTTCGTCCAAACGCAGAGACATCATCAGATATTCCTCCGCCTGTTCCTCCCATGTAATTTCAACACGCGCACTTTCACCTGACCCACAGGCCGCAACGGCATCGAGCCATGCCTGAGGCTGTAGAAACGTCTCGGTCCCGTATCGCCGTCCCTTCAAAGTCACACGACCATGGGCGCCGGGCCCAATTCCCACGTAGTCCCCAGCCCGCCAATAGATCAAATTGTGCCGTGACTGCCCGAAATCAGCCGCATGGTTCGACACCTCATAGGCCGGCAACCCCGCGGCACCGCAAAGGTCCTGGGTCAGCTCATACATATCCGCACTCAAATCTTCGCCCGGAAGGCCCTTCAACCCGCCCCTCGCATGGCGAGCCCCAAAGGCCGTCCCAGGTTCGATTGTCAGTTGGTAGAGCGACAAGTGATCAGCCGCCAAATCCAGCGCTTCAGCCAACTCACCACGCCAATCCCCCAGGCTTTGGTCCTGTCGCGCGTAAATCAGATCAAAGCTCACCCGCTCAAACGTAGACCTTGCAATATCGATGGCCGCATAGGCCTCGCGAACCGAATGCAACCGGCCCAGTCGCTTCAGGTCCGCGTCATTCAGCGCCTGAACGCCGACAGAGACGCGGTTAACCCCCCCGTCCCGATATCCCGCAAACCGACCCGCCTCGACCGACGAAGGGTTCGCCTCAAGCGTCACCTCTAAATCATTTGCAACGGGCCAAAACCGCCTTACCGTCTCTAGAATCGCGGCAACACTCGCTGGTTCCATAAGCGAAGGCGTGCCCCCGCCAAGGAAAACGCTGCCCAAGGTGCGACCGGGCAGCTCTGCGGCGACCCGTTCAATCTCGGATAGATACGCCCGCAGCCAGGAACTTTGGTCGATACGGGCCGAAACGTGGCTGTTGAAATCACAGTAGGGGCATTTGGCTTCACAGAACGGCCAATGGATATAGAGGCCAAAGCCCCCCGCATTCCAATCCGCCTCACCCGTCGCCAAAAATCTTCACCAGTTGTGCCACAGCTTTCGCCCGATGGCTGATCTTGTTCTTTTCCCAACGGTCCATCTCTCCGAAGGTCACGTCATAGCCGTCGGGCTGGAAGATTGGATCATACCCATGGCCCTCCTCTCCCCGCATCGGCCATACGACTTGGCCCTCCATCACACCGGGAAACACCTCATCATGGCCATCGGGCCATGCCAGAACGAGGGTGCAGCAAAACCGCGCGACACGGGGATGCGTCGCCCCGATCGCTTCCAACTCGCGGTGGGTCCGCTCCATCGCCATCCGAAAGTCCCGTCCGTTGGGTGTTTCAGCCCAATCGGCGGTATAAACACCCGGCGCGCCGTCCAAGGCGTCAATCTCGATCCCGCTATCATCGCTCAACGCGGGCAATCCAGTCGCCTTCGCGGCTGCATGGGCCTTGATCCGGGCGTTGCCGACGAAGGTTGTCTCCGTCTCGTCCGGCTCCGCCAACCCATGGTCCTTGGCGCCCGTCACGCGGATGCCCAACGGCTCCAACAGGTGCCGCATCTCATCAAGCTTGCCTTGATTATGGGTCGCCACCAGAAGCTGATCGCCGGTAAACCGCCTCACGACGTCGCCGCAGCCTGCGCTTTGACAAGCTCCGCGATGCCCTTCTCCGCCAGCCCGTAAAGCTCATTGAACTCATCGCGAGAGAATGTCGCCCCTTCCGCGCTGGCTTGCAGCTCCACCACTTTTCCGGCGCCTGTCATGATGAAGTTTCCGTCGGTCCCTGCTTCCGAATCCTCCGGATAATCGAGGTCGAGCACCGGTTGGCCCGCATAGATCCCGCAAGATACGGCGGCGATATGGTCGATGATTGGATCCGTGACGATCTCGCCAGATTTCAGAAGCTTGTTGATCGCCAGCCGCAAGGCGACCCATCCCCCCGTGATCGAGGCGCAGCGCGTCCCGCCGTCGGCCTGGATCACATCGCAATCCACGGTGATCTGACGCTCTCCCAAGGCTGAGCGGTCAATGCCTGCCCGCAAAGACCGCCCGATCAACCGCTGAATCTCCTGCGTCCGGCCCGATTGCTTGCCCGCCGCCGACTCGCGCCGCATCCGGGTGTGTGTGGCGCGGGGCAACATGCCGTATTCCGCCGTTACCCACCCAAGGCCAGAGTTCTTTAGAAACGGCGGCACGCGCGCCTCCAGCGTGGCGGTGCACAGCACATGCGTGTCGCCGCAGCGGATCATGCAAGACCCCTCCGCATGGCGTGTCACATCGGTCTCAATGGAAATGGCGCGCATTTCGTCTAGGTTTCGGCCGGAAGGACGCATAAATATCTCCTGATACACCGGGGATGATGGTGCTGTCGGGATAGTCCGGCGCAGTGTCATCCTGCAACCCCGAACGCCCACCAAACGCGAACGCAAAGCGATATGACGGATCAAGGCAAAATCCTCGAAGACCTCAACGACCGCTCGCGCGAGGTTTTTCGCCGTGTCGTTGAAGGGTATTTGGAAACTGGGGCACCGGTCGGTTCCCGCACGCTGACGCGCACCCTGTCCGAGAAGGTCTCGGCCGCCACAGTGCGCAACACCATGCAGGACCTGGAATACATGGGATTGCTCGACTCTCCCCATTCCTCCGCAGGCCGGATGCCGACGCAGCAGGGCCTTCGGATGTTCGTGGATGGCTTCCTGGAGGTCGGCGATCTTTCCAACGATGACAAGCAAGCGCTCGATGACACCCTGGGCGATAACGCCACGGACGTCTCTGGCCTGCTGGATAGAGTCGGCTCGGCCATGGCCTCTGCCACCCACAGCGCCAGCCTTGTCCTGACGCCCAAGCATGAAGCGCCCATCCAACATATCGAGTTCGTGACCCTTTCCGCCACGCAGTCCCTCGTGGTTCTGGTCTTCTCCGACGGCCATGTCGAAAACCGCCTCTTCACGCCGCCCGCTGGCATGACACAAAGCGCCCTACGGGAAGCCGCGAATTTCCTCAACGCCCGGATCGAGGGGCAAACCGTCAGCTCCATCCGCGCCCAGATGGAGGCCGAAATCGAGACGCGGCGGCGCGAGATTGATGTCTTGGCCTCTGGCCTCATCGAATCTGGTCTCGCGGTCTGGGACGGCGAAGGCGACAGTTCCGCCCGGTTGATCGTGCGGGGGCGGTCGAATCTGTTGTCCGACTCGCAGGAATCCGAGGATCTCGACCGCATCCGTCAGCTCTTTGACGACCTCGAACGCAAGCGCGACATCACCGAATTCCTTGAATTGACCGAAGATGGCGATGGTGTGCGCATTTTCATTGGCTCAGAGAACAAGTTGTTCTCACTTTCGGGTTCCTCTCTGGTGGTGTCTCCCTATATGAACTCTGATCGAAAGATCGTCGGAGCAGTCGGGGTCATCGGGCCCACCCGTTTGAATTACGGGCGTATTGTTCCGATTGTGGATTACACGGCGCAGCTGGTTGGACGGCTGATTTCCGACCGGTCGTAAGAGGCCAGTTGTAAGAGGGTAGTATGGGCGAACCGAACGACGAATTCTTTGAAGATGAACACGCGGAAGACGCGGCACCCGAGGTCTCGTTGGCCGAGGAAGATACGTCCGGCGTCGACGATGTCATCGCCGCGCTAGAGATTGAGCGGGATGAGCTGCGCGACCGCATGCTGCGCGCCATGGCCGAGGCCGAGAATATGCGCAAACGCGCCGACCGCGACCGTCGCGAGGCCGAGCAATACGGCGGCTCCAAGCTGTCGCGCGATCTGCTTCCGGTCTACGACAACATGCGCCGCGCGCTGGATGCCGCGGATGAAAGCACGCGTGAAGCCGCAAGCGGGCTGGTCGAAGGGGTAGAGCTGACGATGCGCGAGCTGATCAGCATTTTCGGCAAGCATGGCATCGTCCCCGTCGTCCCCGAAGTCGGCGACCGCTTCAACGCCCAGGAACATGAGGCGATGTTTGAAGCCCCCGTTCCCGGCACCAAGGCCGGCGACATCATCCAGGTCATGTCGGAAGGTTTCCTGTTGCACGACCGCCTATTGCGTCCCGCACAGGTGGGCGTTTCGTCCACACCCGCTGGACAAACGCCTACGAACTAAGCTCTGCCTTCAGCTCATAGAGCAAATTCAAAGCTTCACGCGCCGTCATCTCATCGGGATGCACGGCGCGTAGTTTTTCTTCCACCGCGCTAGGGGCGGCAGGCTTCGCCACAGGCGCGGGCGTCATCGCGAAAAGCGGCAGATCATCGATCACCGCCTTGCGCTGTCCGCCTTCCCGCTCGCCCTTCTCCAACGCGTCCAACACGATCTGCGCCCGCGCGATCACCGCGTCGGGCAACCCCGCAAGCTTCGCCACCTGCACCCCGTAAGACCGATCCGCCGCGCCCTCTTTCACCTCATGGAGGAAGATCACCTCCCCCTCCCATTCCTTCACTGCCATCGTGGCATTCGCCAACCCGTCCAGCTTGGACGCGAGCGAGGTCATCTCATGGTAATGCGTCGCAAACAGCGCGCGGCATTTGTTGGTCTCGTGCAAATGCTCCAACGTCGCCCAGGCAATCGACAGGCCATCATAAGTCGCGGTCCCGCGCCCGATCTCATCCAGGATCACCAGCGCCCGGTCGTCTGCCTGGTTCAGGATCGTCGCCGTCTCCACCATCTCGACCATAAACGTCGAGCGTCCCCGCGCCAGATCGTCAGAGGCCCCAACCCGGCTGAACACCTGGCTCACCAGTCCGATCTTGGCGCGCCGTGCAGGCACAAAACTGCCAATTTGAGCCATAATCGCCAGCAATGCGTTCTGCCGCAGATACGTCGACTTACCCGCCATGTTCGGCCCGGTCAGCAGGGTAATCGCGGCGCCGTCCTCCGCACTCAAGTCACAATCGTTGGCCACGAAGGCGGTCCCGTCCCGCGCCAAAGCCGCCTCAACGACCGGATGCCGGGCGCCTTCGACATGAAACGACCGATCCTCCGTCATGTCTGGCTTGGTCCAATCGCCCTCCCGCGCGCGGCGCGCGAGCGCCGCGGCCACGTCCAGCTCCGCCAAGCCGCGGGCCGTTTGGCCGATCTCGTCCTGAAGCTCCAGAATGGCGTCCCGAAGGGATTGAAACAGCGTTTTCTCAATCTCCAACGCCCGGTTGCCCGCGTTGAGGATCTTCGTCTCTAACTCAGACAATTCGACCGTGGTGAAGCGCACCTGGTTCGCCGTCGTCTGGCGATGAATGAACCGCTCCGACAGGGGCGGGCTCAACATCTTCTCGGCATGGGTCGCCGTCGTCTCGATGAAATACCCCAGCACATTGTTGTGCTTGATTTTCAGCGCGCTGACGCCGGTTGCCTCCACGTATTCTGCCTGCATCGAGGCGATCACACCGCGCCCTTCGTCGCGCAGGGTGCGCGCTTCATCAAGTTCCTCGTGGTAGCCGCTCGCGATCAAGCCGCCATCGCGCAGTTGCACCGGAGGCTCCGCCACCAAAGCGGCGCCGAGCAGGTCGGATAGCTGGTCATGCCCTCCAAGATCCGCGGCGGCCCCTCGCAGAAGTGGCGGCAGATCGACATCTTTCAAGGCGCCCGAAAGGCGCTCGGCACCCGTCAAACCATCGCGAATGGCCGACAAATCCCGTGGCCCCCCGCGATCAAGCGCCAGCCGAGACAGGGCGCGATCAAGGTCAGGAATACGGCGCAACTCTGCTTCCAGGGTGTCTCTAACCAGTGTGTCAGAGACAAAAAATTCAACCGCCTCGTGCCGTGCGCGGATCACCTCCAGATCGGTAGAAGGCCCCGTCAACCGCCGCTCCAACAACCGCGCGCCGCCTGCGGTTTGCGTCCGATCAAGCACCGACAAGAGCGAGTTCGCCCGCCCGCCGGAAAGCGCATGGGTCAGCTCCAGATTGCGCCGCGTTGCGGTATCCAGCTGCAGCAACCGATCCGCCGATTGCTGACGCGGTGCGCGCAGCAGGGGCAACGCGCCCTTCTGCGTCAGCTCCAGATAGTCGATCAACGCGCCCAGGGCCGAGATCTCGGCCCGCTCAAACGACCCGAATCCTTTCATAGTGGACACGCCAAACAACGCCGTCAGGCGCTTTTCTGCCGAGGCGCTGTCGAAAGACCCCGGCGAAAGTGGCGTCACCGCCGCGCCCAGTTCCACAATCGAATCCTGTCGCGCTACGTCCAACCCATCGGACACCAGCACCTCTTTCGGAGACAGTCGCGCCAGTTCTGGCCCCAACCGCACCGCCGGGCACCGCATTACCCGGAAATCCCCGGTGGAGATATCGCACCAAGCCAACGCTCCTTCGCCGCGCACGTCGGCGTAGGCCGCCAGGTAATTGTGCCGCCGCGCCTCCAGCAGCGTGTCTTCCGTCAGCGTACCGGGCGTGACCAGACGCACGACTTCTCGCCGCACGACGGCCTTGGACCCACCCCGCTTTTTCGCGGTCGCCGGGTCCTCCATCTGCTCACAGATCCCAACGCGAAAGCCCTTGCGGATCAGCGTCAGCAAGTACGATTCAGCCGAATGCGCGGGCACGCCGCACATGGCGATATCCTCACCATGGTGCTTGCCGCGCTTGGTTAACGCGATGTCCAGTGCCTCCGCCGCCGCGACGGCGTCGTCAAAGAACATCTCGTAGAAGTCGCCCATCCGGTAGAACAGCAGCGCATCGGGATGCTGTGCCTTGATCTCCAGATATTGCGCCATCATCGGCGTCACTTGCGCGTTCATCGTCAAATCCCCCAGGGGCGAATCTACACGCATCAAACCCCCAGTTTGAAGCGTATTCGGCAGTGCGGGCGGTTGCCCCTGCCACCGCAGACCGGTTAACTCACCCCGTTCAGGGAGGACATGAATGGCCGACAAACAAAAAGTCACCCGGGAAGAGGCGCTGGCCTACCATCTGGACCCGCGCCCGGGGAAGATCGACATCAACGCCTCCACCGCGATGGCAACGCAGCGCGACCTGTCGCTGGCCTATTCGCCCGGCGTCGCCGTGCCGTGCGAGGTCATCGCCGAGAACCCGGAAACGGCCTACGATTACACGACCAAGGGCAACATGGTCGCCGTGATCTCCAACGGGACGGCAGTGCTGGGCCTTGGGAACCTGGGTGCTTTGGCGTCGAAGCCGGTGATGGAGGGGAAGGCAGTTCTCTTTAAACGGTTCGCCGACGTGAACTCCATCGATATCGAGCTGGACACCGAAGACGTCGACGAATTCGTCAACGCCGTGAAGCTGATGGGCCCGTCCTTCGGCGGCATTAACCTTGAAGATATCAAGGCGCCCGAGTGCTTCATGATCGAACAGCAGCTCAAAGAGCTGATGGATATTCCCGTTTTCCACGACGACCAACACGGCACCGCCGTGATTTGTGCCGCCGGGTTGATCAACGCGCTGCATATCTCAGGCAAGAAGATCGAGGATTGCCGGATTGTCCTGAACGGCGCGGGCGCTGCCGGGATCGCTTGTATTGAGCTGCTGAAATCGATGGGCGCGCGGCATGAGAATTGCATTGTCTGCGATACGAAAGGCGTTATTTTTCAGGGCCGTACCGATGGAATGAATCAGTGGAAATCGGCCCACGCCGTCTCTACCAAGCTGCGCACGCTGGAAGAGGCGATGGACGGTGCGGATGTGTTCCTCGGCGTCTCCGTCAAGGGTGCCGTGACGCCCGAGATGGTCGCCTCGATGAACGACAACCCGGTGATCTTCGCCATGGCCAACCCGGATCCTGAGATCACGCCCGAAGAAGCCCACGCCGTCCGCGCCGATGCCATCGTGGCCACGGGGCGCAGCGACTATCCTAACCAGGTGAACAACGTTCTGGGCTTCCCATATCTCTTCCGGGGCGCGCTCGACGTTCATGCCCGTGCGATCAATGATGAGATGAAGATCGCCTGCGCCCGGGCCCTCGCCGAACTGGCGCGGGAAGACGTGCCCGATGAGGTCGCCATGGCTTACGGGCGCAAGCTAAGCTTCGGGCGGGATTACATAATTCCGACGCCCTTTGACCCGCGACTGATCTACATGGTCCCGCCCGCCGTGGCGCAAGCCGGGATGGATACGGGCGCCGCGCGGCGGCCGATCATTGATCTGGAAGGCTATGCGACCGACTTGAAAGCGCGGATGGATCCGACCTCTTCGATCCTGCAAGGCGTCTACGCGCGAGCAAAGAATGCTCAGGCGCGGATGATCTTTGCCGAAGGCGACGACCCGCGCGTTTTGCGCGCTGCCGTGGCGTATCAGCGCCAGGGGCTTGGCCGTGCGCTCGTGGTTGGGCGCGACGCTGACGTGAAGGAAAAACTGGAAGCCGTCGGCCTTGGGGACGCGGCGCGCGAGCTGGAAATCGTGAACGCCGCCAACACCCGGCATTTGGAGACCTACAAGGATTTCCTCTACCAACGCCTCCAACGCAAAGGCTTTGACAACACCGACATCCACCGCCTCGCATCCCGCGACAGGCATGTCTTTGCGTCCCTGATGCTGGCCCATGGCCACGGCGATGGGATGCTGACAGGTGCCACGCGCAAATCCGCGCAAGTGCTTGAGATGGTGGGGAAAGTCTTTGATGCAAGGGCCGAGGACGGCGCCGTCGGCGTCACGGCGCTTCTGCACAAGGGCAAGATTGTATTGCTGGGCGATACGCTGGTCAACGAATGGCCCGATGACCGGGACCTTGCGCTGATTGCACAACGCGGCGCAGAGGTTGCGCGGGGGTTGGGGCTGGAACCTCGGGTTGCTTTCGTCAGCTTCTCCACCTTCGGATATCCGGTGTCGGAGCGGGCGGAGAAGATGCACAAAGCCCCCCATGTGCTGGACGAAATGGGCGTCGATTTCGAGTATGAGGGCGAGATGACAGTGGACGTCGCCCTCAATCCCGCAGTGCAGGAACAATACCCGTTCCAACGCCTGTCCGGGCCAGCGAATGTGCTGGTCGTGCCCGCGCGACATTCCGCGAGCATCTCGGTGAAACTGATGCAGGAAATGGCGGGGGCGACGGTGATCGGGCCGATTCTGACCGGCCTGGACCGCCCGGTTCAGATCGCCTCGACGGTCAGCACATCGAACGACATTCTGAATATGGCGGTGATGGCGGCCTGCGAGATTGGGCGCACTTAGACCGGGTCACAGGCCGTACACACCCTGTACACAGCACGTACACAGAAATGCCGGACACCAAAAAAAGGCCCCCGAGTGATCGGAGGCCTTTTGCACGTCAAACGGACGCCTTTGGTCACTCTTTGACCTTGTCCCAGAACTTTTTGACCTTGTCGAAGAAGCCCGAGGCATTCGGGTTGTTGTTCTTCTTACACAGCTCATCGAACTGGCGCAGCAGGTCTTCCTGATCGCCGGTGAGGTTCACGGGCGTTTCGACCATTAGCTCAATATACATCTCGCCGATGCCGGTGCCCCGAAGCGCAGGCATACCCTTGCCGCGAAGGCGCATTTGCCGCCCCGATTGCGAGCCTTCGGGCACGCGCACGCGGGACCGGCCGCCGTCGATGCTGGGCACTTCGATCTCACCGCCCAAAGCGGCAGAGACCATGGAGACGGGGACCCGGCAGAACAGGTCCATCCCGTCGCGCTGGAACAGGGCGTGCTCCTGCACCTCCACGAAGATGTAGAGGTCCCCGGTCGGCCCGCCGCGCAGGCCGGCTTCACCCTCGCCGGACAGGCGAATGCGGGTGCCGGTTTCAACGCCCGCCGGGATATTCACGCTGAGCGCGCGGTCTTTTTCCTGACGCCCGGCACCGCCACAGGAGCGGCAGGGGTTTTTGACGATCTGGCCCATGCCGTTACAGGTCGGGCAGGTGCGTTCCACGGTGAAGAAACCCTGTTGGGCGCGGACCTTCCCCATGCCCGAACACGTCGGGCACGTCGTCGGCTCTGCGCCCGCCTCGGACCCGGTGCCGTTACAGGAATCGCAAGCCACCGACGAGGGGACGGTGATCTGTTTGGTCAGGCCGTTGTAGGCATCTTCCAAAGTGATCGAGAGGTTATAGCGGAGGTCCGAGCCCCGCGTAGCCTGGGTGCGCGCGCCGCCGGGGCGACCCCGTTGACCGCCCATGAAATCGCCAAAGAGGTCCTCGAACACGTCCGAGAAGGCGGAGGCGAAATCGCCCTGGCCCTGGCCGCCGCCACGCGGACCGCCCGCCATGCCGCCGTCAAAGGCCGAGTGGCCAAAGCGGTCATAGGCAGCTTTCTTGTCGGCGTCCTTCAGGACGTCGTAGGCCTCATTCGCTTCCTTGAACTGGGCTTCGGCTTGCGGATTGTCTGCGTTGCGGTCGGGGTGAAGCTCTTTCGCCTTCTTGCGATAGCCCTTCTTGATCTCATCGGCGCTTGCGCCCTTTGAGACCCCCAAAACTTCGTAATAATCGCGTTTTGCCATGGTTTTCCCTTTCGGAAACACACGAGCCAGCCCGTCGATCAAACGGGCTGGCTACATGGGTTCAGTCGCGATTATCCGCGCTTGCGGTCGTCGTCGAGATCTTCGAAGTCCGCATCGACGATGTCTTCATCGACGGGGCGTTCTTCTTCCTCACCGGTGTCGCCACCTTCTGCGGCTTCGGCCTTCTCGGCCTCGGCCTTGTAGATAGCTTCACCCAGACGCATCGCCGCCTCGGTCACGTTCTGGATGCCGCCTTTGATCTTGGCGGTGTCGTCGGTTTCCAGCGTTTCCTTCAGCGCGCCCAAAGCCAGCTCGATCGCCTCAACGGTGGAGGGATCGACCTTCTCGCCATGCTCTTCCAGCGATTTCTCGGTGGAATGCACAAGGCTTTCGGCCTGGTTGCGGGTTTCCACAAGGTCCTTCTTGTCCTTGTCAGCCTCGGCATTTTCCTCGGCTTCGCGGACCATGGCCTCGATATCCTCGTCGGACAAACCGCCGGAGGCTTGGATCGTGATCTGCTGTTCCTTGCCGGTGCCCTTGTCCTTGGCGCCGACCGACACGATGCCGTTGGCGTCGATGTCGAACGTCACTTCGATCTGCGGCACGCCGCGCGGGGCGGGCGGGATGCCTTCCAGGTTGAACTGGCCGAGGATCTTGTTGTCAGCCGCCATCTCCCGCTCGCCCTGGAACACCCGTAGCGTCACGGCGCTTTGGTTGTCGTCAGCGGTTGAGAAGATCTGCGACTTCTTCGTCGGGATCGTCGTGTTGCGATCGATCAGGCGGGTAAATACGCCGCCGAGGGTCTCGATACCCATCGACAGAGGGGTCACGTCCAGCAGAACCACGTCTTTGACGTCGCCCTGAAGAACACCGGCCTGAATGGCGGCACCAAGGGCCACGACCTCATCGGGGTTCACGCCTTTATGGGGCTCTTTCCCGAAGAACTTGGTCACTTCCTCGATCACCTTGGGCATCCGGGTCATACCGCCGACCAGAACAACCTCATCAATCTCGGTCTTGGCAAGGCCCGCGTCTTTCAACGCCGCCGCGCACGGCTTGATGGAGGCTTTGATCAGGTCGCTCACCAGGCTTTCCAGCTTCGCACGGGTCAGCTTCATGACCATGTGCAGCGGCTGGCCGTTGGCACCCATCGAGATGAACGGCTGGTTGATTTCGGTCTGGGACGCGCTCGACAGCTCGATCTTCGCCTTTTCTGCCGCTTCCTTCAGGCGCTGAAGGGCCATCTTGTCTTGCGTCAGATCGACGGAGTTCTCTTTCTTGAACTCCTCCGCCAGGTAATTGACGATGCGCATGTCGAAGTCTTCACCACCCAGGAACGTGTCGCCGTTGGTGGATTTCACTTCGAACAGGCCGTCGTCGATTTCCAGGATCGTCACGTCGAACGTACCGCCGCCAAGGTCATAGACGGCAATCGTGCGCGTCTCTTTCTTGTCGAGGCCGTAGGCCAGCGCGGCTGCCGTCGGCTCGTTGATGATGCGCAGCACTTCCAGACCAGCGATCTTGCCGGCGTCTTTGGTGGCTTGGCGCTGAGCGTCGTTGAAATACGCAGGCACGGTGATGACCGCTTGCGTGACGTCTTCGCCCAGATAGCTTTCAGCCGTCTCTTTCATCTTCTGCAGAATGAACGCCGAGATCTGCGAGGGAGAATACTTGTCACCCTTCGCCTCAACCCACGCGTCGCCATTGCCGCCGTCGACAATCGCGAAGGGCAGGTTCTTCTTGTCCTTCTCCAGATGTTCGTCGTTGATCCGGCGACCGATCAGGCGCTTGACGCCGAAGATGGTGTTTTCCGGGTTGGTGACGGCCTGGCGCTTGGCGGATTGACCGGCCAGACGCTCATCATCCGTGAACGCAACGATCGAGGGCGTCGTGCGGGCGCCTTCCGCGTTTTCGATCACGCGGGGTTGCGAGCCATCCATGATAGCCACGCAAGAGTTGGTTGTACCGAGGTCGATACCAATGACTTTAGCCATGTGTGTCCCTTTCTTAAGCGAACGGGCGGGAGCGGGGCCAAACCTGCGGCCCCCGCGCCGCCATACAATTGACTGTAGTGGCCACCAAAGGTGCCCACCGGAGTTCGGAGGGTATATAAGAAGCGCAATTTAGGGCTGCAAGCGTCCGAGCCCATTGGAATCCGAGGAATCTGCATTGAGCGTCGAAGTCGGTGGCATTGTTGTGCATCAGGAACACCTTAGTGCCGAGGAGCAGGCAGAATTGGTGGAACAGGTGCGTCGTGTGGTGCGCGCTGCGCCGCTCTATCGGCCCGAGACGCGGACCGGGCGTAAAATGTCGGTTCGGATGACTTCTGCCGGGACGTTCGGCTGGATCTCGGACCGCAGCGGATATCGGTATGATCGCACGCACCCCGATGGGATGGAGTGGCCGCCGATGCCACCCCTGGCGCTGCAGGTCTGGCGCGCGGTGTCCGGGGTGGCTCGTGACCCGCAAAGCTGCCTGATCAACTACTACGACGCGGACGCCAAGATGGGCATGCACCAGGACCGGGATGAGGGGGATTTTGACATGCCCGTCGTCTCAATCTCGCTGGGGGATGAGGCGCTGTTTCGCGTCGGCGGCCCCGAGCGGGGCGGAAAGACCCAATCGATCTGGCTGAAATCCGGCGATGTGGCGGTGATGGGCGGCGCGGCGCGGCTGAATTTCCACGGGATTGATCGGCTGCGCGCAGGCTCGTCTTCGCTTTTGCCCAACGGCGGGCGGATCAACCTGACGATGCGGGTGGTGGACTAGCGCCTTCCCGATTTCGTGCAGCCTCTTCCCGGATCGCGCTTAGCGCTTCGCCTCCCAGCTGGCAGAGGCATGTTTGCGCGTATAGGCCTCCAGCATCATGCCAAACAGAAGCGCGCCCAGCATGAAGTAGAACGGATAACTCACCGTTGTGTTGTGGGGAAAGTAGTTCACGAACACATAGCCCCGGGTTTGGTCGATGATGTGGAACAGGGGGTTCCAGGTGAACGCCGGAAGCATCATCGCGGGCATCATGTTGGCCAGAAACATCTTGCCCGAGAAGATCATGTTCGCACGAATATAGACCATCGATAGAATCTGAACGGCATCGGGCATCCACGGTTTCAACGCCATCAGGATGATGCCCAGAACAACGCCCACGCCCCAGGCCAGAAGGAACATGCGCAAGCCCCCGGCCCAATCGTGGATTTCGACGGGCATGATCACCGTGTGGATCAACAGAAGTAGGCACAGAAGCGAGACGAACTGGGTATAAAGCACCGAAAGCGCTTCAGAACAGATGGACACCAGCGTGTTCATCGGCGCGTGCTGCATCATCGGGCTGGTCGGCCCCTCGGCGTTCATCACGCCGCGCACGGTCTGGATGTGGGTCAGGTACAGGAAGATCCCGGTCATCAGGTAGACCATGAAATTCCCGCGCAATGCGGCGGTGCGCCCGCCCAGGAACGTGAACATCAGGTAGAACGCGGCGATGAACATCATGCTTTGCATGATCGACAGGACGATCGAGATGATCGCGTTGCCATGCCCTTTACGGACCTTGCGCGCGGCGGCGTGGAACGTGACCTCCATAAAATTGAAGAGCAGCGCCACTGTGGACGTGGAAGTCCGTGTTTCAAACATGTCGCCTAATCCTTGCCTGCCGCCGTGTGGCCTGGCTTTTATGTCTTCGCGTCGCCCCGAGGCTTTGCTTGCCGTTCCCACACGGGCAGAGGATAACGCGGTAGGTGTTAATTTTCAATTCAACGTCAGGTGAAGGCATGGATCACGAGAAACTTGTTGCCGTCATGCGCGCCGCCGCCCTGGAAGCGGGCGACGCGATCATGGAGGTCTACGGGTCCGAGGATTTCGACGTGAAGGTGAAATCGGACGACAGCCCGGTGACCGAGGCCGATGAAGCGGCGGATGCGATCATCTCGCGCCACCTGCGCGCGGCCTTCCCCGATGTGACGCTGGTGACGGAAGAGCAGGCCGATAGCCACGGGCTGTCCGCCGATCAGTTCCTGATCGTGGATCCGCTGGATGGCACGAAAGAGTTCATCAAGCGGCGTGGTGATTTCACCGTGAACATCGCTTTGGTCGAAAGCGGCACGCCCGTGCGCGGCATTGTCTATGCGCCCGCGAAGGGGCGCTTGTTCTATACCACCGCCGATGGCGTCAGCGTCGAAGAAGCGGGTCCATTCGACCCTAAAGCGCCCGGCAGGCTCGATCCCATCGGCGTGTCGAAGCCCGACAACAGCGCCTTGCGCGTCGTGGCGTCGAAGTCCCACCGCGATCAGGCGACGGACGACTACATCAACAAATACGCCCACGCCGACATGAAAAGCGCCGGGTCTTCCCTGAAGTTCTGCCTCGTCGCAACCGGAGAGGCTGACATCTACCCCCGCCTCGGCCGCACCATGGAATGGGACACGGCCGCAGGCGACGCCGTGCTGCGCGGGGCGGGCGGCCAAATGGTGCGTTTCGAGGATCATTCGCCCTTCGACTACGGTAAAGACGGTTTCGCCAACGGCTTCTTCATCGCCTACGCCCCGGGCGTGGAGTTGAAGCAGCCGTGACAGTCGCCTGCGTCATCCCCGCCCGCTATGCCTCCACCCGCTATCCGGGCAAGCCTCTGGCGATGCTGACCGGCGCGACGGGGGAGCGGGTCTCGCTGATCGAGCGGTCCTGGCGCGCGGCGCAGGGGGTTTCGGGCCTCGATGCCGTCTATGTGGCCACGGATGATGACCGCATCGCCGATGCTGCGCGGGCCTTCGGGGCGGAGGTCCTGATGACCTCATCTGAGGCTCGCAACGGGACGGAGCGTTGCGCCGAAGCGCTCGAAATCCTGGGTGACGTCGAGATGATCGTGAACCTGCAGGGCGACGCGCCGCTCACGCCGCCGTGGTTCCTGTCGGACCTGGTCGACGGCCTGCGCAACGATGCGCAAGCCGCCGTCGCCACGCCGATCCTGCGCTGCGATGGTGAGACGCTGGCCGCGTTGAAGGCCGACCGCGCCGCAGGCCGCGTCGGCGGCACGACTGCCGTGGCCGACAGCAAGATGCGCGGGCTCTACTTTTCCAAGGAAGTCGTCCCCTACACGGCCCAAACCTACGCGCCCGACGCCCCCACGCCGGTGTTCCACCACGTGGGCGTCTATGCCTACCGCCCCTGGGCCCTGCGCGCCTATCCGCATTGGTCTATCGGCCCATTAGAGACGCTCGAAGGCCTGGAACAGCTCCGCTTTCTGGAGGCCGGGCACCCGGTTTTATGTGTCGAGGTCGAAGCCCGGGGCGCCAAGTTTTGGGAGCTGAACAACCCCGAAGACATCCCAAGGATCGAGGCGATGCTGCAAGAGATGGGGGCGCCTTGACCGCGCTGCGCCTGAGCGTTGTCGTTGTCAGCGCCGGGCGGCCGGAGGCGTTGCGGCGCTGTCTTCTGGGCCTGTCACAACAGGCGCGCGCCGGGTGTGAGGTGATCGTGGTGGCTGATCCAGAGGGTCAGACGGCCGCGCGTAATCTGCCCATCAAGGGCGCTTTGAAGCTGCTGCCGCAGCGCAAACCCAACATCTCTGCCGCACGCAACGCCGGGATCGCGGCGGCGGCGGGCGAGATCATCGCCTTCATTGACGATGACGCGGTGCCCGAGCCGATCTGGACACAAGCGATCCTGTCGGCCTTCAAAGACCCGGACCTTGCCGCGCTGACCGGCCCGGTGCTGGGCCGCAACGGGATCTCTCTGCAATGGGGCCCTCTGGCCGTGAACGGGCTGGCGCAAGACATCCCATTAGACCCTAACACGCCCGTCAGAGACGGATATTTCCGCAAACTCCAAGGCACCAACATGGCGTTTCGCCGTGATGCTCTCAAGCAAATCGGCGGCTTTGACGAAGCGCTGCACTTCTACCTCGACGACACGGACATGGCCCTTCGGATCGGCCTCGCTGGCCTGAAAACCGCGTGGGAACCGCAGGCGATTGTCCACCACGGGTTCGAGGCCAGCACCCGCCGCACCCAGGCGCGCGTGCCGCTCAGCCTGTTCGACATCGGCGCCTCCAGCGCGGTCTACCTGCGCAAACATGCCCCTGAGGATCAGCGGGCCGAAGCGCTCCATGCGCTGGAGGCGGCGCAAAGCACGCGGCTGCTGCGCCTGGCCCAGCAACGGAAACTGGACGCCGACAAGATGCGAGAGCTGATGGATACCCTGCACGCGGGGATCGAAGCCGGGCAAACACGGGACAGCATCGCGCCTCAAATCGGCCCTAACACAAGCGATTTCGACCCTTTCCAAACCACAAACCCACCGCCCCATCGCATCCTGTCGGGCCGTATCTTCCAACTCAACCGACGCCGCGCGGAAGCCGCGCAGCTTGTCGCCAGTGGCCAACCCGTCAGCCTTTTCGCGTTCGAGCCGACGCCGCGCAAGCATCGGGTGCGCTTCACCGATGGCGGCTGGTGGGAACAGACCGGCGGTCTTTTCGGCCCCTCGGACCGCAGCGGCCCGCGGTTTCAGATCACGTCTTTCCGGGCCCGTGTCACCGCCGAGGTCCGTCGTATTTCTGCCACGCGGGGCCTCTCGCCTACGGGAGATGAAAATTGAACGTTTCCCCGTTCGTTTCGTGTTGTTAATGTGTCAGTCACAACAAGACTGCAGAATGCCGCGCTAAAGCGGCACTGCGCGCGAGAGGCAAGGCATGAAAAAGAAAGTTACCAAGGCGATCTTCCCGGTCGCGGGTCTTGGCACCCGTTTCCTTCCGGCGACCAAATCGATCCCGAAAGAGATCATGACATTGGTGGATCGCCCGCTGATCCAATACGCGATTGACGAAGCCCGCGCTGCCGGCATCAAGGAGTTCATCTTTGTGACCAGCCGCGGCAAGTCCGCGTTGGAAGACTACTTCGATCACACGCCCGAGCTGGAAAATACCCTCCGCAAGAAGGGCAAGACCGAGATGTTGGAGATGCTGAAAAGCACCAACATGGATTCGGGCGCGATTGCCTATATGCGTCAGCACAAGGCCCTGGGCCTGGGCCACGCCGTCTGGTGCGCGCGCCGTCTTCTGGGAAATGAGCCTTTCGCCGTGATCCTGCCCGATGACGTGATCGCGGCCGAGACGCCTTGTTTGCAACAGATGGTCGAAGCCCATGCCGAGATCGGCGGCAATATGGTCGCCGCGATGGAAGTGCCCGACGACAAGACCTCCTCCTACGGTATTCTGGACATCAAGGAAGACATGGGCTCGGTCGTGTCCGTGAAGGGCATGGTCGAAAAGCCGGATCAGGACAAAGCGCCGTCGAACCTTGCCGTGATTGGCCGCTATATCCTGTCGCCCGACGTCATGGGGCATCTCAACAAGATCAAATCCGGCGCGGGCGGTGAAATTCAGCTGACCGACGCCATCGCCCAGGAAATCGCCAGCGCCGACAACGTCTATGGCTACCGCTTCAAGGGCCAGCGCTTCGATTGCGGCTCCAAGGCCGGGTTCCTGCAAGCCACGGTCGCCTTTGGCCTCGCCCGCGACGATCTGCGCGATGAGTTCCAGGATTACCTCGCCGACATGATGTCGGTCCGCAACGCCGCGCAGTAACGCCGTGGCTTCCCTGTCAGAGTTGCGCCTCTGGCTGGATGTCACGCGGCTGCTGACCCGCGTCGGTCGCGGTGCCCTGACGGGCATCGACCGGGTGGAGGTTGCTTACCTGGAAGAGGCGCTGACTGGCGAAAGCAAGTTTCTATGCCGCACGACACGGGGCTATCTGCTGTTGGATCGTCGGGGCGGGCAGGCGCTGCTGGACATGGTCAACGGCGCTGATCTGGGCCGCGCGGACTGGATCTCTCGCATCACGGGGCGCGGGTCTAAACCGCGTCACAGGGCCGAAGCAGCGCTACGGCGTATGGCGATTGCTCGGTGCAGGCCGCACGGTTTGGCTGGGATGCTGAACACCTACGCCGCCCACGGCTGTGACTACGTGAACGTCGGCCATTCCAACCTGTCAGAATCGACTCTGTCCGCGGTCGCCGCGCACCCCGGGACCTGCAGTGTCATGATCCACGACCTGATCCCCTTGACCCATCCCGCCCATGTCGCCGATGGCATGCCCGACCGCTTCGCCGGCCGGGTAGAGAGGGTTCGCCGCTATGCAGATGTGATCATCAGCAATTCTGCCGCGACATTGGCGGACCTGAAGGCGCATTGGGCCGGGCAAAGCGCGCCAAAGACCCAGTTTGTTGCCCATCTGGGCGTGACGGCCCAGCCCACGCCGCCCGCGAAAGCTCGAGAGCCAGGCCATTTCGTGATGCTTGGCACGATCGAGTCCCGGAAAAACCACGCGCTGATGATCGATACCTGGGAGGCGCTGGCGCAGATGTCTTTGCCCCAAATGCCCGAGCTGCACATCATCGGCAGGGCGGGGTGGAAGGTGGACAATGTGATGGCGCGGATCGAAGCTCACCCGCTGCGCGGCACCTCCATTTTCCTGCACGGGCCGCTGCCTGACGACCAAGTGCAACAGCACCTTGCCCGCGCCAACGCACTGCTGTTTCCGTCGCTCGCCGAGGGCTACGGCTACCCGCCGCTGGAGGCCGCGCTGGCCGGAGCCACGCCAATCTGCTCCAACTTACCGGTTTTCAGGGAAACTCTGGGTGATTGTGCCGTTTACGTGGACAGTAACGACGCCTATTCTTGGGCGGAAACGATTAAACAACACTTTCGCGGTACTGCTGTTAAGCCGGAGTTGACCACGTTGAAGGTCGCCACTTGGGCAGAGCACTTTGATACGGTGGCGAAAGCCATCCAACCGCCCGGCAGGAAAGGCCGCCCATGAAAGCGATCAAGCGTTACGGTTTGCGCCTTGAACGCAAGCGGTTCCTTGTGCGCGCGTGGCGTAAATCCCGCGGGTTGGAGGTTGTGGCGAACCGCACGGAGACGATCAAGGAACGCGATGTCCTGTGCTTCTGCACCCTCCGGAATGAGCGGGTGCGCCTCAAGTATTTCCTGAACTACTACCGCGACCGGGGCGTTAATCATTTCCTGTTCGTGGACAATGACAGCGGCGATGGCACGCGGGAATACCTGGCCGAACAGCCCGATTGCAGCGTTTGGTGGACGGATGAGTCCTACAAACGATCCCGCTTCGGGATGGATTGGATCAACCGGCTGCTCCGGCTTTACGGGCACAAACACTGGTGCCTGACGGTCGACCCCGATGAATTCCTGGTCTACCCGTTCAGCGATACCCGCCCCATTCCCGCGCTGACCGACTGGCTCGACGCGTCCTCCATCAAGTCCTTCGGGGCGATGCTTTTGGACATGTACCCCAAGGGTCCCATCGACGCGCAGCCCTACCGCGAGGGGCAAAACCCCTTCGACATCGCCTGCTGGTTTGATGCCGGGAATTACTCCGTCACGCGGAATTGGGAATACGGCAACCTCTGGATCCAGGGCGGCCCCCGGGCCCGCGCGTTCTTTGGCGACAACCCTGAACGTGCGCCCGCGCTGAACAAGACGCCGCTGGTGAACTGGCAGAAGCACTACGCTTATGCCTCTTCCACCCACATGCTGCTGCCGCGCGGGCTGAACCACGTCTATGACGAATGGGGGGGCGAAAAGGCCTCTGGCGTGCTGCTCCACGCCAAGTTCCTCGACACGTTCAGCGCCAAAGCCAAGGAAGAGCTCGACCGCCGCGAACACTACGCCGCCTCCGCCGAATACAAAGCCTACGCCGACGGCCTGAAGGAGAACCCGGATTTCTGGACCAAATGGTCCGAGAAATACATCAATTGGCGCCAGCTGGAGATCCTCGGCCTGATGTCCAAAGGCAACTGGGCATGAGTACGCCATGAGCACCCTGGGCTTCATCATGATGTGCCACACCGCGCTTAACCGCGCCGCCGAGGTCGCGCGCCATTGGGCCGAGCGGGATTGCCCCGTCGTCATCCACCTCGACAAACGCGTCGCCAAGGACAAGAACGCCTGGCTCAAGCGCGAGCTGGCCGACCTTGATAACGTCAAGTTCTGCAAGCGTCACAAGTGCGAATGGGGCACGTGGAGCCTTGTTCAAGCCTCCCAAACCGGGGCCGAGATGATGCTGGAGGAATTTCCCGGCGTCCGGCATGTCTACCTCGCCTCCGGCTCCTGCCTGCCGCTCAGGCCCGTGGATGAGCTTCGCGCCTACCTCGCCGCGCGGCCGATGACTGATTTCATCGAAAGCGTCACCATCCGCGACGTGGATTGGACCGTCGATGGCCTGAATACCGAACGCTTCCAGCTGCGCTTCCCGTTCTCGTGGAAGCGCCACCGTTTTCTCTTTGACCGCTACGTCGACCTTCAGCGCAGCGTCGGCTTCAAGCGCAAGATGCCCGAGGGGCTTTTGCCGCATCTGGGAAGCCAATGGTGGTGCCTGTCGCGACAGACCCTGTCGGCGATCATCCAGGACCCCAAGCGGCGGGAGTTTGACAATTACTTCAAGCTCGTCTGGATCCCGGACGAAAGCTACTACCAAACGCTGGTGCGCAATTACTCTCGCAACATCGAAAGTCGGTCCCTCACCCTGTCGAAGTTCGATTTCCAGGGCAAACCGCACGTCTTCTACGACGATCACCTGCATCTTCTGCGCCGCTCGGATTGCTTTGTGGCCCGCAAGATCTGGCCCCGGGCAGAGCGGCTCTACCGCACCTTCCTCACCGATGAAGGCGCAAATGTCCGCAAGGCGGAACCCACGCCTGGCAAGATCGACCGGGTGTTCGCCAAAGCGTTGGAGCGTCGGACCCGTGGACGCCCCGGCCTTTACATGCAGTCGCGCTACCCCAACAACGATTGGGAAAATGGCAAAACCGCCGCGCCGTATTCGGTGCTGCACGGCTTCAACGACTTGTTCCTGGATTTTGAACCCTGGCTGTCCCGCCGCCTCGGCACCTCGGTCCATGGCAACATCTTTGATCCCAAGCGCGTGCGTTTTGCGGGTGACGCCGATACCTACGCCGGCTGCCTCTCCGCCGCGCCGGATCTGCGCGATTACAACCCCGAACGCTTCCTGACGAACCTGATCTGGAACACCCGGGGCGAACGGCAGGTCTTCATGTTCGGCCCGCAAGACAACCAGCGCCCCGGCGCCTTCATGGCGGCTGACAGCAACGCGCAGATCAGCGTGATCACCGGCGGTTGGGCGGTGCGGCTCTTCACCGCGAACCGCAATTTCGGCGACATCCGGACAGAGGCCGCGCGCCTGCAACGGCGCGAGGTGGATTTCGTCAACACGCTCCGCCACGTGCGGTCGCGCGCGGAAATCCGGATCTGGTCGCTGGCAGAGTTCCTGGAAGAGCCGATGGAAAACCTGCAGCGCATCCTTGATGCGATGGAAGGCGCCCAGGCGTCTCGGCTGACCGAAGCGCCGCGCATGGCCAACCTGCAGGGCCTGCCCAAGTTCCTGCAAAACCTGAAGAACCAGGGGATGAACCCCTTTGCCGTGGGCGATTTCCCACAAGAAGGCGTGGCGATGCCGCCCTCTGGCGCCGACAACCGCCCCTATTTGGTGAGATAGATCATGTCCCGTCGTTTTGATGCTTTCGTGTTGTTCGCCGAGATGCGCACGGGCTCCAATTATCTGGAAGACAGCCTCAATAATTTCCCCGACATCAACTGTTTGGGAGAGGTCTATAACCCGACCTTCATGGGCCATCACAACACGTTCGAGATGTACGGATACGATATGGATCGGCGAGAGCAGGACCCCTTGGGTCTGCTGGAAGCGATCATCGAGAACGGCGAGGGCCTGCCCGGTTTTCGCCTGTTCCACGACCATGATGACCGCGTGGTGGAACGCGTGTTGCCCGACTCGCGCATCGCCAAGGTGATCCTCACCCGCAATCCGCTCGACAGCTATGTGTCGCGCAAGATCGCCAGCGCCACCGGACAGTGGCGCCTGACGGATATGAAGCACGCGAAGACGGCGCAGATCCGGTTTGATACCGCCGAATTTGGGGAGCTGTTGGACAAGCTTTTGCCGTTCCAGGAACATCTGCGCCAGGGGCTGCAAAAGACCGGGCAGGTGGCGTTTCAGGTCCGATACGAGGATATCAACGACCCCGAGATGCTGAATGGTCTGGCGGCTTTCCTCGGCTCGGATGAGCGGGTGGAGGCGACCTCGAAGAAGCTGAAAAAGCAAAACCCCGCGCCCCTGCGCGATAAGGTCGAAAACTACGATGAAATGGTCGCGGCGCTCAGCGACCTCGATCGGTTCGGGTTGGAGAAATCCCCTGAGTTAGAGCCCGAGCGCGCCGCGCAGGTCCCCAACTTCGTGGCGCATCCGACGCTCGGTCTGCTCTTCTGCCCGATCAAAGGCGCGCCGGAGAATTCGGTGCTCAACTGGATGGGCGCGTTGGGCGATGTGGGCAAAGATGCCCTGATCCGCAAGATGAGCCAGAAGCAGCTGCGCCAATGGATGAAGGACAACCCCGGGTTCCGCAGCTTCACCGTCCTGCGCCACCCCGTGGCCCGCGCCTACACGGTGTTCAACCGTTTCATCCTGCCCGATGACCGCCCCGCCTACGCCGATCCGCGCAAGACCCTGCGCCAGCGCTACAAGGTGCCGATGCCCGGCAAGGCCCCGGGCGACGGCTGGTCCGAGGCTGAACAGAAAGCCGCGTTTCAGGGCTTCATCGGGTTTCTGAAGGGAAATTTGGCGGGCCAGACCAGCGTCCGCGTGGATCAGGCCTGGGCGACGCAGACGGCAATTCTGCAAGGGATCGCGTCCGTGATGGTGCCGCAATCGGTGATCCAGGAAGAGCATATGAAAGAAGCCTTGCCCGCCCTCGCCGCCGCCGTCGGGGCCGAGGATATCCCCGAGGTCGTGGGTGAGGCGATGCCGGGCAAGCATCCGCTCAAGGCCATCTATGACGGCAAGATCGAGCAGGTGCTGATCGACACCTACCGGCGCGATTACATCGGGTTTGGATTTCCGCGGTGGAACAAACGCTAGGGGTTACGCGGCCTGCGTAACCTCGCCCTCGCTCAGCAGGGTGTAAAGCGTCGACGGGTCCGTGTTGGCCCGAAGTTTCGTACAAAGCGCGGAATCGCGCAGGGTGCGGGACACCAGCGCCAGCGCTTTCAGGTGATCCACGCCGGATTCCTGTGGCGCCAGCAAAATGAAGATCAGATCCACAGGCTGACGGTCCGCAGCGCCAAAGTCGATCGGACGCTCCAGGCGGATGAACGCGCCCACGACGGCCTCAATTTCGGGCAGGCGGGCGTGGGGAAGCGCGATGCCATGGCCGACGGATGTCGGGCCAAGGCTTTCGCGTTCCTGCAGAGCTTCGAAAATACGCGCGGTGGGGACATCGATCAGCTGTTCCGCGAACTCGGCGATGCTTTGGATCAGCCGCTTCTTGCTGCTGACGTCGCTCATCACTTTGACCGCATCCGGCGATAAAAGAGTCGAAAGGTCCATTCCCGTGTCCCTCCACAAGCGGCGCGCGCCGCGCATTTTCGGTCAATAGGCTGCGTTCCCAGCCGTGACGTGTCTGTTATCCGGTCTTCGGATCAATCCAACCCACATTGCCGTCATCGCGGCGATAGACCACATTAATCCGGTCGTTCCCTTGCTCGCGGAACACCAACAGTGGCGCCCCTGCGATTTCCATCTGCATCACGGCTTCCCCAACCGAAAGCGATGGGATCTTTGTTTCCATCTCGGCGACAATGATCGGCTGCAGCGATTCTGGTTCCGCCGCGTCACTTTCCGCCTCTGATGATGCGAGGATATAAGAGGCACCGCCAAAGACATCAATGGGCGTTGTCCGGTCTTTGTGATGATCTTTCAGCCGCCGCTTATACCGCCTCAGCTGTTTTTCCAGCTTGTCGGCGGTCGCCTCGAACGCGGCGTAGATCTCGTGGGCATGGGCCTTGGCGGCGGCAGTCATTCCGGTGGACAGATGAACGGTGGTTTCACAAGCGAACTCGGGCCCCGACTTCGAGAAGATGACCGTCGCGTCGGTGGGACGCTCGGCGTACTTCTGGGCGATGCTGCCAAGGTTGTCCTGCACGTGTGTCTGCAGCGCCTGGCCGATTTCGATCTGTTTTCCGCTTATCTGATACCGCATGTAACCTCCGGTTTTATGGGCGCACGACACAGGTGTCGTGCCTGTTAACTTGATGATTTTGAATGTCAAAGAGGGTCCGCTGGGGCAGTCGATCTATCGGCTTACCGCGCGAGGCACTATGGGATGAAGCAATCGCAACCATCCCCCCCATAGGACGTGGAATCAGACCGACCTGTCAATGCAAACCGCGCGGCACGGTTCAGGTTATCTTGAACGATTGCCCCAGATAGACGCGGCGCACATTCTCGTCCCGGACGACTTCATCAGCGGTGCCAGACATGATGATCACCCCGTCATGCAGGATGTAGGCGCGGTCCACGATGGCGAGCGTTTCCTGCACATTGTGGTCCGTGATCAACACGCCAATACCGCGCGTTTTCAGCTCGGCCACCAGCGCTCGGATATCGCCCACGGCGATGGGGTCGACGCCCGCAAAGGGCTCATCCAGCAGCACATACCGGGGGTTGGAGGCCAGGCACCGCGCGATTTCCGCGCGCCGCCGCTCCCCGCCCGAAAGCGACAGGGCAGGCGCGCGGCGCAGATGCTCGATGGAGAATTCCGACAGCAGCTCTTCCAGCCGATCCCGGCGCTTCTTGCGCTTGGGCTCCACGATTTCCAGGATCGCCATGATGTTGTCCTCAACCGACAACCCCCGAAAGATTGACATTTCCTGCGGCAGATACCCCACGCCCGCCCGCGCGCGGCGGTACATCGGAAACAGCGTCACGTCTTGGCCGTCGATAGTGACACGGCCCCCATCGGGCGTGATCAGCCCCGCGATGCAATAAAAGCTGGTCGTCTTGCCCGATCCATTCGGCCCCAGCAGCGCAACCACTTCGCCGCGGTTCAGCTCCAGAGTCACGTCGCGGATCACCGGGCGCTTTCGGTAACTCTTGCGCAGTTTGTGAACGCGCAGGCCCGCCGAGCCCTCGGTAACTTCCAGCGCCATTACTCGGTGCCGCCCAGCACCGTGCGCACGCGCCCATCGACGGAGCCGTTTCCGGTACGCATGTTCACCACCATGCTGTCGCCCGCAATCGCCGTTGGACCCTGGGTCACCAGCACATTGCCCGACAGCGTCAAAAGGGCCGAGGCCACATCGTAGCGCGCGCTGCCGCCTTCGGCCGCATCCGCGCCGCGCGTCACCAGCACGCCGCCCGTGGCGATCACCTCGCTCACGTCCTGGTTGCCCTGGGTGCCATAGACGATGCGCACCGCCCCGGCGGCCATGCGCAGATCACCCTGGACGACGATGACATTGCCGGTGAACACGGCCTCGCCAGTGGTTTGGTCAAGGGTCAGGCCATCGGCGGTCACTTCCACCGGCTGGCGGTCATCAAAGCTGACGCCCCCGAAACCGATATTCACCTGCGCCGCAGCGGGCTGGCTGAGAAGAAGGAATAGACCCAAAAGGGCAAGGATACGGTGCATGGCGGGCCCTTTAGCTTTGCGGCTCGTATAGCACCCGAACGGAGCCGTTGAAACGAAGGATTGTTTCCCCGTCCGGACCGGCCATTTCCATCGTATCGGCGGTCACATCCAGACCGGGCCCGGTGACATGGACCCGGGTGGGCGAGCGCATGTTGATTACGTCCAGCGCCATCACCAACACCTGGCTTTCAAAGCGATATCCCATGGAGGAATGCACCACGACATCCTCGGTAAAGGTCGCCATCTGGGCGGCCATGTCGAAGTCGCCGTTTTCCGCCTGTAGGGTCAGGAATTCCGTCGGGTTCAGGTCAATCCGCCCGTCAATGGATTGCGCCTGAATGCGCTCGGTCTGCGCGGCATCGGCAGCAACGGCATCGGCGGTCAGCACAATCTCCTGACCCTCGCCAATGACCCCGGCAAAACGCGGCTCGGTCACGCGCTGTTCGCGGGTGACCTGGTCAATATCAACCTCCGCATAGGGCAGCGCGGCGTCGGGATCCGGCGCGCCGGACAGCAGAAACAGCGACGACAACAGGCCAATTCCAACGACGGGCAGGGTGATTTTCACCCAGACCACAGCTTTGGAATAAAGGTTGTCGCGTGCCACGTGGCGCTCCGCTCAATGGCTGAAGATATCGATCTCGGGCCAACCGGCCAGGTCGAGTTTCGCACGCATCGGCAGGAAATCAAAACACGCCTGCGCCATCTCGGCCCGGCCTTCGCGGGCTAGCATCATGTCCAGCTTGTCCTTGACCGCGTGCAGGTACAGCACATCCGACGCCGCATATTCGATCTGCGCCGGGGTCAGCGTGTCAGCCCCCCAGTCCGAGCTTTGTTGCTGCTTCGAGATATCGGTGCCCAGCAGTTCCTGCAGAAGGTTCTTCAAGCCGTGGCGGTCGGTGTAGGTCCGCACCAGTTTCGACGCGATCTTGGTACAATAAACAGGCGCGGTCAGCGCGCCAAAGGCGTGGTACATCGCGGCGATGTCGAAGCGGCCAAAGTGGAACAATTTCAGGGTGTTGGGATCTTCCAACAACGCGCAGAGGTTCGGTGCCTCGGTCTGCCCCTTGGCGATCTGCACCAGATGCGCATTCCCGTCCCCGTCCGACAGCTGGATCACGCAAAGCCTGTCGCGGTTCGGATGCAGACCCATGGTCTCGCAGTCAATCGCGACGATGGGGCCAAGGCTCAGGCCGTCGGGCAGGTCATTTTGGTATAGGGTATTGGTCACGGCGCTCGCCTCACTGTCGGATAGGCCCGTGCTTTACCGAAATCAGGCCCCGCGGGGAAGGGAGGAAGCGCGACGCCGTTTCCAAAGCTTAACCAAAGGTTAACGAAATTGCGATTATCGTGTGTTTCTAGGGGTTTAATATGGGTGCTCAAGCTTGAGCATCCCTGCACAACTACCGATCTTCGCCTTACGGCCTCAAGCAGCCCAAAGGGCGGTAGGCCAAGAAAAAGTGGTGCCCAGGAGAGGCCTTTAAACGCGGTGTCTATCGGTATCATCCAGCCTCAAGGCCTAACCTCTCGCTTCCTTTTCCCTTTTTTTATTGGCGCAAACAGTATCATTCCCTTTCATGTCGCCTCAAACCGTACTAGGAAGGCGAGGGGGATACTGAGGGGGATACATGGCCCACGTTCTGAATCGATTGAAGGCCACGCAGGTCGCGGCGCTTCCAAAGGGCAAGTATGCCGATGGCGCTGGTCTGTGGCTTTACAAGTCAACAGATCAGAACGGTCAATGGGTTTTTCGCTACACGCTCTACACCCGTCGCCACGAAATGGGCCTAGGTTCCGCCAGCACTGTCACTCTAAAAGCCGTTCGCGCGATAGCCGCCGGGCTGCGGGAAAAGGTTGCACAGGGCATTGACCCAATCAAAGCCCGCCGGGATGCCGAGCAAGCCGCCCTGCGGAACATGCACACGCTTCACGACGTGACCTTAGACGCCTTCGAAAGCCGAAAGGCTGACCTGAGGGGCGACGGCAAGGCCGGGCGCTGGTTAAGCCCCTTGGAATTGCATGTGCTTCCAAAGCTGGGCAAGACGCCCATTGCCGAGATTGACCAACGCGACATACGCGACACCTTGGCCCCCATCTGGCACGCAAAGGCCGACACCGCCCGCAAGGCGATTGGCCGCCTCGGAATTGTGTTCAAACATGCGGCTGCGCTGGGCCTAGACGTTGACCTGCAAGCGACCGAGAAGGCAAAGGCGTTGCTTGGAAGATCCCGCCACGTCGCCAAACACATTCCATCTATGGACTGGCGCGAGGTGCCCGCGTTCTTCGCCCAGCTATCGGACGGATCAACTACGCACCTCGCCTTGCGCCTGTTGATCCTGACAGGACTGCGCAGCAAGCCGATCCGCTTTGCTCGCATCGATGAAATCGAAGGAAGCATTTGGACAGTCCCCGGCGAAAACATGAAGGCCCGCAAACACCAAGCCGTGGATTTTCGGGTGCCTCTGTCAGCCTTGGCACTTGAGACGATTGAGTCCGCAAAGCTGCTGGCACGTGACGGTTACCTTTTCCCAGGCGTCAACAAAGGCGTGATATCGGACGCCACGATGTCCAGCCTGATGACACGAATGGAAATAGAGGCGCGTCCCCATGGCTTCCGGTCCAGCTTTCGCGAATGGGCCGACCGGGCCGGGGGTGTCTCATTCGAGACGGCAGAAATGGCGATTGCCCACAAGGCGCGCACCACGACACAAAAGGCCTACTTGCGTGATGATCAGCTGGAGCAACGCGCGGCACTAATGGAGCGCTGGGCCGATCATGTTGGTGGCGGCACAGGGAAGCTAGTGCAACTGCAATCGGGGGTAAGTGCGTGAATTGGGATACTGGAAAAGAGAACCTTGCAGGCGTACTGAGGCGTAGCTTTCCTAACGCTAATCTTGAGGAAATCGATGGATGGGCGCAGCGGATAGAGAGCAACGCCTCAATCGGCAGTGTCGTGGAAGATTTTTCTCGAAGAAACCGCGCGCCTGAAAAGGATGCCGAGAGTCTGCGCGCGGCGATATCAGGGCTTGAACGTGCGGAAAAGAACCTGAAATTAGTCGGACTGATTGGTGACGGGGTGCTATCAAAAGCTCTCCAAAAGTCTGAAGTGGCGGGGATTGGGCACCGTGGTCGCTATAGCGCGGATGGCTTGGCGCAGCATTTCACGGAGATTAGATGCGCGATGGAATTGGCGAGAGACACGATACTTGCCTTGCCACCCGGATCAGATGCTTTTGGTCTAACGTTTGGGCCCCGATTTTCCGAACCAACAGGACGAAGGTCCGAGAAATCCAAAGCAAGGGGCGTCGCGCGTGAATGCGGGGATGCCTATCGCGCACTGACCGGGCACTGGCCGAAACTGCCAACTACCAATACCATAGACAACAAAGCGTCGAGCCCCTTTATGACCTTGCTTGCAGGCGTATTCGATGCATTAGGCATTGATGCAAGCGCCGAAGCCTTCAACAGGGAGGTTGCAAAGGAAAGAAGTGAGCAAGAGTAGCTGGCACTCTCCTTTTTATCACTTAGTATCATGTGCCTACTTTCGGCCTCACTGACTAACAACGCAGTGAGGCGACGAAATGGAACACCTTGGAACTCAAGATGCGGCAGCGGTCGAGCACTACTCGACCGACGCGGCCATTCAGAACACCGATCCGCTTTTGTCCGCCCGTGACGGCGCTAAGTATTTTGCTTTTTCCCTGCCTACGCTTTGGCGGCGTGTGGCGGACGGCACTATCCCGCAACCCATGAAAATCGGCGGCATGTCGCGCTGGCGCAAGTCGGACTTTGACGCCGTAATTGCCAAGGCCAATGCCGACCGCGAGGCCGCATAAGAAAACCCCAACCCATGAGGCATCACGGGAAGGGGCATATGATCTTGGCTAACACCACCGATCATAGCTCAAGAAGTGATGGCCTTCAACTTTGAAAGCCTTCCAAATGAAAACTTCCGATGGCATCCCGCCACGCAACGCCCGCCGCATTTATCGGTGGGCAGACCTTCCGAGCGCAAGCAAGCCCGCCCAATATCGGGTGACGGATCCAGGTCAAGAGCCGCGCGTTATCACCGTGTCACGGCGCAAACGCCAAGTGCTTGAGGGCCTGATGCAAGCCCCGATTTTTGCCGCAAGCTATTGCCGCCTCTCGGATAACGTGTTGCCGCTGCGTCGCGATCACGGCGTCGATATCGCTTGCACAATCTACAATAACGACGCCGACACAGGCCGCGACCGCTATGGCATTTACACCCTCGTTTCGAAAGTTGAGCGCATCGATGGGGGGGCACTGTAATGACCGCAACGGCAGCCCCAATCCACATTGTCACTCCCATCGCTGGCACCGTTCGTTGGTCCCCTTCCGGCCGGAAAATGGGCGTCTGGGGTGAGGATTTTCCCGTGCGACCGCTGGTCCTGCTAAGCACTGGTGAAGTGCGTAACCTCTCGCCCACTGAATCGCGTTCTTTCCTGCATTCAGGAAAGGCCGCACAATGACATTTGCACCTCAAAACCCGCGTCAATCGGTTGATCCGCGCCAGCTTACACGGGACTTGGGCGGCACGTGGGCACAGGCCTACGGAACCGCGCCTTGCCCGATTTGTCAGGACCACCGAAAGGATCAAAACGCCCTTACGATCCGCGTGGAAGGCGACCGCCTGCTGATGCACTGCAAAAAGTCGAATTGCAGCTTCACGGATCTCCTAAGGGCAGCAGGCATTGCACCCGGCGGGTTTGAAATTGACCCGCCGGCGCAGCGCGAAGCCGACAAGGCGAGGGTCGAATATGAGGCCCAGCAACTCGCCAAGGCCCGCAGAGCGTGGGACTTCGGCAAGCCGATCACGGACACCAAAGGCGAGGCTTACCTTAAGGGGCGGGGCATTACGTGCCCCTTGCCCGATACCCTGCGTTGGCTAGCGGATTGCTATCACGGCCCGTCTGGGCGCTTTCATTCCGCCATGGTCGCTGATGTCCAATCAACAGGGGGGGTGCATCGCACGTTCTTCACGAAGCAAGGCGACCGATTGGCCAAGAATGCCAAGATGATGTTGGGGCCGTGCGCTGGTGGCGCGGTGCGCCTCTCTGAGGCCATGGGGCCGCTTGTGGTGTGCGAGGGCATCGAAACGGGCCTAAGCCTTCTCTCAGGCCTTCTGGACGGCCCTGCGAGCGTCTGGGCCGCGCTTTCCACGTCTGGCATCCGTTCGTTGGCCCTGCCACCGCGCCCGCCTTCCGGCGCGCTGGTGATCGCAACTGATGGAGACACCCCAGGGCGCGAGGCCGGGGCCGCATTGGCCGACCGCGCACATGCCTTGGGCTGGTCCGTCTCGATTATGTCTGCCCCGGATGGGCAGGACTTCAACGACGTACTCTTGAAAGGGGCCGCGCAATGACTGCAATTCAGCCCAACGCATACACCCCCGAGGGTCCGCAGCCGCTTCTCAGGGAGGTGGCGCAAGGGGCATGTTACCCGATTGAAGCCCTTGGCCCCCTCAGGGAGGCCGCAGAGGCCGCACAGGCGACTACACAGGCCCCCATGGCCCTCGCAGCACAGTCTGCACTGTCCGTAGCCTCTCTTGCGGTGCAGGCGCACGGCGATGTCGAAACCTTGGGCGGCTTCGCCCCGGTTAGCCTCTACTGCCTCACAATCGCCCGATCCGGCGAGCGCAAGAGCGCAACCGACAAGCTGTTGATGGCAGGCCTGCGAGAGTTTGAGCGGGAAGCGTCTACGGCCTATCAACAGGACGTGACCGCTTGGGAAAACGCCGCAGAAATCTACAAATCCGACCGGGCGCAGGTCATGGCGGGTTTCAAGAAGGCAAAAGGGACCGAGCGCGCGGCAACCCAAGCCGACCTAGAGGCGTTGGGGGGTGAGCCATCCGCGCCGCTTCTGCCGAACTTGACCGCGACAGAGCCGACCCTTGAGGGGCTGCATAAGCTATTCATGGCAGGGCAGCCCGCGCTTGGCCTGTTTTCGGACGAGGGCGGCGGCTTTTTGGGTGGTCACGGAATGTCTCAAGATCACCGATTGAAGACCGTGGCGGGCTTGTCCGCGCTCTGGGGCGGGGATCCTTTGACACGGGTGCGAGCTGGTGACGGAACGTCTTCGCTGTTTGGTCGCAGACTGGCGGCGCACTTGATGGTGCAACCCGTCGCCGCCCGCCCGCTCTTAGCCGATCCGGTTGCCAGCGGGCAGGGCTTCCTTGCCCGCTTCCTGATAGCAGAGCCGCAAAGCGCAATTGGCCTGCGCTTAGCCCCTGAGGCCCCCACGGGGGCTGCGACGCAGCTTGCAGCGTTTAGCGCCCGCCTGCGCGCTATTCTGGACGCACAGAAGCCCCTTGCTGGCGATACCCTGCAACAGCTTGAGCCGCCGCACCTCGCCCTGTCCCAAGATGCCCGCACGGTGCTTTGGGAATACTATGTTGAAACCGAGACCGCGCAACAAATGGGGGGCGGTTTGGAAGGGTTGACCGCCTACGCATCCAAGACGGCAGAGCAAGCCGCACGTATTGCCGGGGTGCTGACCCTTTGGGAAAGTCTTAGCGCCCGTGAAATCCAAGTTGGGATGATGAAGAAGGGCGTGAAGCTGGCCCGGTTCTATCTTGGGGAGGCGAAGCGCTTGGCAGAGGCGGCAGAGATCAGCGCAGAAACTGAAAAGGCCGAGCGCTTGCGCCTTTGGCTTCTGCAAAGCTGGCCGGGCATTGCGGTCGATCACGGGCGTGATCCGCAGACCATCCTGCCGCGCGATATCATCCGTTTCGGTCCAGGATCGATGCGGGAAGGTAAAGCAGTAACTGCGTTGACTGGAATGCTGGTCAAATTCGGATGGTTAGCGCCGTTAGAACATGGCGCTGTAATTGACGGCGCTGCCCGCAGGGTGGCCTTCCAAATCATTGGGCGCGGGATTGGCCAATGAAGAGGCAAGAGGCTGCGACATCTGCGACATTGCGACACGGCGGATAGAAGCCGCCCTTTTTGCGACCAGTACGCGCGCGCGCGCGTATTGGCCAACTAGTTCATGGCGGGAAGCCGCCCAAGACGACTTCAATTGACGGAATCACGCAACCGAAGGGCTACGATATGGACATCACATTCAAGGATCTTTTGACGGGTCGGACGGAACTATATGCAGATCCTAACGCCAGCCCCTTGCCGGATGCTTTGCGCCAGTCTGATAGCGCCGCGTTTGAGCGCCACCCAGATTGCACCGTGTTTATCAGGGACAGCCCGCCCGGCGAAGTGCCGCTATTCGATGCACTGAGGGCGAGCAAAGTTGAGAACGTGCGGTTTCTGATGGCCGTGTATCGAGGCGAAGGCGAAGGGAGCCGCACCCTCAATCCGATCCTAGAGGCGGGAATTTTTAGACTGGCCTTTGCTCTTGTCCCGGCCCTGCAAAATGACGCGCCTCATTTGGTGGACTTGGAAGTGTCGAAGCTTCTGAAGAGTGAAGAGCTTAAACACCTGCTAAACTAACTCGCGAATTTCGCCCTCAACTCTAGAAACAAATGCGGTAATATGGTACCCCAAAAGCAGATCATTTGTGCGCCAGATGGGTGCAAGCGCATCAACGCCATAGCCCGCCCAAGTTGGGAGCAATTCATGCCCATAGAAGAGACCGACGCTGTTCTAGGGGGTTGGCTGTAGTGTCCGGGCAATCCTCAACTACAACGGTGCAGAACAATTCGCCGTATGCTCCGGCGCAGGGCCCAATTGACCAAGGCCTTGCGGACGCGCAAAACCTCTACAATCGAGGCGGCTTCAATATCACGCCATATCAAGGCGATATGGTCGCGGATGCTGATCCCTTCCAGCTTCAAGCCTACGGGATGGCCCCGGGTGTTGTGAACTCGGCTATGGGTGGGGCGCAGGCCGCTCAAGCAGGTCTTATGCGGGCCCTGGACCCCAATCTTCGGAGCGGCGCGTTTGAGCAGGTCAGGCAAAACGTAATCGACACGGTGATGCCGCAGGTGAATTCCGCCTTCGCGGGGTCTGGAATGACCGGATCAACCCTCCACGCGCAAAACCTTACCCATGGCCTGACGTCGGGCATCGCAAACGTCGAAAATCAGGCCTTCCAACAGGGGGAAAACCGCGCGTTGCAAGCCGCTGGGATGATGGGGCAAGCTAACGCCCAGATGCTGCAACCCTTGGACTACCTTCGAGCCCTGGGTGGGGAGCGACAGCAGCAGGCTCAGGCGGAGATCCAGGCCGACGTTATTCGCGATCAGCAAATGCAGGCCGGGGACCTTCAGGCCCTTCAAGACTATCTGGCGTTGGCGTCGGGTGCGGGTAGTGCGTTCGGCACGCAATCTGGGACATCCACGGCACGTCAACGGCCCGGCGTGTTCAATATGCTTGGCTTCGGACTTCAGGCAGCACCGCTTGTTGGCGGTCTATTCGGGAAGGGTACAAAATGACCTTGTTTAACAGAGGCCCTGACAGCTTTCTGGGCCGCATCGAAGAGTGGATGACACCGGAACGCGGGATTGCCTTGCAGGGCCTCGGCATGGGCCTGTCTCAGCTTGGCAGTGGCCAGCCTGTTGACCTGTCTCAATCCCATCAGGCTCTTATGCAGAGGCAGCAAAGCGCCGAGCAGCGGCGTTTGCTAGATGAAAGCGGGATTCCTACTCGCTTCACCCCAGATCAACAGGCCATTCTGGCGATGATGCCCCCAGAGGCTGCCATGCGCGTCATTGCGCAAGAGGCATTCCGTCCGCCAGCAGCACCCGTGCGCGGCGTGGAAATTGGTGGGCGCTTGGTGAACCCCGCTACCGGGCAGGTCATGGCCGATTTCAGCGAGCCGGAAGAGCGCCGGATTATTGAGGGTGCAGACGGCTACCAGTATTTCCTAGACAATGGCGAACGCGTGTTGCCTGACGTGGTAGCGGGCGGCGCGGACGTCCCGTCGTCGGTTCGAGAATACGAGTATTATCAACAGCAAGAGGTCACGGCAGGACGTGAGCCAATGTCGTTTGGGGACTGGCAAGTGTCTGAAGAGGCCGTATTGGCAGGGCCGCAGGGGCAGGCATACACGCAACCGATCACACCGGGGCAAGAGGCGGTAGATGAAGAGTTCGCCAGCGAATACGTGGCTTGGAACCAAGGCGGCGGTGCGGATGCGATGTCTCAGCTTTCCCAAATAGAAGCCGTGGTAGGTCAGTTGGAAAGTGGCGGCCAAAACCTAACCGGCCCGTTGGTGGGGAGTATGCCCGATGCAATTGGGTCAGTGATCAATCCGCAAGCTGTAGATGCCCGCGAACAGGTGGAGGAAGTGGTGCAGCGGAACCTGCGCTTAATCCTTGGCGCGCAATTCACCGCACAAGAGGGCGAACGGCTCATTGCCAGGGCCTACAACCCGCGCCTGAGTGAAGAGCAAAACGCCGCGCGCCTTCGCAGACTTGTCTTGGCTATGGAGTCCGCTGCGGAATCTCGGGCCGCCCAGATGCGTTACTTTGAACAGCACGGCACTTTGGTGGGCTTTCAGGGGACCGTGCCGTCACTTAACGATTTCGCGCGTGCAGTTGAGGGTGATGGCCCATTGGCCGCACCATCGGATCGACCCGCCCCGCCTTCTCCGACGAGACAAGCCATCACTGTTGAGCAACTGCAACAAATGTCACCCGCAGAAGTCTCAAGTTACCTTGAAGGCATCCCCTTGGATGAGATCCCCGACGATATCCTTGCGGCGATCATCGCTGCGGAAAGGTCCAGATGACGACCCTAGCAGACCTAATCGCGGAGCAAGACCGTCGCGCACAAACGCCCGCGACGCAAACCTATGCGGAACCGCAGGTTGGAGTGGCGCAACAGCCAATCGGCCAATTGTCGCCCGGCGCTTCCGCCGCGCTTGGTAGTGATCCGGCGCGACACGGCACCATGAGGCACGAACTACTTGCCGAGGCCCAGCGCCGTGGCCTTGCCATGCCAGATTCAGCCGTTGGCACGCTAGGCGGCGTGTCTGCGGCGGCTACGGACGGCGCATTGATGGGCTTTGGTGACGAGTACCTTGCCGCGCTTTCGAGCGTTCTAGGTGTCCAGCCAGACGGTCAAGGCGGCGCAGACTGGTTTGATTACAGAAGCCCGATAGCCGAACGTTATGAAACTGCGCTGGATCAGATCAGGCAAGAGCAAGCGCAGTTTTCGGAAGGCCGACCGGGGCTGGGCTTATTGAGTGAGATGGGCGGCGCGTTCCTGATCCCCGGCATTGGCGCGCGGAATGCCATGGCATCGGCTTCAGCCCGTGGCAGGGTCGGCCAAGGTGGCATAATGGGCGGGGCGGCTGCCTTCACATATGCCTTTGGAGAGGGTGAAGATGGCTTGCAGAACCGCCTGCATTCGGGGGCACAGGCCGCCCCTGTAGGCTTGTTGGCTGGCGGTATTATAGCAAGCGCAGGCGAGGGCTTCAGCCGCGTTGTCCAGCGTCTTAGGGGGCAGCCGGATGAAGCGGCCACAGCCCCCACCGTGGCCGAGCTGAGAGAAACCGCAAACCGACTTTATGCCGACGCGCACGAGATTGGCGGCGTGATTCCAGCGCAACAGATTGGTCAGATGGCCACCAGAATGCGCGAGGTGATGCGCACAGAAGGATTTGACGCAGACTTGCACCCGCGCGTTGCTGCCGCCCTAGAGCGAGTGACGCGACAAGCAGGTGATACGCCATTCTCGGAAATGGAGATACTGCGCCGCGTGATTGGTGCAGCGGGCAATAGCCTAGAGCCGGATGAGCGGCGATTGGCGGCCCAGCTTGTGGATCTTCTCGATGACGAAATCGACGGATTGCCGGTATCTGGCGCCATTCGAGAGGCCCGCGACGCCTGGGGTCGCGTTCGTAGAATGGAGGCGGTAGAGGGTGCTATTGAGCGGGCCAGCCTAACCGATAACTTCACCCAAGGCCTTAGGGCGCAGTTTCGGCAAATGTTGCGAAACCCCCGCCGCCTGCGTGGGTATTCAGAGGCCGAGATTGACGCGATCCGTCGCGTCGCAAATGGGACTGCGCCTGAAAACGGCTTGCGTCAGCTTTCACGCATCATGTCACCCGCAAGCATTTCAGGGTCCGTTCTGACTGGTGGTGCGTTTGTGGGCGGCGCTGGCCCGGCGTCTCTGGCGATTCCGGCCACTGGGCTGCTTTCAGGTCGCATGGCGGGCGACATGACCCGACGCAGCGTTGATGCAGTGCGCGGCGCGGTGGGCCGGACGCCTGCCCAGCAAGGGCTTTTTGATCGTCTGATGCGTATGCCCACACCAGCCTTGCAGCCAAGCGTAGGAATAGCCCCGGCGATTGACGCACTGCTACGCAATTGAGGCCAGGCCGACTAGGCGGGGTGCCTAGCATTGATCGCTCGAATTTCGCGGTTACACCTTTGGAAGTAGGCCGCAAGCATGGTGATCACAATGGCGCAGGCCGCGACGGCCCCAAGCGAAGGTGCGCCCAAGGTCGTGGCAAAAAGGCCCATGGCGAATACCGCCGCCCAACCCGCTGTAACCTTTTTCGATTTGATAGCTGCGATACTGGTTAAGGCCAACGCCCGTTCTGGATTGCGGGCGAGCGCTTCCGCGCGGAGCCCGCTAACTTTTATCGTTGTGCGTCTGTCCATATCGTCAATATCGTTATGAATTACCGAATCCGCAAGGGCATCTGCGGGCTGCTATGCGCGAGAACAAAAGGCGCAAAGGCTTGCGGTGTACCGTGAGACCGAAGACGACGACGGGAAAAAAATAAAGCGCATCAACGCCATAGCCGATAAACTACGCAAGCCCGCCATGGACGGCGATATGTCCGCGATTAGGGCGGTTCGCGTCACGGATGATTGCACACGCCAATCGAAAGGCCCCGACGTCTTCTGTTGTCATGCCGCGCCCGGTCGGCGCGTTCTGCCCGAGACGCAGGAAATCCCCCCATGCCTCAACGGCATTGTGAGGCGCAGAACCTTCGCACAGTCGCAGGTAGGCCGCGCGACATGGGGTGGATGCCAGTACGTCGATTTCCGTCGCGTAGAGCGTTTCAATGTCGCCTTGAAAGGTCATTCCTTACCACTGGCGATTGCCACGCCTTGGCCGTTTGCAGTTTCGCCACCCTGTAAAAACTGAATCCCGTCGCGCTCCAAAGCTTCACGGATTGCGATCACGGTTGCGTGCCGCCCGCCCACGGGGCCTTGCGTCGCGTCCATTCGCTGCACTGTCGGATAGCTGACACCAGCCGCCTGCGCGAGGTCGGAAGCCGTCCAGCCAAGTAGGGCGCGAGCGGCGCGGATTTGTTCACCAGTCAAGTTCATGTCCTTTGATAGAAAAAATTAAGAAATAGATAGATTACCTATTGATAGAGTGCCTATCTTGATCTATACATAATCTATCAAAACCGAAAGGACAACCAGTGACCACCGCACCCTTCGCAATCAACCGCCGCGCCCTCATGTTGGACGCTTGGACCAATACCCACCGCATGATGACGACACTTGGCTACGCGCGCCACCAGATGCGCGAGGTCTTTGCTGTGGAATTGCGCAAGGCATGGGCCGCCGCCAAAGCAGCAACCGCCGCGCTCAAGGCGATGGCGGTTCAATCGACCGCAGACTTGCTGGCGCAGATCACAGCCCTCCAGAACAAGGACACAATGGGACACGACGGGATTGCACGTCTGGCCCAGCTTGAAAGCGCACTGGACACCGCAAAGAAGCGCGAAGCCGAAAAGCGTAAGCTGATCGCGGCAGGGGCTGGACGGATCTGCACCGTGACCTTCACGAAAAAAGACGGCACCGCCCGCACGATGAAAGTGCAGCCCGCCGCGATGGCCAAACGCGTCAAAGGGGACGGTGCGACCGACGCGGGCAAGTGTGCTGCGCTCACTCGCAAGGCGACGCACCCCAACCTTATGCCCGTTTGGGACGTTGAGGCCCGGGCCGCCCGCTCAATCAACCTCGCGACCATTACGCGCATCGCGGCGATGGGCCAAATCCACCGCTTCTAAGCCAATCCACAACGGCGCGGGGTGCAGTGATGCCCCGCCGCCCCTCTCTAGCCCCAGAAAGGTAAATGCCATGCAGGCGATAACTGGCCCCACCCGCCGACACGCGATTGCAGCAATTGGCGCAGCAACCGCAACGGTCGGGATTTCTACAGCCCATCCCGGCGATGCCCCAGCCTCAACACCCATCCAAGGCCTGTTTCGGCAATGGCAGGCGGCCAATGCGCGCGCCAACGGTGCCGACGATTCCGACTTCGATGCAGCATTGGACACCGTGAATGAACTTGAGCGCCGGATAGCAGACACGCCCTCGCAAACGGTTGCTGACCTTGCAGCCAAAGTTGTGGCGATATCGGGTGATGGTGGGTTTGACCTCAGCGAGAACGCAGGGCCAAACAATCCCAAGCTTTGGGCCGAAATTCGGGGGGTGCTGGCATGATTGGCCGAGTGAACAATATGCCGAAATCACATGCCGCCCTCTCGCGCCGAACGCTCTTGTCTGGCCTTGCCGTTTCTGCCGCCGCCTCAATTGGTGTTGGATCCGCTTCCGCCGCTGGGCAGCCCCAGGAAAGCCAAAAGTTACTCAGCCTATCGGACCAACTAGAGCCGATTTCTGCCGAGCATGATGCAGCGAAGTCTGATTATGACAGAATGATCAGCGCCGCACGGCGGGTTTGGCCGCGCGCCCCCGACGATGCCAAGTTTTTCGGGGCTGGAAGCGAGCCGGAAGTTTTCATCGATGGGTCCAGCTACGCAGGCGCACCAGGGGTTCTGACCGACGCAGCAATGGACTTGCACGCAGAAGGGCAAATGAGAGAGATCAACCGCCTTATTGCAGGTGGCGGCCCACGCCAAGCAATGCGCGCCGAGCGAATGACCAAACTCTTGACCGATTTTGAGAAGCGCCGCGATCCGGCACGGATCTATTGGGCAGAGGTTGCGCGCATTAGACGTGAATTGGATTTCGAGCGCCTTAAGAAGCGTTATCGATCCGCAGAGGTTGCCCTGCGCCAACACGTGCATTCGATTATGACGACGCGAGAGGAAACCTTGATGGGCGTCGTGATCAAGGCGCAGGCATTGGAATCGTGGTCCAGGGCCTGTCCCTTTAGGAAGGGCTTCAACGAATTTGCGTCAGACTGGTCAGATGAAATTGCCGGGGCGATAACCCGGCAGGCAAGCCAATGAGTTGCGGTGTCTGCAATCCAAAAGCGTTCCGCACTGGCACGGGCGGGCGCGTCTACGGGTACCAGACCATAAACTCGGAAACCGCTGGCCTATGTGGCGGCGCGGCTCCTGACCTGCATTTTCTTGGTGCCGAGTATGTCTTGACCGATTGGCGGCGCGGGCCAGTGGCAGGCCGTCCAGGTTATCGGCTACTCTGCAACGGCTTGATCCTTCGCCAAGGCGACAGGCTAATTGTGGACAGCGCCAAGAGTTTCGGCGGGCGGAACGTGTGGCGCAAAATCAATATGGAGAGGATAAGGGCCATGGGCGTTGATCTGAACGTCCTAACGCCAGAGGGCAGGGGAATGCGCTATGCTTGACCCCGACCATGCGGCTCACATTCAAGGAGAAGTTGACCACTAGCCCGCCACGCCAACGGTCGGCGACCTGGCAAGGGATGCGATTTATCTCGTTCCGGGTTCCTTAGCCCGAAGAAACCTTGCTCAAATCCACGCACCGATGCAAGAGTTGCCGACGGAGGCGGTCTACGGCAAGCATGCGTAACGAGGTCGATTTGTGGCAAAGAAACTGACGCTTCTAGAGCGCATGAGGCGCAATCCGCGCGACGACTGGACTATTGCAGATGTCCAAAAACTATGCGCACAACATGACGTGGACATTCGGAAACCGACCGGAAGTTCCCACTACGTTGCCGCCAGCCCATATCTGCGTGATGTCCAAACCGTGCCATTTAAACGACCAATTAAGGCTTTATATATAAAGCAGTTGGTTAGTTACGTCGATGCCCACAGTATGAAAGGGGAGGAAGATCCATGAACGATTACGCCATCGTTATATCTGCCGTCTCCGAGGAAGATGGAGGCGGTTTCATAGCCTTTTATCCGGACTTGCCTGGTTGCATGTCTGACGGGGAGACCCGCGAAGAAGCACTGAAAAATGGTAAGGATGCCTTTGGTGCTTGGATGAACGTACAGCGCGAACGTGGAGCGGAAATTCCTGCACCTGGGGATGCATACAAGCAGCATGAAGGCAAAATGGACGCCCTTTTCAAGGCGCTCAAATCTGTCATCGATTATGTGGACCACGCTGAGGACCGGATTACTTCGTTGGAAGATGAGTTAGAATCCTTGATCAAAGCGATGCGCGAAGATTGGCGCTCGTCTGGTGCGCTTGCCTCTCATGCAAACCTCAAGGCTCGGCAAGTTATCGCGAAGCATTGAATGCGGGCTCCGCGCCTCGCCACCTAATCTGCAATTTTCGTGGCCATGGGTTCCAGCACCCATTGGGCGAGGTGCCTTGCGCCGACCGCAATATTGGCCTGGTCGTCGCCAGTTTGCTCTATCCGGGTGGCAAACGCCGACGCGGAATCCTTGCTAAAGGTTGTCAGTCCAACATGGTCTGGTTTCTGACGTCCACGGACATCACGCCTGAAATCCAGTATTGTGAGAAGCCTATTTTCGGGGCACCACTCTAGGCCATGGCATTTCACTTCACACCTCGCCTAATGAAGGCAGCCGCCGCAGCGCACTATCTTGGGATCTCGACATCAAAGCTTCGGACGCTAGAGCTGCCTAGAAAAATCCTCGGGGGCAACAAGCTATATGATGTCCGTGATCTGGATGTGCTCGCCGACAGGTTAGCTACCGAGAACGCTACGGGGCGACAGACTTGCGCTGATACGCCTTCCGAACCAGTCAATCCACCAACTTGGCCATCGCACGGATGGTGAATGCTCCGTTTTGTTTGCTTGGTCATCAGCGAAAGAAGATGTTGCAGCCGTGTGGCCAAATTGGCCATTCGGGCAGGATTTGTTTTCGCCTCTTGCCGCCCCAGGGTGCAAAACCTCATACGCTGCCTTTCGCTTGGCCGTGAACATCGCTCGATCCTTGGGGGCGGGGTTCTCATCTCAGAGCGATATGCCACGTTTGCCTATGCCCCGAGGCTACTGCACCAGCGTGGGGCCGTGGTGGGCGTGAAGGATAGCATGGGGCGGTATGAGTGGCGGTTGGCGTCTTGAAAACAAGACAATAAAGAGTACCATTCCGATATAGCTTAAGCTAGGCCCACGAAGCATTCAGTCGATGGAAGTTTCAAATGGACCTGATACTCGAGGACGTAGAACGCGCGCTTGATGCCAAGCTGTTCTATGTTGCCCTATCGGTAGCGCTTAGCCTACCGGGAGTTTGCGCCGCCTTGGAGCAAGTAGACGGTAGCACAAGCGGTCAAGACAAGCGACTATATATGGATTGGTATGACCGTTATCTGGCGGCAGGCTATCCCTATCTAACCGCGCTCGACTGCTACAGCCTTCGGTGCGGGGTTATTCATCAAGGCAGATTTGGTCACGGCAAAATGCAGTATGCCCGAGTGGTGTTTACGATTGGCGACACACTGCACAAGAACATCCTAAACGACGCCCTCAATTTGGATATCTCATTATTTTGTCGTGATGTTGTGGCTGCGGTAAGACAGTGGGAGATTGATAAGTCACTTAACTTAACAGTTCGCCGTAACCTGCCCTTATTGGTCAAGTATCGCCCAGAGGGGATGGCGCCATACGTCAAGGGGGCCCCTGTGATTTCGTAGGTCGTCACAAAGGGTCCCAACCGCACTTACGCCGCACGCTGCCAATACCCCTTCGCAGATCCATAGCAGACACTTCTGAGGTGATAGAGGGTGACACTCAGTCACCCGAAATTTGATCATTGCTTGGTGCCCATGTCGCAATGTCGCAAGTGTCGCAGGGCACCGCCTTGGCCCGAGGGTAAGCAATACGCGCGCGCGAGGCGTCGCTAAATCTCATTTGCGCACGCAATGCTTTGTCCGGCCCAAAAAGGAACACCCCCAAGCAGGCCATGGAAGCCCATGTGGGGGGATAATGAGGGGGATAGACATAGGGATAAAATGCAAAAACACTTATCTAACAGCTAGTTAGAGGTGTTGACTGGTGCCCAGGAGAGGACTCGAACCTCCACATCGTTGCCAATACTAGCACCTGAAGCTAGCGCGTCTACCAATTCCGCCACCTGGGCAGGTGTCGTGAAGGGGCTGATATAACCGCCCACTGGCGGCGTCAATAGTCCTGCTCGAAGAAGATGCCGATGGAGCTATTCCCGCCCGATCCCACAGACCCCCGCGCGGTGATATTCGGGGTCAGATCGATGTTCAGCGACAGATCCGCGTCCCCCTCGGCATTGATGGTGACGTCCGTGTAGATATTCTCGGACAGGTAGCGCCCGGCGGTGACGGCGGCGTTGCCCTCCTCGTCCGTCGACAGGTCCAGATCATCCAGCCCTAGCCCGTCCCGCAGCCCGGCGATAAAGCCCGAATTGGTGGAGCCGCCCGCCAGCGACGTGGCCGCATCAGCCAGTTGCAACAGCTGCAGCGGCGATAGGCCCGAGACGGAGCGCCCGAACAAAAGCTGCGCCAGAACCTCATCCTCGGGCAGCGCGGGGCTGGAAGCGAAGGTGATGTCCGGGCTGGAGGCCGCGCCTTCGACCCGGATGGTGATCTCGTATCCACTTGCGCGAGAGGTCGCGGCAAGGCGCAGGAAAGGGTCGAAACTGCCCTGCAGGGTTGCGGAGCCCTCGGTGAAATCCAGCCGCGTGCCTAAGATCGAAAGCCGCCCGCGCACCAGGTTGAACTGACCGGTGGGGATCATGTTGGCCGTGGTCCCGAAAAGCCGAAGGGAGCCGCCGAATTCCGCATCGATCCCACGCCCGCGCAGGAAGATCCGCCCCGGCGCGTTGATCGTAATGTCGAGGCCCGTCGTCGCGCTGCCGCTTGCCCCGCCGTTGCTGCCTCGGCCCAGAAGTCCGGCAAACTGCCGGGTCAGGCGCTGTTCGCGGGTCTCGCCGACGTAGCTGATGTTGGGAATGGCCGCGCTGCCGGACAGGCTCGCCTCGGGCACGCGAATCTCGGATTCGCCCAGGGTCACGGTGCCTCGCACTTGAGGGGCCCGGGCGAGCGGGCCAGAGATCGTCAGATCCGCCTGGCTGATCCGCGCCTCGTAAAGCGTCGGGTCGACCAGCCGCGCATTGCGCAGGCCGATGGCGATTTGCCCATCAAGGCCAGGATTGCCAAGGTTGATGGACCCATTGGCGCTGAGATCGCCGCCGCTGGAAAGCTGGCCATTGGCGTTGACCGAAAGCCGCCCATTCGACAGCTGCCCGTTGACCCCCACATTCTCGACCGCCAGCGCATAGGTCGGGACCGAGACGCGCGCACCATTGGTGTTGAGCGTCCCCGAAAGCGCGCCAAGCCCCGGCTGGCCTTGCATCGCGAGGTTGAACCCCAGGGTCCCCCGGATGGTGCGCGGTGCAATAAAGCGGTTGGCCAGCGCAAGGGGCGCGCGGCCCGTCGCCGTCAGATCAACGCTGTTGCCGGGCAGCCCGACACGGCCGTTCACCGCAGCGCTCATCCCACCGGGGCCGCCAAGATCGGCGCTGATTTGCCAGGGATCCTCTGCGGTGCGGGTGAGGGAGGCATCGGCGCGGACGGGCCCGGATAGGGCATCGGTGAACAGCCCGACATTGGCCAAACGCGCGGCGACATCGACGCGGCTGGTGTCGGGCCCGATGCTGGCGCTGCCGGTCAGATTGACCTCGGGGTTTGCGATCGCCAGATCGGAAAGAGTCAAAACCTCTCCCTGGCGCACGGCGGTTGCCACAAGCGTGGTGCGCCCGGCCAGAAGCTGGGGCGGTATCCCGTTGCCGATGGAAAGCCCCTGGGCCGAGGCATCAAGCGCAAGGGTGAAATCCGTCGTCTCGGCATCGAAAATCCCGTCGATGTCGGCGCGAATGGCGTTCGGCCCGGTGAGGTTGGCGGCGACGTCAAAGGGTGCCGTCCCCGTCCGCGCGACGTCCGCCGTGATCGTCACGGGACCGGAAAGGAGATCAGTGAACAGACCCACATTCTGCAGCTGAAAACGTGTGCTCGCCGAGGTATCGCCAGAGCTGAGGGCCGCGTCCCCTGTCAGGCTCAATTCTGCGTTTTCGAGACTTAAGTCCTGCAGGCTCAGCCCGGTTTCATCCCGCGTGACTTGCGCCGACAAAACGGTTTGCCCGGCGAAGACTTGCGCGGGGACGGCATCGGCGACGCGCAGGTCCTGGGCGGTTCCGCCGATGGCGAGATCGAAGGCGCCTGAAAGCGCCTCGGCGTTGCCCCTGAGGGAAAGATCAACGGATCCCTCCAAGGGCTGGCCCGCCAGGGCGGCGAAGCGGGTCAAATCGCCAGCGCGGGCGGCCAGACCAAGGACAACGTCCAAGCGTCCCTCACCGGTTTGCGCCGAAGCGCCACCGGTCAGGGTGAGATCTCCGGTGCCCAGGGCCAGGTCCGACAGGATCATCGGCGCGCCGTTGATCCAGGACATCATCGCGCTCAGCTCGACCCGCTGCCCCAGGGCCTGCGCCAAAGCGGGATCGCGGTGGGACAGGCCGGACATCGCGCCGGTCAGCTCTGCCGTTGCGGCTTCAATCCCCGTGTCGGTAATCGCGACGGCCCCTTGCAGGTCCAGCGCGGTGTCGGTGATGGTCAACTCGTCCACCGCCAGCTGATCAAGGTCCAGCCGCAATCGGTAGTTATCGCCCGCGGCGCGGTCATAGGTAATCGCCAACCCGGCCCGCGCGATCTGCGCGTCGACGCCACCTGCGGGCAGGCGAACGCTGTTCCCTTCGGGCGGGGTGATCTGACCCAGAAGTGAGATCTGCACCGGCAACCCGCCGGGATCGAGGGCCAGGTCCCCCTCCAACGTCAGGGCGGCGGAAGTCAGGCGAAGCGCCTCTAGCGCGGTGCCCGCGTCCGATTGCCGGACCTGGGCCTGTAACTGCACATCATCGCCAAAAAACGCGCGGTAGTCGGGCAAAAGCAGCGGAGAGATATCGCCGCCGATGTCCACGACAACCAGTTGATCGCCATTGTCGCCAGAGGAGGAGATCACCTGCCCCAGCAGGCGGTCCTGCCCCCCGGTGGCGAGCGCAATCTCGGCGGCGAAATCGTCAATCGGGCCGTCGCCGTCGATCTGTAGCCGGACATCGGGGCGGCCGGGCAGGCCGAGCAATTCGGCGGCCAGCCCGCCCTCGCCCTCTTGCAGCAGCAGGGCAAGGTCGAGCTCTCGGGTGGTGTTGTCGTAGGACGCGTCCAGGGTGAATTGGCCGGTCGGGCCATCCAGACGGTCGAGCGTGATCTGCGCGTTGCCGGCACCGCCTGCCAGAAGGACGCTGCCCTCGACCGCAAGGGTCGCGGGCAAGCCGATGATCGGCGCCCCCAGCACGACTTCTTCTATGGCAACCGTTCCGATTTCGACCCTAACCGGCAGTTCAGGCAAGGCAAACGGCTGCGCTTCGGTGTCCGCCAGATCGACGCCGTCGACGGGAAGGGGCGGGCGGATGACCTCTAGCCGAGCGGCGGTGAGCGCGTTGATCCGAAGCTCTCCGGTCAGAAGGGCCGAGCGGGTCCAATCGAGCACCGCGTCTTCCAGCACCAGCCAAACGCCGTCCGCGTCCGAGATCTCCATCCGCGAGAGTGAGGCTTCTGACGACAACGCGCCCCGGAAGCCGGTGATGGTGACTTGGCGTTCATCGCCGTCGGAAAGTTGCTCTTCCAGGAAGCGCGACAGGGCGGTGCCGTCATCCTGGGCGGTCGCTGCAAGCGGGCACAGGGCCAGCAGCAGGATCAGCAGAACGCGGATCAAAAGGCGTGCCCGATGCCAATGTAGATGAACAGATCCTCGCCCACGCCTTCGCCGCGCACCGGCGTGGCCAGATCCACCCGGATCGGGCCGAAGGGGGTGGCGTAGCGCACGCCGACGCCGGCGCCAGCGTGCCAATCCCCGGTGCCACCAATGGAATCAGCGCCGATGAACCCGGCATCGGCGAAGGCGACCAGACCGAAGTTAGTCTCGCCGATGTCCTGGCGGAACTCGGTAGAGAGGCCCGCGAAGCTGCGTCCCCCGGCGGGCAGACCGTTCTGGATTGCGCCAAGGGACTGGAACTCCTGCCCGCGCACCGTGCCGGCCCCGCCCGAGAAGAACAGGAAGTTGGGCGGGATATCGGTGATATCGCCGCCAAACACGCTGCCCAATTGGGCGCGCGCGGCGATGCGGCTGGCGTTATCTTCGCCGAAGCCCACATACACCCGCCCATCCAGATAAACCCGCGCGCCGCCGCTGCCTTGATCGGTGATGAACGGCACGGCGCTGCCTTCCAGGTAGAAGAGCTCCCGCGCGTCCAGCGGATCTTCGCGACGGTCCCAGGTGAGCCCGACGGGGGCGGAAAGGACGGTGATCTGGCGATCCACGAACTGGTCGTCGATGTCGTAGTAGTCCAACCCAAGCCCGAGGGAGCCCACGAGACGGCGGTTGAAGTTATGCTCCACCCCAATCTCGGCGCCCACGGTGTTGAGCGAAAAGGCGGGCTCGTTCAGGATTTCGCCGCCAAGCTCCACATAGGCGGTGGTATCGGGCGTGAAGGTGGCGGGCCGCGAGTAGCGCAGGCCGAGGGAGGCATCGATGCCTTGGACATCGTCGGTGGACAGGCCTTCCGACCCGATGCCGCTGATCTCGCCCTCGATCCGCAGCCGCTCGGCCCCGCCAAAGAGGTTGCGGTGCAGCCAATAGGCGCTGAGCGCGGCACCGTCATCGGTGGAAAGCTCGGCCCCGAAGCCGAAACGGCGCGGTTCATTCTCGACAAGCGTCGCTTCGATATTCATCACGCCGTCGGGGCCAACCTCCCCTTCTTCCAAGGCGATGGCCGAGAAGACGCCGGTATCCTGCAAGCGCCCCTCGACCCGGTCCAGGGTTTCGGGCGAGAAGGTCTCTCCCTCGGGCAGGCCCGCGATGGCAAGGATGCGTTCGGCACGCATCCGATCCTGGCCGCGCGGCACAAGGGTGCCGAATTGAACGATCTGACCGGGCTCGACCCGGACGCGGACATCGAGCACCGCCTCTTGGCCGCGCGCGGTGATCTGTTGATCGCTGACAGTTGCCGTCGCATAGCCGATCTCGCGCCAGGCGCCAATCGCGACACGGGCGGTTTCGCGCAAAAGGCCCGTGGTCACGGCGCCGCCGGGGCGGAATTCGCTGGGAAGCTCGGTTTCACGGGCGAGCGGCGCAATCTCGGCGGTACCAAGCTGGAACACCGGGCCGGGCTCGACCCGGATGGTGATCTGATTGACTGAGCTGGGGCCTTGAAACGGTGGGATGCGCGCGGCTTCGCGCCCGTCCACATCGATCCGTACCACGGGTGAGAAATGGCCCGCGTCATACAACGCAGCCACCAAGCGCCCGTAATCCGCACGGGCGGCGGCAACCAGATCCTGGGCTGTCCGAACCTCTTCGGTTTCCTGCAAAAGCAGCGAGGCAGCGCGCAGCCGGTCGGTCAAATCGTCGTCGACGCCCGGGGCGTTCAATTGGACGTTTTGAGCCTGTGCTGTACCCGCGAAGGTACAGACCACCAGTGCTAGTGCTGTTGATAGACGTCCACCCATATGAATCTGGTAAAACTGTTCGTCCGCAAAGGCCAGCACTATACCCGCCGATCCCCCTCAGTTGGCGGAAAGTTGAGACCTTTTGCGCCTTGCCGCACCTTGGGTGGGCACGTATCACCGCAAACAAGCTGCGACTAAAGGAGCCTTACCATGGCCAAACTCGTCACGATCTTCGGTGGATCCGGTTTTGTCGGCCGCTACATCGCCCGCCGCATGGCTAAGGACGGTTGGCGCGTGCGTGTCGCGGTTCGGCGCCCGAACGAGGCTTTGTTCGTGAAACCCTACGGCGTTGTCGGCCAGGTGGAACCGATCCTGGCCAATATCCGTGATGACGACAGCGTGCGCGCGGCGATCCACGCGTCAGACGCGGTGGTGAACTGTGTGGGCACCTTTGATGTGGGCGGGAAGAACAACTTCCAGGCGGTGCAGAACGACGGCGCGGCGCGGATCTCGCGCATTGCGGCGGAAGAGGGCGTGACGTCGCTGGTGCATATCTCGGCCATTGGGGCCGATGTGGGCGGCGAAAGCCTTTACGCGCAGTCGAAAGGCCAGGGGGAGGCCGCCGTGTTGGAGGCCTTTCCGACGGCTCTGATCCTGCGCCCCTCGGTCATTTTCGGACCCGAGGACGCTTTCTTTAACCGGTTCGCGGGCATGGCCCGGAACACGCCCGTGCTGCCCGTCGCGGGGGCCGAGACGCGGTTTCAGCCTGTCTATGTTGACGATGTCGCCCAGGCCGCCGTTCTTGGCGTCAAGGGCGAAGCTCACGGAATCTATGAGCTTGGCGGGCCAGACGTCGCAACCTTCCGCGAGTTGATGCAGCGCATGTTGGACGTCGTGCGCCGCCGTCGCTTGATTGCGAATATTCCGTTTCCGGTGGCCGGGATCATGGGCGCAAGCTTTGATCTGCTGTCTAAGCTGACCGGCGGGCTGTTCCATAATGGCATCCTGACCCGTGACCAGGTGCGCAGCCTGCGGTCGGATAACGTGGTGTCAGACGACGCCCAAACGCTGGCGGATCTGGGCATTCAGGCGACGGCGATGGACGCCGTGCTGGAGGATTACCTTTGGCCCTATCGTCCCTCGGGTCAGTTTTCCAACATCAAGGAAAGCGCCAAGAACCTGCGGGAAAGCTGAGCCTTTTCAGGTATATGCGATGAACAGCAGCACCACGCCCAGGATCACGCGATAGATGACGTAGGGCGTGAAGCTGACGCTTTTGAGCAGCTTGAACATCAGCACCAACGCGCCGAGCGCTGCAAGGAACGACAGCCCGGCGGCGATGGCGCCGTCACGGGCGGTTTGGGCGTCAGCGGTGGCGATCACCTCGGCGCCCGCAAAGACGCCCGAGGCGATGATCGTGGGGATCGACATCAACATCGCGACCCGCGCAGCGCTTTCGCGGTCGTACCCCAGATAACGCGCCGCGGTGATGGTGATGCCGGAGCGTGACGTGCCCGGGATCAGCGCGATGGCTTGCCAAAGGCCCATGACGATGGCGTCCCGTAAGCTCCAGCCATCGCTGTGTTTTTCGTGCTTTCCGGTTTGGTCCGCCCAATAAAGGACAAGGCCAAAGATCAGCATCGTCCAGCCGATCACCGCAATGGAGCGCAGGCTGTCGTAGATGCCCGTGATCTCCAGGAACAGGCCAAAGAGGATGACGGGGATCGTGGCGATCACCAGCAGGAAGGCGAGCTTCGCGCCGGGGGTGTCGATGCGTCCTGTCAGAAGGCGCGGGGTGCCCGCGATGGCGGCGCGCACATCGCGCCAGAAGTAGAGGATCACGGCGCCCAACGTGCCGACATGGACGGCCACATCGATCGCCTGTCCCTGATCCTCGGTCCCCATGAGATTCGGCAGGAGAATCAGGTGCCCGGAGGAGGAAATCGGCAAAAACTCGGTGACACCTTGGATAAGCGCCAGCAGAAAGAGGGTATAGAGGCTCATACAACCTGTCCGTGTGTTGATGGCATCCTATTGAGAACAAACATTTTAAGATCCAATAGGTAACTTATGCTGCCATATTAACGGTTCGGAAACCGTTCTGTTAAATCGCTGATCGCGCAACACTTGAATTTAGGTAAGCATTGCTGTCTTTTTATCCTCTGGCGAGCCCGATATACGGGCGCAAACAGATGGGAGATGTGGTGTGGCTAAGCAACCCATGTTGAAGTTCGTGACGCTTGGCAAAGAGATGCCTGAAAAGCGGGAAGCGGACCAGCGTAAAGAAGACTTCGCCGAGATCTACGGTGAATATGCGACCGAAAAGGCAGCGGAGCAGGCGGGGCGCTGCTCTCAATGTGGCGTGCCGTATTGTCAGAGCCATTGCCCGCTGCACAACAATATCCCCGATTGGTTAAAATTGACTGCAGAAGGCCGTCTGCGTGAGGCGTATGATCTGTCTCAGGCGACGAACACCTTCCCCGAGATCTGTGGCCGCATCTGCCCGCAGGACCGCCTGTGCGAGGGCAATTGCGTGATCGAGCAATCGGGTCACGGGACGGTCACGATAGGCTCGGTCGAGAAATACATCACCGACACCGCTTTCGATAACGGCTGGGTCATGCCGATTGCGCCGTCGGTGGAACGCCCTGAATCTGTTGGGATAATCGGCGCGGGCCCCGGTGGCCTGGCTGCTGCCGACATGCTGCGGCGCGCGGGTTTGCAGGTGACGGTTTACGACCGTTACGACCGCTCGGGCGGGTTGATGATGTATGGCATTCCCGGCTTCAAGCTGGAGAAGGACGTCGTGATGCGGCGCAACAAGCAGCTGGAAGAGGGCGGTGTTGAGTTCGTGCTGAATTGCAACGTCGGCGAAGACATCACCTTCCCCGAGATCCGCGAAAAGCACGACTTTGTCGTGATCGCGACGGGCGTCTACAAGTCGCGCGAGCTGGAAGGGCCGGGGTCCGGCGCGGATGGGATCGTGCGGGCGATTGATTACCTAACTGCTTCAAATCGCAAGTCTTTTGGTGATGTCGTGCCCGAGTTCGACAGCGGCGAGTTGAGCGCCGAGGGAAAGCGGATCGTGGTGATTGGCGGCGGTGATACGGCCATGGACTGCGTGCGCACCGCGACGCGACAGGGCGCGAAAAGCGTGAAGTGCCTTTATCGCCGGGACGAGGCGAATATGCCCGGATCGATGCGCGAAGTGCAGAATGCCAAGGAAGAAGGCGTTGATTTTGTTTGGCTTTCTGCGCCCAAGGGGTTCAGCGCGGCCAGCGATGCCGTGGACGGTGTGATGGTGCAGAAAATGCGCCTGGGCGCGCCGGACGCGACGGGACGCCAAAGCCCGGAAGTCATTGAAAACGCTGACTATGTCGAAGGCGCAGACATGGTGATCAAGGCGCTGGGGTTCTCGCCTGAGGATCTGCCGATGCTGTGGGACACGCCTGAGCTGGAGGTGACCCGTTGGGGCACCGTGAAGGCCAACCGCACCCATGAGACAGCGTTGGAAAACGTCTTTGCCGTGGGCGACATCGTGCGCGGCGCGAGCCTTGTTGTCTGGGCGATCCGCGACGGGCGCGAGGCCGCCGAGGCGATCCTGGAGCGGGTCTATGCCCAGGGCACCGTCGCGGCGGAATGATCCGTTAACACCCTCACCGGGCGGCGTGGGCCGCCTGTGACACCCGTACACCGGGCGTACACAACCTGTACACCGGAATTGCCACAAACCGCCCGGAGCACATCTTGGGCAAAACGTTAAACGACAGGACCTCTGACCTGATGACTGCCATTCGTTACCAGATCCTTACCACGGCCCTGTCGACCGGGCTGCTCACGGCGATTTGCGCAACGCCGTTGACAGCGCAAAGCGTTAACCTTTTCCCGGTGCCGGAGGGCTGCACGGCGTTTCTGACGGTTCAGTCGCGGTCCTGCCTGATCTCGCACCACTGGCGCTGCGACGGGGACCCGGAAGGGACCCATTGGCGCGCGACGCTGGATCAGGAGGGGGCGTTCTACCTTAGCTTCACGGATGAGGAATTTCGGTGGTTGCGGGCGTTCAACCTGCGCAACGGGTCGCAAGATACGTTGATGCAGCCCGAAGAAGACCCGGCCTCGATGTCGGAGCTGTTGGAAACGGGCCGCGACACGATGGTCTTCTCGATCCGGGAAGATCGCCCGGAGGGCGTGTTCCGCCGCGACTACACCGGGTTTGACGCGCTTTCCGGCGCGACCGTAACCGTCGACGGCGAAGTGTTGGAAGTGACCGAGTTTGCCTACCAGTGGCAGACGGAGGCAGGCCCCCGCGTGACCGAGGGCAGCCAGTTCGTGAGCCGCCGCCTGGGCCTGTTCTTCGGCGGGTTGGAGACGGTGACGACCCCGTCGGGTGAGGTGTTCGAGGGCAATTACTCTCCCATGGAATTCGCGGAACCGGGCGAGCCGGGGTTCCTGTCGACCGAGCCGCAATATGATTGCGGCGACATGATGAGCGGGCTGACCTTGCCGGCGGGAGAGCAGGGATGAGCATCGCGGATCCCTACCGGACCACTGGTGTCTTGCATGGCGCATGTCTGTGCAAATCAGTCTCTATCACCGTGGATGGAGACTACATCGCCGCCGTGGGCGGGTGCCATTGCGGCATTTGCCAGAAGTCCAACGGCGTGTTCTGGGCGGCATTCCAGGCCAATGCAGACGCGGTGCAGGTGACTGGGGACGTGGCGACCTATGCGTCCACCCCTTTCGCGGAACGGACGTTTTGCCCGATCTGCGGCAGCAACCTGTGGCTGCGCGATACCGATGACGACGCGGCGGTCTATGAGTTGATGCCCGCGTTGTTCCCGGACGCGGCAAAGTTCCCGTTGATCTCGGAAATCTACACCGACTGTGCGCCGGCCTACGCCACGCTATCTGGCGATCATCGCCGCGCCACCAAAGCAGAATACGAATCCAAGAACCCCCATATCGAGGGAGATATCTGATGACCCAATTTGACACCGCATGGGCCGCCGCCGAGCAGGCGAAGCGAGAGTGGATGGAGCAGAACGGCATGTTCCGCGAGGAAGACGAGCATTCGTCTTGTGGCGTGGGGCTTGTGGTTGCGGTGGATGGGAAACCTCAGCGGTCGGTCGTGGAGGCGGGGATTACCGCGCTGAAGGCGATCTGGCACCGGGGCGCTGTGGATGCGGACGGCAAGACCGGCGACGGCGCGGGTATCCATGTGCAGATCCCCTACAAGTTCTTCGGAGAGCAGGTGCAGCGCACCGGCCACGAGATGCGCGATGAGTTGCTGGCCGTGGGGCAGGTGTTCCTGCCTCGGTCTGACTTTGGCGCCCAGGAAGTGTGCCGGACCATCGTGGAATCCGAGGTTCTGCGGATGGGCTATTACATCTACGGCTGGCGCCATGTGCCCGTGGAAGTCTCGTGCTTGGGTGAGAAGGCCAATGCGACGCGGCCCGAGATTGAGCAGATCATCATCTCCAACGCCAAGGGCGTCGATGAAGAGACGTTTGAGCGTGAGTTGTACGTGATCCGTCGCCGGATCGAGAAGGCCGCTTTGGCCGCGGGCGTGCAGCAGCTGTACCTGTGTTCGCTGTCGTGCCGCTCGATCATCTACAAGGGCATGATGCTGGCCGAGCAGGTGGCGGTGTTCTACCCCGACCTGCAGGACGAGCGGTTTGAGAGCGCGTTCGCGATCTATCATCAGCGCTACTCCACCAACACCTTTCCGCAATGGTGGCTGGCGCAGCCGTTCCGCATGTTGGCCCATAACGGCGAGATCAACACGCTGAAGGGCAATTTGAACTGGATGAAGAGCCATGAGATCCGCATGGCGAGCGGGTTCTTTGGCGATCTGGCCGAGGACATCAAGCCGATCGTGGCGCAGGGGTCGAGCGATAGCGCCGCACTGGATGCGGTGTTCGAGGTGATGGTGCGGGCCGGGCGGTCTGCGCCGATGGCCAAGACAATGCTGGTGCCCGAGGCGTGGAGCCAGACCGCGACGGAACTGCCGAAGCCGTGGCTCGACATGTATTCCTACTGCAATTCCGTCATGGAGCCGTGGGACGGCCCCGCCGCCTTGGCGATGACCGATGGGCGATGGGTCTGTGCTGGGCTGGACCGCTCGGGCCTGCGGCCGATGCGTTACGTCGTGACCGGCGACGGGTTGCTGATTGCGGGGTCCGAGACCGGGATGGTGCCGGTGGATGAGGCCAGCGTGGTCGAAAAGGGCGCGCTGGGGCCCGGGCAGATGATTGCCGTGGACATGCAGGAAAAGGCCCTGTTCCACGACGCCGAGATCAAGGACGCCCTGGCCGCGTCGCGGGATTTTGGCGATTGGGTCGGCAAGATCACCGATCTGGAGGCCGAGACGCGCGGCGAAACGGAGAAAGCGCTGTTCAGCGGTTCGGACCTGCGCAAGCGGCAGGTTGCGGCGGGCTATTCGATTGAAGAGCTGGAGCAGATCCTGGCGCCGATGGCCGAGGATGCGAAAGAGGCTTTGGCGTCCATGGGGGATGATACGCCGTCTGCGGTTCTGTCGTCTCAGTATCGTCCGCTCAGCCATTACTTCCGGCAGAACTTCAGCCAGGTGACGAACCCGCCGATAGACAGCCTGCGCGAGTACCGGGTGATGTCGCTGAAGACCCGGTTCGGGAACCTGAAGAACGTGCTGGATGAAGATTCGTCGCAGACGGAAATCCTTGTGCTCGACAGCCCCTTCGTGGCGAACGCGCAGTTCGACAAGATGGTCGGCTACTTCCACGATTCGGTCGTGGAGATCGACTGTACCTTTGACGCGGGTGGCGAAAGTGGGGCTCTGCGCCGCGGGTTAGAGCGTATCCGCGCGGAAGCCGAAGACGCCGTGCGGTCCGGGGCGGGGCACCTGGTGCTGACCGATCAGGGGCAGAGTGAGGCCCGGGTGGCGATGCCGATGATCCTGGCGACGAGCGCTGTGCATTCGGGGCTGACCAAGAAGGGGCTGCGGACCTTCTGCTCGCTCAACGTGCGCTCGGCCGAATGCATTGACCCGCATTACTTCGCCGTTCTGGTGGGCTGTGGCGCCACCACGGTGAACGCCTATCTGGCGCAGGATTCGATTGCGGACCGGATCGACCGGGGGCTGATCGAGGGCACGTTGACGGAGGCGATGACGCGCTATCGCAATGCGATTGATGCGGGCCTGTTGAAGATCATGGCGAAGATGGGGATCAGCGTGATCTCCTCCTATCGCGGCGGTCTGAACTTTGAAGCCGTGGGGCTGAGCCGTGCGATGGTCGCGGATTATTTCCCCGGCATGTTGAGCCGGATCAGCGGCATCGGCGTCAGCGGGTTGCAGCACAAGGTGGAGGAAGTCCACGCCAAGGGCTGGCTGCGGGGCGAGTCGGTGCTGCCGATTGGTGGCTTCTATAAGGCGCGCCGGTCCGGCGAGACCCATGCTTGGCAGGCGACTACGATGCATATGATGCAGGAGGCCTGTAACCGCGCGAGCTATGGTCTGTGGAAGCAGTATTCGGCGCAGATGCGGAAGAACCCGCCGATTCACATTCGCGATCTGATGGACATCAAGCCGCTGGGCGCGCCGGTGCCGTTGGAGGAAGTGGAAAGCATCACTTCGATCCGCAAGCGGTTCGTGACGCCGGGCATGTCGCTGGGCGCGCTGTCGCCCGAGGCGCATAAGACGCTGAACGTGGCGATGAACCGGATTGGCGCAAAGAGCGACTCGGGTGAAGGCGGCGAAGATCCGGCGCATTTCCACCCGGAGCCCAATGGCGACAACCCGTCGGCGAAGATCAAGCAGGTGGCGTCGGGCCGGTTTGGCGTGACCGCCGAGTATCTGAACCAGTGTGAAGAGCTGGAGATCAAGGTCGCCCAGGGTGCCAAGCCCGGTGAGGGCGGGCAGCTGCCCGGCATGAAGGTGACGGATCTGATCGCGCGCCTGCGCCATTCGACGCCCGGCGTGATGCTGATCTCACCCCCGCCACACCACGATATCTATTCCATCGAGGATCTGGCGCAGCTGATCTATGACCTCAAGCAGATCAACCCGCGTTGTAAGGTGACGGTGAAGCTTGTGGCGTCCTCGGGCGTTGGCACGATTGCCGCCGGTGTCGCAAAGGCCAAGGCCGATGTGATCCTGATTTCGGGGCATAACGGCGGTACCGGGGCGAGCCCCGCAACCAGCATCAAGTATGCCGGTCTTCCGTGGGAGATGGGCCTGACCGAGGCGCATCAGGTTCTGGCGATGAACAACCTGCGGGGCCGGATCACGCTGCGCACGGATGGTGGCCTGCGCACCGGGCGTGACATTGTCATGGCTGCCATGATGGGGGCTGAGGAATACGGCATCGGCACCGCCGCGCTGATCGCCATGGGTTGCATCATGGTGCGTCAGTGCCAGTCCAACACTTGCCCCGTGGGCGTCTGTACCCAGGACGAGGAGCTGCGCGACAAGTTCACCGGGAATGCCGACAAGGTAGTGAACCTGATCACTTTCTACGCCGAGGAAGTACGCGAGATCCTGGCAGAGCTGGGCGCGCGGAGCCTCGATGAGGTGATTGGCCGGGCCGATCTGCTGACGCAGGTCAGCCGGGGGGCGGCGCATCTGGATGACCTGGACCTGAACCCGATGTTGATCACTGTCGATGGTGCGGATCGGATCGTTTACGACCGCAACAAGCCCCGCAATGAGGTGCCCGATACGTTGGACGCCCAGATCGTGAAGGACGCGCATCGGTTCCTGGAGGATGGCGAGAAGATGCAGCTGTCTTACGCGGTGCAGAACACTCTGCGGACCATCGGGACGCGGACGTCGAGCCATATCGTGAAGCGATTTGGGATGCGGAACGATCTGCAGCCGAACCATTTGACGGTGAAGCTGAAGGGCTCTGCCGGGCAATCCTTGGGGGCCTTTGCCGCGCCGGGGCTGAAGCTGGAGGTGTCGGGCGATTCGAACGACTACGTCGGTAAGGGCCTTTCGGGGGGCACCATTGTGGTGCGTCCGCCGATGGCCTCGCCGCTGGAAGCGTCAGACAACGTGATTATCGGGAACACCGTTTTGTACGGCGCGACGGACGGGTATCTGTTCGCCGCGGGCCGGGCGGGCGAGCGGTTCGCGGTGCGGAACTCGGGCGCGAAGGCGGTGATCGAGGGCTGCGGGTCGAACGGGTGCGAGTATATGACCGGCGGGGTCGTGGTGATCCTGGGCGGCATCAGCGCCAACTTCGGCGCGGGCATGACCGGGGGCATGGCGTATCTCTACGATCCGGAGGGGATGGCGCAGGCGCAGATGAACATGGAGACGCTGGTGACGTGTCCTGTGACGGTTGATCATTGGGAAGCGCAGCTGCGCGGTTTGATCGAGCGCCATGGGGAGGAGACCGGCTCCATGCGGGCGCGCGATATCCTGCAGCACTGGGACGTGGAGAAGGCGCACTTCGTGCAGGTCTGCCCGAAAGAGATGCTCGACAAGATCCCCGCGCCTTTGGGGATCGAAGAAGCGGCGGTTCCGGCGGAGTAGACTCCGCCGGGGGGGGGTAGCGCTCCCGCCCAAACGACGAAAGCAGAGCTTTCGCGTTCGGTTGGGCATGGCGCGTGCTGACGCACGCGCGGTTGCGCTCTGACGGGCAGGTTTGGATCTGTTTGATCGATATTGGATTTTGCTGAGAGGCCGTTTGCGGGCAGGTCTGCCGCAAACAGGCCATTGCGAGGGTCGGTGCGAGTCGCAGGCCGCGTCAAGGACAAGCCGCGCGGGGCGCGGTGCTGCGCATCCTTGACCCGACCTTCGACTCACGGGGGGTGATTCAGGCGGTGACGAAGTCTGTTTTTGCGTAGCCCTGGATGAACAGCAGCGCCGTGAGGTCGGCGTGGTTGATGCGGTGTTTGGCTTGTTCCTGGACCACGGGTTTGGCGTGGAGCGCCACCCCGGTGCCCGCCAGTTGCAGCATGCCCAGGTCGTTGGCGCCGTCGCCGACGGCGAGGACGTCCTTGGGTTTGATCTTGAGGCTTTTGGTGATGCGGTGGAGCGCCTCGACCTTGGCGTCGCGGCCGAGGATGGGGCGGGTGACGTCGCCGGTGAGTTTGCCGTCTTGCGCGAGGAGCGTGTTGGCGTGGTGTTCGTCGAAGCCCAGTTGCGCGCCGATGGCGGAGGTGAAGGCGGTGAAGCCGCCGGAGACCAGCGCGCAATGGGCGCCGCCCGCCTTCATCGTGGCCAGAAGCGTGGCGCCGCCGGGCATGAGGGTGATGCGTTTCTCTAGCACGGTTGCGATGGTCGCCTCAGGCAGGTCCTTCAACAGGCCGACGCGCTCCAGCAGCGCTTCCTCAAAATCCAGCTCGCCGTTCATGGCGCGGGCGGTGATCTTGGCCACGCGGTCGCCGACGCCAGCCTCGGCTGCCAGCTCATCAATGCATTCCTGCTGGATCATCGTGCTGTCCATATCGGCGAGCAGCATGCGCTTCTTGCGGTCGCCCGCCTTCTGCCAGACCAGATCCACGCCCTCGGCGCTCAGGCTTTCCCAGACGGTCTGAATGTTGCGCGGGATCTTGGGGGCGTCGAACTCGGCGCAATGGTTGGGGTCGAGCCAGACAGCCTCGCCGCCGCCCATGGCGTTGCGCAGGTTCGCCACAAGGCTCGCGTCCAGATACATGGCGTGGTTGGACATGAGGGTGATGGTGAACATGGGCTCGGCCTCCGACGTGTTTTGGCGACCATAGGCGGGGCGCGCGTGCTGGACCAGTCGCTTGGTGAAGGCTATGTGGCGGTTGATGAAGACGTGGATATTCGCAGTGGTGGCGGTGCTGGCCCTTGGGGTGGGCATCGCGTTGCAGGAACGCGCGGCGGCGGGGCTGGAGGTGCGGCATGACACCGTCGGCACGACGCCGGTGACGGTGACCCAAGCGGCGGGGGCGGATGGCCCGGTGGTGGTGATCGTCCATGGCTTCGCGGGATCGCGGCAGATGATGCGCGCCTGGTCGCTGAGCTTCGCGCGGGCGGGCTATATCGCGGTGGCGCTGGATCTGGAGGGACACGGGCGCAACCCGGTGCCGATGTCGGGGGATGTGACCTCGCTCGATGGGACAACGCGGATCCTGCTGGAGGAAATCGCGCGGGTTGTGGAGTGGTCATTGGCCTTGCCCGGCGCGGATGGGCGCGTGGCGCTGGTGGGACACTCGATGTCGTCGGACCTTGTGGTGCGCGCGGGGTTGGCGGACGAGCGGGTGGCGGCGGTTGTGGGGGTCTCGGTCTTCTCGCAGGCGATTGTGGAAGACGCGCCCGAGAACCTGCTGATCCTGAACGGTGCCTGGGAGGGCGCGTTGCGCGCAGAGGCCCGGCGCGTGATGGCGGAGTTGGACGCCGTGGAGGGTGAGACGATTGGCACCCCCGGGGAGGGCTTTGCGCGGCGCGCCGTGGCGGTGCCATGGGCGGAACACGTGAGCATTCTGTTTGCCGTGGGCGGGTTGAGAGAGGCCGTGGACTGGCTGGGGGCGACGTTTGAGCGGGGCACGGCAGAGGTCCCGAGGCTCGGCTGGGCGCTGCTGGTGATGCTGGCGGGCGCGGTGACGTTGGCGCGGCCTTTGGCGGGGGTTTTGCCCGCAGGCCAAGTGCCAGAGGCCTTGCCAAGGCGGGCGTTCTGGGTGCTGGCGCTGGGGCCCGCGCTGGTCGTGCCGCCGGTGGCGGTTATGATCGAAGTGGGGGCCTTACCGGTGCTCGTGGCTGATTATCTGGCGGTGCATCTGGGGCTATATGGGCTCTTGGTCCTGGGCGGCGCCTTGGTCGCGGGGTGGCCGGTCGAGGCGCGGGGCTGGATCTGGGGATTGGCCTTGGCGGCCTTCGGGATCGGGGTGTTCGGTATGTTGCTGGACCGCTACGCCGCGTCCTTCGTGCCCCATGGGGGCCGCGTGGTGATCATCGCGGCGATCGTGCCGGGGGCGGTGCTGGCGATGTGGGCGGATGCGGTGTTGACCCAGGCGACGCGCGCGCCTTTGTGGCAGAGGGCTGTGGTGCGCGGGGCGTTCCTGGGCTCGCTCGGGGTTGCGGTGGCGCTGGATTTCGAGCGGCTTTTCTTCCTGGTTCTGATCTTCCCGGTAATCCTGTTGTTCTACGGCACCTTCGGGATGATGGGCCGTTGGGTGGGACGGCGGACCGGATCGAGCCTGGCTGTGGGCTTGGGGTTGGGCGTGCTGTTGGGCTGGGCGCTGGGCGTGTCGTTTCCGATGTATGTCGCGGGGGGCTGACTGTGGGACCGAGGGGCTGGCCCCTCGGGCTCCCCATGCGCTCCTGCGGAGCGCAGGCCCTCCGGGGGGGGATATTTATGGAACGGGGAATAGGGGAGTGAGGCGCTTTGATTGGCAGTCCGGGTTTCTGGCGCGCAGGGTCTATTCGTAGCCCGTCATTTCCAGGTAGCCGCGTCCGGCGTGGGTGCCGGTGAAAGAGATCGGGCCTTCCCAATAGGCGAAGGACGTGTTCATCCAGCTTTGGGGGTTCAGGGGTGTTGTGGTGATGTCGATGCCGCGTTCCGGGAACTCCAGGCGCCATTGGGTGGGGATGGCGCGGCCGTCCACGTCGGTGGTTGCCAGCGGCGTAAGGGCGACGGCGCCGTCGCCATAGGCCTGGGTGGTGCCATCGGGCGCGATGTAGGTGGCGGAGGTGAAGGGCGTGTTGCTGCTGTCGCGCAGGGCGAAGGCCATCAGGCGCGCGCCGTCGGGCAGTTGTAGTGAGAACCAATCCCAGCCGCTTTGATCCTCGGACAGGGGTTGGGAGGACCACTCGCGGTCCAGCCAGCCGTTGCCGGTGACCTGCACGGGGCCTTCCGGCAGGGTAAGGGTGCCGGTGACCGTGTAGAACGGTTGCGAGTAATAGTAGCTCGCCTGCCCCTCGGCGCTTTTGACGGAATACCCGGCGTCGCCGTGAAAGATCAGCGGGCCCGTGGCCTCCAGCGCCAGGTCGTAGGCGAAATCGTTGCCGCGCGCGGTGAGGATCAGGGCATCGTAAGCGTCACCGGTGGGCGCGGTAGAGACCATCTGCCAATCATCAATGTAGGCGCGGAACGGCTGCGCGGTGACGCCCGCCTGACCGATGCCGCCGCGCCCCAGACGCTCGGCGCTATAGTGGGCGTAGGGCGTGGTGAGGCCCGCGTGGCCCATGAAGAGTTGCGGCGCGGTCCAATCCTCGGAGGTTTGCGGGGCGAGGGCGCTGCGAAAGAGCGTCCATTGGATGCCGTATTCCGTGCCGTCGGTGCCTTGCAGCGTGGCTGTCAGATACCACCACTCGATCCGGTAATCGGGGTGGGGGCCGTGATCCTCCGGGAAGGAGAAGCTGGGATCGGGCGCGGGGACCGCGAAGCCATCGGCGGTGGTGCCGAGGCCCGCGAAGCCTTGGGCGTGGAGGGGGCCTGTGAGGAGGAGGGCGAAAAGGAAACGGATCATCAGCGTTCCTGCGCGAAGACTTGTGTGAGGCGTGCGGGCGGGATGCGGGCGAGGCGCAGGGTGGGGATGAGGGCGGCGAGGCCTGCTGCGAGGAGGGCCAGCGCGCCAAGGCGGAGCCAGTCACCGGGGAAAAGCTGCATCGGAAGACGCCAGCCGAAGGCCTCCACATTCACCAGCGCCAGGAGGATCCAGGCGAGCAGGAGGCCCACGGGAAGGGCTGCGAGGAAGGTGATCGCTGCCAGGATCAGGCTGCGCCCCATCTCGACCTTCGCCAATGTCGCGCGTGATGCGCCGATGGCCCAGATCGGTGCCAGTTGCGGCAGGCGGAGGTTTGCGAGGGTCAGTAGGCTGGTGAGCAGGGCGATGCCCGCCACGCCCAGGGTCAGGACATTGAGCGCGCCGGTGACGCGGAAGGTCTGGTCGAAGACCTCGACCGAGAAGGCCTTAACCTGCGCCTGATTGGTGACGGCGTCCGGGGGCAGGCCGAAATCGGCGCGCAGGCGGGTGGCGAGGGCCGGCGCCTCCTCCGGCGCGATGCGGATGGCGAAGCGACGTGGGCGGACGTCTGGATAGGTCTCTGACAGGCGAGTTAGGGACACAATCGCCTGGCCCTGGGGGTTGCCGTAGTCGGAGTAGATGCCGACGATGGGAAGGCCGTTTGCGATATCGCCGATGGAGAGGTTCTCCCGCCGGGCCAGTTGCTCGTTGACCAGGATCGCCGCGCCGGACGCGATCTGACCCCAGGGGTCGTGCGCCTGGGACAGGAAGGGCCAGGCGTCACGGTAGGTCTCGTGATCGACCACGCCGAAGAGGTCGGCGGGCTGACCGAACAGGCGGATCTCGGTCGAGACGATGGGCAGGATCGCGTCCACGTCGGGGGCGAGGACCTGCATCAGCATCTCTGCCTCATCGGGGGTTGTTGCGGTCACGTAAAGCTCGGATGCGAGGCGTTGGTCGAGCCAGCCGAGAAACGTTGTCCGGAAGGATCCGACCATGGTCGAGACGCCGATGTTGGCGGATAGGGCCAACAACAGGGCCATGAGCGCCAACGACAGGCCCGGGATCTGCTGGCGGGTGTCGGCGACGACCCATTCGGCGAAGGCGCCTTTGGGGCGGATCAGTGACAGGGCGCCGGTCATCACGGCAGGCAAAGCCAGCGCGGCGCCGATGAGCAGGCAGGCCAAACAGCCGAAGGCTGCGATGAGGCCGTGGCCGAAGAGGGCCAGCGCGCCCGAGGCGGCGAAAAGCCCGAGCGCCGCGAGGGCTTGCAGGCGGATCATCCGGCCCGAGGCCTGGGCCCAGGCGCGCGGCATCGCGGGCGCCAGAAGCGGCATCCGCGCGGTGCGGATCATCGCTTGGACCGCGGCGGCGGCGGTGCCGACAAATGTTATCACCAGTCCCGAACCTGCCCAATAGGGACTGAATTGAAGCACGCCTTCGATCTCGGCCCCGTAGAGACCGCGCAGCGTTCCGGCGACGCCGGGCATGAGGCTTGCGGCAATCGCGTAGCCCATCGCGACACCGATCCCTCCGGCAATCAACGCGATTGCGGCCAACTCCAAAGAGAGGGCCAAGAGGATCGTGCGCAGGGGCGTGCCGAGGGCGCGGAGCGTTCGGACGATGGCGCGACGCTGCTCGAACGCGAGCCCAATCGCAGCGTGGACGATGAAGAGACCGACGCCAAAGGACAGCAGGCCAAAAGCGGTCAGGTTGAGGTGAAAGCTGTCGGTCAGCCGCGCGATGTCGTTGGCCGTGTCGGGCGCGCGGAGCGAGAGGGAGGTCGCCTCGGCGATCGGGGGCAGACCAAGGGGTTGCGCGTTGGCGACCAGAAGGTAGGACGGATTGTCCTGGCCCAGAAGCCGCGCGGCGGTGGAGATATCGGTGATGGCGGCGGCGGGAGGCACTGTTTCGGCCAGGGAAATCGGCGGCAGGTCGGCGGGGAGCGGGCCATTCGCCGTCTCTGGCGTCATCAGCATCAGGCCGGGAGCCGTGAAGAACGCCGCCAGATCCAGGTCGCCGTCGAGTGCGGGGCCTTGGGCCTCAGCCGGGGTGGTCAGCGGGTCGATCCCGAGCACGCGTAGCCGGCCATTCGCGTCGCGCAACTCGCCGGAGATGACGGGCGACACCAGGTAGCCTGCGGCGCGCAATGCCAGGTATTCCGAGAGGTCTACGGGGCGTCCGTCGGCCCGCTCCAGCCGCGCCAGTTGGTCTTGTCCAAGGGTCGCGGCGGCGCGGTCATATGCCGTGCGGGCCTCGGCATTGATGGCTTGCACACCGGACCAGAGCGCCGTCGCGAGGGCCAACCCGAGGGCGAGCATGGCGAATTGGCCGGGGTGACGCCGCCAATGGGACGTAAGGCTCGAAAGGGCGGTGTAGAGCATGTTCTAGCCCCCCAATCGCCCACGGGACAGATGCACGCGACGGCCAAGACGCTCGGCCAGCCTCGGGGAGTGGGTCACCATCAGAAGGCCGGCACCGGTCTCGGCCACAAGGTCCAACAGCAGGCTCAGCACGGCGTCGCCGGTTTCCTCATCCAGGTTTCCGGTCGGCTCATCTGCCAGGATCAAAGCCGGACGCGGGGCAAGCGCGCGGGCGATGGCGACGCGCTGCTGTTGACCGCCGGACAATTGCTCTGGGTATCGGCTGAGCAAGTCACTAAGGCCGAGGCGCGTGGCCAGATCAGCGGCGAATTCCGTGTCGTGTCGCCCCGCAAGCCGGGCTTGCAGCGCGATGTTCGCCCCTACGGAAAGCGACGGTACCAGATTGAACTGCTGGAAAATCAGCCCGATCCGCAGCCGCCGCACCTGCGCCCGGGCGGCATCATCCAGCTGGCCGATGTCCTGCCCTTCCAGCACGACCTCACCGTTATCGGGCTGATCCAACCCGCCAGACAGATGCAGAAGCGTCGACTTGCCCGATCCGCTTTCGCCCGTCAGCGCCAAGGTCTCTCGCACGGCCAGCGCAACGGAGACCCCATCGAGCACCTTCAAAGGCCCGTTGTCCGAGGGGTAGGACTTGCGAATATCGCGAAGGTCGAGGAGAGGCGCGGTCATGGAAAGCGATGTAGCAGGCGCGGGCGGGTCGGACACCCCTTCGTCATGAATAGGGATGCGCAGACGGGCGATCTGCCGCAGGGTGGTCGCCGCAGGGAGGACATCATGCGGATCACGGACTGGGACGATGCCTACGCCAATGGCGCGTATATTGAGAACGCGGATGAGATTGTGGCCGGATGGGCAGAGCGGGCCGCCAAGATGGTGCCGGATGAGGCGCTGCCCGGTGTCGATCTGTATCTGCCCGAGGGGCGGGCGCAGGGTCTGACGGTCGTGGTGCATGGCGGTTACTGGATGGCGTTTTCGGGCCGCGACTTTGCGCATCTGGCGGCGGGCCCGCGCGCGGCGGGGCAAGCGGTGGCCGTGGTGAGCTATACGCTGGCACCCAAGGCGCGGATTGCGGAGATCACCCAGGAAGTGGCGCACGCGGTCTGCGCGGCGGCCCGGCGCATCCCCGGCCCGATCCGCCTGACGGGGCATTCTGCGGGCGGGCATCTGGTGACACGGATGGCGTGCGCGGGCGTCCTGCCCGACGAGGTCGCGGCCCGGATCGTCCATGTGATGTCGATTTCCGGCGTCCACGACCTTCGGCCCCTGCTGTGGACCAAGATGAACGAGACGCTGCGGATTACGCGAAACGAGGCGATTTCGGAAAGCCCCGCGCTGCTGGTTCCCCGGGGCGATACACGTTTAACGTGTGTCGTCGGCGCAAAGGAACGCCCGGAGTTCCGGCGTCAAAACGCGCTGTTGGCCAATATCTGGCAGGGCCTGGGGGCGGAAACGAAAGCGGTCGAGCTGCCGGGCGAAGACCATTTCACCATCATCGAGGGGCTCGAGGCCCCGGACCGCACGCTTACAAGGCTGTTGCTCGATTAAAGCCGTTCAAAAAGACTGCCGATGGCCGTTTTCAGCTGTGCACGGTCTTCTGGACCCAGGGCGTCCAGCATCTTGCTTTCGGCGGCCTGCGCGGCAGATTTAAGGCGCGAAAGCTCGACCGTGCCCTTATCAGACAGGCGCACGACAAGGCGTCGCCGGTCGGCCTTGTCGCGAATGACCGAGATCATGTTGAGGTCTTCCAGCCGTCTCTGCGCCCGGCTGACCCGCGCAGCATCCATCGCCGTGAGGATGCACAGATCGTGGGAAGAACAGGGCTGATGCGAGGGCAGGGCCATCATGATGCGCCACTCTGGCATCTGCAAACCGGCGTCTTCGATCACATTCGTGAACATCTGCGCCGAGATGACAGACATCTGGAACGGCAGATACTCCGACAGATCGAAGGTAAAGGAATGTCCTTGGTCTTTCATTTGGACCTCGCCAATTGCAGTCGCGGTTGCCGGGCAACCTTAAAGTCTTACTCAACCTAAGGAATAGCTGTGTGTCATGCAAACGCCAAGAAAAATGTAAAGTTTGGTTGACATTGCGTTGGTTTTCCGGGTGCGTCCTATCGATTGCGCGGCGATGATTGGGCGCGGCTAAAAAGTTTCCCATCGGCAACGTGAAATTCGGGGAATCTGTCAAAACCGACGGTCTGGGCTGTTTTTCCGTCTTGTGCCTTACGGCGCCCCTCCCGTATTCCCGCAGGTGGGACACCCCTCCCCAACGAGGGGCGCATATCTGTGAGGATACTCGTTATGGATACCAAGACCCCGGCCACGCGGCCGGTCACGAAGCCTGTCGCCACCCCGGCGAACCCCCGCTTCTCCTCTGGCCCCTGCGCCAAACCCCCCACCTGGACACCCGAGGCTTTGGCTGACGCGCCTTTGGGCCGGTCCCACCGCGCGGCGAAGGGCAAAGCGAAGCTGAAGCTGGCCATCGACAAAACCGCTGAGATCCTGGGCGTGCCCGAGGGATACCGCGTGGGCATCGTGCCTGCGTCGGACACGGGCGCCGTGGAAATGGCGATGTGGTCGCTGCTGGGCGCGCGCGCCTGCACCATGCTGGCGTGGGAGAGCTTCGGCGCAGGCTGGGTGACGGATGCGGTCAAGCAGCTTGGCCTCGACGCGACGGTGACGACGGCAGAATACGGCGAGTTGCCGGATCTGGGCGCCGTCGATTGGGATACAGACGTGGTGTTCACCTGGAACGGGACCACGTCCGGCGTGCGCGTCCCGAATGGGGATGTGATCCCGGCGGACCGTGAGGGGCTGACGATCTGCGACGCGACCTCTGCCGCCTTTGCCCAGGACCTGCCGTGGGACAAGCTGGATGTCACCACCTTCTCTTGGCAGAAGGTGATGGGCGGCGAAGCGGCCCATGGGATGATCGTCCTCAGCCCACGCGCCGTGGAACGGCTGGAAAGCTACACGCCCGCTTGGCCGCTGCCGAAGATCTTCCGCCTGACGAAGGGCGGCAAACTGATCGAGGGGATCTTCACGGGTGCCACGATCAACACGCCCTCCATGCTGTGTGTCGAGGATTACCTTTTCGCGCTCGATTGGGCCGAGAGCCTCGGTGGTTTGCCGGCGCTCCACGCCCGCGCGGACGCAAATGCAGGCGCCATCCATGCGTTCACTGACGCACGCGATTGGATCGACAACCTCGCCCATGATCCGGCGACGCGGTCCAACACCTCCGTCTGTCTGAAGTTCACCGATGCCCGCATCCAGGACGGTGCGGCCTTCGCCAAGGCCGTCGCCAAGCGCCTAGCGGATGAGGGCATCGCGCTCGACATCGGGGCGTACCGCGACGCGCCCGCAGGCCTTCGCATCTGGTGCGGGGCCACCGTCGAGACCTCGGACATCGAAGCGATGCTCCCCTGGCTCGACTACGCCTTCCACGCCGAGATCGCAGCGCAACCCGTCGCGGCCTGACCCAAAGCGCATGCGGGAGCGGCCTAATGCGCGCCGCTCCCCCCTTCATCTTGCCAAATACAACTCAATTCTCCGGCAGGCCCCACGCGCCGCCGCCCCATATAGGAGAGCCACCCATGGCCCCCAAAGTTCTCGTCTCCGACAAGCTCTCGGAAACCGCCGTCCAGATCTTCCGCGATCGCGGCATCGACGTCACGTTTGAGCCCGACCTCGGCAAGGATAAGGAGAAACTCCTGTCCGTGATCGACCAATACGATGGCCTGGCCATCCGCTCCGCCACCAAGGCGACAGAAAAGGTCATCGACGCTGCCGCCAACCTCAAGGTCATCGGTCGTGCGGGCATCGGGGTCGACAACGTCGACATTCCCGCCGCGTCGAAGAAGGGCATCATCGTGATGAACACGCCCTTCGGGAATTCGATCACCACCGCCGAGCATGCCATCGCGATGATGTTCGCGGTGGCGCGTCAGATCCCCGAGGCCTCTGCCTCCACCCACGACGGCAAGTGGGAGAAGTCGAAGTTCATGGGCGTCGAGTTGACCGCCAAGACCCTCGGCGTCATCGGTGCGGGCAATATCGGGTCCATCGTGATTTCTCGCGCGCTGGGCCTGAAGATGAAGGTCGTGGCCTATGACCCCTTCCTGTCCGAGGAACGCGCCAAGGAAATCGGCTGTCAGAAGGTGGAATTGGACGAGCTATTGGCCCGTGCCGACTTCATCACCATGCATGTGCCCTTTACCGAGAAGACAGCGAATATCCTGTCCGCAGAGAACCTCGCCAAGACCAAGAAGGGCGTGCGGATCATCAACTGCGCGCGCGGCGGCCTCGTGGATGAGCCTGCCCTGGCCGAGCTGCTGAAATCCGGTCACGTCGCGGGTGCGGCATTTGACGTGTTCGCCCAGGAACCGGCGACGGAGAACCCGCTGTTCCACCTGCCCAACGTCGTCGTCACGCCGCACCTGGGCGCTGCCACCACCGAGGCGCAGGAGAATGTCGCCCTGCAAGTGGCCGAGCAGATGTCGGATTATCTGCTGTCCGGTGCCGTCTCCAACGCGCTCAACATGCCGTCTGTGACCGCCGAGGAAGCCGCCGTGATGGGGCCTTGGGTGAAACTGGCCGAGCATCTGGGCGCCTTCGTGGGCCAACTGACGCAAGAGCCGATCAAAAGCATCGACGTGGTCTACAACGGTGTCGTCACGGGCATGAACCTGAAGGCGCTCGATTGCGCCGCGATTGCCGGTGTGATGAAGGCCACGAACCCTGATGTGAACATGGTTTCCGCCCCCGTGATCGCCAAGGAACGCGGTATTGACCTGTCCCAGACGACCCAGGACAAGACCGGCGTGTTCGATGGTTACATCCGCCTGGTCGTGAAGACCGACAAGCGCGAGCGGTCGATTGCAGGAACGGTCTTCTCCGACGGCAAGCCGCGCTTCATCCAGATCAAGGGCATCAACATCGATGCCGAGATCGGGGCGCATATGCTCTACACCACCAACGAGGATGTCCCGGGCATCATCGGCGCGCTGGGTCAGACGATGGGCGAGAATGGCGTGAACATCGCCAACTTCACCCTCGGCCGCTCTGGCCCCAAGGGAGAGGCGATCGCATTGCTCTACCTCGACGCACAGCCGCCCGCCCCGGTGCTGGAAAAGCTGATGGCCACGGGGCTGTTCCAATCGGTTCAACCGCTCCAATTTGACGCCGTGTAAAACTTGGCGTTACGGCCCGATTAATGCTCTAACCCTCCGTGACACATCGCGGAGGGTTTTATCATGGACGATATCGTCATCCTGTCGGGCGCGCGCACGGCAATCGGCACATTCGGCGGCAGCCTCGCGGGGACACCCCCGATTGAGACGGCGACCGTCGCGGCCAAGGCCGCGCTGGCGCGTGCGGGTGTTGAAGGCGGTCAGATCGGCCACGTGGTTTATGGCCATGTCATCAACACCGAGCCGCGCGACATGTACCTGAGCCGTGTCGCGGCGATGCAGGCGGGTATCCCGGACACGACGCCTGCGATGAACGTGAACCGCCTCTGCGGTTCCGGCGCGCAGGCGATTGTCTCGGTGATCCAGTCTCTGGCCATGGGTGACGCGCAGTTTGGCCTCGCGGGCGGAGCCGAGAGCATGTCGCGGTCGCCCTACGTGATCCCGCAGGCGCGGTTTGGTCAGAAGATGGGCGACGTGAAGACGCTCGACATGATGCTGGGGGCGCTGAATTGTCCGTTTGGCACCGGGCACATGGGCGTGACCGCCGAGAATGTGGCGGATGAGCATGATGTGACGCGCGACCAGATGGACGCCTTCGCCATGGCCTCGCAAGAGCGGGCAGCCCATGCGATTGAGCAGGGCTATTTCGCCGAGCAGATCGTGCCCGTGGAGGTCCGCGTGAAGCGCGACATGGTGCCGTTTGAGGTGGATGAGCATCCCAAGGCGACCTCGCTGGAAAAGCTCGGGTCCCTGAAGGCAGTTTTCCAGAAGGATGGGCGCGTGACGGCGGGCAATGCCTCCGGCATCAACGACGGTGCCGCTGCGCTGGTTCTGGCGCGGGCTGAGGCGGCGGAGGCCGCCGGATTGAAGCCGCGCGCCCGGGTGTTGGGCTATGCCCACGCGGGCGTGCGGCCCGAGGTGATGGGCATCGGCCCGGTGCCAGCCGTGGAAAACCTGCTGGCGAGAACCGGGCTTTCCATCGGTGATTTCGATGTCATCGAATCGAACGAGGCTTTTGCGGCGCAGGCCCTTGCGGTCAACAAGGGCCTTGGGCTGGACGGTGCGAAGGTGAACCCCAACGGCGGGGCCATCGCCCTAGGGCACCCGGTCGGGGCCACGGGCGCGATCATCACCGTCAAGGCGCTTCATGAGTTGGAGCGGATCGGTGGGTCAAAGGCGCTGATCACCATGTGTATTGGCGGTGGGCAAGGCATCGCTTTGGCGATCGAGCGGATCTAGGCGCCAGAGCCTTGCAAGGCTCTGCCCAGTCTTTTGCAAAAGACTGGGGCACGGGTGGCGGGTCAGTCCGCCACTTCCACGGCGCGGCGTTGGGCCAGTCCCGCCGCGTCGATGACCGTCAACTCTCCGAAGCCCACCTCGGTCTCCAGCGCGATCTCTCGGTCGTGCCAGTTGGTGGCGACGGGCGCCCCGTTCCAGAGCCAGGTGAAGGGCGGCGTGCCTTCCGCCACCCGGGCCAGCAACGGCAGGCCCGGCTGATAGGCCAGCACCGCGCCTTCGGGCGGGAAGGTGATTGCGGGGCCGTTGGCCTCGGCGATGTCGGCGCCGGGATTGAAGCTGCGCAGGGTGTCGGGCAATTGCGCATTCGACAGCGTCAGTGCGCCCGGTGGGGGCGGACGGCGCGGTGTCATGCGTTCGTCGATGCGCGAGAACGCCTCGAACAAAAGCGGCGCCGAGAGTGCCGCCCCGAAAGATCCGGGCACTGAAGCGCCATCGGCGCGGCCCATCCAAACACCGACCACATGCTGGCCGTCAAACCCAAATGCCCAGGCGTCGCGGTGGCCATAGCTCGTCCCTGTCTTGTAGCTAAGCCCGATGCGCGGGGCGTTGGGGGGCGGGGCGACATCGCCCAGGACATCACCCAGATACCAGGCGGCGGTAGCTGACAGAATACGTTGACCCTCTTCCCTCTGGCCTTCTCGCCAATGCAGCGGTGCCGCGACGCCGCCGCGCGCGATGCCGGCGTAGAGGGCCATGAGGTCCTCCATCGTTGTGCCAAGCCCGCCGAGCGCAATCGCAAGGCCCGGTTCCTCACCTTCGGGCAGCGAAACCTCCATCCCGGCGCGGCCCATGGCGGCGAGCATGTGGTGCGGGCCCACTTCATGGAGCAGGGTGACGGCGGGAATGTTCAGGGACATTTGCAAGGCTTGCGCCGCCGTGACTTCGCCGCGAAAGACCGAGTCAAAGTTCTGCGGTGCGTAGCCTGCGATGGAGATCGGGCGATCCTGGATCAGGGTTTGCGGATGCAGAAGCCCGCTGTCGAAGGCGAGGCCGTAGATCAGCGGCTTGAGGGTCGAGCCGGGGGAGCGGACGGCCTGGGTCATGTCGACAAAGCCTTCCCGCGCCAGATCCGTGTAATCGGGCGAGCCGACGGAGGCGAGAATGGCCCCGGTCTCATGGTCCATCACCATGATCGCGGCGGACATTTGCGGGCCAAGGTCGGTGATCGCCCGGGCGGCGAGGCGCTCCATCTGCCGTTGCAGATCCGCGTCCACGGTCAGGTGGTGGGTGCCTTGCGTGGGTCGCTCGGACAAGGCGCGGTCCGCGAGATGCGCGGCCAGGGCGGGGAAGTTGCGCCGCTCCGTCGGGATCGGCTCATCCCTTGCCCAGGCGATCTGCGCCTCGGTCAGATCGGTGAAGGTGACGGCGCGGGACAGCACGCGGTTGCGCGCGATCTCGGCGGCTTCAGGAAAGCGGTCCGGGCGGCGGGAGTTGGGGGCTTGCGGCAGAGCGACCAGCAGCGCCGATTGCGCGGCGGTCAGGCGGTGCGGTTCGGTCCCGAACCACGTCAGTGTCGCCGCGCGGGCGCCTTCGATGTTGCCGCCAAACGGCGCGAGGTGGAGGTAGAGGGTCAGGATTTCTTGCTTCGACAACTGCCGTTCCAGCGCCAGGGCCAGCCGAATCTGTCGGATCTTGCCACTCCAGGCGCCGGTGCCCGATTCCTCCAACAGCCGCGCCACCTGCATGGTCAGCGTGGATCCGCCCGAGACGATGCGCCCGCTGGTCACCCGCTGCCATGCGGCGCGCGCAAACCCGCGCAAATCGACGCCCGGGTGGGTCCAGAAGCGGCGGTCTTCATAGGCCACCAGCATCTCGATATATCCGGGATCAACGGCGTCGTAGGACACGGGCAAGCGCCAACGCCCGTTCTCGACCGTATAGGCGCGCAGCAGGTCGCCGTCGCGGTCCAGCACCTCGACGCCCGTCTCCAACGTCAGGGGCGGGATCTCCGTCCGGTCAATCCAATCATCCACCCACAACAGGGCCCCTGCGAGGAGCGCAGCGAGGAGGATTCCGAGGGTGGTCGCAATCGGCTTGATCATTCCGAAACGCTTATCCGGCCAGAGGCCGTCTGCGCGCGATAGGTGGGACGGTACATATCCTCGACCATCGCGGCGGGGTGGTGGAAGTTGCCCGGCGACACGGCGCGCACGATGTAGGCCATGCGGATACGCTCCACGCCGTAGCGCATATCGACGGCGGACAGGAACCGCTCGGCCCGGAACTCGGACATCTCGGGCGCGACGCCCAGGTCGACGCCGTCCAGCGCGCGGACATCACCCGATTGCAGCAGGTTCGGGTTGTCGATCTCGAAGCCTGCGGGCAGTGGGTCATCGACCATCAGCCGCCCATCGGGCGCGCCAGTGTTAATCACGGTCAGGAGTGTCACCAGCCGCGTGCCTTGGGTCACCTGCGCCGGGTCAACGGGCTCGCCTTCCAGCGTCAGGTACTCCCGCTCAATCCGGTAGCCGTTGCCGAAGGCTTCCGTCGGGCCATCGGGGCGGCCAAAGCGGCTGAGGGTTATGACCTCATCGCGGGTCCCGGTGTTCTCGATCACACGGGTTTGGGCCGTGTCGTCCAGCACCTGGACGTAGGGCCCGACAATCGGAGCACCGTCCATCATCAGGCCCTGGGCTGTGGGGTTATCGATGAGGGCGTGGGCTGCCAGAAGGGCCCAAACGGCCTCTTGCGTGGAGGTGCCGCCCTCGGACGGGCCGATTTCCACCGCGTAGGCCGGCAGGTTCACCGTCGTCGACCCCGCGCCTGCTGCCAAAGCGATCAACCCGTCCGCGTCGCGCCTGCGGCTGCCGTAATCCACGCGCCAGCTGTTGGTGTCTTCGGTCAGGCCCGGCAGCGACAGGCGCCCAAAACCGGCGATGAACATCGCGTCGGCGCGCGGTTGATCGCCGTACATAGCCAAAGCCGCGCCCAGTTGGCCGAGGGCCAGCGCGGTGGCGAATTCGGGGGCCTTCACGTCAGCGTAGTAGCGTAGGTCACCCATGCTGGCCTGCCCCTCGCGGGCGAGGACCATCAGCGCATAGGCAAGGCCTTCGCCGCCATTCTCGAAATCCGGGTGCGATGCGACGGCATTGGCGAGGTTATCGAGCGCGCTTTGGAACGGAATGTCGGGCACCGAATGCCCCTCCGCCCGCGCGCGGGACAGGAAATCGGTGACATAGGCGTCGAGCCACAGGTCCCCCGAGGATGCGCGCCAGAGGCCAAAGCCGCCGTTCGCCGATTGGTTCGTGAGGACCGAGGCAATGGCCCCTTCGATCCGGGTGTTGAGATCATCGGCGGTGCCAAGGTCCAGCGCTTCGGCCACAGATGACAGGTAGAGCAGCGGCAAAGCGCGGCTCGCGGTCTGCTCGGTGCAGCCATAGGGGTAGCGGTCCAGCCGTTGCAGCAGGCCCGCCACGTCGTAGCGCGCGAGCGGCCCTGCGGACAGAATCGCACGGGTGCCTTCCGGGTGGAAGCCGGTGAAGGCGGCGGCGTCGATGGTGAAGCGTTCGCCGGGGGCGAGCGTCAGGCGTGTGGTTTCTGCGACCTCTGGATCGTTGGCTTGAACAGGGATCGTGAGGGTCTGGATAATGTCCGTGCCATCGGGCGTGGTCAGGGTGACGGAGATTTCGGCCAGGCCCGTGCCGTCAGCCGCAATGAAAGGGATGCGCAGGCTGGTGCCTTCACCTTCGGCCAATGTGACAGCGCGGACGAGTTGACCAAAGACCTGCACCTCCGGCGCCGTGGTGATCACGAGGGGCATCTCGCCGGTCGGGCCTTCGGTATGGGTGATCTCCAGCAACAGGGCCGAGGTATCGCCGGGGGCAAGGAACCGCGGCGCGCTGGCGGTGATGACGACAGGGTCCCGGACGATGACATCGGCCTCGGCCTGGCCCACGCCGGTGTCGCTCCAGGCGGTGGCCATCACGCGGATGGTGCCGTTAAAGGCGGGCATGTCGAAGGTCGTTCGCGCGATACCGTCGTCGCCCACGGTCAGGGGGCCAGAGAAGAGCGCGACCAGGTCTTCAGACGTGGGATCGGCCTGCATCCGCAGACCGGCGCCCGCGTCACCGCCTTGCCTGATCCGGCCCTCCGCGCCGTCGCGGCTGTCGATCAGGCGGCCATAGATATCGCGGAACGCCATGCCCAGGCGGCGCTGGCCAAAGTAGTGCCCCTGCGGGTCGGGGCTGTCGAAGCTCGTGAGGTTGAGGATGCCAAGATCCACCGCAGCAATCGTGGCATGGACCGTCTCGCCGGGCAGCGCGCCGTCAACGCGCAGGGCGACCTCCATGTGGCCCCGGGGACGCATCGTTTCGGGCACGTCCAGGGTGGCTTGAAGGGCGTGATCGGCGGGATCGACGGCGGCATGGGCGAGGCCGATGGCCCGGGTCGGGACCGGGCCAGAAGCTGTCTCTAACGGGCGGATCAGGGTTGCCGTGACATAGGCCCCGGCACCCCAATCGTCGGTTACCGGAAGGGTGATATCGGTGGGGTCATCGCCAAGTTGGACGATCTGTTGATCGATCAGCCGGTCGGTCATGACTTGGACAAGCGCCAGACCGCCGGTGCGCGGCACGATTCGCAGGGTGGCCGTATCGCCCGGGCGATAGGCCTCGGCATCGAGCGAGACTTCCAGCGCGTCGGGCGTGTCGGTGCCGTCGCTTGCCCCGTACCACCCAGCGCTGAAGCTGACGGAGGAGACGGCGAAATCACCGGCATCGCTTTCAACGCGCAGCTCGAACTCACCCCATTCGACGGGCAGGTCCAGCTCTGTCGGCTCACCTGTCAAAACCGCCTCGCCTATCGCGATCTGCTGGCGGGTGGTGACAGGTTCCCACGTCCAATTGCCGTTCTGGCGATACCATTGGTAGCGCCGCTCGACCCGGTTGAGGGCCCAGCGCATGGGCATCGGATCCGCGCCGGTGGTGATCACGTGGAAGGGGGCCTCCACCCCCTCGGGCAGGGTGCTGTCGAACAGGGGACGGATGCCAATGACCGGATTGGATGGCAAAAGGGTGACGGTTTCGCGCCGCTCGATGGGACGGCCAGAGCCTTCGGTGATCTCGGCGGTGATCGCGAGTTGCCCGGGCTGGTCGACGCCGTCGAACTCGGGGAAGGCAAGGGCAAGCGCGGTGCGGCCCTGGCCGTTGGTCTCGACCGGGCCGAAGCTGGCGAACTGCGGGTCGGGCAGCGCGTCGTGGCGGCCAAACTGGTAGCCGGGGTGACCCGGCAGTGTGCGGATCGGGGTGAGCGCCATGCGGCCCGTGATGTCCAACCCGGCGGCGGGCGCGCCGAACAGGTAATCGGCGCGGAAATCGGTGATCGGGCGGGCGCCGCTGCGGAAAGTGTCAGAGGGCAGATCGATGGCGAGGTCGAGCCGTTCGGGCAAGAAATCCTCCACCAACAGTCGCACGTCACGCAGGGGGCGGGCGTCGGGATCAGCGTGGATCGCCAGACGCCAGGTGCCGCGCGGGACATCGGCACCGAGCGGGAGGGACGCAACAAAACCGCCTGCGCCCGCCTCATCCAGCAGATGGCGGGTGAACTCGACACCATCGGGGCGGGTCAGGATCGCGGTCAGGGGCAGGTCCGGGATCGCTTGGGCCTGGGGATCGCGGGCCAGAGCCGTCAGATGGATCGTGTCGCCCGCGCGGTAAATGCCCCGGTCTGTTGTGAGGAACACGTCAATGGGGCCAGCGGGCGCGCGGCCCTCCACGCCTCTGTCGGACAAATCAAACTCCGCATCGCGGAGCGAGAGGAACGCGAGATCCGTGTCGCCGCTGCGGGCGGTCAAAAGGGCCGGGGACGCGCCCTGTTCACCCGCGGCGATGGCAGAGGGGAAATGGACGTAGCCGTCAGAATCCGTCTCTAACGTGGCCAAGACCCGGTTGGATTCGGAGATAAGGTCAACGGTGACGCCTGCATGCGCCTCGGTCGTGGCCAAGGATCGCACCAGGACATGGACACCGTCCGTGCCGCTGATCGACGTCAGGCCAAGGTCGCTGACCAGGAACCACTGGGTGGCCCCCCCTTCGGAGCTACCGGCGCCGCCAACGCGGGCTTCCAGCGCGTAAAGGCCGGGCGCGCGACCCTGCAGAACCTCACCAATAGGCACGCGTGTCGTGATGCCTCTGTTCGGCTCAGACGCGATCTCGGCCTCGCCGTTCCAGACGGCTTCCCCGATCTCTTCGGCGAAACGATCCACCTGCCATTCGGCGAGAGGACGCCCGAAGTACTCTTCCTGCAGGGTGCGCAGGATGTTGCGGTCTGCGACGTGGAACAGGCGCAAGTCGACAAGGTCCGTATTGACCCCAACCAGCGGAATAGTGCCGCCCGCCGACGCGGGAAGAATGTAGGCGCGGCCTGCAAAGCGGACCGAAGGCGCGCGGTCGCGCACGTATTGGCGCAGCGTGACGGGGGCATGCAGAACTTCACCGGAAGCGGCGGGCAGCCCCGCGCGCAGGGTGAATTCATAGCGTTGCCCATGGCGCACGCCCGAGAGGCAGAGCTGACGGCCATCGGCCTCGACCGCGACGTCGGAAAGGGTCGATTGCAGGAAATCGTCGTAGATCACGCCGCCCGCCGCGAGGGGCTCTGACAAGATCGCGCAAATACGGGGGAAATCAGCCTCCACATCAACACGCGTATCGGTGACGCGGAACCCGTAGAGGCCCAGAACGCGGTCCAAAGCCGCTTCACGCGCGGGCGTCACGGCGTGGGTCAGGGCCAGGCGCAGCGCGGGGATCGCATCACGCCCCCGGCCCCGCCGCTCCAGCGCCTCGGCCAGAACGTCGAGCGCATTGGCGAGCTCCGCGCCTTCGGTGCGCAGCGTGGCGTTCACACTGGCCAGAAGCGCGCGGCTTTCATACTGCCGCCGTTCCGAGGCATTCTCGGGCTCAATCGCCAGAAGATATGTCGCGTAGGCGGTCCAGTCTTCGCCCTGGTCCCCGACCGTGATGGCGGCGCCCATGCGGCGCATGGCACCGACCATATTGCCCTCGTCAAACGCATTGCGCGCGCTGCGGCGCCAATCGTCAGGGGCAAAGAGCCCGGCGTAATGGGTCAGACCAAGGGTGTTGGCCTGGGCCAGGGCGCTGGAAAAGTCGGTGTCCTGCAAGAACCCCAGATCGGTGTAGGTCCTTGCCGCCAAAGCAAAGGCGGCGTCCGGCGTGTCGCGCAGGATGCCGGACAGCGCCCCGGCATAGGCCGTTGCCTCCCCTGCGGCAGTCTTGGGGAAGCAGGAATTGTTGACGCTGTTGAAGGTGAAGGCGGCACATTCCGGGTCGACTCGGCAGGCGGCGTTGCAATCCGTCAGGGTGGTATCAAAAATCGGGCGCAGGTCTGAGCCGGGCAGGTCGGTGTCACGAATGATCTGGGTCGTCCGCTCTGGCAGCAGATCCTGCGCGTGCAGGGGCAGCGTGAGGAAAACGAAAAAGCCGACAGCAACCGCCAACGTGCGTGTCATGGGACCCTCATAAATCTCTTCAAAAAATAGTTGCCCAAAGGTGCCATGGCGCTTTTCGGCTGTCGATGATTCCCCCGCGTGTCCCGGCCTGCAATGGAGGATTAACGCCATATTCACTGGGATGAGGCCATCCTGCGCGGAACAACTTCATCAGGGCCTGGCCCCATGGCTGCGATTAACATGAACGACCGCTTGGCGCAGGAACGGCGTGCCCGTCTTCAGGCGGAGCAGCTGCTTGCCCTGCGGTCTGATGAGCTTTATTCGGCCAACCGCAAACTGGCCGAACATGCCACGGCGCTTTCCACGCAAGTCATTGAACAACGGGAGGAAAATGCGCTTCTTAAGGGACGCACCGACAAGACGGAAGCGCAGTTGGAGGTCGCCACAGAACGCGCTGTGACGGCGCAACGGCGGCTTTGGGACGCGCTGACCGCCACCGAGGATGGCTTTGCGATTTTCGACCGTGATTGGCGCCTGGTGGCCGCGAATCCCGCGTTTTTCTCGATCTTCGACGGGGTGGCGGATGTTACCGAAGGCGCGACGTATGAGGCGATTCTTCGGGTTGGGGTGGAAGAGGGCATCGTTGATCTGCAAGGCGAGGACCCGGAGGATTGGGTGGATCGCATGGTCGCCCGATGGGAATTGGACCCGATCCCCAACGTCGACATCAAGCTATGGAATGGCGCCTACATCCGGCTGAACGACAAGCAGACGCCGCAGGGGGATTTCGTCTCTCTCAGCATCGATATCACCCCCAACATCCGCCGTGAGCGGGAGCTGTCAGAGGCCCGCGATGCGGCGCTTGCGGCGAACCGAGCGAAGTCCGCCTTCCTCGCCAATATGAGCCATGAGATCCGGACGCCGATGAACGGCGTCGTCTCCATGGCCGAGTTGTTGCGCGACACGGGGTTGGACGAAGAACAACAGATGTATGCCGACACCATCCGCAATTCTGGCGAAGCGTTGTTGGTGATCATCAACGACATCCTCGATTTCTCGAAGATCGAGGCGGGCAAGTTGGAATTGCACGCTGAAAGCTTTGACCTGAACGCCATGGTCCGAGAGATCTTCCGCCTTTTGCAGCCCAGTATTGCCGCCAAGGATCTGGAGTTGCGGCTGGACTATGACATTTTCCTGCCTCCCCGTGTGATCGGGGACCGGGGGCGTATCCGGCAAATCCTGACGAACCTGATCGGCAACGCGGTGAAATTCACTGAAGCGGGCAATGTGACCGTCCATGTGCTGGCGGACCCCGTGCAGGATGACAGCGATGACGTCGCCGTTTCGATCGTGGTGCAGGACACCGGCGTCGGCATCGCGCCCGAGAAGCAGGAACATGTGTTCGGAGAGTTCAATCAGGTCGAGGATGAGGCTAACCGCCGTCACGATGGCACCGGATTGGGCCTCGCGATCACCAAGAAACTGATCGCGATGATGGACGGTGAGATGTGGCTTGAATCAGAGGTCGGGCGCGGCTCTGCCTTTGGGTTCAAGGTTCCGATGAAGCTGGATCCGAAGGAAGGAACCGGGCCTGTTGCGGGTCTTCCGGTGGATCACTCCAGAGTGCTCGTCATCGGCCACGGGGCCGGCCGGGACGAGCAATTGTTTGACGCGCTGGGGCGGCTTCACGCGGACACGACGCAAATCCGCCGCTTGCCCAAAGCGCGCGACCTTGAAGAGACGGCGGCCGTGGTGCTGTGTGATCCCGCGATAGACGCCGCAGATGTCATGGAGGCGCTGGAGGCCGAGAACTTTACCGGCGCACGGCTGAGCAATCTGGGGAAAGACGCTGTGCCGGAAGGGTTTGAACCATGCGTGCTTGACCAGGGCCTCGCGGCGTTGCGGGCTCAAATCCTGACTGTCCCGCCCACGCCCCCTGTCGTTGAATCCTTGCCCCCTGAACCGGAGGAACTGCCCATCTCACCCCCGCGCCTGTTGGCTGCCGAAGACAACAAGACCAATCAGATGGTGTTCAAGGCCATGCTGAAAGGTTTGAGTCTGTCCCTTGAGATTGCCAACAACGGCCTGGAACTGGTGGCAGCCTACAAAAGGGAACTGCCGGATCTGGTCATGACGGATATCTCGATGCCGGAGATGGACGGGTTGGAAGCCGCCGCCGCGATCCGCGCTTATGAGGCGGAACAAGGTCTGCCGCCGGTGACGATCATCGCCATGACCGCCCACGCCGTTGAAGGGGACCGGGAAAGGATCCTGGCCGCAGGGCTGGATGACTACGTCACGAAACCGCTGAAGAAGGCCCTGATCCACGAGAAGATCGCAGAGGCCTTGAGCTCAGAGGGTTAGGCCGGCCAGCCCTTTGGCGATGCGGTAGTGCCCGGTCTCCATCCCGTTCCAGTTGCGGATTGGGCCATGGGTGAGGGCCTGCGCCTTGGGATGTGCGGGGTCCAACACGCCCAATCGGCCCAGGATATGGGCAATCGCGGCCTCCGACCCGCGCGTGGCGCCATCGGCGATTTTCAAGGCAACGCCGATCTTCAACTCAGGCACGATGGCGATGAACACGCCCTCCGCCCCGGTTTTGACCGCGGCGCGGTGGCCCATGGCGCGCATCAGATGGGTACAGGCCCGCCCCTCTCCGGCGACCAGGTCGGGGTGGGACATCATCGCTTCTCGCAGACGCACCATGGCGGCTTGCCGCGCGCCGCCATCCGGCGTGGCCGCCGCGAAGGCCGCCATCGCGCGGGCGAGGCCAGACAGGCGCGTAGCGAAATTGGGGGCGGAACAGCCATCGATGGCGAATTCAGGGTTGGGCTCTGCGGTCACGTCATCCCAGGCCTCTCGGATCGCGGCCTGTAGGGGGTGTCCAAATTCGATGTACTCAGGGTCCGCGCCGATGTGTTTGCCGAAGGTCAGAAAGCCGGTGTGCTTGCCCGAGCAATTGTTGTGCCGCTGGTCCGGGCCGCAGTGCGAACAGATCAACCCATCACGGGCAGGCTCATCACTGGGCCATTGCGACCCACAGCGAAGATCGGCCTCGGATAGCCCAAGGTTGTCCAACCACGCCGTAACGCGGTCCGTATGGATCGCCGCGCCCTGATGGGAGGCGCAGGCCAGCGCCAGATGCTCGGGCGTCAGGCCAAACGCGTCCGCCGCGCCGCTTTCCACGAGGGGCAAAGCCTGGATCATCTTCGACGACGAGCGCGGTAGGATCCGCGCGTCAACATCGCCCATCCCCGCAATCAGCCCCTCTTCATGGTGCCAAATCGCGACGCTGCCCCGGTGCGTGCATTCCAGAATCGGGCCGCGATGGACCTCTACCAAGACCTCAGCCGTGTTCATTCCGTCCCAATCCCTTCACATCCCGGCGAAATTCCGCACACGGGGCTTTTTTCAACAGAACCTTTCGGCTACGTTACCGCCCAATTACGGTTGGACGCCCCATCTTTTACGATGATCTAAAAAACGGGTGCCGACCAGAGGCAGCGAAGGGGCTGGAGGCTCTTACTCATGAAGACATATCTTGCTGGTATTCTGGCGGGCGCATTGGCTTTGACGGCTACAATGGCGCTTGCTCAAGACGAATCGACGAACCGCGTCAACGCCGAAACCGATTGGTCGGTGTTCGTTGAAGACGACCCGACGCAATGCTGGGTCGTGTCGACCCCATCCGAGACTGTGAACACACGCGACGGTCGCGTTGTGTCCGTGCGCCGCGGCGATATCCTGATGTTCGTGTCGTTCTGGCCCGGCCAGGAGCGTTTGGGCGAGGTCAGCTTCACCGGCGGCTACCCCTTTGCGGACGGCTCGACCGTGACGATGGCCATCGGCGGCACCTCGTTTGAACTGTTCACCGAGGGCGAGATGGCCTGGGCCGCGTCGCCTCAGGACGATGACCGTATCATCACCGCGATGAAGCGCGGGGCAGAGGCGGTGCTGACGGCTCGGTCCTCGCGGGGCACCCAGACGCAGGACACGTTCAGCCTGCTGGGCTTCACCGCTGCCGTTGAAGACGCCGAGACCCGCTGCGGGAACTGATCACCATGACCCTCGGACCCCGGAGCCTGGGCGCGTTGGCGCTTTGCCTGTGCGCTGCTACGCCTGCCGTTGCGCAGACCCCTCAGGCACCCTGGCCGATCTACGTGCAGGAAAACCCCACGCGCTGCTGGATCGCGGCGGAGCCTATAGGCACCACCGCATCGCGCGGCGGCGAGGATGTAACGGGCAACATCAACCGCGACATCGCGCTGCTGTTCGTGTCATTCTGGCCGCAAGATGGCCGTGTTGGAGAGGTCAGCTATACCGGCGGGTACCAGTTCGCAGGTGGCAGCACCGTGACGGTTGAGGTCGGTGACGCGAGTTTCGACCTTTTCACCGAAGGCCCGAGCGCTTGGGCGGGCTCCCCAACAGATGATGCGCGCATCATCGCGGCGATGCGCGATGGGGAAGAGGCGGTCGTGACCGCCACCTCGACCCGGGGGACCGAGGTGATCGATACGTTCACCTTACAAGGCTTCGATCTGGCGATGAATGACGCTCAGGTGCGCTGCGCCGAGTGACGGGGTTTGCGTGGTGGCGACACCTCCTATATGGGAAGCCAACCCTAGGAAGAGTATTGTCATGACCGCCACCGCGCCTATCACGCAGGACGTTCGCACGTTCCCTCGCAAATTGCCCGATGGCCCGACGAACTTGATCGGGCTAACGCGCGACGGCTTGCGCGCGGCCCTGATCGAGGCGGGGACGCCCGAGAAGCAGGCGAAGATGCGGACGGGTCAGATTTGGCAGTGGCTCTACCAGAAGGGCGTGCGCGACTTTGCAGCCATGACCAATCTGTCGAAAGACTATCGCGCGATGCTGGCCGAGACCTTTGTGGCCGAGGTGCCCGAGGTTGTTTCCAAGCAGGTCAGCGCCGATGGCACCCGCAAGTATCTAGTCCGTATCGCGGGTGGGCATGAGGTTGAGGTTGTTTACATCCCCGAGGTGGATCGCGGCACGCTGTGCATTTCAAGCCAGGTGGGCTGCACGCTGACCTGTTCGTTCTGCCATACCGGCACGCAAAAGCTGGTGCGCAACCTGACGGCCGGAGAGATCATCGGCCAGGTGATGCTGGCCCGTGATGATCTGGACGAATGGACTGCCGCCGGGGAAGGCAGCGATCTGAAGCCGCGTCTGGTGTCCAACATCGTGCTGATGGGCATGGGTGAGCCGCTGTACAATTTCGACAACGTCCGCGACGCGATGAAGATCGCGATGGACCCGGAGGGGATTTCCCTGTCGCGGCGGCGGATCACGTTGTCGACCTCGGGCGTTGTGCCGGAAATCGCCAAGACCGCCGAGGAAATCGGCTGCATGTTGGCGGTCAGCTTCCACGCCACCACCGACGAGGTGCGCGACAAGCTGGTGCCGATCAACAAGCGCTGGCCGATCGCGGACCTGCTGGACGCGCTTCGCGACTATCCCAAGGCCAGCAATTCCGAGCGGATCACGTTCGAATACGTAATGCTGAAGGACGTGAACGACAGCGATGAGGACGCGCGGCGTCTGGTGCAGTTGATCAAAGGCATCCCCGCCAAGATCAACCTGATCCCGTTCAACGAATGGCCTGGTGCGCCCTACGTGCGGAGTGATTGGGAGCGGATCGAAAAATTCGCCGATATCGTCTACAAGGCAGGCTATGCCTCACCCATCCGTACCCCGCGCGGCGAGGATATCATGGCCGCCTGTGGGCAACTGAAATCCGCCACGGAACGCGCCAGGAAATCTCGTAAGCAGATCGAGGCTGAGGCGGGGCTTTAAGCTGCGACAGCGCGCGGCGAGGTAAACCCCGCCCTACCGCATACCCCAAAAGAAAAGGCGCCGCCCGCGAGGGCAGCGCCTTTCCAATGTCGTGCAATCTGATCCGCGGATCAGGAGTGGTGCAGCGCCAGAACCAGCAGCAGAACTGCGATTGCGGGGACCAGGATGCCGCCAGCGGAGGAACCGGTGTCTTCAACGATGACAACGGGCTCGATGTGGGTGGGGGCAACGTAGCCGCCAGCGAATGCGCCGGTTGCGACAACGGAAAGGGCGGCTGCGAGAGCGAGTTTCTTCATTTTATTCTCCTTAGCCCGGTTCACGCACAGCGCGTCGGTTGGGCTCAATTAACGTACCTTGCCTGACTCCTAGCCGTTCAGCCTTTGCCAGCGCAATGGGGAGACGTGAATTCGCAACAACTGAAACCAAAGGTGTTGCACAAATGAAAAGGCGCCGCCCGCGAGGGCAGCGCCTTTCCAATGTCGTGCAATCTGATCCGCGGATCAGGAGTGGTGCAGAGCCAGAACCAGCAGCAGAACTGCGATTGCGGGCACCAGGATGCCGCCAGCGGACGAACCGGTGTCTTCAACGATGACAACGGGCTCGATGTGCGTGGGGGCAACATAACCGCCTGCGAAGGCGCCAGTGGCGACAACAGACAGAGCGGCGGCGAGAGCGAGTTTCTTCATAGTAGTTATCCTTTTAAGATACGCCCCTTTTACGCACTATGCGCAGGTTGGGGCACCCAAGACTGTACCTCGTGCATTTGTTTAACCAGCAAGCCCGCGCGATTGCAATGGCGCGAAATTTTCGCTCACCACAGGAAACCGGCCATGTCGTCAAATAAGCAACACTTCTGCGAAAGGGCCTTGCCACAAAGGCGTATCGCCAGGCAATTCGCCCTTCGCGTGTTTCTTTCCTTGCCAAGGTCACGCGTCAGAATGCCTGCGAATCAAGGTGTTGCGCAGCGATTCTTCCGGGTGATTTACGGATAGATCGTGATCGGCGTGCCGTTGTTTACCATCGCGTAGATCTGCCGCATTTCCGCGTTAGAGACAGCGATACATCCCACTGTCCAATCGGTATCACGCCGGAATGGACGTGGTGTGCCGTGAATGAAAATATCACCCCCCGGGCTGACGCCGCGCGCCCGCGCCTGGGCAATATCTTCTTCATTGGGGTAGCTGATACCGATGGACAGATACCATTGGCTGTTGGGATTGCGCCGGTCGATGATGTACTCGCCCTCGGGCGTGCGCCCATCACCATATTCCATTTTGTGGCCTTCGGGGGCGAATCCCAGCTCGATCTCGTAGCTTTCCAGCACTTCGTCGTTGTGCATCAGAAACATCATCCGGTCGTTCTTGTAGACGATGACCCGCGTCACCTCGGGCCCGTCATAGTCTATGAACCGAGAGCAACCGGTGAGGGCCGCGAGGGTGAGAAGAGCAATCAGTAGGAAACGCATGGCCTGTCCGCTTTTCGTGTTTCGTCTCTGTTACACCGAACCCGGCAGAAAACGCGAGGGTTACGCACCGGTCTCAGCGGAAAGAAGCGCAGCAAGGCCCGAGCGGTAGTCGGGGTAGCGTAGTTGCACCCCCAGTTCCGTCTTGATCCGCGTGTTATCCACCCGCTTCGATTCGGCGTAGAAGCTGCGGCCCATGGGGGTCATCTCGGCCTCTTCAAATGGAATGGCCTCGGGGACAGGAAGATTCAGTAGCTCGGCTGCGTGGGCGATGACGTCTTGCGGTGCGGCAGGATCATCATCGCAGACGTTATAGGCCGCGCTTGGGTTGGGCTTTGCGATGGACGCCATCAGCACCTGGGCGATGTCCTCAACATGGGTGCGACTGAACACCTGCCCTTCCTTGATGATCCGCCGCGCGGTGCCATTGCGCACTTTGGCAAAGGGCCCCCGCCCGGGCCCGTAAATCCCGGCGAGGCGGAAAAGGTGGACCGGCAGACCATGATCGCGGTGCAGCGCCATCCATTCGCCTTCGGCATCAATGCGGGCTTGTCCGCGTTTGGTCGAGGCTTTCAGCGGGGTGTCTTCCGTCACCCATCCGCCCTGATGGTCGCCGTAAACGCCCGTGGTAGACAGGTAGCCAACCCAGTGGGGCCGCGCTTTGGTGAAAGCGTCGCGGTAGGCCGCCAACACCGGATCTTTGCCGTTGTCGGGCCCGGCAGAGATCAGGATATGCGTGGCGTCCGCGATATCCTGGCTTAAATCATCGCCGGGAAACAAACGTGGCTTGGCGCCCTGCATCCGGGCGGCTTTCTCAGCCGTTCGTGTCGTGGCCGTGATGTCCCAAGTGTCGGGCAGAGCCTGCGCAAAGGCCTTGGAAGAAAACCCATACCCGAAGATCAACAACCTCATTGTAACCTCTCCACTGCCCATCTGGCTGCATCGGCAACAGCCGCATCCGGATCATCTGTCAAAACCCGCGCCGCCCCGGACAGCGCCGGTTGCCCCGAGTTCCCAATTGCATAAAGCACATTGCGCACGAACCGATCTCGCCCAATCCGCTTGATCGGAGAGCCAGAGAATTTCGCCCGAAACCCCGCATCATCCAGGCCCGCCAAGTCTGCCAAAAGGGGCGATTGCAGATCCTTCCGCGGCGCGTAGCGAATATCGCGCGCCGTCTGGGCAAACTTGTTCCAGGGGCAGATGGCAAGGCAATCATCACAGCCATAGATGCGGTTGCCCATCTTCGCCCGAAGGTCTGGATCGACAGGCCCCTTATGCTCAATCGTCAGGTAGGAAATGCACCTGCGCGCATCCAACTGGAACGGGGCGGGAAACGCATCGGTCGGGCAAATGTCCAGACAGGCGGTGCAGCTGCCGCAATGCTCTGTTTCCGCCTGATCCACCGGCAATTCCACGGTCGTGAAGATTGCCCCCAGAAAAATCCAGTTCCCCAGATCTCGCGCCAGCAGGTTCGTGTGCTTGCCCTGCCACCCCAACCCCGCCGCCTGCGCCAGCGGCTTTTCCATCACCGGCGCGGTATCGACAAAAACCTTAATCTGTTCGCCCGGTGCCTGCTCAAGCAACCACCGCCCGACACGCTTCAACCGCTTCTTCACCAGGTCATGGTAATCGCGCCCCTGCGCATAGACGCTGATCGTACCGCACTCACGCGCCTCCAAGGCGTCCAGGGGATCAACCTCGGGCGTGTAGGGTTCCGCCAGCATTACCACGGACCTGGCCTCTGGCCACAACGCGCTGGCATCGCCGCGCCAATGCATCCGCTCGGCCATCCAGCCCATCTGCCCGTGATGCCCGGCATCGACAAAAGCCTTCAGCCGCGCCGCCGTTTCGGGCACAGCGTCGGGCCGGCAGATCCCCATCTTCGCAAAGCCCGCCGCGCGGGCCTCGGTCCGAAGGGCATCCTTCAGCGCGCTCAAAAGTCCAGGTTCGCGTAGTGGGGCGGCTGCGGAAAGCCAAAGATCTGGTCCGCCAGCACGGACCGGAACGCGGGGCGCGATTTGATCGTCGCGTACCAATCCTTGACCGGCTCGCTTAGCGACCAATCCACGTCCGAGATATAGTCGAGGCAGCTGAGGTGCGCCGCAGCAGTGAAATCCGCCATCGTCATCTTGTCGCCCGCCAACCAGCGTCGCTGGTCCAGCAGCCAGTCCATGTATCGGATGTGGAACTTGATGTTCTGCGCGCCAGTCTTCACTGCGCGCCCATCCGGATAACCGCCGCGCATCAGCTTCTTATGTACGCGCTCGTGGACCAGATTACGCGTGACATCATTATAGAACTTGTCGTCAAACCAGGCCACCAGGCGGCGCACTTCGGCGCGCTGGGCCGGGTGGCGGGGCATCAAGGCGGGTTCCGGCACCGTTTCCTCGATGTATTCGCAGATCGCCGTACTATCGCTCAGCAACATGCCGTCGATCTTCAGGACCGGCACCTTGCCCGCCGGATTACGGCGCAGGAATTCGGTGGAGGGCTCCCAATACTTCTCGTCCACCAGCTCCACCTCAATCTTCTTTTCGGCAAGGATCAGACGAACCTTCCGGCAATAAGGCGACAGGGGAAAATGGTAGAGGCGGTTCATGGGGCTGCTCTTTTTGGTGTTGGACTAGTCTTTGCAAGCTGGCCCGGGAAAAATCAATTCTCAAAGCAATCGGCGCGGCCATCGGCGCGGATTGTAGCCGCTCCGTCCCTGATCGCGCTTGCGCGGCGGTTCACGAAATCGGACGGAGCAGAGGCGTTGCGCTGTTGCGGATTGGGCAGGACGGCAGCCATCAACGACGCCTGGCGGGCCGTGAGATCTGCGGCCGAAACGCCGAAGTGATGCTGCGCGCCCGCCTCGGCGCCGAAGACGCCTGGGGCAAATTCTGCCACGTTCAGGTAGACCTCCAGCACGCGAGCCTTGGGCCAGATCAGCTCCATCACCGGCGTGATCGCCGCCTCCAGCGCCTTCCGCACCCAGGACCGGCCATGCCACAGGAAAGCGTTCTTCACCGTCTGCTGGCTGATCGTCGACCCGCCCCGCGCCGCGCCATCGGCAATCGCATCGCGAATGGCGCTCATATCAAAGCCCCAATGCAGACAGAAGTTCGCGTCCTCCGCCGCCACGACGGATCGCGCGAGGACCGGCGCGATCTCTTCCATCGGCACCCAGTCCCGCTCTACCCCGCCCAGGCGCGCGCGTTCCTGTTGCATGTAGATTGTCGTCGGCACTGGCACGAAGGCATAGGCGACGATCCACAACAGCATCAACGCGCTCAGCCCCAACACCGCGCGAAACAGCCACCGGCGAAAGGCCCGCGCCCCCCTGCGCGCGCGCGACTCCGCTTTCACTCTTCGCGTCCGTCTGGCCAAAGCGCACCGTCTCCTGCATTCCCCGTTCTTCAAATATCCCCGCCGGAGGCTCCGAACACCAGCCCCAAGCGCGAACATCCCCTTGAAGGCGCGCCCTATCCGCCGCACCCTGCCTTCATGAGCAAGACATACGACAGCGGCCGCCTGAACCTGCCCTTTGTGGGCATCTCCACCTTTGGCAAATACGAATACGTCAGCGATTGGAGCGCCATCCACGCCGATGTCGCGATCCTTGGCGCGCCGTTTGATTTCGGCACCCAGTGGCGTCCCGGCGCCCGCTTCGGCCCCCGCGCAATCCGCGAGGCCTCGACGCTGTTCGCTTTTGGCCATGCCGGTGCCTATGACCACGAAGATGACGTCACATACCTTGGGCCCGGGACCAAGATCATCGACATGGGCGATGCCGACATCATCCATACCCAGACCGAGGCATCCCACGACAATATCGAAAAGGGCGTCCGCGCTGCCCTTGCCGCCGGCGCCATCCCCGTGACCCTCGGCGGCGATCACTCCATCAACATCCCCTGCATCCGCGCCTTCTCCGATCAGGCCCCGATCCACATCGTCCAGATCGACGCGCATCTGGATTTCGTTGATGAGCGCCACGGCGTCCGCCATGGCCACGGCAACCCGATGCGCCGCGCGGCGGAACAGGCCCATGTCACGGGTCTGAGCCAGTTCGGCATCCGCAACGTCAGCTCCACCGCGAAGGAAGGCTACGACGACGCGCGCTCCTTCGGGTCAGACATCCAATCCGTTCGCCAGATCCGCGCCATGGGCGCGGAAGCCGCTGCCGCCCGGGTGCCGGAGGGCGTGAACCTCTATGTCACCATTGATATCGACGGATTCGATCCCTCCATCGCGCCCGGCACCGGAACGCCCTCCCACGGCGGGTTCCTCTATTATGAGGTGCTGGAGTTTCTCGCGATCCTCGCCAAGCGCAACTGCATCGTGGGCGTCGATCTGGTTGAGGTCGCCCCGGATTACGATCGCGACGGCACGACGGCAATTCTTGCGGCGCAAGTCTTGCTGAACCTCATCGGGCGCATCCTTCATGCCAAGGGTCAGGCCGCGTAGTCCAACCCTTCCGCATCCAGCACGGCCCGCATCCCGTTCAGGATGTCTTGATCCGCGCCGCAATCGGCCTCCATCTGCTGTGCGGTCAACTCTGCCACATCTTCGGGCAGCTCTCGCAAAGGACGCCCGGTGGACAGCGCGATGATGTAGTTTCGTGCGGCACGTTCAAAGTAGTACATCCGGCTGAACGTCTCGGCGACGGTTTCGCCGATGAACAGCACCCCGTGGTTGCCCATGATCATCGTGCGCACGGTGGGGTCCTGGAACAGCTGCGCGCAGCGCTCGCCCTCTTCTTCCAAGGCCAGCCCGCCGTAGTTCTCATCCACGACCTGGCGGTTATGAAAAATGGCAGAATTCTGATCGATCGCAGGTAGCCGCGAGTCCGCGAGCGATGCCAAGACCGTGGCATAGGTCGAATGCACATGCATCGCGCAGCGGGCGTGGGGGACATGGCGGTGGAGCGAGGCGTGGAGCCCCCAAGCCGTCTGATCCGGCGCGCCCTCGCCATCCATGGTGGAGGGATCCTCGGCGTCGATCACCCAAAGGTCCGACGCCTTGATTACGCTGAAATGCTTCTTGGGGTTGATCAGGAACTGTGTCCCCGCCTCATTCACCGCGAGGGAGAAGTGGTTTGCCACCCCCTCATGCATATCCTCACGGGCCGTCAGGCGAAACGCGGCGGCCATCTCGGCGCGGGCAATCGCATGATCCATCAAAATCCCCCTCATTGTTTCCGGCAATTGTTGCCCAAACGCTAATCGCGCCCCGCATCCGGGTGCAATCGTAAACAGTGGGTAAACGTTTGTTGCGATGCCATGAACGATCCGCGGAATAATCCCGCTTTGAACAAAGCCCCATCCCATTTGCGCCCCAATTGGAGCCCAAGACTGTTTCCAAGCAGTAAAGGGCAAGACCAGTATGGACCGTCTTACAGAAATGGAAGCCTTCGCCACCGTGGTGGATCAAGGTGGATTTACGGATGCCGCGAAGAAGATGGGGATCTCCAAATCCGCCGTTTCCAAGCATGTTTCCTCGCTTGAGGCGCGCCTTGGCGCGCGGCTTTTGAACCGGACGACCCGACGGGTCAGCCCGACCGAGATCGGCCTTGCCTATTACGACCGCGCCCGCCGCGTGTTGAACGACGCCGGAGAGGCCGACGCCCTGGTCACCGCCATGCAAAGCGCGCCCTCGGGCACCCTGCGCGTGTCCATCGCCACGGATTTCGGCGTGAACCATGTGTCGCCCATTCTTGGTGACTTCCTGCACGCCTTCCCGGACATCACCGTCAACATGGTGCTCAACAACCGCTATGTGGAGTTGATCAGCGAAGGCTTCGATATGGCGATCCGTGTGGGAGAGCTGGAAGACAGCTCGCTCATGGCGCGTAAGATCTGCGAGACCCAGCGCCGCATGATCGCGGCGCCCTCCTACTTCGAAGAATACGGTCGGCCCGAGCGGATCGATGATCTGAATGAGCACAAGCTGCTGCATTACTCCAACGCCTCTTCGGGCAACGTCTGGAAATTGACGGCCCCCTCGGGTGAGCTGCGCCAGGTGCGCACCGCCGGGTGGTTGACCGTCAACGACGGTCAAAGCCTGCTGAACGCCGCTGTCGGCGGGCTTGGCATCGCCTACCTTCCCAGCTTCCTCTATGCCGAACCTTTGCGTCAGGGCCTTCTGGTCGACGCGATGCCGGATCTGCCCTCGGATGTGCAAGGCGTCTACGCCGTCTACCCGCCGGGCCGCTACATCCAGCCCAAGGTACGCTCTTTCATTGATTACCTGGTCGAAGCCTTCCGCGACAAAGGCCCCGAAGACTGGTGATCCACCCCACCCTTGCCGTGCTTTCCGGGGATGGTCTGCAAACCTAACCCCCCAGAAAGCCCACTTGAACCCGGAAGATGCCACGCGCGTCTTCCGGGATTTTTCGTTTGGGGTTTGGCGCGTTGTGGAACATAGTGTGAACAAAGAGGAGGTGATATGAGTGATCTTAGCCAATATAAGGCTCGAACAGGCAGTTTAGAGCCTGTTTGGACGCTTGAAATTCAGACACTTCCGGAGGACGTGGACCGTATCCTTGACGCAGTGATGCAGGTGCATCCGCTGACCTACGGGCGCTACCAGCGCAACGCCAGCGTCTCTGCGGTGGGACGAGAGACGGCGCAGCCCGAACCCGGCTCGACCACGGAAACCCATGTGCCAGGGTTCAAGGCAGGCGGGACCGAGGATTACCCGGTGGTTGAACTGAAGATCTCCCTCGCGCGGGAGTTGTCGCTTTTGCAGCGCGTCATGGATTCGATCCTGGACGTGCATCACTATGAGGAACCGGTGATTTTCGTGCGCGAGGATTGGGTCAGCCGGGCGGCTTACGATCCCAATAACGACAATCCAAACCGCTGGTGGAACAATGGGCGCGGGCTGCCAGACAGGCTCTAACATTGGGGGTAGAGCCTGTTCAGGGCGCGGTCAGCACCACCTCGACCCGGCGATTTGCCTCGCGGCCTTCCTCGGTCGTGTTGGCGGCACGGGGGGCAAGAAAGCCAATGCCTTGCGCTTCCACTTGCGTCGGGGAAACGCCCAACTCTTGTGTCAGGAACTGTTGCACCGCCTGCGCCCGGGCGCGGGACAGGGCGATATTGCCAGCCAGCGACCCCAACACATCGGTATGGCCCACGAGCACGATGGTCCTCGACGGATCCTCTGCCAGGAACGCGGCCAACGCCAGGAGGGAGGCGTAGCGCTCTCCGCTCAATTGCGACGCGCCCGTCTCGAACTGCAGGTCATCGAGCGGCGCAGACCCCATCGCGGTGAGCTGAGCGATCAGGTCGTCGGGCGGCATCTCGTCCGGCACGGTGACCGGGTCAGGCGTGCGGGTCGATTGGATGACGGGGGGGCTTGCCTCGGACGGCGGGCGGATCAGAGCGAGATGGACAAAGCCCATCGCCCCGCCGCGAGAAATCATGAGGGCGGCTTCGGTCTCTCCGTCCTCGGACATCGCGCTGAGGTAGTGAAAATCCCCCAGATCCACGTGCATCTCGGGCGCGGTGCCCACCGGAAGGGCATGGCGGAAGTCAAAGCCGCCACAGGCCGACGCAAAGCAGGTGAAGGACACCGTGAAGCCCTGTGCCTCAATCTGGTCGCGAAGGCTGGCCAGAAGGCCCATGGTCGTGACGCCATCACCCGTGATGTGCCAGGTAAGCTCTTGCACCACGCCCGTCGCCATGCGGGTGGGAAGACCGGCGGCCGACCAGGGACCGGTGGCAATTGTGTGCTGTCCGTCAACAGGGTCTGTCGACGCGATAAGCTCGGCGGTGCCGGGAAACGCCAGTTCAAGCGCCAAGGCAGAGGTCGGCGGGCACACCAGGGCCAGGCACAACAGGGTCCTGCTGCCAAATCTCTGCGCGCCTCTTGGGATCACGGGGCCGTTCCGCCTTCTTTCTCTCGATAGGCGTAGGTTCCCACAGGTTGCATCCCCAAGGAAGTGTAAAGCCCCTGCGCGGCCGCGTTTTCGCGGGTCACGAGGATGGAAAGCCACGTCGCCCCGTTGTCCACCGCCCATTTCGCGGCAGTGCGCATCATATGCACTGCGAGGCCTTTTCGACGCGCAAGCGGCGCGACTTCGAGGGCGTGGAGCATGGCGATATCGCCCTGGATGCCGATGTAGGCAGCCCCTGCGGGCTTGTCATTGATACGCCCGAAAAGGGAGGTCTTGGGGCAGGCGGCGCGGTCCATGATGGCGCGACGCGGGGCGTCGATACCGCCGGCCTCCCAAACCTCGGTCTGGATGGCGAGGGGCGGCCAAATGGTGAAAGCGGTGACGGGCGGGGGCGCGGCCGCGAGGTCAGCGGCGCGGACGACCATAGCATCGGTATGATCGCGGCTGATGTAGCCTTGGGCATCGAGCAGTTCGGATAGACCGATCTGATGGTCGAGGACCTGGAACAGCGGAGCACGGCCTTCGGCCTGCATGAGGGCGCCTGCGGCGGCCACCTCCTCCTCGCTTGCGCTCCTCGCAGTTGGCAGGCTGAGGCGGGCGGCGCTGACGCGATTGCCGCCGGGATCAAGCTGCGGGACCGTGAAGGGGCCGACCGTCTGGCTGGCGGCAGAGGGCCAGGTCGCCGTGAGCGCAGGGATCAGGTCGGCGATGTTCATGCGGCTTCGGGGAATAGCTTTTGCAGCGCGGCCATGACGCGGGCGACGGCGGCGCGGTCCTGGCTGCGCGCCACCACGTTGGAGCCGTGCACGCCGTTCTGGGTGAAGGGGTAAGAGCCAAGGGACACGTCCGGATTGGCCTCTGCCAGATCGCCCAAGGGCCCGGCGATGTCGCCTTCGCCGCGTTCAATGCGCAAGGAGGCAGACAACATGGGCGCGCCACCTGTCAGCGTTGGCAAAAGCCCCTCCAGCATCGCCTCGAAGATCTTCGGGACACCGGCCATGACGTGAACATTGCCAAGGGTGAAGCCTGGGGCTGCGCTGATCGGGTTATCAATCAAGGCGGCACCATCGGGGATGCGGGCCATGCGCAGGCGGGCTTCGTTTAGCTCCTGGCCGGAGCGGTCGTAATGGGCTTGCAGGATCGCGCGGGCGTCGTCGCGCACCCCGCAGGCGGCCCCCATCGCGTCGGCCACCGCCTCGGCGGTGATATCATCATGGGTGGGCCCGATCCCGCCGCTGGTGAAGACATGGTCGTAAGCACTCGACAGTTCGGCCACATGGCGGGCGATCACCGCGTGATCATCACTAATCATCCGTGCTTCTTCCAGCGCGATGCCATGCTCGGTCAGCGCCTTTGCCAGGTGGTTCATGTTGCTGTCGCGGGTGCGGCCGGAAAGGATTTCGTCTCCGATGACAAGCATGGCGGCGGTCGGGTTGGTCAAAGAAACCTCCTTCTTTCATGCCCCACCGCTTTGCTGCTTGAGGGCGGCTTGGACAACACTCTTCATCGGTATAGGTCCCTGCCCATGAAGTTTCCAACCCCCCTCGTCCCCGCCACGCTGATCCGCCGCTACAAGCGCTTCCTTTCGGATGCCGTGCTGGAGGATGGGCGCGAGATTACGGCGCATTGCCCGAACCCCGGCGCGATGCTGGGTCTGAAGGACGACGGGGCCCGGATTTGGCTGCTGCCCAACGATGACCCAAAGAAAAAGCTGAAGTTCGGCTGGCGATTGGTGGAGCTTCCGGGCGGCCATTTCGCGGGCATCGATGCGGGCTTGCCGAACGCGCTGGTGAAAGAGGCACTGGCGGAAGGGAAGATTGAAGCGTTGCGGGGCTATTCCAGTATCAAGCCCGAGCAGAAGTACGGCGATGAGAATTCCCGCATCGACTTCCTGTTGGCTGAGCCGGGCAGACCCGATGCGTTTGTGGAGGTCAAGAACTGCCACCTGCGGCGGGAGGGCGATTGGGCCGAGTTCCCCGATTGTGTCACCGCGCGGGGCGCAAAACACCTGCGAGAACTCACCAAGATCGCCCAAGCCGGGGGCCGCGCTGTCATGCTCTACGTCGTGCAACGCACCGATTGTGCCTGCTTCCGCCTCGCGCCCGACCTGGATCCGGCCTATGCACAGGCCTTTGATGCTGCCCGCGCGGCGGGGGTTGAAGTGCTTTGTCACGGTACGCAGATTAGCCCCAAGGGGATCACACTGACCGGGCCCTTGCCGGTCGATCCGACCCCGCAATCCCCATTGCTTTGACGTCACATCACCGTCACTGGAAATCTGCCCCTCAAAGGCGTAAATTACCCTCAACATCTGCCTCGGAGGTCCGTTTTGGACGATTTCACTGGCCGCCTCACCAAAGACGGCATCCGCATTCATCAAACGATCGACTTCGCCGGTATGCACCGCGCGGGGGCGCTGGCGGCTGACATTCTGGATCGCATTGCGCCTCTGGTGGTGCCGGGCGTGACGACGGGTGCGCTGGATGCGCAGATTGAGGCCTGGGTGACAGAGGCCGGGGCGACCAGCGCCACCATCGGTTATCGTGGCTACAAACACGCCAGCTGTATCAGCATCAATCATGTCGTTTGCCATGGCATCCCCGGCGACAAGCGGCTGAAGGATGGCGATATCGTGAATATCGACGTGACGGTGATACGTGACGGCTGGTTTGGCGATACCTCTCGGATGTTTGTGGCGGGCAACCTACCGCGCAAGGCCGAGCGGTTGATCCAGGTCACGCACGATGCGCTTTTCAAGGGCATCGAAGTGGTCAAGCCCGGCAAGACCTTCGGCGACATCGGTCATGCGATCCAGTCGTTCGTCGAAGGCAAGCGGATGTCCGTGGTGCGTGACTTCTGTGGCCATGGGCTCGGGCAGGTGTTCCATGCGCCGCCCAACGTGCTGCACTACGGGCGCCCCGGAACGGGTCCTGTGCTGGAAGAAGGCATGTTTTTCACCATCGAGCCGATGGTGAACCTTGGCCGCCCCGAGACCAAGGTCCTGTCCGACGACTGGACCGCCGTAACCCGCGACAAATCGCTGTCGGCGCAGTTTGAGCATTCCATTGGCGTGACGGCGGATGGGTTCGAGATCTTCACATTGTCTCCGACGGGGAAATTCCACCCAACCTGGGGCTAAGGTTTGACGCAGGGCGCGCCTGCGGCCTAGGCTTATGGCATTCCAACCCAAGGACGGTTCCCATGCGCATCTCTCTTTTCGTGGCGGCCCTCGCCTTGGCCGCCCCTGTCTATGCCCAGTCTGTGCAATTGGGCGGAGATACGGCCTTTAACCCGCTGGAGGTTGCGACCTTCGATACCTCTGTTCCCTATGTCCTGGATCAGGCCTTCGCCGACACCCACGGCGTGCCACTGCCGTCTCCGTTTCAGGTGGCGCTGCCCGGCCACGACGGCCTTCATGTTCAGTCGATCCCGGCGCCATCAAGCGGCGCGACCGTCGTGTTCGTCTTCTCGCAAGACGCGCCCCTCGCGCAGGACCGCGCGTTCCTGGAAGACCTGCAGATCACCCGGTTCAACTTGCCGATGTATGAAGACGCCGCTGACCCGATACATGAGCGTCGCGTCTTTGCGGCAGGTCAGTTGGAAACGCAGATCTTTCCGCAATTTGCCAGCAGCTTTGAGGGTGCCGAGATCTTTGCGATCGAAGCGGTCGAGCTGGGAAATTCTTCCGGCGCCCTGCAGTTGGTCGCGGGTTACTTTGATCAGCAAAACGGCGACAACATGATGTTGCGCGCCGTGGTGCTCCCTCACCCCGACCGCCCGGAAGGCTACCTGGCCATTGCCAATATCAATCTTGATCTCATCCCGGTCACGGACCCGCAAACCCTCGCGGCGACGGCAACCGGGCGCGTTTTGTCGAGTTGGCAGTTTCAGTAGACTTGAACCGACTGGGCTAACGATCCGTTAACGTTTTGGGGGCAGACTGCCCCCATGTCGGATCAGCCCACATTCTCCTTCGATGAAGCCTCGCCGCAATTCGTAGACGCGACGCCGGTTGCGCCGCGCAGGGCAGGCGGGCCCTCCAGGGGGGCCGAGGATCACCGCCTGAAACACCGCGACCGCCTGCGCGCGCGGTTCACGGACGGCGGCCCGGACGCCGTGCCGGATTATGAGTTGCTGGAGATGATCCTCTATGGCGCCATCCTGCGGGGCGACACAAAGCCGCTCGCCAAACGGCTGATTGCGCAGTTTGGCGACCTCAACCGAGTCCTCGCAGCCCCCAAGGCTCGCCTCAAGGAGGTCGAGGGTGTTGGCGATAAGGTGGTCTTCCAGCTCAAGTTGATCGAGGCGACGGGGCACCGGATGGCGCGGGCGAAGGTGATCCAGAAACCGATCCTGTCGTCGTGGGACGCTCTGTTAGACTATTGCCAAACCGCTATGGCGCATCGCGATCTGGAGCAGTTCCGTGTCCTCTATCTGGACCGCAAGAACGTTCTGGTTGCGGACGAAGCCCAAGCCGACGGCACGGTGGATCATGTGCCTGTCTATCCGCGGGAGGTCGTCAAACGCGCGTTGGAGCTGAACGCTACGGCCCTCATCCTGGTACACAATCATCCCTCCGGTGATCCCACCCCGTCTGAGGCGGACGTGCAAATGACTTTCGCGATCCGCGACGCGGCGGAGGTTTTCAATATCGCCATCCACGATCACCTCGTGATCGGCAAAGCCCGCGAACTGAGCTTCCGCGCGGAAGGCTACCTTTAGGCGGGGCGCACCCCTCCTCGGACGCTGCCGCGCCCTCCTCGCAGCTGCTCCGTTCATCTTGCTTGGGTGTCCGGGGGATGAAATGGGCGACTTTGCGTGCCCAAGGGCAAGCAGAGGCGCAATCCCTCAATCGACCCACACCTCGACCCGCCGGTTCACCGCGCGGCCCCAATCGGTGTCGTCGCAGGCCATCGGCATCGCCTCTCCGAACCCGACGGGGATCATCTCGACCCGCTCGGATCCCGCGACGCCTGCGGCCAGAACCGCGTCCAACACCACGCCGGCCCGGCGCAGGGACAGGCGCGCGTTGACTGTTGAGGGGCCGTCGCCGTCCGAGAACCCTGCGAAAATCAGCTGTCGTCCGTCAAACGTGCCCCGCTCAATCGCGGCGGCCAGGCGGCTGACCGACGCGCGGGACTGGATGTCCAATTCCGCGCCGCCGGGGTTGAACCGCAGGGTGGTCGACAGCCGCTCTGCGTTACCCAGGACCTCCACGACCTGCTGCAGTTCGGACAGCTCCACGTCTTCGCCCGCGGCTCGGATCGCGTTGCTCAGCCGTTCGCCCTGCAGCGCAAGCGGGGTGCGGGTCAGCAGTTGGTTCACGAAACCGGCGTCACGGACGATGCCTTCGGCGACTTCCGTTTCCGTGAAAGCCAGGAATTGCCGCACCAGAAGCGGCAGGCGGCGCGGGGCGAGGTACATGGTGACCGGCGCGGTCAGGGGATAATCCTCGGCCTTTACCGCATCGACACTGGCGCTGAGCGGGAAGCCGCAATCCCCGATCAACGGCACGGCGCGCGCGGGTCCCACGCCAGAGCGTGCTGTGATCCCCACCGCGTAGGCATCGCGGGCGACGGCTTGCGCCAGGGCGTCAGCGCTTTCATGGCGGATGATTGCCGCGCTTAGGCCCGCCTCGGAGGGCAGCAGCACCCGTGTTGCGAAGGCCTGCGACAGGCCAAATCCCGGGGCCAAGGCGTGCAAAGCAATCGGCGCATCGGGCCCGCCCAACTCCTGCCAATTGGTCACCTCGCCCGCGAACAATGCCGCGAGATTGGGCAGTGACAGCGCGTCGATGGGGTTCTCGGGGGATACCACCGGCACCAAGGCATCGAGGGCCAGCACGCTGACACGGTCATCGAGCGGCGGGTCTTCGGGGTTTGCGGCTTCCGAAGCGGAAACTTCTGCCACCGACGGCTCTCTCAGGGTCAGGGCGATGTCCGCCTCGCCATTGAGCAGGGCCAGGAAGCCGTCATCGGTGCTGCCCGGCGTCACCGCAAAGCGCGCGGCGGGCGATCCATCGGCGCGGCGCAGGACGTAGACTGGCCCGTCTTCCACGCCGACCGCCATCCCTTGCGCTGCAGCAAACGCCGCCAACAAATCCGGCAGCAGCCCTTCTGCCACGGTTGCGGCCCCCGCCACGCGGGCCTCTGCCACGAAGGTTGCAAGATCCGGGCACCCGGGCCCTGCGCAAGACACGCCTTCCGCCGAGACTGTCAGCGCGCCGTAGACCGTATCGAGCCGGTAAAACGCGCCGTCATATGAAATCAGGTTGCCCTCCAACTCGACAGTGCCGTCAAGCGAGCGCAGCTCCACGTCCTGCGCCAGGGCGGGCGCGGCGATCCATGAAAAAAGGGCGGCCCCAAGGACCGCCCCAATGTGTTTCGACATTGCGAAACCCCGACGACGTTGGCCTCAATTCGTGGCGAGTCTCAGGTCGTCCAGCAGGTTTTGCAAGACCAGAACGTCACCCACCGCGTCGCAAGAGGGCACGGTGAAGGTCAGGTCCGTCACGTTGACCGGGCCGCCGGCCTCCATCCGCAGGGTCCAGGCCATCACGTCGCGGGTGCAATTGGTCTGTGTCACGGGGGCGTCGATAGACAGGCGCACGCTATCGCCTTCACGCAGGGTGGCGCGGGGCAGGGTATAGATGTGTGCGAAGCTATTGTCGGTCTCGATCATGGTCAGGAAACCGCCGTTGCCGGAAATCGCGGCCTCGGCGGTGGCAGGCGCTTCGTGCCAGACGTGACCCTGGTCGCCGAAAGCGGCGCCAAATTCCATCGCGTGCAACTCTAGGCCCATATCGCCCTGCCAGTTAAGGCCGATCCGGTCGAAATCATAGAGGTCCGGCAAGCCCACCAGTACCGTCTCTTCCACGCCGTCGGCGAAGGCGACGGAGAAAAAGGCGGGCGTCTCAAACGCCGGAATATCGAGGGTCAGCAGCCCCAACGCGTCGGTGCGCGCGTCGATCTGAAGGCCGGAATGGTTAATCGTGACGGCGGCATCCATGCGGCACGGGGCCATCACATCCAGCGCCACCATGGCCGCTGGCAGGGCCGAGGCGGTGACGGTGATGTCACACGGCAGGCCCAAGTCGCTTAGTTCGGTTGCTTCGGTGATCGGTGCGGCTGGGGTCGGAATGGGATCATCGAATGCCACGGGAATTGCAGTGGCCGCAGGGGTCAAAGACTGCTCGGCCATCGGCACAATGATGTTGTTTTCTTCGATGACAGGCAGTGTGGGGGCCATCGAGCCTTCGGGGCGAGACGACGAGGTCAGCGTGGTTTCTTCCACCGTTTCTGCAGCGCCGGGCGCAGTGACCCAACCCGATTCCAAGGCGAACAAAGCGCCGCCGACGATCAACGTGCCGCCAGCAGCCACACGGATGACGAGAGAATTCAGCATGTCACGTACACTCCACCTCAATTGTTTGGGGGAGGGTATCGTTTAGGAGTGGGGCGTGATTGTGCCGGAAATGGAGGGAATCCGGGGCGTTTCCCCTCCACTGTTCTCAGTTTTGCCGTAATGGCTTAAGAAAGCCGCCCGTGGCAGTGTTTGAACTTCTTGCCGGACCCGCAGGGGCATTCGTCGTTGCGGCCCGGGTTGCCCCAGGTGCTGGGATCATCCTCGACAAATCCGGGCTTGGCATCGACGAAGGCTTCTGCCTCTGCATTGCCCGCCGTGGTGGCGCCGCCCGCAGCGGCCTGCTGTTGGCGCAGTTGGGCCATCAGTTGCTCCTGCTGTTCCGGCGTCAGCGGTTGAATGCGGGCGAGTTTTTCGGTCACGTCGGCGCGCAGGCCGTCGAGCATCCCTTCGAACAGTTGGAAGCTTTCGGTCTTGTATTCGTTCAGCGGGTCACGCTGCGCGTAACCCCGGAAGCCGACGACCGAGCGAAGGTGCTCCAGCGTCAGAAGATGCTCTTGCCACTTCTGGTCGATGGTCTGCAGCAGCACCTGCTTTTCGATGTTGCGCATCTGCTCGGGCCCGAACTGGGCGGCCTTGGAGGCCATGTATTCGTCTGCCGCGCGCTCCAACCGCTCCAGCGCAACTTCCTGGTCGACGCCATCCTCGTCCGCCCAGGTCTCAATCGGCAGGTCCACACCCAGGTTTTGTTGGGCGGCCTCTTTGAGGCCATGGACGTCCCACTGATCGGCGTAGGATTTCGGCGGCATGTAGGTGTTGACCATGTCCTCGATCACCTGATCGCGCATGTCCTTGGCGACCTCGGCGATGTCCTCGGCGGACATGATTTCGCGGCGCTGGCCGAAGACGACCTTCCGCTGATCGTTCATCACGTCGTCAAACTTCAGCAACTGCTTTCGGATGTCGAAGTTGCGGCCTTCCACCTTCGCCTGGGCGCGCTCCAGCGATTTGTTGACCCAGGGGTGCACAATCGCCTCGCCTTCCTTCATGCCAAGCGTGTTGAGCATTTTGTCCAGACGCTCGGACCCGAAGATGCGCATCAGGTCATCTTCCAGGCTCAGGAAGAATGAGGATTTGCCGGGGTCCCCTTGGCGGCCAGAACGACCGCGCAGCTGGTTGTCGATCCGGCGACTTTCATGGCGTTCGGTCGCCAACACATAAAGCCCGCCGGCGTCCTTCACGGCTTGTTCCGCCGCAACATGCTCCACTTCCATACGATTGCGGATCTCTTCGGGATCAGCCTCGGGATCGGCGGCGATGGCTTCCATGATCTGGAATTCCAGGTTGCCGCCCAGTTTGATGTCCGTCCCGCGCCCGGCCATGTTCGTGGCAATCGTGATCGCCCCGAGCTTACCGGCATCAGCGACGATCTGCGCCTCTTGCTCGTGCTGGCGCGCGTTGAGGATGTTGTGCGGCAGACCGGCCTGGGTCAGCAACTGCCCCAGCATCTCGGACTTCTCAATCGAGGTCGTGCCAACCAGAACCGGTTGGCCCTTCTTGTGCGCCTCGGCAATCGTTTCGACGATGGCGGCGTATTTCTCCTGACCCGTGCGGTAGACGGCGTCGTCCTCGTCAATCCGTGCCACGCCCCGGTTGGTGGGGATCTCCACCACGCCCAACCCGTAGATATCTGCAAATTCCTCGGCCTCGGTGGTGGCCGTACCGGTCATGCCCGACAGTGTGCCATAGAGCCGGAAGTAGTTCTGGAAGGTGACCGAGGCGAGCGTCACGTTTTCGGGCTGGATCTTGCAGCCTTCCTTGGCCTCAATCGCCTGGTGCAGACCTTCCGACATGCGGCGGCCCGGCATCATGCGACCGGTGAATTCATCGACCAGCACCACTTCACCGTCGCGGACGATGTATTCCTTGTCCTTGGTGAACACCTTGTGGGCGCGCAGCGCGTTGGTCACGTGGTGAACGATGGTCGTGGACTCAGGATCATAGAGAGACTGGCCTTCGGGCAGAATACCCTCCGCCGCCAGCGTTTCCTCCAGGAAGTCATTGCCCTCATCGTTGAACGTCGCCTGACGGGTTTTTTCGTCCAGCGTGAAGTGGCTGTCCTGCACCAGCGGGATGATTTTATCGATCGAGATATAAAGGTCTGACTTGTCCTGCGTCGGCCCGGAAATGATCAGCGGCGTGCGCGCCTCGTCGATGAGGATCGAGTCCACCTCATCGACAATCGCGAAATTGTGACCGCGCTGGGCCATCTCGGCGATGGATCCGCGCATGTTGTCGCGCAGGTAGTCGAAGCCCAACTCGTTGTTGGTCGCATAGGTCACGTCGCAGGCATAGGCTTGGCGCTTTTCCTGGTCAGGCTGGCGCGGGTAGACAACGCCGGTGGTCATGCCGAGCGCGGTGAAGACCTTGCCCATCCATTCGCTGTCGCGCTTGGCGAGGTAATCGTTCACCGTCACCACGTGCACACCCTCACCGGTCAACGCGTTCAGATAGGCGGGGAAGGTCGCCACAAGGGTCTTGCCCTCGCCGGTCTTCATCTCGGCGATGTTGCCGCGATGCAGGAACAAACCGCCGATCAGCTGCACGTCAAAGGCGCGTAGGCCCAAGGCGCGCTTGGCGGCCTCGCGGCAGTTGGCAAAGGCTTCGGGCAGCAAATCATCCAGGCTTTCGCCGTTCAAAGCGCGATTGCGCAGATCAGAGGTCTTGGCAACGATGCCCGCATCGTCCAGCGCCTCGAACTCGGGCTCCATGGCGTTGATCTTGTCGATGATCGGACGGACGCTTTTTACCAGGCGGTCGTTTGGTGACCCAAACACCTTTTTCGCAATCGATCCCAGTCCGAGCATAGTCATTAACCTCATTCACGGCCTCTAAGGCGGGCCGTTGCCATCTGAACAATTCGTGTGGGTCCTCGGGTTGTTCGCCCTCGCGCGGCAGACTAACTATTGCGCCAACGGTCGAAGCCCCGGGGTCGTGTAACCCGTAAGCGAGATAAGGGGCGGCCTGATGATAGTCAACGTAAGGCGATCCTGCCGTTTCGGATGGTCGCGCCACACAAAGGAATTTCCCCCCATGAAGCAGCTTTTAGCCTCGGTCAGCCTTGTTGCGGCCCTCGCGGCCCCGTCTTTTGGCCCGGCCCTCGCGGATGGTCACGCCAGTGGCGATACTGTTCTGGCGACCGTGAACGGATCCGACATCACCGTCGGTCACCTGATCGCCATGCGTCAGATGCTGCCGCCTGAGTATCAGCAGCTTCCCGATGAGATTCTTTTTGAGGGCATGCTGGAGCAGTTGATCCAGCAACAGGTCCTAGCCGATGAGGCAGAGGGCAACGTGACCCCCTCGATGCAATTGGGCCTGGAGAATGAGCGTCGCGCGTTTCTTGCCGCCATGTACATGGACGACGTCGCCATGGCCGATCTGAGCGAAGAGGAACTGCAGGCCGCTTATGATGAGGCCTACGGCTCGGTCGAGCCCACGGTGGAATACAACGCCGCGCATATCCTTCTGGAAGGTCAGGAAGACGCCGAGAACATGCTGGCGGAACTGGGCGAGGGCGCTGATTTCGCGGAGCTTGCGGCAGAGCATTCCATCGGTCCCTCGGGTCCCAATGGTGGCGCGCTGGGTTGGTTCACCGAAGGCATGATGGTGCCCGAGTTTGAAGCCGCTGTGCTGGAGCTGGAGCCCGGCGAAGTGTCTTCCCCGGTGCAAACGCAATTCGGCTGGCACATCGTGCTGCTCAATGACACCCGCGAACAAGCCGCCCCCACGCTTGAGGACGTCCGTGCAGAGCTGGAAGAAACCATCCGCCGCGGTCGCGTCGATGCGCGCCTCGAGGAGCTGACCGAAACCGCCGAGATCGAGCGTATGGACGTAGAGATTGACCCGGCCCTGATCCGCGACCTAGACCTGATCGCGCAATAACGCCCGACGGTTTTGGGGAGAGACGCTTGTGACCGACACCACCAAGGGCGGGAACCCCGTCTCTCCGCTGGCCCCGGCCAGCTTCCCAGCACTTCCCACGATTGACGGCGTCCGCTTTGCAGCGGGCGCTGTTGGCGTCAAATACCGCAACCGGGTCGATGTGATGCTGGCTCATGTCGCCGCAGAATCGACCCTGGCGGGTGTATTCACCCGCTCTGCCACCCGCTCTGCCGCGGTTCTGGATTGCCAGGCAAAACTGGCAGCGCTCAGCGGCGAAGAAGGGTTCGCCATCGTCGTGAACTCGGGCAATTCCAACACGTTTACCGGCAAGCGGGGCGTCAGGGACGTGGATCTGATTGCGCAGGCGGCGGCTGATGCGCTTGGTCTGCCCGCGTCGCGCGTCTTCACCTCTTCCACCGGGGTGATCGGGGAACCGCTGCCGGCCCAGAAGATCACCGCCGCCCTGCCCGAGCTGGCCCGGATGCTCGACGTCTCCGCCGCGGAACCCGCCGCGCGGGCGATCATGACGACGGACACCTTCCCCAAGGGCGCGGTTGCGCGGGTGGACGTGGACGGCATGCCTGTGACCATCATGGGCTTCGCCAAGGGCTCTGGCATGATCGCGCCGGATATGGCGACGATGCTGGGCTACATCTTCACCGACGCCGCCGTGGCCCCCGATGCGCTGCAAGCTATGCTGTCGGAATGCAACATGGCCAGTTTCAACGCCGTGACCGTGGATAGCGATACCTCCACCTCGGACACCGTGCTTCTGGCCGCAACGGGCCGCGCCGAAAACCCGCTGATCACCGCGCCCCACGCTGGGTTTCAGGCCGCGTTGTTGGATGTCATGCAAGACCTCGCCCACCAGATCGTGCGCGATGGCGAAGGGGCCACCAAGTTCGTCGAGGTCCACGTGACAGGCGCCGAGACTGATGCCGACGCCGACCGCGTCGCCCGCTCCATCGCCAACTCGCCGCTGGTCAAGACCGCCATCGCCGGAGAGGACCCCAACTGGGGCCGTATCGTCATGGCCGTGGGGAAATCCGGCGCAGTGGCTGACCGGGACCGGCTGACGATCCGCTTCGGGGATATTCTCGTGGCCGAGCACGGCTGGGTTGCCGAGAGCTACTCGGAAGACGCCGCCGCCGCCTACATGAAAGCGCCAGAGCTGTTGATCGACGTCGATCTTGGCCTCGGCAACGGAAGCGCCACCGTTTGGACCTGCGATCTGACCCACGGCTACATCCAGATCAACGCGGATTACCGGTCTTGAGCGTTCTTCTGGTCTCTGCCGTCGCGCTCATTGATGCCGAGGGCCGCCTGCTGCTCGCCCAACGCCCCGAGGGCAAGTCCATGGCCGGTCTGTGGGAATTCCCCGGCGGCAAGGTTGAAGACGGCGAAACACCGGAAGAGGCGCTGATCCGCGAATTGCAGGAAGAGCTTGGCATCGACACCTGGGCCTCCTGCCTCGCGCCGCTGACCTTCGCCAGCCATGCCTACGAGAAATTCCACCTGCTGATGCCGCTGTTTGCCTGCCGCAAGTGGGACGGCATCCCGCAATCCCGGGAAGGGCAAACGCTCAAATGGGTCCGGGCCGCGGACCTGCGCGATTTCCCGATGCCGCCTGCAGATATCCCCCTGATCCCGATCCTGCGCGACTGGCTATAGGTCGAATTGTTTCTATCTGCGGAAAAAAGATGCGGCAAACCTCGGATTGCAGGTACTTTTTAAGTGATTTGTTAACTTTATTAGCTAACATATAGGGACAGCATCTGGGGGGATTAGACTGTGTTGACGACTGTCGTGATTGGGACCTGCGTGTCCATCCAAGGAAATTTCGTGAAACGTCTGTCCTGTGGCAGGGTCATGGTGCGCGTCGGCGAACAGCTTTTCACCGGCCGCCCGGTATCGAGCCCGCAAGCGGCCTGATCCAGCCTTAAACCTCTGATCTTAAACGAATAAAGCGGACCGTGCGGCCCGCTTTTTCTGTGTCCCGCGACGCGAACCGGCTCAGCCGATCCAACCGCGCAAATTGTCATCCACCACCGTCGCCAAAGCGTTCATATGCGCATCGTCGTCGTTGAGGCAGGGGATGTAGGTGAAGCTTTCGCCGCCCGCTTCCTCAAAACTCTCGCGAATCTCTTCGTTGATCTCTTCCAGCGTTTCGATGCAGTCGGCGCTGAACGCAGGCGCGCAAACGGCGATGCGCTTCTTCCCTTGCTCTGCCAGCCTTGCGACCTCTTCCACCGTGTAGGGCTGCAACCATTCTTCAGGGCCAAACCGGCTCTGGAACGTCGTCACAATCTGCGTGTCATCCCAGCCCAAGCGCTCTTTCAAAAGGCGCGAGGTTTTCTGGCATTGGCAGTGGTAGGGGTCGCCCTCCATCAGGTAGCGCTTCGGCACGCCGTGGTAGCTGGCGACCAGCACGTCGGGCTTTTCGTCCATTTCGGCGTAGGCGCGTTCGATGCTTTGGGCCAGCGCATCGATGTAAAGCGGGTTGGCATAATAGGGCTCGACTGTGCGCGCCTGGGGTTGCCACTTGATGTTCTCCAATGACCGGAAGAACTGGTCACAAGCGGTGGCCGACGTCGCGCCCGCGTATTGCGGATAAAGCGGGAAAAACAAGATCTTGGTGCAGCCCTGGGCGACCAGCGCGTCGACCTTGGACTTGGTCGAGGGGTTGCCGTAGCGCATGCAGTAATCCACTACGACATCGTCGCCGTAACGCTCCGCCATCAGCGCTTTCATCTTTGCGGTCTGCTCTTTGGTGATCGTTGCCAGCGGCGATTCGCCCGCCTCGTGGTTCCAGATCGACTTATACGCCGCGCCCGAGCTGAACGGGCGTTTGGTCAGGATCACCAGCTGCAACAGCGGCTGCCAGATCCACGGGCTGTAGTCGATCACCCGCTTGTCGCTGAGGAACTCATTCAGATACCGACGCATCGACCAATAGTCGTAGTTGTCCGGCGTCCCGAGGTTGGCCAGCAGAACGCCCACCTTCCCCATTTTCACCCGAGGGTGATCGGCGGGGGCGTGGGTCAAGGCTGGCGCGTCACTCGTCATCAAAGCTGGCGCATCTCCGGCTGGCATCATGTTCATTTCTGTTTCGAGCTTTCTTCTTCGGGGAGGTCATGGACCGGATTGGCCCCCTCGTCAAATTCCGTCACGTTCAGCGCCGTCGCCAATCGAGAGGTCGCAGCGCCGGGTCGCAGCGGTTGCTGCTGGCTCTCATGTGGCACCCATCCTGTAAGGAATACGAACTCGAAGCTCGCTTGGATGCGATTTTCTTTCGCAGGAAAGGATTCCTCGTAGATCGCGGCGGCGGTTGGGAACAGCGCGCGGGGGGGAATGGCCTTGTGGCGCCCGGCCAGCGCGTTGGTTTCGCCCATCGCACGCAGATCATGCATCAGCGCCAGAACATTGCTGTAAGTCACTGTTTTCCGGAGTGTATCTGCCACCGGCAGCGCCAAACCCGCCCGTTGCAACAGCGCGCCCATGTCACGCACCTCCGCCATGGGGGCGACGCGGGGGCTCAGCCCGCCCATCACCTGGGTTTCGGCCATGGCGAGCGCTTGGCGCAGTTCTGTCAGGGTGGCGCCGCCGAAGGCTGCGGCCAGGAACAATCCGTCCGGTTCCAGCGCGCGGGCGCATTGCACGACCTGGCCCACTGGATCATCGGCCCAATGAAGGCCCATGGCGTGGACCACCAGATCATAACTGCCTATTTCCAGGTCCAATGCCTCTTGCATTGGCACGATCCGGGCGTCTGGGACAAGTTCGCGCCAAATAATCGGAAAATCCGTCACAATTGCCGTGCGCGTAAACCTTCTGTTAACGTCCTTCAGTCTTTCCTGCAGTTCAGCCATGGCCTCATCGTGAAGGAATCGCGCATCTGCAATGCGCGGCATCGCACGGGCTCGATGGGCGGAAAGCGCTTGGGCATCTGTCAGGCGGGGCTGGGGCAAGGTGAGGCTCTGCGTGGTGGTGCTGCGCGGTATCTAGGGGGCAGGTATGAGATTGCAAACCATGTTGCATGCGGTGTTTCCGCCGGAATGCCTCAGCTGTTCCGCACGAGTGGAAGATGCGTTTGCGATCTGTGGCGCGTGTTGGGGCGATACACCGTTCATCCTGGGTGCCGCCTGTGACCTCTGCGGCACCGGTCTGCCGGGCCAGACCGCGGCTGAGGGGGAGGCGCTGATTTGTGGCGAATGCCAGCGCGTGCCCCGCGCCTGGGATCATGCGCGCGCGGTGTTCGCCTATGAAGGCGTCGGGCGGAAGCTGGTGCTATCCCTCAAGCACGGCGACCGCACCGACATCGCGCGCGCAGCGGGCCCCTGGATGGCCCGCGCAGCGGCTGATCTACTGGAGGATCAGCCGCTGTTGGTGCCCGTACCGCTGCATTGGACCCGCCTGGCGCGGCGGCGTTTCAATCAGGCGGCGTTGCTGGCCTGGTCGCTGGCGCGTCACTGCGATGCCGAGGTGGAGCCGATGGCCCTGCTCCGCCTGCGGCCCACCCCGTCGCAGGAAGGCCGGTCCCGGGACGCCCGCTACCAGAATGTGGATGAGGCGATTATTCCCCACCCCCGCAACGGCTCGCGGATGGAGGGGCGCAACGTGCTTCTGATCGACGACGTGATGACATCCGGGGCCACTCTTGCTATCGCGACCGAGGCCTGTCGCCGGGCCGGTGCCGAAAAAGTGTCCGTTTTGGCTCTGGCGCGTGTGGGGGACGATATCTAGATTGGCCGGGCCACGCCCTCGCAGGGCCCTCGCAGGAAATCGCACCTATGGCCAATGTCACGCTCTACACCTCGCCGCTCTGCGGTTTCTGCCACGCCGCCAAGCGGATGCTGACCGACAAAGGCGTCAGCTACGCCGAGATCGACGTCGCGCGCGACCCGTCCAAGCGGCAAGAGATGATGAGCCGCGCCAATGGCCGCCACACCGTGCCGCAGATTTTCATCGGCGACACCCATGTGGGCGGCTACGACGATATGGCCGCGCTGGAGCGGACCGGCAAACTGGATCCTATGCTCGCGGCGGAGTGACCCGGTAGGGGCGTTTCCCCTTGCGTCATGCCGCACTGCGGCGCTTTACTCCGCCCCATGGCGAAACACGATGATCCCCTCTCGGTTGCTCTGTTCAGCGAGGTCTTTATGATCGACCAGCTGGCCCGCGCCCGGCTATCAAAGGCTTTGCCCAAAGGCATGGAGCTAAGCCATTTTTCCGTGCTCAACCACCTTGTCGCCTCCGCCGATGAAAGGACGCCCGCGCAATTGGCCAAGGCGTTTCACCTGACGCGCGGCGCGATGACCAACACGCTTAACAAGCTGGAATGGGCGGGCCATATTCATGTGCGGCCTGATTGGGACGACGCGCGGCGCAAGATGATTTCGATCAGCCCGGCCGGTCGGCGGGCGCGCGAGGCCGCGATTTCAGCGATTGTCCCGATCCTGACCGAAGCGGTGGCCGAGATTGGCCCCGCAAAGGTGCGCGATACGCTGCCTTTGCTGCGCGATGTGCGTCAGAAACTGGAGGAAGGCGGGTAGCGCCATCCGATTACCGGGAACCGGTTTTCGGACTGGATTTCCCGCCGCCGTAAGGGGCCAAGCCCGTTTTAGGCGTTTCGTTTCACCGAGGCGGTCACGTAATTCACGCTCAGATCTCGCGCGCTGATCCCCCAGGTCCAAAGGATGGGGTTGAACACAAACCCCTTGCGATCCACGGGGTCGAGGCCGGCATCCTCGATCAGTTTGAACAGCTCATCGGGTGTGATGAACTTCGACCATTCGTGGGTGCCTTTGGGCAGCCAGCGCATCACATGCTCTGCACCGATGATGGCCATCAGGTAGCTTTTGGGGTTCCTGTTGAGGGTGGAGCAGACCATCAGCCCGCCCGGTTTCAGCAGCTGTTGGCAGGCGGTCAGATACCCAAGCGGGTCCGCGACATGCTCTACCACTTCCATGTTCAGCACGACATCGAACTGCTCTCCGGCCTCTGCCATCGCCTCGGCCGTCGTGTGTCGGTAGTCGATCTCCAGGCCGGACTGCGCCGCGTGGATCTGGGCCACAGGGATGTTGCGCTCGGCGGCATCGGCACCAACCACATCGGCGCCCAGACGCGCCATCGGCTCTGCCAGCAACCCGCCACCACAGCCGATATCCAGGATCCGCAGGCCCGCAAATGGGGCCTCCGCTGTCAGATCGCGCCCGAACTCTGCCGCGATCTGCTGGGTGATATAGTCCAGCCGCGTCGGGTTAAGCATGTGCAGCGGCTTGAACTTGCCCTCAAGATCCCACCACTCAGCGGCCATCGCTTCGAACTTGGCGACCTCATCGGCGTCGACGGTGTTAACGGCTGCGGCTGTCATGGACATCCCCTCAATCTCTTGTCACTTTGTTCCTACGCCTCGGGCGTGTCGCTCTATATAGGTTGGGCATGGATAAGTTCTCGGGCCAAAAGCGCGCAATCTCGCATTTGTTTCCGCCGATCGACCCGTTCGATCAGCGTATTCTAGAGGTGGGCGATGGCCACCACGTCTATGTGGAGCAATGCGGCAACCCGCGCGGCGCGCCGGTGGTGGTCCTGCACGGCGGGCCGGGGGGCGGCTGCAGCCCGGCGATGCGGCGCTATTTCGATCCCGAGGTCTGGCGCGTCATTCTGTTTGATCAACGCGGCTGCGGGCGCTCGCGGCCCCATGCCTCGACCACGGCGAACACCACCTGGCATCTGGTGGCGGATATCGAACGGATCCGGCACACGCTCGGGGTCGAGCGATGGGCTGTTTTTGGCGGATCCTGGGGCGCGACCCTGGGCCTCGTCTACGCCGAGACCCATCCCGATGCGGTTGCCTTCCTGGCGCTGCGCGGCGTTTTTCTTGCGATGCAGAGAGAGCTTGATTGGTTCTACGGCGGCGGCGCGGGCCAGTTCTGGCCCGACCAATGGCAAAGGTTCGTGTCGCTTGTGCCGGAAGAGGAGCGCGGCGATTTGATCGCGGCGTACAATCGGCGGCTGTTCTCGGGCGATCTGATGGTGGAAACCCGCTTCGCCCGCGCCTGGGCGTCGTGGGAGAATGCCCTGGCGAGCATGGACAGCGATGGCCATGGTGGCGAAAGCCCCGCCGACTACGCGCGGGCCTTCGCGCGGTTGGAGAACCACTATTTCGTCAACAAGGGCTTCCTGGAGGAAGACGGCCAGATCCTGCGGGATGTTCACCGGATCGCCCATATCCCCGGCATGATCGTGCAGGGGCGCTATGACATGATCTGCCCGCCGATCTCGGCCCATACCCTGGCGTCGAACTGGCCGGGCGGGCGGCTTCACATGGTGCGCGGTGCCGGACATGCGCTGAGCGAGGTCGGGATCAGCCAAGAGCTGGTGCGGGTGATGCGCGCCGTGGGTGAGAAGCGACCAAAGTACGGGTTGTGAGCGGGGCAAGGCCCTTGCAAGGGCCTTGTCTGGCTTTTCGAAAAGCCAGGCAGGCGTCATGGCGACTGAATGCCCGTGCTGAGGCGGGGCGCGGGCAAAGCCTTGGAAGGCTTTGTCAAATCTCTTTCCAGAGATTTCACCCCGACGGCTGCGGGCAGCACCATTAAACGAGGGTCAATCCCCGGGCTCAGCCGGTCGCGGATCAGCGCGACCGGGTGTGACCGCAGGGTCAGCCGCAGGGACACGTAATCCTCCACCACATTCTCCCCCTCCGTCATTTTCGGCAAATGCACCGACGGCTCCATGATGCCTTCGCCATCCAGGTCGCCTTTGAACAGGGGCAGCTCTTTTTTCGGCGTCAGGGCGCGGGCGGACCATAGCGCGTCGCGCCGGGTGATGCCGAGGCTGGCGAAGGCATCCGCCTCGGCCAAAGTTGTCAGGATCGCGGCATCCAATCCCGCCCGGCGCCAGACATCTTCCACGGAGGTATAGCCATTGCCGCGCGCGGCGGTCAGCCAGTCGGCCTCTTCTTCGCGGATGCTTTTGATTTGGCGGAACCCGAGGCGCAGGACCAGGTCGCCCTTCTCTGTCCGTTCCATGATGTTGTCCCAGCCGGATCGATTGATGCAGACAGGCTGCACCTCCACCCCGTGTTCGCGCGCGTCCCGCACGATCTGGGCGGGCGCATAGAACCCCATCGGCTGCGCGTTCAGCAGGGCGCAGGCGAAGATGCCAGGGTGGTGGTATTTGATCCAGCTCGATGCATAGACCAGCAGGGCGAAACTGGCGGCATGGGATTCCGGGAAGCCATAAGCGCCGAAGCCCTCGATTTGGGAAAAGCAGCGTCCCGCGAAGTCGTCGTCATATCCATTGGCGCGCATGCCCCGCAGGAAGCGGGTGCGCATTTCACTGACGTTGCCGTGTTTCTTGAACGTCGCCAGCGCGCGGCGCAGGCGGTCGGCTTCTTCCGGCGAGAACCCCGCACCGGTTATGGCGATCTGCATCGCCTGTTCCTGGAACAGCGGCACGCCGAGGGTTTTGCCAAGCACCTGGCCCAGGGCGTCGGAGGGAAAGCTCACCTCCTCCTCGCCGTTGCGGCGGCGGATGAACGGGTGGACCATGTCGCCCTGGATCGGACCGGGGCGGATGATCGCGACCTGAATGACGAGGTCATAGAAACAGCGCGGTCGCATGCGGGGCAGGAAGTTCATCTGCGCGCGGCTTTCCACCTGGAACACGCCAAGGCTGTCGGCATTGCAAAGCATATCGTAGACGGCCGGGTCTTCGGGCGGCAGGGTGGCAAGGGAATATTCCGTCTGGTGGTGGGTTTTCAACAGGTCGAAGGCCTTGCGGATACAGGTGAGCATACCCAGCGCGAGGACATCGACCTTGAGGATGCCAAGCGCATCGATGTCGTCTTTGTCCCAGCAAATCACCGTGCGGTCGTCCATGGAGGCGTTCTCGATGGGCACCAGCTCATCGAGCCGCCCTTCGGTGATCACGAAGCCCCCGACGTGTTGGGACAGGTGGCGGGGGAAGCCGATGATCTGCTGGATCAGCGTGATGGTTTGGGCGAGGCGCGGGCTTGTGGGGTCGAGGCCAATCTCGCGCATCCGTGCCATCTCGGGGCCATCCTTGGACCAGCTGCCCCAGATCTGCGAGGAGAGCGCCGAGAGGATATCTTCGCTCAGGCCCATGGCGCGGCCGACCTCGCGCACCGCGCGTTTGCCGCGATAATGGATGACCGTGGCGCAGAGGCCCGCGCGGTGGCGGCCGTAGCGTTGGTAGATGTGCTGGATCACCTCTTCGCGGCGTTCGTGTTCGAAATCGACGTCGATGTCTGGGGGCTCGTTCCGGGCCTCGGACACGAAACGCTCGAACACCATGGTGCCGATCTCGGGCGAGACGGAGGTGACGCCCAGGGCATAACAGGTGATCGAATTTGCTGCAGAGCCGCGCCCCTGGCAGAGGATCCCGCGAGACCGGGCGAAGGCGACGATGTCGTGGACGGTCAGGAAATAGGGCTCGTATCCGAGTTTGGCGATCAGGGTGAGTTCGTGGTTCAGCTGCTTCTTGGCGGTATCCGGCACGCCCTGGGGGTAGCGCCAGACAAGGCCTTCCAGCGCCAGGCGACGGAGACGGTCGGCGGCGGTTTCACCCTCGGTGATCTCGGAGGGGTACTCATAGCGCAGGCTGGCGATGTCGAACTGGCACCGCTTCGCGATGACCAGAGTGTTTTTCAGCCCCTCCTCGAGGCCTTTGAAGATGCGCTGCATCTCGGCCTCTCCTCGCAGCCGTTGTTCGGCATTGGCTTGGGCGGCGGTGCCGAGGTCTTCGACTTTTATCCCGGTGCGGATGCAGGTGAGCACGTCCGTGAGGCGGCGGCGGGAGCCGTGGTGCATGAGGGGCCGGGCGGAGGCGGTGATTTGCAGGCCGAGGGTAGCGGCCAGGCGGGTGTGGGCTTTGAGCCGGGCACCGTCCTGGCCGTCGTAATGGGGTTGAAGGCACAGCCAGGGCGCCAGATCGGTAATCCGTTTGGCAGCGGTGAGCCAGGGTTTTGTCAGGTGACGGGGGGCATGGAGGAGGAGTTCCAGCCCGTCGTGTTGGGCGAGCAGGTCTTCAAGGTGGAGGATGCAGGCGCCTTTTTCGGCGCGGAGGCGACCCGTGGACAGCAGGCGGCAGAGGGTGGCCCACCCGGTGCGGTCGCGCGGCAGGGCGGTGATGTGGAGGCCTTCGGTGAACACAAGGCGCGATGCCGGAAGCAGGCGCGGGACATGGTCGATATTGGCGCGCGGGGCATCGGGGATATGCGCGGGTTTGGGCGGGCCGATGGGATCGCGCGCGGCGGCTTTGGCGTCGTCGGTGTCCTGGCGGATCTTTTGCAGCTCGGACCAGGCGCGCACGATGCCGGCGACGGAGTTTTCATCGGCGATGGCGATGGCATCGATGCCAAGCAGCGCGGCACGGCGCGCGTAATCCTCCGGGTGGGAGCCACCGGTGAGGAAGGTGAAATTGGTGGTTATGGAGAGCTCTGCGAATCCCATGGGGTATTTGTTCACATTTTGTTCTAATTTGGGAGTCGGGTTTTAAGGGGTGTTTCGCGGCGCTTTTGGCGCGGGGGGCGCCGCCGGGGGCCAGCCCCCGGACCCCCGGGATATTTTTAGAACGGGGAAATAGGGAGCGTGCGTAGTTAAGAGGGGTGTTCGTCGTCCGAGGGGGTCAGGCCGTAGCGTTTGGCGACGCGCCACACGTGATCCGGGACCATGTTCTTGACCCTTGCGGGATGGGTGCGGCGCAGATGAAGGATGGTCTCGATCGCTTTCATCTCAACCCGGGCGCGGGCGAACTCCAAGCCGCGCGGGCCGATGCGCGGTTGCAGGAACGACACGAGGGGGCGGAGCCAATCGGGCATGGCGCGCAGAGGCAAGCCGCCCGCCGCGCGTTCGGTATTGGCGAGGAAGCCTTTGACGGCCCCCTCGCGTTTTCCCTTGTCTGTCAGGGGGCTGAACGTGACCTGATCGGCGATGGCGGCCAGCATCTCGGCCCCGCGGGCGTTGCGGGTGATCACCCATTGGTCGCCGTCGCCGCCCATGTAGCCCACGGTGATATCCGCCAGCCGGTTGGTGTAATCGACGCAGGTCTTGCAGGTGAGGGGGAAGAAATCCGGGTCCAATTGCGAGATCGGCAGCTTCAGGAACGGCACCACGCGGGGTTTGCGGCCATCATCAAAGCGCAGTTCCACCTTATAGTCGGCGCGGAACTCCAGGTAGCTGATCGTCTCGGGCGCGTCGTCCAGCAGGCTCAGGAAGTGGTGGAAGTTTTCGGTCGTGGTGTTGTCAGAACACGGGGTTCCGATGACATAGAGCCGCTCTAGCCCCAGGTCTTTCTCGATCTGGCGCAGGGCGTAGACCTGGCAGGGGATGCCGATGACGGCGATGCGCCTGTGACCCGCCGCCATGGCCGGTTCCAGGGCCGCGAGTGTCGGGGCGTAGCCCATGCGCATGCCGCGACATTGCGCGAGATCGGCGGGATCGGTGACGATGACGGGCAGGGGTTTCCAGCGATCCTCGGGGTGCGGGGCGACGGCGAGCACGGCGGTCACGGCTCCCCGGCGCAGAAGCTCGGCGGCGAGTTCCGTGGTAATGCCGGTCCATTGGGCGCCCTCGGACGGGGCGCTCAGGCGGGCGCGCTGCATGGCGGTGGTGACGCCGAAAAACGCCTCGTCGTCCCGCGCTGGGTCAGCCGTGCGGCCATGGGCGCGCACCTCGGACGCGGGGTAATCCGGCGCGATGAACTGGCAGGCTTTACCGCAGGCCTTGCCGTCGCCCATGCGGCTGATGCCGCAATCGGTGCAGAGGCCGGGACGGGCGGCTCCGGTCAGTTCAGGGGCGGTGATCCCGCCAAGGCGCGTGTCTTTGGGCATGGCGCACTGTCGGGCGCGACAGGCCGTGTGTCAACTAAAGTGGACAGGTATCAGACGCCGCCGTCGCGTTTACGGGTCCAGCGGTGCAGCCAGACCGGGCTGACGGGGACCCCCGCGTCGTCGCGAAGCACCAAGCGCAGCTCCAGCGCCTCTGCGTCGCCGGGGGTCAGCACGAAGGTCACGCGGGTGCCGCGCCCGTCGGGTAGAGCGAAAAGGCTGGTGCCCGCGATGGCGTCCGCCGCCCCGCCGTAAGCCGCAACGTCGGCCATCAGCCCTTCGGGCGCGGTGTCGAAATCAATCACGAAACGGCGGGTGGTGGGAAATTCATGCTCGCGCCCGCTGCGCGATTGCAGGACCTGCATGGCGACGTTGGGGGCGTCCAGCGTCCAGGTCAGCCGGTAGTCGAAGCGGTGCTCGCTTCCGGCCTCCAGGGGCGCGGAGGGACGCCAGAATGCGACGATATTGTCGAGGAATTCGGTGCTTGTCGGGATCTCTACCAGCATGACAGCCCCGTCGCCCCAGTCGCCAAGGGGCTCGACCACTGCGGCGGGGCGGTTCTGGTAATGGGCTTCGGTATCCTCGAAATCCTCATACGCACGGGTGGTTTGATAAAGGCCGAAACAGGCGGGGCCGGTGTCTGCGAAGGCCGAGGTTTCGACCCGCGTGGGGTTGGTGATGGGGCGCCAAAGATGCTCTCCGGCGCCGTTTTCGATGTAGAGGACATTGCTGTCATGGACGCGGGGCCGGAAATCATCGGAGGCCGCGCCATGCATCGGCCCTTTGAGGAACATCGACGTCAGCGGCGCGATCCCGATGGTCTCAAGCCGCACGCGCGGGAAAAGCGTGACCGAGACATCCATCACCGTGTCCGTGCCCGGGGTGATCGTCATGGCGACGTGGCCAGAAAGCGACGGGCTGTCCATCAACGCCTCCAGCGCGATCCTGCCCTCGGCGCCCTCATCCAGGCGCAGATGAGTGAAACGCGGGAATTCTTCGGGCTCGGCGCCGCCGGTGCCAAGGGCCACGGCGCGGGCAGAGAGGCCGTAGGCCATCGCTTCGCCGATGGCGCGGAAGTAGCTGGCGCCTTGAAAAACAGCGACCTCGTCCATCACGCCGGGCGTGTTCAGCGGATAGCGCACGCGCATGCCGGAAAAGCCCGCACCGGGGGAGGTGGCGGGGATCTCGTCGAAGTAACGAGGCTCAAACGTGAAGAGGTCTGGCGTCAACGGCAGGTCTTGCAGCGTGCCGTCCACGCGCCGTTCAACCGTAACGGGCTCGGTGAAATAAAGGCCGGGGGGCAGAAGGTCGACGACGAAATCCTCCCCTTGGGGCAGGGCAGCGGCGCGGCCATCGATGGGGCGGATCCCGCGATAGGCGTTGTAATCCAGGCCCGCGAAGGGGGCGGGCAAAGTGCCGGAGGGGGGCACATAGGGCGCGGTCGCCAGCGCGCGCGCGGCATCAAGAAGCGAGCGTTCCCCCTGCGCAAAAACGCGGGTTGGCATTGGCGTGAGGCTCGCGGCCATCAGAGACAGAAGGGTGCGACGGTCCATCGGCTCTCCCTCAGCGGCACTGGCGCGAAAACGCCGGTATCAGATCCGGTATCAGAAAAGTCATTTTCGCAGGGCCCTTCCATGGGTTAACAGTTGCCGCTCGCGCGGCGCGGGTCAATTTAACGTCAGATCCATTAAGCGAATTAGATCAAAGCGGGCAAAGCAACTCATGGTGATCTCCAACAAAACCACGGACGCCGCAGGGATCTCGCCCAGCGTGTCGGTGCAGTTTGCGTGTGTGGGGATTGTGGGCGCGGTCCTGGGCAGCGCGCTGGCATGGGCTTTGGTTGCGGACCTGAGCGCCGTGCTGACGGGCCTCGCGCTTTACGTGGTCGTCATGGCGGTGGCCTTGGCGGGCCTGACAACGGGGTTTCCGCACCGGGTCATTGGCCTGTGCAATGTCGCGACGATTGCGCGGTTGATGCTGGTCTCCGTCCTGGTGGCCGCGCTTGTGGCGCCCGCCGCGCCGCCTTGGCCGGTGTTTGCCGTGGCGGTGCTGGCCTTCACGCTCGACGGCCTCGATGGGTGGCTGGCGCGTCGCGGGGGGCGGGCGTCGGCATTTGGGGCGCGGTTCGATATGGAGGTCGACTCGGCCCTGGCCTTGGTCCTGGCGCTTTTGGCGTGGCAAAGCGGGGCCGTTGGCGCCTATGTCATCATCCTCGGCCTGCCCCGCTACGCCTTCTGGATCGCGCAATTTCCCTTTCCCTGGCTGAACGGTGACCTGCCAGAGCGTTTCAGCCGCAAGGTCGTGTGCGTCGTGCAGATCTCGGCGCTGATCCTGGCGTTGCTCCCGGTGGTCCCCGCGACCGTCGCAAGCCTCTGCACAGGCCTCGCCGCCGTGGCGCTGATCTGGTCTTTCTGGCTGGACGTGCGCGTCCTGCGGGGGGCTGGCGCTTGAGGATCGCGCAGCTTGCCGCGGCGGCGCTGATCCTGCACCTCGTGTTGATCCAGCCCAATCACCCCAATGCCCTGTCCTGGGGCGCCTTGTGGGTCTTCCCGCTAGAGCTTCCGGCGATCCTGCTGGCCATGGTGGCGCTTGGGGATCGCCCGTGGGCGCGCTGGGTGCGGGTCGCCTTGACCGTCGTGCTGACCCTGATCGTGATCCTCAAGACCGCGGATCTTGTCAGCATCAGCGCCCTGTCGCGCGGGTTCAACCCCGTTGCCGACCTGCCGCTGATCGAGGCTTTTATCCGGTTGCTGTCAGGAACCGTTGGGCCTGTCCTGACGGGCCTTGCCGTGATGGGCGCCTTGCTTGCGGTCGTCTTGGTCGCTTGGCTGATCTGGTGGGCGACCGGCACTTGGTCGCGGGTGGCTCTGCCGCGTCTCGGCGCGCGGGCGACGGGCGTGGGCGCGGTGCTGGCCACCGGTCTGGTGATCGCAGAGGCGGGCCAGACCATGGACCGCTGGGACCTGCCCATGACACCGCCCGGCACCGCCTTCAGCGCCCGCATCGCGGCAGAGCGGGTGGACATCGTGCAACGCACCCTCACGGAGCTTCGCGCGTTCCGCGACGATGTGGTCAACGACCCGTTCACCGGCGCGGAGGGGCTCTTTGCCGCCATCGACCGCGACGTGCTGGTGATCTTCATCGAAAGCTATGGCCGCACGAGCCACGACACGCCTTTCTTTGCCGACCTGCATCGCGAGACCTTGGCCGCTTACAGCACCCGCCTGGATGATCTGGGCCTCTCCGTTCAGTCCGGCTTCCTCGGCTCTCCCACCCATGGCGGCCAAAGCTGGCTGGCCCATGCCACGGTGGCCAACGGCATGTGGATCGACAACCAGGTCAGCTACCGCGCGGCCCTGGCCAGCGGTCGCGAGACCTTGTTTCACCACGCCGCCAATGCGGGCCTGCGCACCGCGACCGTGATGCCGCAGATCACGCTGGATTGGCCCGAGGCTTTGGTGATGGGGTTTGAGGATATCCTCGTCTTCGATGACCTGGGCTACGCGGGTCTGCCGTTCAACTGGGTCACGATGCCGGATCAATACACGCTGTCGGCGCTGGACCGCCTGCTGCGCGACGGCAGCGACCCCCGGCACCTCTTTGCGCAGGTGGCGCTGATATCCTCCCATGCGCCCTGGGTGCCCGTGCCCGACATCCTGCCGTGGGAGGACATCGGCGACGGCACGGTGTTCAACGATGTCGCCGCCTCCGGCGACCCGCCCGCCGTCGTCTGGCGCGACTATGACCGCGTCCGCGCGCAATACCGCCTTGCCGTGGATTACGCCCTGCAAGCGGTGTTCGAATACGCGATCCTCCATGCCGATGATCCGCCGTTGATGATCATCATGGGCGATCACCAAACCGGCGACCGCTTTGGCCTTGATGCGCGGCGCGAGGTGCCGGTTCACATCGTCGGACCCGCGCATCTTGTCACCCCGCTAAACCAAATTGCCCCCAGCGGCGGACTTCTGCCGGGGCCAGAGGTCGCCGTGGTGCCGATGGACGCGGTGCGTGATATCGTGCTGCAAGCCTATTCCGATGTGCCGCAAGAAAGGGAAAGCGAGTGACACGTCCCGCCGTTCCCAACTGGCTGATCCGAGCGCTTCAGGTCGCGGCGCTGCTGGTCATCGCGGCCCTGCTGTGGCGTGCCGTGGATTGGCGCGAAGCGCTTGCGCTGCTGCAATCAGCCGATCCCCGCTGGCTGGTAGCCGCTGCACTGGCGCTCACGGCGCAAACGGTACTTTCGGCCCTACGCTGGCGGATGACGGCAGCGCGGCTGGGGATCGATATCCTGGTGCCCGAGGCGCTGCGCGAATACTACCTGAGCCAAGTGGTGAACCAATCCCTGCCCGGCGGGGTCGTTGGCGACGCCGGCCGCGCCGTGCGTGCGCGCGGGCAGGCAGGCCTTCTGGCCTCGGGCCAGGCCGTGGTGTTCGAGCGGGTGGCGGGCCAGCTTGGATTGCTCGCGTTGCTGGCACTTGGGCTGATTTTCGCGCTGCTGATGCCAACCGGGATGACCTGGCCAATGTGGCTCATCGTGCCGGTGCTTACGGGCACCCTCGCGCTGATCTTTATTGCCGCAGTGCTGTGGATGCGCACCCCTGCCGACACGGCCCTCGGGCGCGGCATCCGCAGCTTTCGCCACGCTGTGCTGGCGCGCGAGGTCTTGCCGCAACAGACGGCCCTCAGCCTTGGCACCGCGCTCTGCAACATTGCCGCCTTCGGCTTCTGCGCCGTGGCGCTTGGCGTTGCGTTACCGCTTCTCGCGGCCCTCGCCCTGGTCCCGTTGATCCTGTTCGCAATGGTCCTGCCGCTGTCGGTCAGCGGTTGGGGCCTGCGCGAGGGCGCGGCGACAATGCTGTTCCCGCTGATCGGCGCCTCGATGAGCGAGGGCCTGGCCGTCAGCGTCGCCTTTGGCCTCGTGTTCCTCGCCACCGTCGTCCCGGGCCTTGTTCTGACCTGGCTGCGACCAAACGCACCTGTGTTTGGACGGCGGTGAGCTAAATCATTAACAAAACAACAGAGATTTCTATGGAGACTGAAACTAGATGACCCATTCCAATGGCCTCACCCGTCGCCACGTCCTTGCTACCGGGGCCGCGGCCCTTGGCGCGGCCGCTTTCGCGCCGCGCATGGCTTTTGCGCAAAGCCAAGTGAGCCTGCAGTTGTCCTGGCTGCATTCGACGCAATTCGCAGGCAGCTACATCGCCCTTGATCGCGGCTTCTGGCGCGATGCGGGGCTGGAGGTGTCGTTGCTGCCTGGCGGCCCGAACGCGCCGGTGGAGCCTCCGGTGGTGGCGGGCACGGCGCTGGTCGGCATTTCGGCGGCGGATTACACCGCAGCCGCCGTGGCCGAGGGCGCGCCGTTCAAGATCATTGGCGTGGCCATGCAGAACAACCCGTTTGCGATCACCTCGCTCACGGCGAACCCGGTGAACGTGCCGGCTGATCTGGAAGGCAAGCGCATCGGCATGGCGTTGGCCAACACGCCCGTCCTGCGCGCGCTCTGCACGCTGAACGACGTGGATTTCGACGCCATCGAAGTGATCCCGACGCAGTATTCGCCCCAGCCCCTCGTCGCTGGAGAGGTTGATTGTTTGCTCAGCTGGGAAACCGATCTGCCCGTCGCCCTCACCGTGCAGGGCATCGACAACACGACGATGCTGCTCGCCGATCATGGCTATGCGGTCCATTCGCAGACGTACATTGCGACCGAAGACAGCCTCGCCAACCGCCGGGACGAGATCGTGGCGCTGATGGCGGGCGAAGTCGCCGGGTGGGACGCGTACCGCGCCGATACGGAGGCCGCGACCGACCTGACCCTGGCGATGTTCCCCGACGCAGGCCTCGACCGTGAAACGCAGCTTTTGCAAGCCGCGCGGCAGGTGCCGCTGATGTTCTCGGACCTGACCGATGCCAACGGCTTTGGCTGGTGGACGGAGGAGACTGTCGCCGCGAATATCGAGACGCTGGCGCTTCTGGATCGGACCGTGACGGCGGACCTTTGGGACCGTTCGATCCTCGAAGAGGTCCACGGGTAAGCGATGTCCTCCCCCCCGTCATCCGAGGTGATCTGCACAGGGCTCTCCAAGACCTACCCCGGCGGGGTGGCGGCGGTGCAGCCCCTGGACCTGACGCTGCACGCGGCCCAGACGACGGCCTTGGTCGGCCCCTCGGGGTGCGGCAAGTCGACGGTCCTGCGGATGATCGCGGGGCTGGAGGTGCCCTCGGGCGGTGCCGTCACCATCGGCGGCGCCCCACCGGCGGACACCTTGTCCAAGGCCGGGCTGTCGGTTGCCTTCCAGGACCCGTCCCTGCTGCCCTGGCGGTCCGTGCGCGGCAATATCGAGCTGGCGCTGACGCTGGCTCGGCAAAAGGTGGACCCGGCAGAGGTGGATCAATTGATCCAGCTCGTAGGGCTCTCGGGCTTTGCCGACACCCGACCGGCAGAGCTGTCGGGCGGGATGCGCCAGCGCGCGGCCATGGCGCGGGCCCTCGCGACACGGCCCGGGTTGCTGTTGCTCGATGAGCCATTCGGCGCAGTGGATGAGCTGACGCGCCAACAACTGGCCCATGACCTGCCGGGAATTTGGGAGGCGCGCGGGACCACGACCCTGCTGGTCACACATTCCGTCAGCGAGGCGGTGATGCTCTGTGATCGGGTGATCGTTCTGTCCCCGCGCCCGGCACGGATTGTCGCGGATATCCCGGTAGATCTACCGCGTCCAAGGCGATCCGAAATCCGGCGCGGGCCTGAATTCACCGAGATCGTGGAAAGCGTCTTCACCGCCCTATCAAGCGGCATGGCCGAGACCCTGCCCAAGGCGGCGCAATGATCGCTTTGGCCGCCCCCCGGCGGGTGCCCTGGGTGGGGCCGGTGCTGGTTGTGCTGCTGTGGGAGGTTCTGGCGCGCGCCCTGGTGGACGCCTTTGTGCTGGCCGCCCCCTCGGCAATCCTGTCTTACCTCTATCAGAACGCGGGCCTCATGACCCGCGCCTTGATCGAGACGCTGACAAACGCCCTCGCGGGGTTCGTCCTTGGCAACCTCGCCGCAGTCATTTTGGCCATCTTCGCCATCGTCCTGCCCCGCAGTGACGCGATGGTCCGGGGCCTGGCCCTTGTGGTCTTCTGCCTGCCTCTGGTCGCCACCGGGCCGATCCTGCGGGTGGTCTTCGGCCCCGGCGACGGGCCCCAGATCGTGCTGTCGGCCCTGGCGGTCTACTACACCACCCTGATCCCGCTCTTGGTCGGCCTGCGCGCCTTGCCGTCCGGGTGGCTCGACCTTGTCCAAAGCTACGGGCGCGGCCGGATGGCGGCGCTGGTCCACGTGCGGGCCATGGCGGCCTTGCCATACTTCGTCGCAGGCCTTCAGATCGCCGCCCCCGCCGCGTTTCTGGGCGCCATGGTCGGCGAGTTCACCGGGGCCGAGCGTGGCATGGGCGTTCTGACGATCCGCGCGATGCGGGGCATGGATGTGGAGATGACATGGGCCTTGGCCGTCGTCGCGACGGCGGTGGCTGTCCTTGGCTATGCGGCGATAGGATGGATCGCGCGCAAGGCGTTGCGGGACGAGCCGCCGGTCATTCTGGCCCCGCCCCAGGTCGGACAGCGGGGCAATGCTTGGGTGACGCTGCTGGGCGTCACGGCGGTCCTGCTGGTGCTCTGGTGGGGCGGCTTGCAGGTGCTGGGCGTCAGCCCGTTCTTCGCTAAGGGCCCGGTGGAGGTCTTCGATGCCCTGTTCCTGGCCCCTGACGCTGCGATAACCCGCGCGACCCTGGGGGCGTCACTTGGCGAAACCGCGGTGTTTCTTTTGCCCGGCTATTCGGCTGGGTTGGGCGCAGGCGCGCTCCTCGCGATGCTCTTGGTTGTGGCACCGTCCGTTGCGGGCACGGCGATGCCCCTGGCGATTGCCCTGCGCTCGGTCCCGATCATCACGACCGCGCCGCTCGTGGTTTTGGTGGCCGGGCGGGGGGCCGTTGGCACCATCGTGCTGGTAGCGATCATGGTGTTCTTCCCCACCTTCGTCGCCTGCCTCCACGGCCTCCGCCAGGCACCGGGCCGGGCAATCGACGTCATGCGCAGCTATGCCGCCACCCCTTGGGATGTCCTGGTCCGCGTGCGCATCCCAGCGATGCTGCCCGCCTTCTTCGCCGCTGCGCGGATGAACGTTCCCGCCTCGATCCTCGCCGTGACGGTCGTCGAATGGCTGGCGACGGGCAACGGCATCGGCAGCCTCATGGCGCTGTCGGCCTCGCAATCGGATTACGACATGTTGTGGAGTTCCGTGGTCCTCGTCGCCGTCCTCTCATCGCTCGGCTACGCGGGCGTCGGCTGGCTAGAGCGTCGGGTCCTCAGCCGCTACGCGCCGGAGCAATTGGCATGAGACAAGCAGCCTTTGCGATCCCCGGTGACATAAACACCGTGACCGGCGGCTACATCTATGAACGTCGCCTGTTGGAAGAGCTTCGCACCCTCGGCCATGACGTGGCCCATATCCAACTTGGGCCCTCCTTCCCCGACCCCTCGCCCCAAGACATGGCCGATGCGGTCGCCCAACTGGCGGCGCTGGACCCCGCCCGCGCGCTGATCCTGGACGGGCTGGTCTATGGCTCCATCGCGACAGAAGGCCTCGCGCGGGTGAACGCGCCGATTGTCGCGATGATCCACCATCCTTTGGCGTTCGAGACCGGGCTGGACGCGGCCCGGCGCGACCATCTGTTTCAGACCGAAAAGGCCAACCTCGCCCTTGCTCAACGGGTGCTTGTCCCCAGCCCCCACACGGCGCAGATCCTGCGCAATGACTATGGCGTGCCGGGCGACAAGATCACCGTCGCGCGGCCCGGCACCGATGTGAAAGGCGGCACGCCCACGCCCGCCACTCCGCCGCTTGTCCTGTCGGTCGGGCTGCAACACCCGCGCAAGGGGCACGACGTTCTGCTGAAAGCTCTGGCCGAGGTGCGCGACCTGCCGTGGCGGGCGGCGATTGCGGGCGGCGTGCATGACGCGGCCCATGCCACGCTCCTGGCGCAGATGGTCGAAGACCTCGGCCTTTCAGACCGGATTTCGCTTTTGGGACGCGTGCCGCAGGACGCGTTGGATGGCCTCTTTGCGACCGCCTCCATCTTCGCGCTGGCCACCCGGTACGAGGGCTATGGCATGGTCTTTGACGAAGCACTGGCCTGGGGCCTGCCCATTGTCACCTGCGCCACCGGCGCGGTGCCCGATACCGTGCCCAAAGGCGCGGGCCTGCTGGTGGCCCCGGACAATGTGGGCGAGCTTTCCGGCGCCCTGGCCCGCATGTTGACCGACACCGCGCTGCGGGGCCGCATGGCCCGCGCGGCACTGCGCGCCGGGTCCGAATTGCCGACATGGCAAGACACCGCGCGCGTCGCGGGCGGCGTTCTGGATCGCCTCCATGCGTAGCGCGATTGGCCGATCCTTCGATGTCTACTACCGGGATGCCGCGCGCACCCTGCGGATGGACCGATTGAACGCGGCCTTCGTCGGCCCCGGAGATCTCGCCTTCGATATCGGCGCCCATGTCGGCGACCGCACCGCCAGTTTCCGCCGCCTCGGCGCCCGTGTCGTCACGTTAGAGCCGCAGCCCAACGTCTTCCGGGCCCTGCGCCTGATCCACGGACACGACCGCGACGTTGTGCTGCGGCGCGAAGCGGCAGGGGCCGAGGTTGGGCAGATCGACATCCACCTCAACACCCAGAACCCCACAGTCTCCACCGCGTCGCGCGCCCTGATCGAGGCCGCCCCCGGGTCAGAGGCCTGGGCAGACCAACAGTGGGATCAGACGATCCGCGTGCCCATGACCACGCTCGATCATCTTATCGCAACCCACGGCCTTCCGTCGTTCATCAAGATCGATGTGGAGGGGCACGAGGCGGAAGTCCTCGCAGGCCTCGCCACCCCCGTCCGCGCCCTGTCATTCGAGTTCACCACAATCCAGCGCGACGTCGCTACCGCCTGCCTCAAGCGCCTCACCACCCTCGGAGACTACACCTTCGCCCTCAGCCTCGGCGAAGACCACGCCTTGCAGGAAGACGGTTGGACCACCGCCAAGACCATGGCCAAAACGCTACAAAACCTGCCCACATCCGCCAATTCCGGCGACGTCTACGCACGCCTGAAGGCTTGGTGACCCCGGCAGGATTCGAACCTGCAACCTGCCCCTTAGGAGGGGGCTGCTCTATCCAGTTGAGCCACGGGGCCAGCGACTTCCGTTTTGGGTGATTTGCGCCGCGCCCGCAAGCGCTTGCGCAGGGGTCACTTGCGCGCGTATCAAGATGTGGTAGCGCTCACAATCCGAGGACACGACATTGCGCGGACGCAATCCTTTTGACGGCAAGCCCCAGATGACCCTGCGGGACGTGGCCGATGCGGCGTCGGTCAGCGAAATGACGGTCAGCCGGGTGCTTCGGAACCGGGGCGATGTGTCGGACAAGACCCGCGAGCGGGTTTTTGAGGCGGCGCGCACGTTGGGCTACGTGCCCAACAAGATCGCGGGCGCCCTGGCGTCGAACCGGGTGAACCTCGTGGGTGTCGTGATCCCATCGCTGTCGAACATGGTGTTCCCGGACGTTCTGCACGGCATCGGCGGGGCGCTGAATGGCACCGATTTGCAGCCGGTGGTCGGGACCTCTCAGTATGACCCTCAGCAAGAGGAAAAGGTCATCTACGAGATGCTCAGCTGGCGTCCCTCGGGCCTGATCGTGGCAGGGTTGGAGCATACCGATGCCGCTTGTGCGATGATGCGCAATGCCGGCGTGCCGGTGGTCGAGGTCATGGACGTCGACGGTGATCCGGTGGCCGCTGCCGTGGGCATCAGCCATGAGGCGGCGGGGCGCGCCATGGCCACGGAGATCGTGGCGCGGGGCTACAAGAATATCGGGTATCTGGGGTCCTCCTCCACCGCGGACGCGCGGGCGCAGAAGCGGTTTCGGGGGTTCGAGGCCGGGCTGGCTGAGGCCGGGCTGACCCTGGCTGACAGCATCTTTTACGACGGCAATTCCGGGTTCGGGACCGGGCGAAAGATGACGCAGGCATTGTTAGAGCGCACGCCAGGGTTAGATTTTCTTTACTACAATACCGATATGAACGCCGCCGGCGGGCTGCTCTACTGCCTTGAAAAGGGGATGGATATTCCGGGCCAGATCGGACTGGCTGGATTCAATTCCTTTGAAGTCCTCGACGGTATGCCGATGCGGATCGCCACCATGGACAGCCAGCGCGAGGCTATTGGTCGCCGCGCGGCTGAACTGATGGTCGCCAATGAACTGACCGACGAAATCGTGCGTCTGGAGCCAGAGTTCATCCCCGGCGACACCATGCGCCAGGCCTGATCCACGGCCCCAGACCGGCGAAGCCGACTTGATCGAGCCGCGTAAATCGATCAATGTTGCGCAAAATAGCCTGGGGCCACGACGCCCGGGGCAAAACCATAAGTGCACACAAGTGCACGTCTTTGAGGAAAATCGAATGGTGCGAAAGCCTAGCAAACCGAGGGCCAGCACGGCCAAAACGAAGAAGGCCGCGCCCAAATCGCGCGCCGCGACCAAGGCGAGTTTGCCCCCCTCGAACCCCGAAATCCTGACCAATCGCTTCCCGGCGGGCGAGATGAACGATCTCGCCATCAAGTACCACACCGACAAAAGCTCGGAGCACCATGACTACATGCGCCTGTATGAGTTCATGCTGGCGCCGCTGCGCTATGAAGAATTCACCCTGCTGGAGCTGGGCGTCGGCATTCCCAGCCGCGAAGCGCCCTCGCTTCGGGTGTGGCGGGACTACTTCCCCAAGGCCCAGATCGTCGGCGTCGACATTCGTGAGATTTCCAAGAATTTCGAGGGCGAGAGGATCTCGGTCGAGATCGGCGATTGTTCGGACCCGCAGTTCCTGACCGACGTGTTCAATAAGTACAAACCCCATGTCATCATCGACGACGCCAGCCACATGTGGTCGCACCAGATCATCGGCCTGCGCACATTGATGCCGCTTTTGCCGCCGGGCGGCATCTACTTCATCGAGGATCTGCAAACCAGTTTCTGGAAGGACAGCGAATACGCGGACGCGCCGGAAGACACCGTCTCGTTCCTCGGGCGGTTGATGGACGACGTTTTGGGAAGCCACAAAGGCCGCAGCATCAGTGACCCGGAAGAGTTTGAGCTGGCCTCCTACGTCGACAATTTCTTCGTGACCCAGAAGCTGATTGGCATGAACAAACGGCTCGTGCCCCATCCCCGCGGTCAGCGCGCCGCGCGAAAGTCCCGCAAGGCCGCCGCGGAAGCGTAAGCCAACCCCGCGCCTAGGCCGAAGCGCGCGCGTCCACCGGCCGTTTCAAAGCTGGTTTCGGCGGGGCGCGTCGCTGCAGGCGCTTAAGGTCGATGTGCCACCGAAGCGGCGCACCGTCGGGCTGATTTGACATCGCACGCAACTGGCGCACCGCCTCGCCCACCCTCAACGTCGGGCGCGCGCAGGGCCCGTTGATCGGCGTAGGCCCGTTTTCGGGCACGCGAAACAGGCTCCAGACATGCATCCGTTGCAACAGGGGGATGGCAGACAGTGCCATCTTTCCCAGAAGCATCGATTCTGAAAACGCGCCATTGGCCCGAATGATATCGTGGTGGCCCAGGGCGATATGCGCCCATTGGATCCGGTCAAACGGGGCCACATGGGCGATGCCGGGCAGGGACGTCAGCGCCTTTGCCGGAACGAAAACTGGCTCGGGGAACAGATGCGCCAACTGCCCGTGGCCGCCCACCAGGATCCGGTGCTGCGCCGAAACCGTCAGGTCCACCACAGGATGATCCGGGCCAAGGGCCTGGGCGTTGATCCGTACCGGTTGCTGATCCACCCGGGCAGAGCGCAGGCATTGGGTCGAAAAACTCATCCACTTGATCGGCACAGCGCCGCGATCAACGGTCAAAACCATGTCGCCCCCACGGAGCGATTCAATCCTTCTCAGCCCGTCGGCACAGTCGATCAGTGTGCCAAAGGCAAAGCAGGTGCTTGCGGCGTAGCTGCTGGATGACCGATCACTGGTGTAAAATCCGGCAGGTTGGCCAGGGCCTGCCCCACTGTTATCGTACCATTGTTGCAGGTCGAAATTGGGCGTCCAGACGATCTGAAACAGCTCTCCGGTGATCGAATTGGTGCCCTCGAACACCACGATGCCCTGTTCGCCGCCCCAATCGTCAGACCGGATGACAGTCGCATCCTCGATCTGGCCGCCGCCATCGCCACTCCAGGAAATGTCATAGGTTTCCCCGGGCTCGAAGGTATAGGGGTCCGGGTCCCCTGCATTGGAAGAGATGCTCAGGTTCGTGCTCGAACTGGGCGGGTCGTCAAAATAGCTCAGCCCATCTTGTGCACCGATGTTCGATCCGCTCGCCGTGGCGAATGAGCTATCGGGCGGCGTAAAGGTGACAGTTGACATGCGCAGGCTCCCCCAAAGAGTGGGGGGCATACTCACCGGAACCTGTTAACCGCGGGTTGGGCGCAAAGCGCTATCTGCCTAGGATTTAAAGCGGATTTAGCGACGATGTGATCAGCATTGGGGCAAGTTTACCGCCAGCCCGCCCAGGCTGGTTTCTTTATACTTGGTGTTCATGTCGAGGCCGGTCTGCCGCATCGCCTCGATGCAATTGTCCAGCGGCATGAAGTGCGTGCCATCCCCGCGCAGCGCCAGTGACGCAGCCGATACGGCCTTGATCGCACCCAACCCGTTACGCTCGATGCAGGGAACCTGCACGAGGCCGCCAACGGGGTCACAGGTCATGCCCATGTGATGTTCCAACGCGATCTCGGCGGCGTTCTCGATCTGCATGTTGGTGCCGCCCAGCGCGGCGCACAGGCCGGCAGCCGCCATCGCAGACGCGCTGCCCACCTCGCCCTGGCATCCCACTTCGGCGCCCGAGATAGAGGCGTTGTGCTTGATCAACCCGCCAATCGCGGCGGCGGTCATCATGAAATCGCGCAGGCCCTCTTCCGTGGCGCCAATGCAATGGTCCCGGTAGTAGCGCAGAACCGCAGGCACCACGCCCGCCGCCCCATTGGTGGGCGAGGTCACGACCCGGCCCCCGGCGGCGTTCTCCTCATTCACCGCCATGGCGTAAACGCTCAGCCAATCGTTAGCGACATGGGGCTGCGCCTGGTTGGTGCCCGCCTCGGCGCGCAACTGCTCATAGATCGCCTTGGCGCGGCGTTTCACATAAAGCCCGCCGGGCAGCTCGCCTTCCATCCGCAGGCCCCGGTCGATGCAATCGTCCATGGCCTTCCACACGGTATAAAGGCGGGTTTTGACCTGGTCGCGCGGCGCAAAGGCGGCCTCATTGTCCCACTTCATCTGGGCGATGGATTTGCCGGTTTTCGCGCCCATCTCCAGCATTTCGGCGGCAGAGCCAAATGGATGGGGAAACCCCGCTTCTTCCTTCTCGGCATGAAGCGCCTCGGGCCCGTCGCCCTGGGCGTTCAGCTCTTTTTCGGTGACGACAAAACCGCCGCCGATGGAGTAATAGGTTTCCTCCAGATACAGGTTCCCCGCGGTGTCAAATGCGCGCAGGACCATGCCGTTGGCGTGGCCGGGCAGCGTCTCGTCGTAATCGAAGATCAGGTCCGTGTCCGGGGCGAACTTCAGCGGTGCCAGGCCGGGCGGCGTAACCTCGCCCGAGGCGCGGATCTGCGCCTCCAACGCCTCAGCCTGGTCGGGGTCCAGGGTTGCGGGCTCAAACCCCGCAAACCCCAGGATCACCGCGCGATCGGTGGCGTGGCCCTTGCCGGTGAACGCCAATGAGCCGTGGAGCGTGCAGCCAAGCCCCCCAAGGTCCCCCGCGCCGGGCTCCTTCTCGCGACCCGCGCGCAGGTCATCCAGAAACCGCGCAGCCGCGCTCATCGGGCCCATGGTGTGGGAAGAGGAAGGGCCGACGCCGACCTTGAAGATGTCGAAGATGCTCAGAAACATGGGGCTTGGCGTACCCCGATTTGCCCCGATTCCCAAGCGGTATGACCGACGGGCCGTGCATCAATAGCGACGGTGCGGAAGATAACCCGCACTCAGGTAGCGTGAATGGCGATAACGCAAAAAGACTCACGCGCTCAAGCAACTCGAATGACGGTAGCGCATAGACCCGCGCTCAAGTAGCCCGAAGGGCGGTAGCGCATAATAGGGAGAAAATGGTGAGCCCTGCAGGATTCGAACCTGCGACAAATTGATTAAAAGTCAACTGCTCTACCAACTGAGCTAAGGGCCCGCTCAAGGGCCGTTGATTAGGGGCGTGCCTCAGAGTCGTCAAGTCAAAATCCCGGCCGCCTCCGGGAAAGCGGCGATGGGGTCTTTGAACTGAGCGTGGCGTCACGTATATGCGGCAAATGCCCGATCTGAACACATATCCCGGCTTGCCGTTCCTGAAGATGCATGGCCTTGGCAACGATTTCGTTGTCATCGACGCGCGCGGTGTGGAACGTGCGGTCACGCCTGCCCTGGCGCGCGCGCTGGGCGACCGGCATCGCGGCGTGGGGTTTGACCAGCTCGCGGTGATCGAGGCGGGGACAGACAGCGACCTTATGCTGACGTTCTGGAACGCCGATGGCTCCACCGCGGGCGCCTGCGGGAATGCCACCCGCTGCATCGCCCGGCGCGAGATGGAGCTGACCGGCAAACACCGCATCACGCTCCGGACCGAGCGCGGGTTGTTGGAGGCGGTGGACGCCGGCAACGGCATGACGTCGGTGAACATGGGCCATCCGGTGATGAACTGGAAAGGCATCCCGCTGAAAGGCGCGTGCGACACCTTGAGCCTTCCAATCGATGGCAACCCTGTCGCCACCGGCATGGGCAACCCCCATTGCACGTTCTTCGTGCCCGATGCCGACGCCGTGGACCTGACGACCTTGGGCGCAAAATATGAACGCCACCCCCTGTTTCCCGAACGCACCAACGTGCAGTTCGCCCATGTGATCGCCCCCGATCACCTGCGCATGCGGGTGTGGGAACGGGGCGTTGGCATCACGCTGGCCTCCGGCTCCTCGTCCTGCGCGGTCGCCGTGTCCGCCGCGCGGCGCGGGCTGACGGGGCGGTCCGTCAAGCTGACGCTGGACGGCGGAGAGATCCACATCGACTGGCGCGATGACGGCGTCTGGATGACCGGGGCCACGGCCCATGTCTTCTCGGGCGAACTCACGCCCGCCTTCCTCGACGCCCTATGACCGCCCCGGTCTTCCATACCCTCGGCTGCCGCCTCAACGCCTATGAGACAGAGGCGATGCGCGAGATGACCACCCAGGCGGGCCTCGAAAACGCGGTCGTCGTCAACACCTGCGCCGTCACCGCCGAGGCCGTGCGCAAGGCCCGCCAGGAAATCCGCAAACTCCGCCGCGACAACCCCACCGCCAAGCTCATCGTCACCGGCTGCGCCGCCCAGACCGAACCCCAGACGTTCGAACAAATGGACGAGGTCGACCTCGTCCTCGGCAATACCGAAAAGATGGACCCCGCAACCTGGGCGACACTCGACCTGATCGGGGACACGGAAAAGGTCCAGGTCAACGACATCATGTCGGTCACCGAAACGGCCGAGCATCTGATCGACGGCTTCGGCACCCGCTCCCGCGCCTACGTGCAGGTGCAAAACGGCTGTGACCACCGCTGCACCTTCTGCATTATTCCCTACGGACGCGGCAATTCCCGCTCTGTCCCCGCGGGCGTCGTGGTGGACCAGATCAAACGCCTCGTGGATCGCGGATATAACGAGGTGGTGCTGACCGGCGTCGACATGACCTCTTGGGGCGCGGATCTGCCTGCCGCCCCCAAGCTCGGCGACCTGATCCTGCGCATCCTCAAACTGGTGCCGGACCTGCCGCGCCTGCGGATCAGCTCCATCGATAGCATCGAAGTCGACGATGCCCTGATGCAGGCCATCGCGACGGAACCGCGCCTGATGCCGCATCTGCACCTGTCGCTCCAGCACGGCGACGACCTGATCCTCAAACGCATGAAACGCCGCCACCTGCGCGATGACGCCATCCGCTTCTGCGAAGACGCGCGGCGTCTCCGCCCCGATATCACCTTCGGCGCGGACATCATCGCGGGCTTCCCGACAGAGACGGACGCGCACTTTGAGAACTCGCTTAAACTGGTGTCGGAATGTGATCTGACGTGGCTCCACGTCTTCCCCTACAGCGCCCGCGAAGGCACGCCCGCCGCGAAAATGCCCGCCGTCGATGGCCCCACGATCAAGGCCCGCGCAAAACGGCTTCGCGCCCAAGGGGAAAAGGCAGTGCAGGCTCACCTATCCAAACAGATAGGGCAATTGCACAACATCCTGATGGAAAACCCCAAAATGGGGCGGACCGAACAGTTTACGGAGGTGCTTTTCCACGTGGATCAGCAAGAAGGCCGTATCGTCAGTAAGAGCATCGCCGGGCAGAACGGGCGCCAGTTGTTGGCGTGACGGCGCCCGACACGTCACGAGGTCGCCCATGCATCCGAACCCCGCGTTCCGCCAAGAGCCTGCCTTCACCAACATCGCCATGTGCCAGAAACGGGGCTTCGGGATGCTGTGTCTGAACGGTGACCCGGCGCCGATGATCTCTCACGTGCCGTTCTTTCTGGATGAGGCGGGGCAAATGGCCGAGCTGCATCTGGTGCGCTCCAACCCCATCGCGCGCCATGTGACACGGGCCACGCCTGCGGTGATCGCGGTGAACGGCCCCGATGGTTATGTCTCGCCCGATTGGTACGAGACCCCCGATCAGGTGCCGACGTGGAACTACGTCGCCATCCACCTGCGCGGCGTCCTGCACCCGATGGACGGCGGCCTGATGCGGGAGCATCTGGACAGGCTGTCCGGCCATTTCGAGGGGCGTCTTGCGCCCAAGCCGATCTGGACCACCGACAAGATGTCCGACGATGCGTTGGAACGCATGATGCGGCAGATCCTGCCCTTCCGGTTCGAGGTGCAGGAGGTCGAGGGGACCTGGAAGCTGAACCAGAACAAACCCGATGCCGCACGCGCGGGCGCGGCGGAGGCGATCAAGCAAAGCCCCATCGGGCACGAGGTCGAAACCCTCGGCGCCTTGATGACCGGCGGCGTGCCGTCAATTGATAAGGACGCGCCGCTCACCTATATTTGAGGGATCACTCTGCAACAGAGGACGATTTACATGGCGCTCAATATCCCCCCGATGGCTTTTGTGGTCCTGCGCTATGGTGCCGTCGCCGTAGCTGGCTTTGCCGCCGCTCGCTGGGCCCCTCGCGGTTCCTTTTCCCCCGCCGTGGAGGCCGAGATGAACGCCGCCCCCGATGGGGTGCAGCTCTGCAAGGCCCCCGGGCAGCTTGCTGCCTCGGGCAAAATCACTAAGACCTTGCGGCTCGGGCGAATTGGTCCGAAGTTTCGCGTCGATGGGACGGCGCTGGCCCGTCTGCGGTTAAGACGACTCACATAAGTGGATACTCGGACATGATTGAACTTCTGGGCTCTGATGCCTCTCCCTTCGTGCGCAAAGCGCGGGTTTTGGTGGCCGAGGCGGGCATCACCGATGTGCCTTACGTCCAGGTCACGGCCACGCCGATGGGCGGGGAAGACCGCCTGAACTCCGCCAATCCCCTGGGCAAGATCCCCGCGCTGGTGCGCGAAGGCGGCCCCACGATCTACGACAGCAATGTCGTCTGCCGCTTCCTCGATGACCGCGCGGGTGCGGGTCTCTATCCGGCAGAGCGGCTTTGGGAAACGCTGACCCTGGAGGCCACGGGTGACGGCATCATGGAGGCCGCCGTTGGCATCGTCTATGAGCAGCGCCTGCGCCCGGAAGAGCTGTGGTGGAACGACTGGTTCGATGCGCAATGGGTCAAGGTCACGCGCTCGCTTGATGGGTTGGAGCGGCAATGGATGAGCCACCTCTACGGCCCCCTCGACATGGGCCAGATCAGCGTCGCCTGCGCGCTCGGGTATCTCGACCTGCGCCACTCAGACCGCGACTGGCGCGCCGGGCGCGATGCATTGGCCGCCTGGTATAAGCGGTTCGCCGAGCGTCCCTCGATGGTGGATACCGCCCCTGAATGAAGATCGCCGTGGCCGACACCGACGCCGCGCGGCAGGCCTGTTTCGACATCCGCCGCGCGGTCTTCATCGAAGAACAGCAGATCCCCGAGGCCGAGGAATGGGATGCCGATGACGCCACCTGCCTGCATTACCTTGCAGGTGAGGGTTCCAAAAACGGCGCAGGCACCGCGCGGATCATCGCCAAGGGTGACAGCGCCAAGATCGGGCGGGTTGCCGTGGTGCAGGCGCATAGGGGCACAGGCCTTGGGGCTAAGATCATGCGGGCGCTCATGGATGACGCCCGCGCGCGCGGCTTCAAAACGGCCGAGCTGGAATCCCAGGTCTACGCGATCCCCTTCTACGAGCGCCTGGGCTTTGTCGCCGAGGGGCCGGAATACGACGACGGCTCCGGCATAATGCACCGTCTGATGCGCGCAACCCTGTAGGGCGGGGGTCACCCAGCCGTTTGAGGACTCGCCAAACGCCCATGTTCGCGGTACGTTCCTGCCAAAAGGAGCCCTCCCCATGCCTCTCGGTGAAAAACTCAACGGCACCCTGCGCGCGTTCATTGAACGCCAGCAGATGTTCTTCGTCGCCACCGCCGCCCCCACGGGCCGCGTGAACATGTCGCCCAAGGGCGCCGACAGCCTGCGCATCCTCAGCGACACCCATGTGCAATGGCTCAACCTCTCGGGCAGCGGCAATGAAACCGCGGGCCACCTGCTGCAATCGGACCGCATGACCCTGATGTTCTGCGCTTTTGAAGGCGACGCGCTGATCCTGCGCCTCTATGGCACCGCCAAGGCCATCCATCCCCGCGACGCGGGCTGGGACGAGGCCGCCGCGCGCTTTCCCAAGATGGCGGGCACCCGGCAGATCTTCGACATGCAGATCCAGTCGGTGAACATGTCCTGCGGCTCCGGCGTGCCTTTCATGGACTACAAATCCGACCGCTCCGCCGTCGAGATGATCCCCTATTTCGAGAACCTCGGCGAAGAGGGCACCGATGCCTTCTGGCGGCGCAAGAACGTGGAAACCATCGACGGCCACCCCACCGCCCTGTTCGAGGATTAGGCCCCAGAATCCACCGAAAGGATTCAACCGGGTGATGCATTCTCCTATGAAATTCGCCCGTAAGATGTTTTTCGCGCTGAGAAATGCGACATTTCCGCCCCGATGTGCGCGTTTGTCCGCTGGACGCCTATAACGTCTGCCAGTAACAGCAACAGCAGCCTTGGGCCGGAAAGATTCCGTGCCCGAGAAACAGACGTTTCCAGGCGCGCAGACGTGCACGCCCAGAGAGAAAGGACGCAGAGCTCGTGTCAGATACGCATGATCCGTCCGGCGATCGCCGGGATTTTCTGTACTACGCCACTGCCGGCACCGGCGTTGTCGTGACAGGCGCCGCGGCTTGGCCGCTGGTGAACTCCATGAACCCCTCCGCCGACGTGCAAGCTGCCAGCCAGCTGCGCGTGGACGTGTCGAGCCTGGAGCCCGGCACCCAGCTGACGGTTCTATTCCTCGGCAAGCCGATCTTCATCCGCCGTCGCACGGAGGAAGAGATCGAGGCCGGGCGCGCCGTTGAACTGGACGAGCTGGTCGATAACGACGCCCGCAACGAAAACGCCGAAGGCGCCGACGGCGCGGATATCAACCGCACCCTGGCCACCGCCGACGGTGAGAACACCGGCGAGTGGCTGGTGATGCAGGGCGTGTGTACGCACCTGGGCTGCGTGCCCATCGGTGAGGGTGCCGGCAACTTCGGCGGCTGGTTCTGCCCCTGCCACGGCTCTCACTACGACACCGCAGGGCGCATCCGTCAGGGTCCCGCGCCCACGAACCTGCCCATCCCGGCGGCAGAATTCATCGACGATTCAACCATTTTGCTCGGTTAACGGAGGATAAACACATGGGTGGTATTCCCCACGACCATTACGAACCGAATTCCCGGCCGGAAAAGTGGCTTCACCGCCGCCTGCCGATTGTCGGTCTGATGTATGACACACTGATGATCCCGACGCCCAAGAACCTCAACTGGATGTGGATCTTCGGCATCGTGCTCGTCTTCTGTCTGGTGATGCAGATCATCACCGGCGTGCTTCTGGTGATGCACTACACGCCGCATGTCGACATGGCCTTTGCCTCGGTCGAACACATCATGCGCAACGTCAACGGGGGGTGGGCGATCCGCTACATCCACCAGAACGGCGCCTCGCTGTTCTTCATCGCCGTCTACCTGCACATCTTCCGCGGCCTCTACTATGGCTCCTACAAGGCGCCCCGCGAAGTCACATGGATCATCGGTATGCTGATCTACGTGCTGATGATGGGCACCGCGTTCATGGGCTACGTTCTGCCCTGGGGTCAGATGTCCTTCTGGGGCGCGACCGTGATCACCGGCCTTTTCGGCGCTATCCCGTTCATCGGTGAAGGCATCCAGACCTGGCTTCTGGGCGGACCGGCGGTGGACAACGCCACGCTGAACCGCTTCCTGTCGCTGCACTACCTGCTGCCCTTCCTGATCCTGGGCCTGGTGATCGTGCACGTCTGGGCCTTCCACACCACGGGCAACAACAACCCCACCGGTGTTGAAGTGCGCCGCACCTCGAAGAAAGAAGCCGAGGCGGACACGCTGCCGTTCTGGCCCTACTTCGTGATCAAGGACCTTTTTGCGCTGGCCGTGATCCTGGTGATCTTCTTTGCCATCGTGGGCTTCATGCCGAACTACCTGGGCCACCCCGATAACTATATCGAGGCGAACCCCCTGGCGACGCCCGCCCACATCGTGCCCGAATGGTACTTCCTGCCGTTCTACGCGATCCTGCGTGCCTTCGACGGTGAGGTTTGGGTCGTGATCGCAGCCGACTTCCTGACCGGCGGTATCGTCGACGCGAAGTTCTTCGGTGTGATCGCCATGTTCGGCGCCATCCTGGTGATGGCCCTGGCCCCCTGGCTCGATACCTCCTCCGTGCGCTCGGGCCGCTATCGCCCGATGTTCAAGTGGTGGTTCTGGGTGTTTGCCGTGAACTTCGTGGTCCTCACCTGGGTGGGTGCCCGTCCGGCGGAAGGGATCTATCCCTACATCTCGCTGATCGGTGCCGCCTATTGGTTCGCGTACTTCCTCGTGATCCTGCCCCTCCTGGGCGTGATCGAGAAGCCGCTGCCGCAGCCCGAGACCATCGAAGAAGACTTCAACGAGCAGGTGCGCAGCCACAGCGGCACACCCGGTTCCGGAACGGCCCCTGCGGCCTCTCCGGCAGAGTAAGAGAGAGGATCTGACAATGTTCAGGAAACTAGCAATCAGCGCCACCACGGCGCTGGCCCTCTCCACCGGCGGCGCGATGGCAGCTGGCGGCGCGGGTGATATCACCAACGTCCCGTTCTCGTTCCAGGGGCCGTTCGGCACCTTTGACCAGGACCAGCTGCAGCGGGGCCTTCAGGTCTACACCGAGGTCTGCGCAGGCTGTCACGGCCTGCAATACGTCCCCCTCCGCACCCTCGCGGATGAGGGCGGCATCGGTTGGACGATGGACGAGGTGCGCGCCTACATCGATGAGAACTTCATCGAGGTCTATGACGAAGAGTTGCAGGATTGGCGTATGGCCACGCCGAACGACAACTTCCCCGTCAACGACGGTGTCGGCGCCCCGGACCTCAGCCTGATGGCGAAAGCCCGCACCGGTTTCTCCGGCCCGCGCGGCACGGCGATCTATCCGCTGATCTATGGTCTGGGTGGGCCCGAGTACATCTACTCGCTTCTCACCCATTACACCGGCGAAGAGGTAGAGCAGTTCGGCGCCGTTCTCTACGAGAACACGACGATGGAAGGCGGCCTGATCTCCATGGCGCCCCCGCTGTGGGAAGGCGCGGTTGAGTATGCCGATGGCACGATCGCGACGGAAAGCCAGATGGCCGAAGACGTCTCCGCGTTTCTGATGTGGGCGGCAGAGCCGCACATGATGGCGCGCAAGCAGATGGGCCTCGTGGCGGTCATCATCCTCGGCATCTTCTCGGTCCTTTTGTATCTGACCAACAAGCGCCTCTGGGCGCCGGTCAAGAAGCGGGCCAAGGGCCAAATGCCGGCTGAATAAGCAGACCACCCATTTGAATGTGCAGCGCGCCCTTTCGAGGGCGCGTTTTGCGTTTCAGGCCCGTGCGCAAACCGCGTTAACACTTAAATGGTTTTTTATCAGGGGTTTAACCCCCTGCTCAAGCTTGAGCACCCCCGGGTCACGTCCAGGTCTTCAGCAACCGCTCCCGCCGCTCACCGGCGTAGGGTGGGTGAAACCCACCGTCTACATCCAGGGCCGCAGCGGCGCCGCATTATCGGCAATCGCCTCCGAAAGCAGCCCGTCCAGCGCCACCTTGCCCCCGTCCAGAAGCAGCACCCGGTCGCAGAGACGCTCCGCATCGCGGAGGTCATGGGTCGCCATGATCAGCGTCTGCCCGGTCTCATCACAAAGGCTGCGGACAAGCCCCAACATCTCGCGCCGCAAGCCGGGGTCGAGGGCCGAGAACGGCTCATCCAGCAGCGCGATCGTCTTGTCCCGCAACAGCATCCGTGCCAGCGCGACACGGCTCTGCTGCCCGCCGGAAAGCTCCGACGGCATCCGTGCGCCCATGCCGTCCAGATCCACCTTCGCCAGTGCCTCCGCCACGCGGGCGCGATCCTCGGGCGTCAACTTCAGGTCCGGCGCGATGCCAAGGGCGATATTGTCCGACACGGAAAGGTGCGGGAAAAGGTTCCCGTCCTGGAACAGGATCGAGATCGGGCGGTCAGCCACAGGCGCGGTGGTCACCTCGGTGTCCGCCATCGTGATCCGTCCCGCGTCGGGCCACAAGAACCCCGACAGCGTCGACAGCAGCGTGGATTTGCCCGACCCCGACGCGCCCATCAGCGCGACCCGCGCGCCCTTCGGAATGCGCAGGTCTGCCTCCAGCGTGAAGCTGCCCTGTCGCACGCGGACATTCTCAAGATGCAGCATTCACGCGGCCCCCTCGATCAAAAAGCCAGAACATCCCCAGCGACAGCGCCATCAGCAAAACCGCCGCCCCCTGCGCATCATTGGTGCGATAGGATCCGAACAGGCGGTACATCTCCAGCGGCAGCGTCTCCTGCCCCTGAGCTGAAAACAACGCGATGACGCCCAGATCGCCCATGGAGAACGCCGCCGCAAGCCCCGCGCCGAACCCGAGCGGGCGGCGCAAGCGCGGCAGGATCGCGTGCCGCAGCCGCGCCATGCCCCGCATCCCCAGCGCATCAGCAAGCCGCCCCTGCGTTGCCTCCGCCTGGGTCGCGGCCGGGATCAAAGCGCGTAGCAGGAACGGCAGCGCGACCAGCGCGTTCACCAGCCCGGTAATGGGAAGCGACAGCGCCACAGGGTCGGCCACCGGAAAGATCAGGATGAACAGCCCGGTGCCGACAACCAGCGGCGACACCGCGATGGACAAAAGCCCCACGCCCTCCAACCCCGCCCGCGCCGCTTTACCGGCGATCAGCAGCGCGATGGGCAGGGCCAGCGACACCGCCAACGCGGTGGAGGCCAGCGCCAGCAGGATCGACCGCAGCGCCGCCTCCCACGTCGACAGCGGCAACCCCCAGATCGCGCCGATGCCCTGGCCCGTCACGGCGGCCAGCGGCAGCAGCAGAAAGGCCCCCGCCGTGACCAGGGCGGCGCGGTCAAAGAGGCGCGCTGCCCCCGTATCCCCCGGCCAGCCCATCGCCGGGCGGTCCAGCCCGCCGCCGAAATCCGCTGCCGAGGCAAAGCGCCAGGCAACCAGGCCCGCGCCGATACAGATGGCCACCTGGATCACCCCCAGCAGGGCGGCACGGCCAAGATCGAAGTCGAACTGGAACGCCTGGTAGATCGCCAGCTCTACGGTTGTGGCGGCAGGGCCGCCGCCCAGGATCAGCGCCACCGCAAAGCTGGTGGTGCAGATCAGGAAGATCACCAGCGCCGCGCCGGGCAGGGTCGCGCGCAGCAGCGGCCATTCAAAGTGGTGGCGCATGTCAGCGGCAGTGAAGTTGAGCGAATGGGCCAGCCGGATCCGCTCTGCCGGGACGGCAAGCCAGGCTTGCAGCAGCAAGCGCGTGGCCAGCGGCAGGTTCAGGAACACATGGGCCAGGACAACGCCCGCAAGGCCGTAGATCTCGATGCTGCCCGCGCCGATGGCCTCCAGTGCCGCGTTCAGCCACCCGGCGCGCCCAAAGATCGCCAGAAGGCCCATGACGGCGACGATGACCGGCAGGATGAACGGCGCGCCCATCAGCGAGATGTAGGCGCCCCGCCCCCGAAACCGGCGCCGGGCCAAGGCCCGCGCCACGGGGATGGCCGCCAGGCACGAGACAACCGCCGACAGGAACGCCTGTAGCAGCGTGAACCGCACCGCGGCCCAATCGGCCGCGCGCAGGCCGGAAAACCCCTCGGCCCGAAAAACAACCGCGCCGAGGGGCCCCAGGATCATCAGAATGACCAGCAGGACAAAGGCCCCGCCGGTCACTTGCAACGGTGTTACTGGCTGAGCGCGTTTTGCCATACGGCCAATGCTTCATCGCGGACGCTGGCCGCATCCTCGGGGGAGAAGATCAACGCGGCTTCCGGCTGGATCAGCGTCTCGAACCCCTCGGGCAGCTGATCGGCGGGCAAGGCGGCAGGGTACATCCAGTTGGTCTGAGGGATGATCGTCTGGAACGCGGGCGAGGTCATGAAATCAAGGAATTGCTGCGCCAGCTCCGGATTGTCCGCCGTCTGCAACATGCCAGCGACCTCAATCTGCATGTAATGCCCTTCGCTGAAGGCGGCAGCGGTGATGGAATTGTCGGTCTCGGCGATCAGGTGATAGGCGGGCGAGGTCGTGTAGGACAGGACCATGTCCGCTTCGCCGTCCAGGAACAGGCCATAGCCCTCGGACCAGCCGGGCGTCACGGTCAGCACGTTGTCGGCCAGGCCGTCCCAGATTTCGCCCGCGCGGTCGCCGTAGGCGTTCTGCACCCACATCAACAGCCCAAGGCCGGGGGTGGACGAGCGGGGATCCTGGATCACGACAGAGGCGTCAGAGGCCGCGAGTTCCTCGAAACTCCCCGGCACGTTCTCCATATCCGTGCGATGGACGAAGGCGAAGTATCCCCAGTCGAAGGGCAGGAAATTGGGGTCGTCCCAGGCCACGGGCAGGGTCAGGCCCTCGGGTGACAGTCCATGCTCGGCCATCAGCCCGGCTTCCACCGCGGCGGCGGTCAGGTTGGTGTCGATGCCCAGGATGATATCGGCGTCCGAGCGTTCACCCTCCAGCCGCAGCCGCGCCAGCAACGCCGCGCCGTCGCCGGTGGCGGTGAACTGCAGATTGCAGTCGCAGATTTCCTCGAACGCCAGCTCAACGGCGGGGCCGGGGCCCCACTCGGAAATGAAGCTGTCATAGGTGTAGACCGTCAGCACATTGTCCTGCGCGAATGCAGTGCTTGCCAAAAGGGTCATACCCGTAGCGATGATCGTGGTGTTGGTGAGGTTCATAACTCACTCCTCCAAAGCTATGGGCGAAGTGAAGTCCGGGGGCGTCTGGCCCGCGATAACCTTCCCTCCGCCGGTGTTAACCGGTTCAGGTTCAACGGGTCAGCTTTCGCTATCTCAGCCATGTGTATCGTCAGATGCACGAGGCCCCCCGAGGTACGGCTAGACGTAGGGCAATGCGGACGCGGCGGCAAGCGGCTTGGCAAACGGGCGGCTTGGCAAAACGGTCGCACAGGGATAATCGGGGCGGCATGAGTATGAATTCCTACGGTCACCTGTTCCGCGTCACCACCTGGGGCGAAAGCCACGGCCCCGCCTTGGGGGCCACGGTCGATGGCTGCCCGCCCGGCGTCGCGGTCGACGCGGGCGCGATCCAGCATTGGCTGGACCGGCGCAAGCCCGGCCAGAACAAATACACCACCCAGCGGCGCGAGGCCGATGAGGTGGAGATCTTGTCGGGCGTCTATGAGGGCCACAGCACCGGCACGCCCATTCAGTTGATGATCCGCAATACCGACCAGCGATCCAAGGATTACGGCGACATCGCCGAGAAGTTCCGCCCCGGCCACGCCGACATCACTTATTGGCAGAAATACGGCATCCGCGATCCGCGCGGCGGCGGCCGGTCCTCGGCCCGTGAAACGGCGGCGCGGGTCGCGGCGGGTGGCGTCGCGCGGTTGGCGCTTGCGGCGCTGGCCCCGCAGGTGAAGATCAGCGGCTACATGGTGCAGATGGGGCCGCACGGGATTGACCGCGACCGGTTCGACCTGGCGCAGGTGGAGGAGAACCCGTTCTGGGTGCCTGATGCCCAAGCCGCCGAGGAATGGGCCACGTACCTCGACGGTCTGCGCAAGTCCGGCGACAGCGTCGGCGCAGTGATCGAAGTGCGCGCCAGCGGGCTGCCTGCAGGCCTCGGTGCGCCGATCTATGGCAAGCTCGACACTGACCTTGCCGCCGCGATGATGAGCATCAACGCCGTGAAGGGGGTCGAGATTGGCGACGGCATGGCAGCGGCGGCCCTGACCGGCTCTGCCAATGCCGATGAGATCCACATGGGCGCGGATGGCCCGGAGTATTCCTCCAACCACGCGGGCGGCATCCTCGGGGGCATTTCCACCGGCCAAGACGTCATCGTGCGTTTCGCCGTGAAGCCCACGTCCTCGATCCTGACGCCCCGCGCGACGATCACCAAAGGCGGCGCGCCTGCGCAGATCATCACCAAGGGGCGCCATGATCCTTGCGTGGGAATCAGGGCCGTTCCGGTGGGTGAGGCGATGATGGCCTGCGTCCTGCTGGACCATATCCTGCTGCACCGGGGCCAAATCGGCGGCGCCATCGGCGAAACCCGGGGGAAAATCGGGTAAGGTTTCGTTAAACCTTTAGGGGTTTTCCGCCCAATCCACGGGATAGAAGCGCTTTGATGCAAAGTGCGGAACAATGTGGCAAAACGGTCCAATCCTTGCCTTGTTCCCGCCACATTTCGCCAAAAATAAGGCGGGACTGGGGTTCATAGAATTGGATGTCTGATGGGGCAGAAGGCTCAAACAGATCGGTCGCCGCGCGGCCATATAACGATTGATTGGATGGTGCTGGCCGTCGCCTGCATCGCCACCTTGTTTCTTGTGGGCACCATGCTGCGCAGTACGGTGGATGCCGATGCGGCCACGTTGACCGGTTTTCAAGAGTTGGGCGGGAATGACACGCTGCTCGCGTTCCAGGATTTCAGCTTCAACGCCGAAGGCTGGACGCCCGCGTCCACCAGTGACCGCTTGCCGGGTCTGGGCCCCGTTCTGGGCCCCTTCGGGGTGGAGCCGGTGCAGCGATCCTTTGCGATGCCCGCCAATGCCACGGAAGCCGTGGCCACGTTTGACCTGCACCTCGTTGGCGATTGGGCGGCGGAGGGCGGGCTTCAGCTGTCCCTCGGTCAGGACCTTGTGCTGACGGCAGAGCTTGCCGAGGGTGCCGCGCCCGAAGATATCACGTTGAGCGTCACGGAACCGGACGGCGTCACGCTCGCCGTCCAGACCCTTGCCGTCAGCCCCCGCCCGGCGGAGGCGGCGTTGCCCGGCGCCAGCACCGATTTCGTGACCCTTCACGTCCGGCTTCACACCACAGAACCCGGCGAGACCATGGTCCTGCGGCTAAGCGCTGACGTGGCGGGGGAGGCGCAGTGGACGCTCGATAACCTCGCCGTCGTCACCACCGTTGGGTCCTAGAGCCTCGGCTTAAAGCCCGGCGTCCAGCAGCGCGCGGATGTCGCCTTCCCGTGTGCCCGCCACCAGGCGACCCACTTCCACGCCACCGCGGAACATCACCAGGGTGGAGCGGCGCGGAATGTTGAGAGACGTCGCCAGATCGCCGCGCCCGTAATCGTCCCAATCCACGCGGTAGAAGGTGATGGCGGCGTCATAGGCCGGGTTCGCCTGGCGCAGCGCGTTAATCGTCCGCTCCTGACTGCGGCAGGTAGAGCACCAATCGGCGGCGAAATCCACGAACACGGTCTCTCCGGCATTGATCGCGGCCTCGGCGCTGCCGGGGGTGTAGTCGATCATATTGGCCAGCGCGCTGAGCGGTGCCAGAGCAAAGGCGGTGGCGGACAGGATAAGCGTGCGACGGTTCATGGGGGGTGTCTCCGGTTGATTAGATCGAAACAGAAAGGTCTTGCAGCCAGATCGGCATCCGGTCGAGCAGCCAGATCTCGGCCATCAGGTGCCAGCGCATGTAAATCGCAAGGCCCACGAGGAAGAACACCACGCCCAGGAACGGGCGCGAGGCCGTCGCGAAGGCGCGCAGCGTGCCCATGCGCTTTTGCAGCGCCGAGCGGGCCGCGTAGCCAAGCGTGACGATGATCGTGCCGATCCCGAGGGCGAAGGAAAGCATGATGGCAAAGGCGCGCAACAGCTCTTCCCCTTGGGAGGCGAGCGATATTGCCGAGCCCAAGACAGGCCCCACACAGGGGCTCCAGACCGCGCCCAACAGCAGACCGCCGATGAACTGCCCCTGCCAGCCATCGGTCTGCATATCGCGCATCCCGTCATCGGCTTTCGCGGCCACACCTGCCGTGGCGGTGGCAAACCGCGCCGACAGCTGCGGCACCATCAGCACCGCGCCGAAAACCATCATCAACACAGCACCGGCGGTAGAGACCGTCTCGGCCCGCAGGCCCACAAGATGACCCGCCGCGATGATGCCGAAACCGATGGTCACAAACGCCAGCCCCATGCCCCCGGCCAGCGCCAGCGGGCCATAGCGCGACGATTGCAGCGAACCCGCCAACACGATGGGCAGGACCGGCAGAACGCAGGGGTTGATCAGGGTCAAAAGCCCGGCGGCATAGGCAAGCAGGAATTCCATGGGGCGGTGATGCCGCACCCGCCTGTGGCTGTCACTTAAACCGTTCGTGAGCGCTCAGGCCGCGATCCGCGCCCTTTGCACCGCCAGGATCCCGCCCGCGATGATCACCACGCCAAGGGCATCGATCCAGCTGAGGCTCTCGGACAGCAGCAGATAGGCGATGACGACCCCGAAGACCGGGTTCAGGAAGTGGTACGTCGCCGCCCGCGTCGGCCCGATGCGGCCGACCAGCAGGAACCAGATCAGCGTCGCGGCAAGACCCGGCATCAGGGTGGTGTAGACGAAGGCGAGGATGAAGGGCGTGGTCCAATCGACCGTCAGCGTCTCGAACGCCATCGCCGGGAACAGCAGCGCGACAGAGCCTACGATCATCTGCAGCCCCACGATCATCAACAGGTTGCCCCCGTCGGACGAGGCGCTTTTGACGGTCAGCGTCGCGGCGGTCAGGGCGACGGCGGCGATCAGGCACAGCACGATGCCGTAAGGATCCGCCCCGCCACCAAACCGCTGTGCCATGATCAGCGCGACACCCGCGAACCCGGCAATCATCCCGGCGATGCCCACCAGCGGAAGCCGCTCCTTGAAGAGGGTCCAATTCGCCAACGCCACCAGCAGCGGCATGGTCGAGGCGATGATCGCCGCGAAGGATGCCTCGATCGTCTGCATCGCGACGAAGTTCAGGCCCAGGTAAATCGCGTTCTGGCAGAGGCCAAAGATCACCACCGCGCGCCATTGGTTCCGCGTCAGGTTGAACCGTTGCCCCAACGCGAGCGCGATGGAAATCCCGATCAGACCTGAGAGGAGGAACCGCGCGGACAGCGAATAAAGCGGCGGCGCCGCCTCTACGATGATCCGGGCCGAGGTGAAGGCGGAGGACCAGATCAGGGCGAAGGTCAGCCCCATAACCACCGCTCGCACGTCCATCAGCCCGTCCCTCAAAAGCAAAAGGGCCGCGCCCTGATGGCGCGACCCTTTCATGTCTTCAGGTGGACAGCAATCAGCCGTTCACGGAATCCTTGAGCGCCTTGGCGATGGTGACTTTCACCTGCTTGTCGGCCTCTTTCTTGATCTGCTCGCCCGTGGCGGGGTTGCGGACCATACGCTCGGGACGCTCGCGGCAGTAGACTTTGCCGATGCCGGGAAGGGTCACGGCGCCGCCTGCGGCGACTTCCTTGGTGATCACGGACACCACTGCATCCAGTGCTGCGCCTGCGGCTTTCTTGTCGCCGCCCATCTCGTCTGCCAGCGCGGCGACGAGTTGTGTTTTGGTCATGGGTTTGGTTGCCATGTGCTTATTCTCCTGCTGTCTATCCCCCGAGCCCTTGGGCCGGTTGGCGCGAAACTAACCGTATTTAGTAGGGCCACACAACGGATCAAAAGGCGATTTCCTTGAAAAACAGGGGCAAACGGGCGTTTTTCTGCCGTTAAAGGAATGCCGTTTCCTGAAAAGAGCGCAATTTCCTGCTGTGTAGCCGTGCCAGGGGCATCCCGCGCAGGTGCTCCATCGCGCGAATTCCAATCTGCAAATGCCGCGAAACCTGGTCCTTGTAGAAGTCCGAGGCCATGCCGGGCAGCTTCAATTCCCCGTGCAGCGGCTTGTCTGACACGCACAGAAGCGTGCCGTAGGGCACCCGAAAGCGGAAGCCGTTGGCGGCAATCGTCGCACTTTCCATGTCCAGCGCCACGGCGCGTGATTGCGACAGACGCTGCACCGGCCCGGTCTGGTCGCGCAGCTCCCAATTGCGGTTGTCGAAGCTGGCCACGGTGCCGGTGCGCATGATCCGTTTCAGCTCGAACCCTTCCAGTTTTGTCACCCCGGCCACGGCGGTCTCCAGCGCGACCTGAATCTCGGCCAGCGCCGGGACGGGCACCCAGATGGGCAGATCATCATCCAGCACCTTGTCTTCGCGCAGGTAGGCATGGGCCAGCACGAAGTCGCCCAACCGCTGCGAATTGCGCAGGCCCGCGCAATGGCCGACCATCAGCCAGGCGTGGGGGCGCAGGACGGCGATGTGATCCGTGGCGGTCTTGGCGTTCGACGGGCCGACCCCGATGTTGACCAGCGTGATCCCGTTCCCGTCGTCGCGGGTCAGGTGATACGTCGGCATCTGCGGCATCTTCGCGGGCGCCGTGATCGGCGTCTCGGGGTCAGAGATGACCGTATTCCCGGTGGCCACGAAGCTAGTGTAACCGCTATCCGGATCAGCCAGTTGCGCGCGGGCATAGGCCTCGAACTCGTCCACGTAGAACTGGTAGTTGGTGAACAGCACGTGGTTCTGGAAATGGGCCGGGTCGGTGGCGGTGTAATGGGCCAGACGCGCCAGCGAATAATCAATGCGCTGCGCGGTGAACGGCGCCAGCGGCTGCGCGCCGTCCTCGTAGGTGAAGTCCAGCCCGTTGGCGATGTCGTCATTGGTGGTCGCCAGATCGGGCACATCGAAGACATCGCGCAGGATGAAATCCCCCGCGCCTTCCTGGGGCACGGTAATGGTGGTGTCATTGGCGACAGCAAAATGGACCGGCATCGGCGTCAAAGAGGGGCCGATAAAGACGCTGACGCCGTGGTTCTTCAGGATCAGGTCGATCTGCTGGGTCAGGTAGTTCGCGAAAAGATCCGGCCGGGTGATCGTCGTGGCATAGGTCCCGGGCTCGGACACGTGACCGAAGCTCAGGCGGCTGTCGACGGCGGCAAAGGACGTCGTGCGCATGCGGATTTCCGGGTAGAAGGCGCGGTAGCGCGTGCCCTCGGGCGCGCCGTTGGTCAGGGTCCCGGCGAAGCGGTCACACAGGAATTGCGTCGCTTCCGTGTAGAGCCTTTGCAGGTAGGCGACGGCGGCGGCGGCGTCCTCGAAGGCCTGGGGTTCGCCCTGATCAGGCGATGAGACGTGGAGTATGGGGTGCGTGTTCATTCTTCCTCGATTACATGTGGATAGCTTTCGCGCAGGATGGCGACGCCTTCGTCGCCCAGGGCCTCGCGAAGCTCTGCTGTCATTATATAGGGGTTCTCGGCGGTCATGCCGGGAATTGTCGTGGGATCCGGCTCGGGCATCATTTGGTCGAGCCAATCGCGGATCGGGTCCGGCGCGGTGTCTGGCGGGATGGAGATCCCGAGATCAGAGGCGCGCGAGGGCAGCGCGACGTTGAACGTGCTTTCAAGGAAAGCGCGGTAGGCCTGGGGCAGCAGCGGCGGCTCCGCCATATCTTGGGCGGCTTGCTCCTCTGCCGTCAGGGTAGGGTCCGTCAGCGCGCCGGGTTCCGAGTAGCCGATGGCGAGGAATTGCAGGGCGACCAGCGGATCAGAGGTCAGCACATGGGGAATGCCGTGGTTGAAGACCACGATGTGCTGCCTGTCCGCGGCGTCCGCCCAAAGGGCAAGGGTGCCGCCGTCGCCTGCGATTATTGCGATGGAGGCGACGCGGGCCGTGACCTCGTTGGGCGGCTCGTGGAACGGGGGGCCCGCCTCATAGTGGAACAGCACGAAACTGGCACCGGGGGCATCGCGCAGGTCGGGCGGATAGAGGCCAAGGAACGGCTCCCCCCCATGGGTGAAGGTGCCGCGGTGGCCCTGGACCTCCAACCAGTCCATCGTCCGGGCGATGGCATCGGGCAAATGCAGCGCGGGGGGCAGGGCCGCGCGGATATCGGCAGCGAAGCTCATGGGATCACGGGCGTCAGCTGGAAACTGCGCACATCGACAAGGCCGAGGTCCGAAATGCGTAGTTCCGGGATCACCACAAGGGCCAGCAGCGAATGCTGCATATAGGCGTTGTTGAGCGTGCAGCCCGCCGCCTGCATCGCCTCCACCAACTGCGTGACCTTCGCGGCGACCTCCGTGGCCGGACGGTCCGACATCAGGCCCGCGATCGGCAGTTCCACCAGCGCGCGTTCCGCGCCGTCCTGCCACAGCGTGACACCGCCGCCGACCGCGGCCAATCGATTGGCCGCCCGCGCCATCATGGCGCGGTCCGTGCCCACGACGATCATGTGGTGGCTGTCATGTGCGACGGTGGAGGCCATCGCCATGCCCGGCCCATAGCCAAAGCCGCTGACGAACGCGTTCGTCACACCACCGGTGCCCCGGTGCCGTTCCACCAGCGCGATCTGGGCGATGCCGTCCGGTTCCACGATGCCGCCCCGCACCGGCAGGTCCATCACCAGCGCCTTGGTGGGCGCCTGGTTCTCTACTACGCCAATGACATTGGCGCGCACCTGCGGGGCGGTGGACCGGATTTCGAAATCCGGTGCGGCCAGCGTTCGGCCCAGGTGCACCGATTGCCGCGTGTCTTCGGGCCAGTCCAGGTGGGGACACTCGGCGAGGCAGTCACCCCCCTCCGCCACTTTCACACCGCGCCCGTAGACCACCTCAATCGGCAGCCCCCGCAAATCGCCTGTCACGATCATATCCGCCCGCCGGCCCGGCGCGATCTGGCCAATCTCGCGCTCCAGCCCGAAGTGCGTCGCGGTGTTGATCGTGGCCATCTGCAGCGCCACCAGCGGATCACAGCTGCAGTCGATCGCATGGCGCACGGCGCGGTTCATGTGGCCGTCCTCCACCAGCGTTTTGGCAAAGCAATCGTCGGTGCAGATGATCATGTTGCGCGGGTCCAACCCTCGCTCGGTGATCGCGGTGATCTGGCTTTCAATGTCGTACCAGGCAGAGCCGAGGCGGATCATCGCCCGCATCCCCTGCCGCATCCGCGCCATGGCGTCGGTCTCACTCGTGCCCTCGTGATCATCCGCCGGACCGCCCGCGGCATAGGCGTGAAAGGCAGGCCCCAGATCGGGGGAGGCATAATGCCCGCCCACCGTCTTGCCCGCCGCTTGCGTTGCCGCAATCTCGGCCAACATCTGTTGCGAGCCATTCACCACGCCGGGGAAGTTCATCATCTCGCCCAGGCCCACGATCCCGGGCCATGCCATCGCCTCGCTCACGTCATCGGGCCCAATCTCGTACCCCGTCGTCTCCAACCCCGGCGCCGACGGCGCGCAGGAGGGCATCTGGGTGAACACGTTGACCGGCTGCATCAACGCCTCGTCATGCATCAGGCGCACCCCGCGCAGGCCAAAGACATTGGCGATTTCGTGGGGGTCAGTGAACATCGACGTGGTGCCATGGGGGATCACGGCGCGGGTGAACTCGGCGGGCGTCAGCATCCCGCTCTCGATATGCATATGCCCGTCGCAAAGGCCCGGGATCAGGTAGCGGCCCGCCAGATCCTCCACGACCGTATCGGGGCCAATGCAGTGCGACGCATCGGGGCCGACATAGGCGAAGCGGCCCTGTTTGACCGCCACCTGCCAGCCCTCCATGACCTCCCGCGTCTGGACCAGCACGACACGGGCGTTCGAGATGACAAGATCAGCGGGCGCGCGCCCGGCGGCCACCGCGACGAGATCGCTGGCGACATCCTGCCAGCTCGGGAATGTGGGGGTGTTTGCTTCCATGTCCCAGTTTGGCGCAGGTGCAATGCGCCTGCAAGTGACGTTTCGATAACCGTGTGAATCAATCCCTACGCGCTCAAAGGACCTCCACCAGCCACCGCCCAACAACGTAGTATGCCGCGAAATAGACCGCCAGGATGATCAAAAGCCGCCAGTGTTTGCGCCAGAACGCCAAATGGGCAAATCTGTAGCCCGCTTCGTTATCGGCATCGCGCCAATCGGACCACATGTTCTCCCCGCGGATCCGGAAGTACAGGTAAATGGCCAAGGCCGTCCCGAGGAAGGCTCCGATCGCCAAAGCGTCTCCCAAATTCATTTGCTTGGATCGTAAGTCCTCAAAGCGTGTTTCCGAAGACACTCATAGATAGGAAGGGCATTGGCTAACACTTTCTCATGCATCGGGCTCATGCATCGGGGCCGACATAGGCGAAGCGGCCCTGATTGACCGCCACCTGCCAGCCCTCCATGACCTCGCGGGCCTGGACCAGCACGACACGGGCATTCGAGATGAAAAGGTCAGCGCGCGCGCCCGGCGGCCACCGCAAGGCACCATTCAATAGGGCTTGCCGCAAGCTTGACATCACAGCCAAGCGCCGATGATCCAAAGGACAATGTAGACGACGGCGGCATAGGCCCCAAGGCTCAGCGTCAAACGCCAATGGGTGCTCCAGAATGCGTTGGTATGCTTGTAGTCGGGGCCACGGTAGGAGTCCTTGAGGTCCTGCCAGAGGTTCGCCTTCGTTCTGCGCCCATAGAGATAGGTGATCAGGATGAAGCCCGGAACGTAGAGGATCAGCAACAGTAGACCGACAGACATGGATCAGCTCCCTGGGTGCACCCTTTGGGCATGCATCGTTTGATAGATCGGCAAGGCCGCACCCAACAGGCCTTGATGCTGCAGCGCGACCTTCGGCAAAGGCCCCTCGGCGGCGGCAAACCCGGTAGAGCGGTGGACGGCATCGTACCAATGGGGCGCCCAGGCGCCGTCGAAGGGTTTGGGGCCTGCAGCCCACGCCAGCATCGCGGGGTCGTAGGGCAGGCCGATGGCGGCGCAGAGCGCGCGCAGCATGGCCTCGGGCGCTCTGCGGATGTCGGCGCTGTCGATGATCGGGCCGGGCAGGGCCTCGTAAATCGTAGTGGCCTGGGCAAAGCCGATGTCCTCCAGCGTCATCGTGTCTCGCTTGTTGGCATAGCTGGCGATGACCCGCGCGGGGTGGCGGATCAGGTGCACATTGCTGACGCCCTCGGCCCAGTCCAGCGGGAAGCCCGGCAGCATGTGGTGGGTCATCAGTTTCAGGTATTGGTGCGGCTTGGCGGTTGTGGCCAGAACCCGCTCGACCACGGCGAAGGGATCGGGCGGCTGCGCGGCCAGGCAGGCCGCGCGCATCGGGTGATCGGCGCCCGACACCGCCAGATAGGCGGCATAGAACGGCTCATCCCAGGCCTCGCAATCGGCGCGGTTGCCAAAGGCATACATCAGGGCCGTCGACAGGTTGCGGGGCCCCGACCACATGGCAATGCGCATTGTCACCTCCGTTCATTTCCACGTGAGATCACACCCGCAACGCTTGCAATGCAAGCGCGGGTTGGGGAGCGTTGGACAAACATGTCGGAGGTTCCCATGCCCAGAAACCCCATTCGCGAATCCGTCAAGGTCTTCACCCTGTCCATGGCGATCCTCGCGGGCTTCGTGCTGCACGGCAGCCGCGCCCATGCGCAGGACATCCGCACCGCCGTCGTGGCGGGCGGCTGCTTCTGGTGCGTCGAAAGCGATTTTGAGCGGGTCGCGGGCGTGATCGAGGTCGTCTCGGGCTTCGCTGGCGGCTCGGTGCCCAACCCGGAGTATCGCGACGTGGTGCGCGGCGGGACCGGCCATCTGGAGGTGGCCGAGATCACCTATGACGCCGAGGTGCTGCCCTATGCGACCTTGGTGCATCTGTTCCTGCGCTCCATCGACCCGCTGGATGCGGGCGGGCAGTTCTGTGACCGGGGCGAAAGCTACACCACGGCGATTTTCACCGACGACGCGCAGGAGCGGGACATCGCGCGCGGCGCGATTGCCGAGGCGGAAAGGCTGTTGGGCCAATCCATCGTCACCCCAATCCGCGACGCCGCGCCGTTCTACGCGGCAGAGGCGTACCACCAGGATTACTACCGCTCGAACGAGATCATCCTGACCCGGTTTGGCCCGCGCCGGAAATCCGTGGCCTATGACCTTTACCGCACCGCCTGCGGGCGCGATGCGCGGGTGCTGGAGGTTTGGGGCGCGGAGGCGGCCTTTGCCGCGGATCACCTGAACTAGGACAACCCCGGCGCAAGGCCCGGTCTAAAGGAAGAACGCCACGTTGTTGCGCAGGATGATTTCGACCGCGTAGACGCCCAGGATCACCACAAGCGGCGCAAGGTCGAGGCCGCCCATGTTGGGCAGGAAGCGGCGGATCGGGTCGTAGATCGGTTGCAGCAGGCGGTTCAGCCCGTCCCAGATCTGCGCCACAATCGGCTGCGCCATGTTCAAGACGCCAAAGTTGATCAGCCACGACATGATGATGTGGGCGATCACGATGAACTTCACGACGCCGATCAGAAGCATCAGGATCTGGAAAATTGAGGTCATGGGCTTTTCGTCCGCGTTCGTGAGTGTTCCCTGCCAGATAGGGCCGTGGCCCTTGGGCTGCAAGCGGGGAAGCCCCAGAGCCCTCCGATATCTCTGCATAGGCCCCACAATTTGACGCGACGGCCCTCTTGCACCCCGGCGCTGCGCGCGCGATGCATCTTTCATGTATCCCTACCTCAGATTTGGCGCCCTTGTGCTGCGCGAACGCCGTCTGCCGAAGATGGGTCTTTATGACACGCACGCGATGTCGATGACCTGCCTGCCGGTCGATATCGACATGTTCCTGGAGATGAACAACGGCCGCATCCTGACGCTCTTTGATCTCGGCCGCTTTGCGCTGGCGATCCGCATCGGCTTGGCGGATGTCCTGCAGGACCAGAAGTGGGGGCTTGTCGTGGCGGGCTCCACCGTGCGCTACCGCTCCCGGATCACGACGTTCCAGAAGTTTGAGATGCGGACGCGGTTTCTGGGCTGGGACGAGCGGTTCTTTTATCTGGAGCAATCGATGTGGCGCGGCGACACGCCCTGCAACCACGCGCTTTTGCGCACCGGCGTGACCGCCAAGGGCCGCCTCGCCCCCGTCGAAGATGTCGCCCAGGCCCTGGGGGTGGAGGGCGACAGCCCCGCCTTGCCGCCCTGGGCGCAGAACTGGGCTGAGGCCGACGGGACACGACCCTGGCCGCCCGAGGTCTGATCGCAGCGCTTGGTGATGGACAAACGCGGCCCCGCGCTGGAAGGTTGCGCCATGAACACCGCGCCCGCCCCTGCCGCTACGAACACCCGCAAACGCATCTGGGGCTGGTGGGCGTTTGACTGGGCGAGCCAGCCCTACAACACGCTGCTGCTGACCTTCATCTTCGGCCCTTATGTGAATGAGCTGCTGGGCGACGGCACCCAGGCCCAAACGGCCTGGGGCTACGGCGTCGGCGCGGCGGGCTTCCTGATTGCCATCTCCGCCCCGTTCCTGGGCGCGATGGCGGATCTTTCGGGGCGGCGGATGCCGTTCATCTACCTCTTCTCGGCCATGTATGTCGTCGGCGCCTACGGGCTTTGGTGGGCCGCGCCGGGGGATTTCAACCTGCTGCTGACCCTGATCCTCTTCGCCATCGGCCTCATCGGGATGGAGTTCGCCACGATCTTCACCAACGCCATGCTGCCCACCCTCGGCAACCGCGAAGAGATCGGGCGCATCTCGGGCTCGGGCTTTGCCTGGGGCTACGTCGGCGGCCTCGTCGCCCTGGTCCTGATGCTGTTCTTCTTCGCCGAGAATGCCGAGACCGGGAAAACCCTTCTGGGCATGGACCCGATCCTGGGCCTCGACGCCGCCACCCGTGAAGGCACCCGCGCCGTCGGCCCCCTCACGGCGATCTGGTTTGCCATCGGCATGATCCCCTTCTTTCTCTGGGTGCGCGACACGCCGCAACCGGGCGCCGTCCCCATGGGCCGCGCCCTGCGCGGCGCCCTGCCTGCGCTGATCAAAACCCTGCGCCGCCTGCCGTCCGAGAAACCCCTGCTGGCCTACCTCGCCTCGTCGATGTTCTACCGCGACGCGCTCAACGGCATGTATGTCTTCGGCGGCATCTACGCCTCGGGCGTGTTGGGGTGGAGCGTTGTGGACGTCGGCATCTTCGGCATCCTCGCCATCCTCACCGGCGCGTTCTTCTCGTGGCTGGGCGGGCGCGCCGACGGGCGCTTCGGCCCGAAACCGGTAATCGTGGTCAACGTCCTGCTCCTCAGCTTCGTGGCGCTGGCCGTCGTCTTCGTCAGCCGCGACAGCGTGCTGGGCGTCCCCGTCGCGCCCGACTCCTCCGCGCCCGATATCGCCTTCTACATCCTCGGCGCGTTCATCGGGGCCTGCGGCGGCGCGCTGCAATCCTCCTCGCGCACCATGCTGGTCCGCCAGGCCTACCCGGACCGCATGACCGAGGCATTCGGCCTCTACGCGCTGGCGGGCAAAGCCACGTCCTTCATCGCGCCGCTCTCCATCGGGCTGGTGACGCAGCTCTCGGGCAGCCAACAGGTCGGGGTCCTGCCGCTTGTGGTGTTGTTCGCGATTGGGCTGGTGCTGCTGATTTGGGTCGCCCCGGAGGGGCGCAATGAGTAGCCGCCCCAGAGGGGCGCAATGAATAAAGCCCCGAAGGGGCGCGATGAATAGACACCGGAGGGGCGTGACGGTTAAAGTAGAACAAGGCGGGGCCGTTTTGGCCCCAAAACGCCCCAAGTGATTATCGGAGACGTCGTTATGAAACGCCTATTTCCCTTTGCCATGTTGTTCCTCGCGGCCTGCGGCACAGGCGGCGGCCCCACGGCCCAATTGGACGCCACCTTGTCCAGCAGCGAAGCGCGGCAGTATTTCGGGGCCGAGACCACCGGAAGCGGCGGGCAAAGTGAGGCCATCGGCTTCTACTCCAACGGTTGCCTCGCGGGCGGCGTTGAGCTGCCCGAAACGGGGCCGACCTGGCAGGCGATGCGCCTGTCGCGGGACCGCAACTGGGGCCATACCGAGCTTCTTGATTACATCGAAACCCTCAGCGCCGATGTGGCGCGCAATACCTCCTGGCCGGGGCTCTATGTCGGTGACATGGCACAGCCCCGCGGCGGCCCGATGCTGACCGGCCATGCCAGTCACCAGTCCGGCATCGACGTCGATATCTGGATGCTGCCGCCCGACCGCCTGAACCTCAGCGTGGATGAACGCGAAAACCTCTCCTCCATCTCCGTGCGCGCGCAGCGGGGCGCCTCGGTCAATGGCAACTGGACGGCGGACCATGCCGAGGTGCTGCGCCTCGCCGCCAGTGACCCGCGCACCGCGCGGATCTTCGTGACCACCGGCGTGAAGGTCTGGCTATGCGAAAACGTGACCGGCGACCGCAGTTGGCTCAGCCATATTCGGCCCGCCAACGGCCACCACTACCATTTCCACGTGCGGCTCCAATGCCCGCGCGGCGACCGCAATTGCCAGAACCAGCCGCTGCCCCAGGGCGATGGCTGCCAAGAGGCCTACGACCGCGCCGCGCGCATCCTCAACCCGCCGCCCCCCGGCCCGCCGGACACGACGCCGCCGCCCGCCACACCGCCCCGGGGGATGCGCGTGCCGCTTGGCAATATGCCCAACCAATGCGTCAGCCTGCTCAGCGCGCTCTAACGCGGTCTGCCTGATTTCCGGGCATCTGCCCCTGCGGGCGGATGCCAAAGGTTAACGCCTTCGGGTCCTAAGTGCCTTTCCAGCAACAAAAACGTGCCCCGACCGCCACAGGCGGTGGGGGAATGGGCGCGCGCGCTGACACGGGCCGGGCCAGCCTGTAGACTCGCCGCAAGATCAAAAAAACGTCGAGCATAATTCGGAGTTCAAAAAATGAACCGCATTCTTTGTGCCATCGCGTTGATGGCCCTCTCCAGCCCTGCCCAAGCCCAAGTCACCGGCCCCGCCCTTTCAGATTGGCAGGGCGTCTACTTTGGCGGCCAGGTCGAGTTCTTCCCCGACAGCGAGTTCACCGATGACCGCACCCCGCTGATCGGCGGCGAGATTGAGGGAGAGATCGGCGGCACCTTCATCGGCTACCGCCATCAGTTCAATTCCTTCGTTGTCGGTGGAGAGCTTGATTATGTCGGCGGCGATGTCGAGACGACGCTGACCGCCTTGGGGGCAGGCGCCTCGGACGGGTCAGACATCGGCCTCATCCGCGCGGGCGCAGAGGTCGGCTATGCCTTCGGTCGTTTCCTGCCCTACGCCACGGCGGGCTACGCGCGCATCGTCTTTCGCAATACGATCAACGGCGACAATATCTCGCCGGGGTCGTTCTACGGGCTCGGGCTGGATTATCAGACCGGTGAATATGCGTCCGTCGGGGTCGAGGTGAACCGCCAGCGGTTCGAGGATTTCAGCCTGTCGCCCGACATCAACCTGGACGCCACAAGCGTCAGCGTGAATTTCGCCATCCGCTACTGACGGAAGGGCAGGGCCCCGGGCCATGTCTCGGGGCCGCCAAAAGGTTAACGCGGAAACTGTTCACAGTGATTATCGTTGTATTTCAGTATCTTAAGACCCTGCTCAAGCTTGAGCACCCCCGCTCACCGCCCCGGAATCTCTCCGCGTTTGCCCGACAGCGTCCAATTATCGATCACATCCAGCGCGTCCTGGGCCGTCTCCACGAAGCGGAACAGGTTCAGATCATCGGCTGAAATCGTGCCCGCCCGCACCAGCCCGTCCCAGTTGATGATCTCGCGCCAGAAGTCCTCTCCGAACAGCAGCACCGGCACCTGCTCCATCCGTCCGGTCTGGATCAGCGTCAGCGCCTCAAACGTCTCATCCATCGTCCCGAACCCGCCAGGGAAGACCGCGATCGCCTTGGCCCGCATCAGGAAGTGCATCTTGCGGATCGCGAAGTAGTGGAAGTTGAAGCACAGCTCCGGCGTGACGTAGTGGTTCGGCTCCTGCTCGTGCGGCAGCACGATGTTGAGGCCGATGGAGCAGCCGCCTGCATCCATCGCGCCCCGGTTGCCCGCCTCCATCACGCCAGGCCCGCCGCCGGTGACGACGACGTTCTCCGTACAGCCCGTCCCGACGGAGCGTTCGGTGATCACCCGCGCAAACTCCCGCGCTTCCTCGTAGTATTTCGACATATCCCGCAGCGCATCACTGCGCGCGCCCTCCCGGTCCTCGGGCCGCGGAATGCGGGCGCCCCCGAACAGAACGATGGTGGAGTTAATCCCCCGCTCATCCAGCCCCATCTCGGGCTTGAGCAGCTCCAACTGCAACCGTACCGGACGCAGCTCATCGCGGCACAGAAAGTCCTCATCCGCAAAGGCCAGCCGATACGACGGCGATTGCGCCTGCGGCGTGTTCGGCAAATGCGCGACCGCGCTGCGGTCTTGGCTGGCATTCCGGAAGGGTTTGCGTTCGTCTTTCATCAGGGCCTCTGTCTGTTGGTTCGCCCAAGCCTAGCGGCCCCGGCGAACACGTACCATCACCGATTGCCCAGTGGCCTTTGCAGGCGTTCACCGCTATAGCCGCCCCGAACGCCGCTATTGCTGAAGGGAAGTCCCATGTCCAACGCCCAACTCGAGACCGCCATCGAAGCCGCCTGGGAGGCCCGTGATCAGATCACGCCCGCCACAACAGGCGAAACCCGCGAGGCGATTGAGGATACGTTGACCGCGCTGGACAGCGGCACCCTGCGCGTGGCCGAGAAGCAGGACAGCGGCGACTGGCACGTGAACCAATGGGCCAAGAAGGCGGTGCTGCTTGGCTTCCGCCTCAAGGATATGGAGCTTCAGGGCGGCTCCGCCCAGGGCGGCAGCTGGTGGGACAAGGTCGACAGCAAATGGGCCTCCTGGGGTGAGAACGAATGGGGCGCCGCGGGCTTCCGCGCCGTGCCCAACTGCGTCGTGCGCCGCTCCGCCTACATCGCGCCGGGCGTGGTGCTGATGCCCTCCTTCGTGAACCTCGGCGCCTATGTCGACAGCGGCACCATGGTCGACACCTGGGCCACCGTCGGCTCCTGCGCGCAGATCGGCAAGAACGTCCACCTCTCGGGCGGGGTCGGCATCGGCGGCGTGTTGGAGCCGATGCAGGCTGGCCCCACGATTATCGAGGATGATTGCTTCATCGGCGCGCGCTCCGAGGTGGTTGAAGGCTGCATTGTCCGCGAGGGCTCGGTCCTTGGCATGGGCGTCTTCATCGGCCAATCCACCAAGATCGTGGACCGTGAAACCGGCACCGTCAGCTACGGCGAAGTGCCCGCAGGCTCGGTCGTGGTGGCGGGCTCCATGCCGTCGAAAAACGGCGTGAACCTCTACTGTGCCGTCATCGTCAAGCGGGTGGACGCCCAGACCCGCTCCAAAACCTCCATCAACGAGTTGCTGCGCGACTGATCGCGCTTTCATCTTGCCCGGAAAACTCCGGGGGGAGGGTGCATCCCTTGGGATGCGCACGGGGGGCTGGCCCCCCTCCGCCCTCTCCCAATCTGCCCGGTCCTGAGGTAGGTTCTCCCCACAAACCCCGCTTCTGAAGGAGAACCCCATGCAAGGTCTCGGAATTCTCGCAGCCATTCTTGTCGGCGGCCTCGCCGGTTGGATCGCCAGCCGCTTCATGGGCGCGCGGACTGGGATCATCATGAATGTGATCCTCGGGATCGTCGGCGCCGTGGTGGCCAATTTCCTCTTTGGGTTGATCGGCCTCACGACCTCGGGCGGTTGGTTGATGCAGGGGTTCGTGGCCTTCGTGGGCGCCTGCATCCTGATCGGCGTGCTGCGGATGCTGCGCGGGCGGTAAGGATTTTCGCGACGGAACGAAGCGGGGAGTGCGTGGAACCTTCAGGTAACACGAAAGGACCCACGCCATGATCCGCGCCCTCCTCCTGACGGCCCTGATCGCCACCGCCCTGGCGATCCCCGCCCAGGCCCATGAGCATGTGACAATGACGGTCGAAGATGACATCCGTTGCATCGCGTCCAACGGCATCCCGGGTCACGACGCGGGCCCCTGGCGCGCGGGCGCGATGGTCGAGCCGCAGAGCCACCTCTATTGCATGGACGCCACCCCCGAATTGACCGGCACGATCCGGCAAGATGTCCGTGTCTCGGGCATCACGTTGACCGGCATTCCGCTTCGTCCGGGCACGGCGGAGTATTACGACGCCGAAAGCGACCGGGGCTATTCCCGTGACAGGTCCTCGGGCTGGAACGTGGAAGGCATGGGTGGGCTGATCATGGACGCGCAGAATGCCCACGTCGATGGCGACGGGATGTATCACTACCACGGGATCCCCTCTGCCGTGGTAAGCGAGCTTGAGGGCACGCTGTTCGGCTATGCCGCCGATGGGTTCGAAATCCACTATGCCGGGGCGGCAGTGCAATCGTCGTGGCAGTTGCGGCACGGCGATCGCGCCTCGGGCCCCGGCGGCGTGTTTGATGGCACCTATGTGCAGGATTACGAATTTGTCGAAGGCTCCGGCGATCTGGATGAATGCAACGGTCGCCTGGAGGATGGGCACTACGTCTACTACGCGACGGACACTTTCCCCTTCTTCCCCCGCTGTTTCATGGGCGAGGTCGGCCAGGATTTCCTTGGGCGGCGGTAAGGCGGCTTGACTCAGACAGCCCTCCTGCGCCATCCGCGCGGGATGGCAGAGAATGATCAGAAGAAACCGAAGAAGCCCAAAGCCGTCCACGAGGTGTTCACGCTTCTGGTGGAAGTCGGCCGCAAGGACAACGACGGCCTGCCCAAAAAGGCGACCGGTGCGGGGCTGTTGTGCTTTGCCTCCGGCGTGGATGAGGCCGAGGCGGTGCGCGAGACCGTTGCGGTGCTCAAGCAAGCCGACCTCGCGCCGCTGGATGTGACGGGGTACGGCAGCCTCAAGGAACGCGAAGCCCAGGGCGATGAGATCAGCGAAGAAGAGCGGGACCTGATGGCGCGCGCCCGGGCGGAGAATTCGGTTATCGTGGTACAGATGACGCCGTTCTACGACGACGGGCCGGACCCTGCAGAGGCCTAGGCCGCCCGCGCGTGGGCCGTGACAAGTGCCCGCGCGGCAGCGCGATCCAGCAATGGCAAGGACGGCAAAGTGTCCGCCAAAATCGGGCTGGCCGATTGGCTGATCTGTTGATCGCCCAGGGCCATGACATCGCCCAGATGCGCGGTTTCCATCGGCGCGTTTTCGATCCGGATGCAGGCCGGATCATCCAGCATCATGTGGTAGAACATCCGCATCGGCTTGGTGCGGTCCCGCATCACGGCGCGCCCGGTGGCGAGGTCGGCGGCGCAGGCTAGGACCGCGTCGGTGCCGCAGAGGTAATCCACCACCGGTCCGGTCTGCAGCAGCCGGGTTTGCGGCGTCACCACAAGGTCCCGCGTCAGCCCGAAGTAGGGCGCGCGCAGGCAGATTGGGGCCGTGCGTCCCAGGCACAGGCGGGGCCGCGCCTCGATCCAGCGCAGGGGATGCGGGGCGCCTTCTTCGTCCAACAGCTCATCGCCCGGGCGCAGGGCGTCCACGGGCCGCGGGCCCTGCACGGTGGAAACAAGCGCGCCGCTTTCCACGCCGGGAAGGTCAGTCGCCGACACGGCGCTGGAGGCGACGGCGGCCACATGGGCGACGGTCAGAAACCCCTCGGCGCGGGGCAGCGCATCCCGCAGGGTCGCCTGTTTCGCAAGGCCCGAGCGCAGGACCTGCACCCGGTTCTGATCGTGGTTGGTGACTTCAAACACATCCGCCCGCCCCTCGGCGCAGGCGACGTAGCGCAGGCCCAGGGTCTCTCCGGCGCTCAAGGTGCCGGGGGTGGTGCAAAGGTCAATCTCACCGTGGAGCAGGCGGACGGCACCGTCGGGCATCAGGTAGATGCAGATCGCACTGTCGCCCTCGGTCGCGCCCTGCCAAAGGCGCAGGGGGATGTCGCGCGCGACGCCTCGGCCCCGGCGCGGTGTGGGGCGGCGGGGGCAGATCAGCTCCAACCACAGGGTCATGGCGCGGAGCGGCGTGTCACATGCCGTGGGCGGGGATCGGTAGACGCGCCTGTCGCTCCATATCGCTTGCCATGTCATGGGTGCGTCCGCCCTATGCCAACATCGCCCGCGCCTCAAAGGCGCGCAGCGGCAGGCGGGCGGCGGGGCCGTAGCCATCCATGGTGGTGGGGTCGATGTCGGGGAAAAGCGCCAGCACTTCTTCCTGAACCTCGGCGTCCAGGTCGTTCATCACCGTGGGGCCGGGCAGGAAGCTTTCCGTGGCCAGACCTTCGGAGAAAATGATCTGGTGTTGGTCGAACAGCAGGTGGAAATACTCCACCTCGCCGCCTTCCAGCACGCGGACAGAGCATTCATTGACCAGATCCTTCGCGGCGATCAGCACCTCATCCTCACCGAACATCAGCTCGGCCATCCAATGGGTCAGCATCACCCGGTGTTGGGGCGAGACGACAAGGCGACGGTGCATCCCGAAGGTGCCGGCCTCAATGGCGATGGGGGCAAAACGACCCTCGGCGGCAACCTTGCGCGACCCGATCCAGCGGATCGGCTGAAGGCCATTGTCGCGTGTTTCGATCCTGTCACCGGCGACGAGGTCTTCGACCGGCTTTTCGCCGTCTTCGGTCAATATCATCGTGCCGCGCACGAAGCAGGGAATGGCCGTGACCGTGACAAAGGCGGTGTCGGTGATGCCGTTGCCGTTATCGACGGTATAGGTGAAGTTGATCGTCTCGTTTGCCGTTAGCTCGGTCTGGGTGGCGGGCGGATCGATCTGCAACTCACCCGAGGGCAGCAGCGTCACGATGGTGCCATCCGACAGCGTGACGCTTTCGCCGAGCTCAACACGCACGCCATTGATATGGGTGATGAAGGCCAGGCCGCCGCTATTCGGATCGTTGGCCAGCACATCCAGAACGGAGGTCACACCCTCATAATGGGTCAGCGAATCCGCTTGGGCGATGAACTCACCCTGGATCGAATCCGCCGCAATCAGCACGTTGGAATCGTAGGAGCTGTCGCCCACATCGGCGATGCCGATTCTGATGTCGTTGGGCTGGTTGGCGTTGACCGGCATGACCAGGGTCAGCGTGACGGTGAAGCCGTCCATCTCGGTGTTGAAGTCGTCGTTGGTGTTGTTGTTGAATAGCGTCGCATTGGCCGATTGGTTGACCGAGTTGATCTGCGTCACGTTCACAATCGGCGACGTCACAAGGTTGCCGTTCACCCAGACCCCGAAGATGTCGTTGTAGATGGAGCCGGTGTATTCTGGATATTCCTCGGACGAGAAGGTGAACTGCATGGTCACAAAATCGGTCGTCGGGGTGAAGTTGATGTCCAGAAAGCTGGCGTCATAGGTGTTGGTGCCGGCGGCCGCGTTGAAGTCCGAGTTGTTGGACTGGCCGGGCGTATTGGTGGAAGTGCTGCCAGACCGGTTCGGATCGCCGTTGGACTGTGTGATGTTGTTGGCGCGGCCCGTCGACAGGATGACGCCGGTATCCGACGGCGTGACCCCGGGGGCGACCGTGTTGCCGTTGGTGTAGATGCCCGAGGACTGGCTCCACCCCGAATAGGTGGCATTGTTGACGGTAACGCCCGGGCCAAAGATCGTGTTGGCCATCTGAAGCGCCGTCGCGTTTTCATTGATCGGAAGTTCGTTTCCCGTCGCCATGTCTTGCCGTCACCCTTTCGGGCCGAGGTTCGGCATACACGATACGGCACACAGGCATTGCGGCTCGGGCATGACCCAAGCGCTTCCCGTGACGGTTACTCATTACTCTGCTCAATCGCGGCGCTGGTTTTTTGGTGCGTCCGCTTGCCTGCCTCGGCGTTGTTTTATTGCGACTTCGTTAACACGGAGCCTGTGGATAATTCCAATTTTCTGCTCGTTTGAGCCATCTTCCCGCCGCATTGTGGTCCTTCGGCCACGCCGATAGGATGCGTCCTACCATATCGTGTATCCCGAGGATTTCATGTCACAATCTCCTGTCGATCCCGTTGCCCTTACGGCAGCCTTGATCCGCTGCAACTCTGTCACGCCGCTGGAAGGGGGGGCTTTGGTCCTGCTGGACGAGCTGTTGTCAGAGGCCGGATTTGACTGCACGCGGGTGGACCGGGGCGGCACTGCCAACCTCTACGCCCGCTGGGGGACGCGCGGAAATGGCCGTGCGTTTGGGTTCAACGGCCACACCGATGTGGTGCCGGTGGGCGATGAGGCGGCCTGGAGCTACCCGCCGTTTGGGGCCGAGATGGACGGCGACTGGATGTACGGACGCGGGGCCACGGACATGAAGTCAGGCGTGGCGGCCTTCGCGGCGGCGGCAATCGATTTCGTGCGCAACACGCCGCCCGACGGGGCCGTGGTGCTGGCGATCACCGGCGATGAGGAGGGCGAAAGCACCGACGGCACCATCGCACTGCTGGATTGGATGGATAAGGTGGGCGAACGCGTGGACGTCTGCATCGTGGGGGAGCCGACGTGCCCCGAACAGATGGGCGATATGATGAAGATCGGCCGCCGCGGCGCGCTGACCGCGTTCTTCGAGGTCATCGGCAAACAGGGCCACTCCGCCTATCTGCACAAGGTGATCAACCCGCTGCCCGCCGTCGCCCTTCTGGGGCACCGCCTGTCGACCCATGTGCTGGATGAGGGGACGGATCACTTCGATCCCTCCACCTGTGCGATCACCACCATCGACACCGGCAACCCCGCCAACAACGTCATCCCCGCGCGCACCAAAATGACGGTGAACCTGCGGTTCAACGATCTGCATTCCGGCGAAAGCCTCACGGCCTGGCTCCGATCCGAGGCCGACCGCGTGGCGGCGGAAACCGGCACGACCATCCAGATGACCACCAAACTCAGCGGCGAAAGCTTCCTGACCCCGCCGGGCGACCTCTCGACCCTCGTGGCCAAAGCCGTGACAGCTGAAACGGGGCGGGTGCCCGAGATGTCGACCACCGGCGGTACGTCGGATGCGCGTTTCGTCAAGAACCACTGCCCCGTGGTGGAATTCGGCCTCGTGGGCCACCGAATGCACCAGGTGGATGAACGGGTGCGGATCAGCGATATCCACGACCTCAAGCGCGTCTACATGCGCGTCCTGCAGGACTACTTCGCCGACTAAGCGCGCCGCCCCTCCTCGACCCTTTCGGGTCTCCTCGCAGCGGTGCCGATCCGGGCACGCCGCTCCCCCCTTCATCTTGCCAAATACAACTCAACCCCATCCTCTCCGCCACGCGCCTCCGGTCGAATTGCCCGATGACGCCCCCCCCCGCCCATGATACGCCCCTCCCATGAGCAGCATCCCCTCCAAAGAGCAGATCCTCGCGTGGATCAACGACAACCCCGGTCGCCGGTCCAAGCGGGACATCGCCAAGGCGTTCGGCATCAAGGGTGCCGCACGGATTGATCTGAAACGCATCCTGAAAGAGCTTCAGGCCGACGGGCATCTGGAGAAGAAGGGCCGTATCTACCGCGACCCCAACAAGCTGCCGCCAGTCACGATCCTGCAGGTCCAGGCGCCGGACGAGAACGGTGATCTCTTCGCGCGTCCGTTGGAGTGGCACGGCGAGGGGGCGGAGCCGCGCGTTCTATATACCCCGCGCACGGCGGATCCGGCCGTGGGGCAGGGTGACCGCATTCTGGCCAAGCTGTTCGAGGTGCAGGGGGAGGACCACCATTACACCGCCAAGCTGATCCGCAAGATCGGCACCAACCCGCGCAAGATCCTGGGGATCTTCCGCAAGGAGGATGACGGCGGGACGATCACGCCGATCTCCAAGGGAACGGACAAGGAATGGCAGGTGCGTGCGGGCGACACCTTTGGGGCCAAGGACGGAGAGCTGGTCGAGGGAGAGCTGGCCGGGCCGAAAGCGCGCATGGGCGCGCCGCGCGCTAGGATCACGGCCCGCGTTGGCGATCCCGGTGCCGCGCGGGCGGTGTCGCTGATCGCAATTCATGAACACGGTATTCCGGATAGTTTCCCGAATGCCGTCATCGCCCAGGCCGATGCCGCCAAGCCCGCAGGCCTGAAGGGGCGAGAGGATCTGCGCGATCTGCCGCTGATCACCATCGACCCGTCCGATGCGCGGGACCATGACGACGCCTGTTATGCCCACGCCGATGAGGATCCGAAGAACAAGGGCGGCCATGTGATCTGGGTCGCGATTGCCGACGTGGCCCATTATGTGACGCCGGATTCTGCGCTCGACCGAGAGGCGCGCAAGCGGGGGAATTCGACGTATTTCCCCGACCGTGTCGTGCCTATGCTGCCGGATCGGCTGTCGGGCGATCTGTGCTCGCTCCACGAAGGGGTGCCGCGCGCGGTGATTGCGGTGCGGATGGTGATTGACGCGCAGGGGCAGAAGGTGGGGCATGCCTTCCACCGGGGGCTGATGACCTCCCCCGCCTCGCTGAGTTATGAGGAGGCGCAGGCCGCCCAGGATGGCGATGTCAGCGCCCGGACCGAACCCCTCCTCGAGGGCGTTATTCGCCCTCTCTTCGCAGCTTATGAAAGCCTCAAGATCGCGCGGGCCAAGCGGCAGCCGTTGGAGCTGGACCTGCCGGAGCGGCGGATCGAGCTGGACGACCGGGGGGAGGTAACCTCCGTCGCGTTCAAGGACCGCCTCGATGCCCACCGCCTGATCGAAGAATTCATGGTGCTCGCCAATGTCGCGGCGGCAGAAACGCTGATCGCCAAGCGCACGCCCCTGCTGTTCCGCGTCCATGAGGAACCCTCGCCCGAAAAGCTGGAAGCCCTGCGAGAGGTTGCCGACAGCGCGGGGCTGACGCTGGCCAAGGGGCAGGTGTTGCAGACCCGGCACCTGAACGACCTGCTGCGCGCGGCGGGGGAGGATGTGGCAGAGCTGATCTCGATCTCCACCCTGCGCTCGATGCAGCAGGCCTATTACAACCCGGAGAATTTCGGCCACTTCGGCCTTGCCCTGAAAAGCTACGCGCATTTCACCTCGCCTATTCGGCGCTATGCCGATCTGGTCGTGCACCGCGCGCTGATCAGCGCCCATGGGTGGGGGTCCACGTCACAAAAAGACGGGCTGTCGGCGGGCGAAATCGAACGGCTGGAAGAGACCGCCAAGCTGATTTCAAGCACCGAGCGGCGGTCCATGGTGGCCGAGCGCGATACCTCGGACCGCTATCTGGCGGCTTATCTGTCGGACCGGGTGGGGGCAGAGTTTGGCGGGCGGATCTCGGGCATCGCGCGGTTCGGTGTGTTCGTGAAGCTGGACGAGACCGGGGCCGATGGCCTCTTGCCGATGCGGGCCCTGGGGCAGGAGTATTTCCACTTCGATGCCGAGGCGCAGACCCTGATGGGCGCGGATACCGGCACGATGATCGGGATCGGCGATAGGGTGCTGGTGAAGCTCTCTGAGGCGGTGCCGGTGACCGGCGGATTGATCCTGGAACTGCTGGAGCATGACGGCAAAGCGCCGGCCCAGGGGCGTCGGCGCGGCCAGAGCCGGGGACGGGTCAAACCACCGGCGCGGCGCAAGGTCGGGGCGTCGAAAGGGCGTAAGGTCAAGCTTCGCAAGAAGGCCGCCCGCAAGAACGGCTAACCTGGCGTTAACCCTTTTTGCGCCATGCTCTCTGGCGAAAGCCCGCGCATTGTTGCGTGAAAAACTGTTAGTCCACCGCGTTTTTGCTATATTGTTGCGCTACTGAGCACGATCGAGCCTTTGCCCATGTCCCGTCTTGGACCCATCTTTCTAGCGGTTTTTCTCGCCCTGGGGCTGCCCGTTCTGGCGGCACCGCCCACGATTTCGCCGCTGCCCCTGCCGCGTCCGCTGCAAGGGGCTGTGGTGGCGGTGGAGGTCTCGGCCCCTCTGCGCCGCAACGTGCTGATCGAGGTGATTGCCGAAGAGGCGATTGAAGAGGCCGCCGTCGCGGATGAAGCCCCCGTAGAGGAAGCGGAACAACCGGCCCCGAGCGACCTTGCGATCCTGACCTCCCCGCGCCCGACATGGCGGGGCGACGTGCCGCCGGATTTCGCCGCCCGTGCCGCGCGCCTGCGGGCAGAGGCCGAGGCCGAGGAAGCCGCCAACCGCCCGATCCGCACCAGTGATCCTGAGTTTCGCGCCTGGATCGCGGCGTTCGAGGAGCGGGCGCTGGCCGCGGGCATCAGCGCGGACACGTTTGAGCGGGCCTTTGACGGGCTGCAGCTCAACACCGGTGTCCTGGAGCGTGACAGGAACCAGGCGGAGTTCTCGCGCGCGCTCTGGGTTTACCTGGACTCGGCGGTTTCCGCCGCGCGCATCCGCAATGGGCGCGAGGCACTGGCCGAATGGCGCACGACACTGGGGCGAATTGAAGAGCAATATCAAGTGGAAGCCGAGGTTGTGGTCGCGGTCTGGGGGTTGGAAAGCGCCTATGGCGCGATGCGCGGCAGCGAGGGGATTGTCGAGGCGATGGCCTCGCTGGCCTTTGACGGGCGCCGTCAGGAGTTTTTTGAGGCGCAGCTGATCGCCGCGCTGCAGATCATCGAGGCGGGCGACACTCGGCCGCGCAACATGACGGGATCCTGGGCGGGCGCGATGGGTCACACGCAGTTCATGCCCACCAGCTACCTGGAATATGCGCAGGATTTTGACGGCGACGGGCGGCGCAACATCTGGAGCGATAATCCCGTCGACGCGTTGGCCTCCACCGCCCATTACCTTGCGGAACACGGCTGGACCTACGGCCAGCCCTGGGGCCTGGAAGTGCGCCTGCCCGAGGGGTTCGACTACCGTCTGGCGGGCGAGCAGGAGCGCATTGGCGCGGCGTTCTGGAACCAGCAAGGCGTGCGGCTGCGCAATGGCGATCCGGTGCCGGAACATGGGCCTGCGTCGATCCTTCTGCCAGCCGGGGCGGGGGGTGTGGCGCTGGTGGTCTACAACAATTTCCGGGTCATCGAGCGGTATAATCCCGCAGACGCCTATGTCATCGCGATTGGCCATCTTAGCGACCGGATCCAAGGTGGACCCGCGTTCGAGGCCGGGTGGCCCCGGGGCGACCGGGCGCTGACCTTTGCGGAGCGCGAAGAGTTGCAGCGGTTGCTGCGGGCGGCGGGACATTATGATGAGCGGATCGATGGGATCGTTGGGCCAATCACGATTGCATCGGTGCGCAGCTATCAGGAAGCGGTCGGGGTGACGCCCGATGGCTATGCATCCTTGGCGATCCTGCAGCGGTTGCGGGGCGGGTAGGGTTCAGGGATTGCGCCTTGGCTCAGACGCCCTTCGGGCGCCTTCGCCAAGTCGCCGGGGGCGCCTCCTCCGCGCTTCGCGCGTCCTCGGCGCTAAAGCGTTCCGCCAAAAACCTGAGTAACAGCTTTTGGAGGAGCGCAGTGCAAGGCTTGATCGTTGCACGCGCCCCGCCTTTTTCTGATGTCTCAGGTCAAAGGCGGGACGCTCTAGGCCGGTGTGACGTCATCCCCGAGGGTGATCAGGCCCGGCGCCACCACGCGGGCGCACCAGCCGCCGTGGCCGCGCATGGCGTTGTAGCCGCCGGGACCCAAGGCGGCTTCCATCCGCGAACACGGGGCGCAGGGGATCGTGATCTCGATGAGCGCTGCGCCGATGCGGAGCTGTTTGCCGCGCAGGGCCTGCAGGTTGAGTTTTGAGATGACGAGGTTGCGGCGCAGGGTCTCGGGTGCCAGCTCGGACATTCCGGCGAGGGCGGCGATTACCGGCACATGCTCGGCCTGGATCAACGTCAGCGCGCGCTTCCCCGGGCGGCTGTGGTCGCCTTGCAGGCCGCCCTCCAGCAGATGCGCCTTTGGGACCGCCTCGATCTCTGCAAGCCGCGTGGGCCGCAGCCCGATCCAATCAAGACGCCCTTTCTGGGCATGGCGCGCGGTGAGGGTGGCGAGGGTTTCCATGGGATCCCCCTTAACACAGCGAAGGACTCGACTCCCAGCCGGTCGCGCACTAATTTGAGAACAAATTAGGAACATGTGCTGCCACCCATGCCCCAATCCTCAGGCTATATCGCTGATCCGCGTCGGCGCATCCTCTCGCTGTGGTTCCCCCGCCTCGGGGCGGAGCGGGTGCTGCGGATGGCCCCTGCCTTGGTCGAGACGCCGCTTGTGACGGTGGCAGAGATCGGCAATCTGCGGCAACTGGTGGCCACCACCCAGGTCGCCGAACGCCTTGGCCTGTCGCGCGGGCAATCCCTGAGCGAGGCGATGGTGCTGTGCCCCGATCTCGTCACCCGCCCGCAAGACCCGGGCCGGGAGGCGGCGCTGCTGGCGGCACTGCGGCGCTGGGCGGGCAAGTTCAGCCCCTGGGTGGCGGAGGAAGGCGCAGAGAGCCTGATCATCGACCTCACCGGCTGCGCGCATCTGTTCGGCGGGGAGGAGGCGCTGTTTGCCCAGGTGCATGAGGATTGCGCAGACCTCGGCCTCAGCGTCTGCGCGGGGATTGCCGACACGGCGGGGGCGGCCTGGGCCCTGGCGCGCTACGCGGGTGGCGGCGGGCTCGTGCCGGAGATGGTACGGGGGCGCAGTGGCGATGCGATTGATCAGGAAGCGCGGGCCACGCGGTCCCGCGCGCGCAAGCGGCATTGGGTGAAGGGCGGCCCCGCCCCCGCGACAGAGGTGGCGGGCACGGCACCGCGGATCGCGCAACCCGGCGGCACGCGGCAGGCCCTCGCACCGCTGCCCATCGCGGCGCTAAGGGTGACCCCGGATATCACGACAGGCCTTGCGCGCCTTGGCCTGCGCCGCATCGGCGACGTGTTGACCCTGCCCCGCGCGGGCCTGGCCCGGCGTTTCGGTCGGGGCCTCATGCAGCGGCTTGATCAGGCGCTGGGGATCGAGCCTGAACCGATCTCTCCGGCGGGCGCCCCGCTGCATTTTGCCGTGCGCCTCAGCCTGCCGGAGCCGATTGGCCTGGAGGCGGATATCGTCGCGGGGCTGGAGCGGATCCTGCCGCCGCTGTGCGAGAAACTGCGCGCCCGGGGACGCGGCGCGCGCCGGGTGCGGCTGGAGTTGAGCCGAGTGGAAGGCGACACGCAGGTTGTCGAAATCGGCCTGGCGCGGCCTGCCGATCAACCGGACAAGTTGCAGCCCCTGTTTGCGATGAAACTGGACGATGTGGACGCGGGCTTCGGGATTGACCGCTTGCGGGTGATCGCCCATGTGACCGAGCCGTTGCACGCCACGGAACACAAGGGCGGGTGGGCCGTGGCCCAGGAGGCCGCGGGGCCCCGCGCGCGCGGGCAGGACATGGCGGATCTGATCGCGCGGCTCGGCGCCCGGGTGGGGCTGGAGGCGATCCGCCGTGCGCGGCCTGCCGACAGCCATATCCCGGAGAAAACCTCTGTCCCCCTCGCCGCCGCCTGGTCCGAGCCTGAACCCTCTGGCACCTGGCCCGCCCCCACGCGGCCCCGTCCGTTAACGCTGTTCCAGCCCGAGCCTGTCACCGCCCCGGCCACCCCGGACGTGCCGCCCGAGTTCCGCTGGCGGGGGCGGCGGTTTGAGATCCAAAGCGCCCAGGGCCCCGAACGCATCGCGCCGGAATGGTGGCTGGACGAGCGGCAATGGCGCACCGGCGTGCGCGATTACTGGCGCGTCACAACCCGGGACGGCGCGCGCCTTTGGCTCTATTATGCCCATGGGGGCGCCCAATCGGGCGGGTGGTTTGCCCAGGGTGATTTTGGGTAAGCCAGCCCTCGCACGGCACACCAAGCGCACCCCGGGGCCCTCTGATGTCACGCCTTGAGGGGTGATTCAGGTTTTTTTGAAACCGCCACGGGCTTTGCGGCGCCGAGAATGTGGCAAGAATTTGGCGATTGAAGTCGGGTTGGAAACAACCCAACAGAATCGGCCAGATTGTACCCTAAACCCCTGTAAAATAGGCGAAGTAGAGGGTTCCCAAACGCCATAAAAATGACGAAAATTACCCTCAAATTGCACCCTGCCCGAGCGCTGCCACCCCCCTCTCGGGCTCGATTCTACAGATCGGACTGCAACCAGACATCGGCACCGCCCCGTTAGGGCGGTCCCCCACCAAGAGTATCGTACCCATGTTCTCCATCTTGCCCTTCCTGCTCGTCGGCCTCGGCCTTTCGTTCTTCATCGACAACGATGACGACAATGACGAGCAGCCCTCGACCCCGGAGCCGGGGTTTGAAACCGGCGATGGCCCCGAGGAAGAAGACATGCTCACCTTCGTGCAGGGGATCAGGCTTGGCGTGCTGACGCCCGACGGCGACCCCACAGAGGGTCCGCTTCAAGGTGGTGAAGGTGACGACACGATCACCGGCGGCATCGACAACGACGTGCTGATCGGCGCGGGTGGCAACGATCAGATCGTCGGCGATCTGGGGGAAGATACGATCAGCGGCGGTCTTGGCAATGACACGCTGGATGGCGGCGAGGGTGCTGATGTGATCGAAGGCGGCGCCGGCGCGGACCAGATCATCGGCGGGCTTGGCAATGATACCCTGGCGGGCGCAGATGGTGCCGACACGCTGCTGGGCGGTGCGGGCAATGACGTGCTGGACGGCACGCAGGAAGACCTGTTTGTTCCAACCTCCCCGACCGACCCCATTGACCCGATTGATCCCACCATTCCCGGCGATGACGGACCGGCCTCCGAGCCCGACACTCCGGCTGACCCGTCCGAGGACCCCATTGTTGAGCCCCCGGCCCCGCCAACCGGGAACCAGCTGCTGGATGGCGGCGCGGGCAATGACCTTCTGACCGGCGACAAGGCAGACACGCTGACCGGCGGCGAAGGGGTCGACAGCTTTGTGGTGGATGCCTCCGGCGACCCGACCGATGGCTCGGTCCTGATCACCGATTTTGACCCCGTGCTGGAGGCGCTGACCCTGAACGTGGACGGCCTTGAGGTCGGCGACCCGACCCAGGACGGCTTCGCTTTTGAGATCGAGACCCGCGATCTTTCTGACGACAGCGGCATGGAAGTTCTGCTTCAAGGCGTGGTCGTGGCCACCCTTGCGGGCGTGTCCGAGACCGATGAAATCACCATCTCTGTCGTCGGCGCGAACTCTGGCACCGCCAACCCTGGCACCTTCACCAACCTGGGCGACGGCGATGATATCGCGACCGGTGTTCTGTCTGACGACACGATCAACGGCGGTGCGGGCAATGATTCCATCGACGGCGCCGCAGGGCGCGATGTGCTGAACGGCGACGCGGGCAACGACACGCTGAACGGCGGCGCGGGCCGCGATGACCTGTCGGGCGGCACCGGCAATGACATCCTCGATGGCGGCGGTAATGATGAGCCCATCGGGGCAACGGTCGTGCAAGAGCGGCTTGATGGCGGCGAGGGCGACGACACCCTGCGTAGCGGTGATGGCTTTGTCGCGTTGACCGGCGGGGAGGGCACCGATGTGTTCGAGATCACCCGGACAGAGCTGAACGCTGATCCCGCAGTCGATCCGGTCCGGGTGCCGGTGACCGAGGTCACTGACCTGAACGTTGCCACCGAAGAGGTGAACATCAGCTTCGTCAACGGTGACGCCTCGGCCTCTCCGGTGCCCTTCACCCTGGTGGATGCGCCTGATGGATCCGGTGTGGCGGTTGTGATCGGGGGGGAGTTCTACGTCTTCCTGACCGGTGTTCTTGCCGCCGATGCGCCCACGGTGAACGTGACCAGTGCCGCAGCCTAAGCCCCCTTTCAGGGTCCGCGCCTTGGGCGAAATTGCCATCCGCTGCGATAACCTCGCGCGGATGGAGGCGTTTTATGCCGACGTCCTGGGGCTGGAACGAATGCCCGGCAATGCCGCGCCGGACATCGTCTTTTTCCGCATCGCCGAAGGCTTCGGTGGACACACCCAGGTGCTTGCGCTGTTTGGAAACAATGCGGCGGGTGACCTCGGATTGTATCCCAGCGCGCGCCAAGCCCCTGAAACCGGGGCAAAATCCTCATTGCATCACCTGGCGTTAACCATATCCTACGAGGAACAAGACGCCGCCATGGCCTGGTACGATTCGCTGGGGAAAGCGTACCGGGTAGAACATTTCGGCTGGGTTGGCTGGCGGGGGATCTTCACCGAAGACCCCGAGGGCAACACAGTCGAACTTGTGGCCTACGATCCCAGCCTTAAAGAGTGACCCATTTAAAGCGGAGGCACTGCCATGCTGACCCTTCTTCCTCTTCTCCTCCTGGGCGTTGGCCTGGCGTTCTTTCTGGGCGGCGACGATGATGATGACAGCTCTCCGACCATCGTCGGCACCGACAACGATGACCTTCTGACCACCGACGTCGGCGCGCTGCTGGACGGGCTGGAAGGCGACGACACCCTGCGCGGGTCCGAGGAGGATGACACCCTGCTGGGACGCGGTGGCAACGACCTGCTCAACAGCCAGGGCGGCGATGACCGGATTGAGGGCGGCGACGGCGTCGATACGCTCAACGGCGGCACTGGCGCCGACACGCTTCTGGGCGGCTTGCTGGGGGATTTCCTGGGCGGGGACGACGGCGACGACAGTCTTTTTGGCGGCTTCGGACCCGACCAGATCGAAGGCGGCTTCGGCGCGGATACCGCCGACGGCGGCCCGGGCGCAGACCTGATCTATGGCGATGGCGGCGAGGACAGCCTGGATGGCGGCACCGGCGATGACACCCTCTTTGGGGGCCCCAGCGGTGACACGATCAACGGCGGCGATGGCTTCGACAGCATCGAAGGTGGCAATGGCCGTGATGACCTCAGCGGCAACGCGGGCAACGACGTGATCTTCGGCCAGAACGACAACGACACCCTGCGCGGCGGCGAGGGCAATGACCTTCTGGACGGCGGCGCAGACACAGACCGCATCTTCGGCGATGGCGGCAATGACACGATCATCGGCGGCACCGGCTCGGACGGTCTGGTGGGCGGCGAGGGCAATGACGAGCTTCTGGGCAAACGCGGCCTCGACAAGCTGTTCGGCGAGGAGGGCGACGATACGCTCTTCGGCGGCCTCGACAACGACCTCCTCAGCGGCGGCATCGGCAACGACAACCTCGATGGGCAACAGGACGACGACAGCCTGCGCGGCGACGAAGGCGACGACACGCTGCTGGGCGGCCTGGGCAACGACGACCTGGATGGCGGCGAGGGGAACGATAGCCTTCGCGGTGGCGCGGGCAATGACAGCCTCTTCGGCGTAAACGGGGCCGATACGCTTTTTGGTGACGACGGCAATGACCTTCTGCTTGGCGGCGACGGCGGCGATTCCCTGTCTGGCGGCGCTGGTAACGATAACCTCCTCGGTGGCCTCGGCGCCGATGTCCTTTTCGGGGGTGTCGGCAACGATGTCCTTTCCGGCGATGAAGATGATGACCTGCTGAACGGCGAAGACGGGGCCGATAGCCTCATCGGCGGGGAGGGGAACGACACGCTTCTGGGCGGCGCGGGCAACGACACCCTGGAAGGCGGCGTGGGCAATGACAACATGGTTGGCAGCGCCGGGGACGACCTGCTCTTCGCTGGCCTGGGCGACGATACGCTCGACGGGGGCGAAGGCGCCGATACGCTTATTGGCAGCATCGGGGCGGACGTTCTGTTGGGCGGGGCGGGCAATGATTTCCTCAACGGCCAAGCCCTGCTTGAAGAGCCGGGCGTCGCCGACGTCCTCATCGCGGGCGATGGGGACGATGTTCTGGCGGGCAACGATGGGGATACCCTCACCGGCGGTGCGGGCGTCGACCAGTTCCAGGTGTTCAGTGATTTCGAGACTCCGGGAGAGGTGGTGGAAATCACCGATTTCGAGGCCGGGTCCGAGGAACTTGTCCTGCAACTCCAGTTTGATGACATCTACAACGGCACGCCACCGCCGCTGAATGTCACGCAAACCGATGCGCCCGGCGGCGGGGCCTTGGAAATTCGCGTGAACGGGACGGTTTTCGCCTTGCTCTCGGGCATGACCTCGGCTGACGCTGTCAACGTCTCGACCGTGGTGTCGTTTGACTAAGCCCTAAACCGCCGCCTTGCGCATCTCGTCCAGGTAGATCTCGCGCAGGCGGGCGACGACGGCGCCGGGGGTGCCTTGGCCGACCGTCACGCCATCAAGCTCCACCACGGGCATCACGAAGGTGGTGGCCGAGGTGACAAATGCCTCGTCGGCCGCCTTGGCTTCTTCCATCGTGAACGGGCGCTCTTCGACCTTCATCTGCGCCTCTTCCGCCATCCGAAGAACGGCAGCGCGGGTGATGCCGCTGAGGATCTCATTGCCCAGGTGTCGGGTGACAATCGTGTTGCCCTGGACGATATAGGCGTTATTCGACGTGCCCTCCGTCACCACGCCGTCCTGCACCATCCAGGCATCATGGGCGCCTGCCGCCTTCGCGGCCATCTTGCCCATCGACGGGTAGAGCAGCTGCACCGTCTTGATATCGCGACGGCCCCAGCGTTGATCCTCGATCGAGATCACCTTCATGCCGGTCTTGGCCATCGGGTTGTCGGCGAGGCCCGGCTTGTTCTGGGTGAACAGCACCAGGGTCGGCGCTGTATCCTCGGGGTAGGCGAAATCACGGTCGGCGGCGCCGCGCGTGACTTGCAGGTAGATCAGCCCTTCGTCGATCTCGTTGAGGCGCACGAGTTCGCGGTGGATCTCCAGCAGCTCTTCTTCGGTCGTGGGGTTCGCCATATCCAACTCATCAAGCGAGCGTTGCAGGCGCTTGGCGTGACCGTCGAAGTCGATCAGCTTGCCGTCCAACACGCTGGTGACCTCATAGACACCGTCCGCAAACAGGAACCCGCGATCGAAGATCGAGATGGTGGCTTCATGCTCGGGCAGGTACTGCCCATTGACGTAGACGGTGCGGGTCATCTGTTCAGGCTCCTAAAACGCAAGTTCCCTCTGCATTAGAGCCGCGAGAGGATCCGTTCAATGGCCCATTCGACGCGTGCCGTCGAATAAGAATGCCCGCCGCTGAACAGGCAGAAATCCAGCAGCAATCCATCGGCGTTTTCGCGCAGGAAACACGACAGGTCGCCGGGCATCTCGGCCAGGCGCGCCTCGGGCTGGTCGCCATGCTCGGCGTACATCGCCAGCGCCTCCATCACGTTGCCCTGGTGGACCGGGCCAATCGGGCGTCCGGCCAGCGGCACGACCCCGTCGCCATCGCCATGGATGTGGATCAGATGCGCGGGCGGTGTGGGGCAGGACGGCGGGATGTTGAGCCAGAAGGTGCCCGAATAGGGCACGAAGCCCGCGAAGGTGTCGCCCATGCCGCAGGCCAGGGTCCAGGTCATCATTCCCCCGGCGCTGAACCCGGTGGAGATCAGGCGCGATTGATCAAGCGCGATGCGTCCGGCCACGTCGTCGATCACCGCGCGCACGTAGTCATACTCGCGCGCCTCGGTCTGTTGCGGTTCTCGCGGGCGGTGGGCGAGGTTCCAGTCATCGGCGTCCGCGTTCAGCGCGATGAAGGCCATGCCCAGGCGATCAGCCATGGCGCGCAGGCTTTGGTTGCGCATCGCCCCGCCCGCTGTGCCGCGATAGCCGTGGGCGTGGAAGAAGGCCCCGACCGGTTGATCGGTGTCGGGCATGTAGTAGCGGTAGGTGCGATCCCCCAGAACCGAGCAGTCGGTATCGGGGCCGCAGGCGAGGGCTGGCGTGCTCAGCAGGGCGAGGGCGGCGGCGAGGATCAGGCGCATGGGGGCTCCGGTTGGTGTCACGGCAACGTGTCGGAAATTGCGGGCCTCTGCACCCCACTTTCGTGTGAGGGCGCTTGGGGCCGGGTGCGGACCCTCCGGGGGGGATATTTTAGGAACGGGGAAATAGGGGGGAGTGCTATCCCCAGAGGGCGGCGTCCGGCGGGTAGACGGTGGAGCCGTCGAAGCGCAGCGGCGGGGTGCGATCTTCGGCCAGCAGGAGCGGCCCGTCGAGGTCCACGATCTCGGCGCCCTGGGCCAGGATCATCGCGGGCGCCATGGCGAGGCTGCTGCCGACCATGCAGCCGACCATCACGGCGTAGCCCTCGGCGCGGGCCGCGTCATAAAGCGCGAGCGCTTCGGTCAACCCGCCGGTCTTGTCGAGCTTGATGTTGACCATGTCGTATTTGCCCTTCAGGCCCGGCAGCGACGCGCGGTCATGGCAGGACTCGTCGGCGCAGACGGGCAGGGGGCGGGCGATTTCGGCAAGCATATCGTCTTCGCCCGCGGGCAGGGGTTGTTCCACCATCTGCACGCCCAGGCGCAGCAGGTGGGGGGCGAGGTCGGAATAGACCTCTGCCGTCCATCCCTCATTCGCATCGACGATGATCGCGGCCTTGGGCGCGCCTTTGCGCACGGCTTCAAGGCGGGCCATGTCGTCGGGGGTGCCGAGTTTGATCTTCAGCAGCGGGCGGTGGGCATGTTTGGCTGCTGCCGCGCGCATATTCTCGGGCGTGTCGAGGGACAGGGTAAAGGCGCTGGTGACGGGGCCGGGGGCGGGCCGATCGAACAGATCCCAGGCGCGGACGCCCTGGGACTTGGCGCGCAGGTCAATCAACGCGCAGTCCAGCGCATTGCGGGCCGCGCCCGCGGGCAGGGCCGCGACGTCGCCGCCAGAGGCCTCGATCTGCGCGGTCACACTCTCCAGCGTCTCGCCATAGCGCGCATAGGGCACGCATTCGCCGCGACCCTGGTGGCCGCCCTCGTCCACCGTGACAGTCAGCACCTGCGCCTCGGTCCGCGATCCGCGAGAGATCGTGAAAACCTCGGCCAGGCGGAAACTGTCACGGGTCACCTGCATGGTCAGATCGCCTCCAACGCGTCGCAGAGGCGCCCCGCGCCCTGGCGGAATGGATCCGCCGTGGGCAGGCCCATGCGCTTCTCGATATCGGCGAGGCATTGCAGCGCCTCGTCCTCCCCCAGGGCGGCGGTGTTGACGGAGATGCCGACAACCTCAGCCTTCGGGTTCGCCACGCGGGCCAGCGGCAGCGCGGTGTCGCGCAGCGCTTCCAGCGTCGGCAGGGAATAGGACGGCAAGCCGCGCATGTGTTTGCGCGTCGGCTCATGGCTCAGGATCAGCGCATCGGGTTGACCGCCGTGGACCAGCGCCATGGTGACGCCCGAGTAAGACACGTGGAACAGCGACCCCTGCCCCTCGATCATGTCCCAATGATCGTCGTCATTGTCGGGCGTCAGATACTCCACCGCTCCGGCCATGAAATCGGCGATCACGGCGTCCAAAGGCACGCCGTCGCCGGTGATCAGGATGCCGGTCTGCCCTGTCGCCCGGAACGAAGACTTCAGCCCGCGCGCCTTCATCTCGCTGTCCATCGCCAGCGCCGTATACATCTTGCCGGCCGAGCAATCGGTGCCCACCGCAAGGCAGCGCTTGCCGGACCGTTTGATGCCATTGGCAATGGGGTAGTCGACCGACGGGATGCGCACATCGTGCAGGGTGCGGCCATACTCATGGGCGACGGCGACAAGATCCGGCTCATCGCTCAGCAGGTTGTGCAGGCCGGACGCGATGTCGAACCCCTCCGACAGCGCCTCGATCAACACGCGCTTCCACGCGCTGGAGATCACGCCGCCCCGGTTCGCCACACCCACCACCAGCGTCTTCGCGCCCGAGGCTTTGGCGGCGGCCAGGTCCATATCGGCGACCTTCACGTCGGCATTGCAGCCGTCCATGCGGAACTGGCCGATGACATTCTCGGGACGCCAGTCGCGGATGCCCTGGGCGACCTTTGCGGCCAGTTGGTCGGGCGCGTCGCCCAGAAACAGAAGATACGGTGTTTCGATCATCGGATGGCCCTTCCCCGGTGTGCTTCGTCACGGCAAATTAGCCGTGTTCCGGCGCACGTACTGCGAAAAATCGGGTGATCTTACGGCCAGACGCGGGAGATCATCGCGCCAGGGGCGGGTCCTGACGCAAAATCTCGCAAGTAGCCTAAGCTTTGGACAGCAATCCTGCGGGGCGGGTGTCGGATTGAACGAAGTCCACCGGCGCGGTGCGCGCCGTTGCCGTGTTGCGCTTGAAGTCATAGCGCATCAGGTCGCCGTCCTCTGCCGAGGCCACGATCAATGCCTGGTAAAGGTGCTGCGCGCCCTCGTAGATGTCGATCAAGCCGCGCAGGCGCGGGGCCTTGTCCCGCTCCAACGCGAAGCCGTCTCCGGACATTTCCAGGATTGCGAAGGCCTCATCGCCCACATGAACGGTGCGGGTCGCCCGCTTGCGTTTCACATGGCGGTGGGCCGCAGCCAATTGGTCACGGATCTCTTTGGGCAGGTATTCAGACATCGGATCCTCCGACAGGGTGGGGTCGCACGCCGGGAAAGGTGGCGGGTTTTCGTGTCAGGTCAATGACATAACGCGGGCAAAATCCGGCCGCGCCCACCACCATGGCGTCCCATGCTTAACAAACCCCTTACCCGCTTGGCCCCGCGTCAATTGCTGCACTGCAGAGATCTTTTATATGATCTTGGAAAAATATTTCCTGTGCGCAGATGCGGAGCCGCCCGTGCGCGCCCTGACCTATACGCCCGGCCCCCCGCCGCCTACTTCCGACTCAGCACATGAAGGAGATGACGATGGGCCTCTTGGTTGACGGAACATGGCAAGACACCTGGTATGACACCAAGAAGACCGGCGGCGCGTTCAAGCGCCAGGAGGCGCAGTTTCGCAACTGGATCACCGCAGACGGCAGCGCAGGGCCCACGGGAGATGCGGGCTTCAAGGCCGAAAGCGGGCGCTACCACCTCTATGTCTCTCACGCCTGTCCCTGGGCCAACCGCACGCTGATCTTCCGCGCCCTGAAGGGGCTGGAGGATCACATCGACATCTCCGTCGTCCACCCCGACATGCTGTCTGACGGCTGGACTTTCGCCACGGATCACGACGGTGCCACCGGTGATACGCTCTATGGTCTGCCCTTCGCGCGCGACCTTTACACCCGCGCGCAGCCCGATGTGACGACCCGCGTCACGGTGCCGATCCTCTGGGACAAGCAGCGCGAAACCATCGTGTCCAACGAATCGGCCGAGATCATTCGCATGTTCAACAGCGCCTTCAACGACATCACGGGCAACGTCGATGATTACTACCCCGAAGCCCTGCGCCCCCAAATCGACGCGATCAACGCTCGCGTCTATTCCGAGGTCAACAACGGCGTCTACAAATCCGGCTTTGCCACCACACAGGACGCCTATGATACCGCCGTCCATACGCTCTTTGACGCGCTCGACTGGCTCGAAGGGCTCCTGTCGGAGAACCGCTATCTTGCCGGTGACACGATTTCCGAGGCCGACTGGCGCCTGTTCACGACGCTGGTGCGATTCGATCTGGTCTATCACCTGCACTTCAAGTGCAACCGGGCGCGGATCGTGGATTACCCCAACCTCTGGGCCTTCACGCGGGAGCTTTACCAATGGCCCGGCGTAGCGGAGCAGGTGAATTTCGACCATATCGTGCGCCACTACCACTACAGCCACGAAAGCATTAACCCGCACCGGATCGTGCCGATAAATCCGCAGATCGACTGGACCGCGCCCCATGGTCGCTCCCTTTGAGGTAGCGGATTGCGGGCGGCGCGGTTTCTTGTATCAAAAGGTCCCATGACCGCGCTGTTTTCCAAACGTGACCACGGAGGTGGTATCGACGCCGCCGCCGCCGAATATGGCGGCGATCAGACGGCGTGGCTGGATCTGTCCACCGGTATCAACCCCGTCGCCTACCCGGTGGGCGAGATCGCGCCAGAGGTCTGGAGCCGCCTGCCGGGCGACGCCGCCATGGCGCGCCTTCTGGACGCCGCCCGCATGTTCTGGTCCGTGCCCGAGGGCGTCGAAATCATCGCCGCTGCCGGGGCCTCGCCCCTGATTGCGCGAATGCCGGATCTGGCCGCGCTCGCGGGCGCCTATATCCCGGTGCCCACCTATAACGAGCATGCCGCCGCCTTCGCCGCCCGCGGTCGGCTTGGGGACGCGCTGAACCCCAACAACCCGGTCCATGTCTACGTGCATCCCAACAACCCCGATGGGCGGCTCTGGCCCGGCTCCGCCATCGGCGGGCGGCCTCTGACCGTGATCGACGAAAGCTTCTGCGATACGGTGCCCGAGAAAAGCCACATCGCCCGCGCGGCAGAGCCCGGCGTGATCGTGCTGAAAAGCTTCGGCAAGTTCTGGGGTCTTGCGGGCGTCCGGCTTGGGTTTGCCATGGCCCTGCCCGAAACCTTTGCGCCCACCGGCGGCAAGGGCAACCTGCCCGAGCTGATGGGCCCCTGGTCCGTCTCCGGCCCGGCGCTGGAGATCGGGGCGCAGGCCCTGTCAGACCACGACTGGGCCAGCGATACCCGCGCCCGCCTGGGCCGCGACGCCGCGCGGCTTGATGACCTGATGCTGAGCGCCGGGGCCGAGATCGTCGGCGGCACGACCCTCTTTCGCACCTACTCCCTGCGCGAAGGCGCGGCGCATTGGCAAAACCGATTGGCCGAACACCACATCTGGTCGCGGATCTTCCCCTATTCCAGCAACTGGATGCGCCTGGGCCTTCCCGGCACGGAAGAGGACTGGGCCCGGCTGGAGGCCGCCCTGTGACGGCCACCGCGCCGCTCTTGCTGGCGGCGTTGATCCTCGATGCCCTGGTGGGCGAGCCGCGCTGGCTCTGGTCCCGCGTCCTCCACCCAATCGTCCTGATGGGCCGCCTCATCGACCTTTGCGACGCGCGCTTCAACAATCACACCCGCCTCGCCGGATCGCTGGTGATGGCGGGCCTCGCCGTCGGCGTCCTGGCCCTCGGCGGGCTCATCGCGAGCCTTCCCCTCGGTTGGCTCTGGCAAATCCTCATCGCCGCCATCTTGCTCGCCCAACGCTCTCTCGTGGATCACGTCGCGGCCGTCGCCACCGCCCTCCGCCGCTCCCTCTCCGATGGCAAGCGCGCCGTCGCCATGATCGTCGGCCGCGACACCGCCCCCCTCGACGAGGCCGCCGTCGCCCGCGCCGCCATCGAATCCGCGGCCGAGAACCTGTCAGACGGCGTCATCGCCCCCGCCTTCTGGTTCCTCGTCGCCGGCCTCCCCGGCCTCCTGCTCTACAAAATCACCAACACCGCCGACAGCATGATCGGCCACCGCACCCCCCGACACGCGGCCTTCGGCTGGGCCGCCGCCCGCTTTGATGACGCCCTCAACTACATCCCCGCCCGCCTCACCGCCCTCCTCATCTCCCTGGCCTCCGGCCAAGCCGCCCCTCTGCGCTGCGCTTATCGCAGCGGCCCCTTGCATCGGTCCGTCAACGCAGGCTGGCCGGAGGCCGCGATGGCCGCGTCGCTCGGCCTCGCCCTATCCGGGCCCTGCACCTACGGGGGCGAGATGACAACGGACCCCGTCCTGAACGACGGCGGAGAGCGGAACGCCGGGCCAGGAGACATCTCGGCAGCCACAGGCGTGCTCTGGCGGGTGTGGGGCGTGATGCTGGTGGGGGTGGTGCTGCTAACGCTGGTGAGCCTGTGATCCTCATCCACACCGGACACCTCCCTCACGACATCTCCGCGCGAAGCGCCTGCAGGAAGTTCTGCACCCGCACCGACGGCGGGCGATTGCTTGGCCGCACGATTTTCGCGAACCGCACGTAGCTCTCGTACTCCTCCAACGCAGGCACCAAGTCGCCGCTCTGTACTGCCTTGCCACAGACGAACTCAGGCTCCAACGCCATGCCAAGCCCGGCCTTGGCCGCCTCAATCAGATAAGCGCCGCTGTTGGACACATACCGTGTGGTCAGCGGCACCTTGGTCAGCTTGCCCGCCCGGTTCCGGAACGCCCAGATCTTCGTGCCGGCACCCGTGCGATAGGCCAAAGCTGGCAGCCCGATCAGATCCTTGGGCGACTTGGGCAGGCCGTGGGCCTCCCAAAACGCGGGGCTGGCGCACAGCACATAGCGCACCTTGAACAACGGCTCTTCATCCAAGCCCGGCCTCTCAACGCCATCGATACGAATTGCCAGATCGTAGTGTGCGTCGACCAGATCGATGGGGCGATCACTCACGTCAATCTCGAAATGCACGCCCGGATTGGCCTCGGCGAACCTGTTCATCACCGGGGCGATGGTGTCGGTCCCCAAGGCCTGCGGCACCGCGATGCGGATCAGGCCGGAGGCGTGTTGAAGATCCCCGGCGATCGCGGCATCGGCCTCATTCAAGTCGGCAACGACCCGCAGGCACTTGTCGTAGTACGCCTGGCCGTAATGGGTCAGCGTGGTGCCCTGTTGCGTGCGGTAGGTCAGCGCCACCCCAAGGCGCGCTTCCAGATCGTGGATGCGTCGGTTGATCGCTGACACGGCGATATTCATCTGTCGCGCGGCGGCCAGCTGCGATCCCGCGTCCACAACGGCGATAAACGCCTCAATCTCGGCCAAACGGTTAATGTCTAATTCCTGGAAAACGACTTTCTGTTTTCATCATCTATGGCGCAAAATTCGAAAGCAATAGGGTAACGGCCAACGACCACAAACCCTATGAGGATCCGATGACCGCCTATTGCCTGTTCCAAAATCTCGATATCACCGACAGGGAGAAGATGCAGACCTACGCCACGACGGTAGAGCCCATCACCCACGCCTTCGGTGGCCAATACGTGACCAAAGCAGGCGCGGTCGATGTGAAGGAGGGGGACTGGGCGCCGACCTATCCCGTCATCATCAAGTTCCCCTCGATGGAGGCCGCGCGCACCTGGTACGATTCGGACGCATACGCGCCTCTCAAAGCCCTGCGAACCTCCGCAGGCCGCTTCAGCGCCGTCTTCATCGAAGGCAACACGGAATGAGCGGCGGCAGCACGGCGGTAGATGTGACCCATGAGGATCTTGTCGGCGCGAGCTTCCAGTTCCTCTACTCGGATGAGACCTACCGCATCGATATCCTGTCCGAGGCGCGCCTGCGCTGGACCCGGGTGGCCGGGGACAATGTCGGTCAGAGTGATGAGGAGGCCTACGTTTTTGATACGCTCAGCCCAGAGATCATTCTGGTGACCTGGATTGAGGCCGACGGTCTGGGTCTGTCAAACGCCCTGAACGTGGTGGACGGCACGTTGATCACCCACGCCAACCATGGACGGGAGGTGTTCCAAAACATGGGGCGGCACAGCTTCAAGGTGGGTTAGGCACCAAGACAACGCATGTCGCGCTGCGTCAGATCTAAGGGTCGTCCCGCCGACGCGCCTCGCCCCAACACCCATCCCCCTTCCCGCGCCGTGGCGATGATCGATAGCGGCGTTGGTGTCATCTGCCCGGTGCCGAATGCCTTCAGGCTGCCCAACCCCAAGCGGAAGGACCACCCTTGGAAGCACTGGCCCGACGCATAAGGCGCGGTGGCCTGGCCTCCGCGCCCTCCCTACGCCTAACATCCGCCGCGCACGTCGCCTCTCCTTCTGCCCATAAAAATTCTGCGCGCTTTCACATGGTACGCCCGCTTTGCCAACCGGCAGACCAACCGTTTCGTGGGGCTGCCCAGACGCCCCACATTTGCCGACGCGACGCTCGCCCTGGTCTTCCTCTATGTCGTCGCTCCCGCCTTGGCCGGTTGATCCGTATTCACCCTGCGCCAGGCTTTGCGCATTCCAACGCAGGCTTGGGGGAAAGGCTTCCCAAGCACCTTTTCCTCGGAAACAGAAAGCTTCTACATCAACCGCGCAATGACCTTTGCGCTGAGCGCCATGGTTCTTTCGGGGCTCTACTCTCTCCCCGGCATTCTCTGCTCGATGCGCGATGCCTTCCGCCCCCCTAAACCGCAAAACCCCGCGCCACCCCTGGAAGGCCTGGCCCAACAGCTAACCGGGCACCAACCCACACCGCTCCCCCACGTGCCACGCCGCCCATCAGCCACCCCGCTCCCTCCTTCATCTTGCCAAATACAACTCACCTCCCACGCTCAACCAACCGCATCGCCCCCCGAAGGTCGGGCACCCCACCAGGCCCACGCCAGCCGCAACGTCGCGATTGTCGCGCTCCCACTGCTGCGCTTCCAGGCACCTTGTCTATTTGGGCGGTTGCGGCACGCGCGCCATCGGGTAATCTCCCCTCAAAATGCTTCTCCAACAGGGTTTTCTCTCCATGCGCCGTTTCCTCGTTCCGTTTCTGTTGTCCCTCACCCTCGGCACCGCCGCCCAAGCGCAGCAATGTGGCGGGAACTTCAATGAATTCGTCCAGGGTCTCCGCGCCGAAGCGGCGGAGCGGGGCCATAGTGCCGAGACCATCGACGCCTTTTTCCGCCACGCCAACTTTGACCAGCGCACCCTGAACGCCGACCGCGCCCAGGGCTTCTTCCAGCGCCCCTTCACCGATTTCGCCCGCCGTCTGATCAGCCAGGGCCGCATGGATAACGGCCGCCGTAATGCCGAGCGCCAGGCCGCCACCTTCGACGAGATCGAGCGGCGTTTCGGCGTCTCGCGCGGGATCCTGCTGTCGTTCTGGGCGTTCGAGACCGACTACGGCGCCTTCCAGGGCGACTACAACACCCTCGACAGCCTCGTCACCCTCGCCCACGATTGCCGCCGGCCCGAACTCTTCCGGCCCGAGGTTTTCGGTGCCCTCACCCTGTTCGAGAACGGCGACTTCGACCCGGTCAACACACAGGGCGCCTGGGCCGGTGAGATCGGCATGGTCCAGATGCTCCCCGAAGATATCGTCGCCCACGGCATTGACGGCGATGGCGACGGCCACGTGTATCTGCAAACCTCCGCCCCCGATGCCCTGATGTCCGGCGCCAACATCCTCTCGTCCCTCGGCTGGCGCCCGAATGAGCCCTGGCTCGTCGAAATCACCCTCCCCGCCGACCTTGACTGGTACCAGACCGGCATCCACACCTCCCGCACCGTGGCCGAGTGGGAGGCCGACGGCGTGCAAGGCCGCGCCGGCCCCCTGCCGATGCGCAACGCCCAGGCCTCCGTCGTGATCCCCCAGGGCCGCAACGGCCCCGCCTTCCTGGCCTACCCGAACTTCAACGTCCTGTTCGAGTGGAACCAGTCTTTCACCTACGTGCTGACCGCCGCCTATTTCGCCACCCGCCTCGAAGGCGCCCCGGTGTTTGATGCCCGCAACCCGGACCAGGGCCTCGACGGCAACGCCATGCGCACCCTGCAGCAACGCCTCCAGGCGCTCGGCCATGACGTGGGCGAGATCGACGGCATCCTCGGCGCCGGCACCCGTGCCGCCGTGCGTGAGGAACAGCGCCGCCTCGGCCAACCCGCCGACGCCTGGCCCACCTGGACGCTGCTTAACGCTCTGTAAACCACCAACCGCGCGCTGCTTCCGGGTAGCGCGCAACACCCCCCTTCGCGGCCCTATACTGCCGCCATGACCCAGATCCACCACATCCCCCTCTCCGACATCGACGCCGATGCCCTCCCCCGCGACCGCATCTCCCTGGCCCCCTCCGCCCTGTCGGAACTGCAAACCTCCATCGCGTCCCTCGGCCTCACCCACCCGATCGAGGTCTGGGCCAAGCACGATCCCGTCCCCGACGCGCCCCGCCATGGCCTGATCTCCGGCCTGCGCCGCCTCACCGCCACGCGTGCCCTGGGCCACACCACCATTCCCGCCTTCATCCGCGACCCCTCCGACATCGCCGAGGCCATGACCCGTATGGTCGCCGAGAATGAGATCCGCGCCGCCATTTCCCCGTGGGAGAAGGGCCGCCTTGTCACCGAAGCGGTGGCCGAGGGCCTCTTCCCCACGCTAGACGCCGCCACCGACAGCCTCTACCGCACCCTCGACCGCCACCGCCGCGCCCGCATCCGCGCCATGGCCGAGGTCGTGTCCGAGATCGGCGACCACCTGCTGACCGCGCCCGAGACCCTCAGCCAGAACCAGATCACCCGCATCGCCTTCGCGCTCCGCGCCGACCTCGGCCCCCTCATCACGACGGCCCTTCGCACCTCCAAACAAAAATCCCCCGACGCCCAATGGAAAACCCTCCTGCCGATTTTATTAGAGGCCGAGGAAGCCGCCCGCACCCCGGACACCGCCCTCTACCGCCCAGGTCGCCCCCGCCGCACAGCCCAAGTGCGGTCGAAGCTACACATCCGCCGCGAGAGAACCCCCGACGGCTGGTCGCTGCGGTTCACAGGCCCAGAGGCAACCGGCCCGCTGATGGAGGACATCATGGACTACGTCGAAGACACCTTCGGCAACCGCCAACGGTAGGGCGCACATTCATTGTGCACCTGCTGCGCCCCGGCTCCCCGCCAGTTAACGCACCCGGGCAGAATCAAGCGCGCCAGCGCGCTGCCCATCGCCGCACCGCGGCCCGCCGATGGGCTTCACGAGAAAATTGGTAGGGAAAGCTAAAAGAGCGGTGGAAAACATGTTCGGCAACAGCCAACGCAAATTGCCCCGTAGGGTGGGTGAAACCCACCACCCGCAGACCGGGCCTCGGCCCGGATATGAGCCGCCCCAATCAACGCACCCGGGCAGAATCAAGCGCGCCAGCGCGCTGCCCATCGCCGGGCCGCCCCCCGGCACGGCGATTTGGTTGGTCTTGGTGCGTCATTCGTTCTGTGGGACGTGCTTGGCCACCATAAAGCGCCTTGGAACGACCGTCGGATCGCCGCACCGCGGCCCGCCGATGGACGGTACTAACCATGTAAGGCAATGGGAGCGCAGCAATCCTCTCATTGTCTACTGGTGGTTACAATGAAGCGCCACTGCACAACATATTGTTGACTTCACTAGAATTAGGTGATTTACCTTATGGCGTAAGGGAGATCGCCTAATGAGCTTTGCAAGAACCTACGAAAACTTTGAAGGAAGCACTGTTCGGAGGAGTGCTATGGGTGAAGAACATTTACCCGGTGCTGAACAGTGGCGCGATGTTCAAAACCCAAACCTTACGGCGTTGGGGAATACTACCCGTCCGAGACGGGCGGCTCTAAAGATGTCGATGGCACAAATGGCGAGAGAAATGCAGGTCTCACCTGCAACCTTGAGTGAGTTTGAAACAAAGAACGAAAACTTTCCAATCGCATGGCTTCCTGAGATTGGGCGGATTCTCAATTTCCAACCCGAGACTCTGGCTGATCTCAAAGCTAAACGTCAAATTTCTGATCTGGCTAAGAAGGATAAGTCACTTTTATCGGACAGATTTTTGAAGGCTTATCTAAGGAACCGAGAGCTAATCTCAGAAGACGGCAAGCAACGTTTGCTGGAAACACTTACTTTGATTTCTCGTCAGGAAAAGGGGGAGGCTGATGAAACCTGAAATTAGTGTAGTCTCAAATCGAGAACGCGCCCTTGTCCTCTATCAAATTTCCGATTGGATGCGGAGTCATAGCCTAGCAGCGGATGGCAGGCTTTGCTGCTCTACGTTTCTGGAGTTCGTTATGCCAGAAAAGCTCAAACGTTTTACATTTCATGTTTCGGATGTCGTGAGACGCAAGGGGTCGCGAGAAATACTTAGAGGACTGACAGAGTTTACTCCCGATCCTAAGGTTACGATATCGACGAAAGTGTACTTGGACGCGTTGGATGGTGAGCCATCGTGTATCGGAACTGTATATCACGAATGCTTACATGCCATAGAGCACCATTTGCCTGCGGCTCAAGGTCGCCTTTCAAAGGCCGAAACGAAAGTCTTGGAGGCCGAAGCAGACTTCGTTGCAGCTGCTGTCATGTTCCCATTGTCGGCAATCACCAACCGAACAACGGCGCTTTCTCTAAGAGCAGATCACTACGACGATCCATATTTGGCAGAAGTCGCACTAAGACATGCTAATGCCGTCTACCCGAATACTTGGCGCCGCTGACAGTGAGCTTGTAGCATGTATGAACATTTCGAAGACATCATAGCCTTGACTGCCGACGCAGAAATTTCCTTCGGGTTTATCAAAGGAAATGGATTAGGCGCGGTTTTACTAGCATTGGTTGTCGTCGTCTTCTTGATCAAGAATAAAGTTGGTTCAAGCGACATAGTGAGTATTATCAGAGCTGTACGCCCTTCTAAGGGGGCGAGGCCGCAGCGCTCCAAGGACTCAAGCTCTCCTTAGGCTATATTCGCCGCGTCAAAAGCTCTATCGTACTTGCTTTCTTGGCAGCTTATGTTCTTTAGCTCACTGCGTGTCCCTTCGCTGCGGTCAATCGGAACACTGGCAATCGATGAGGGCACTTTAAAGCCCACTAACCCGCCCCAAATTCACCCGCTCAAACCTTAACAAATCCAAAGACAAAACAAAAACAACCCCTTAACCCCCTGCTCAAGCTTGAGCACCCCAGATCAAGCCACCAGAGTCTCCGCCGCTTTCAGGTCCACCGAGACGAGCTGAGACACCCCCTGCTCCCCCATCGTGACCCCGAAAAGTCGGTCCATCCGAGCCATCGTGACCGCGTGGTGGGTGATCGTCAGGAACCGGGTGTTCGTCATGCGGGTCATCTCATCGAGCATGTCACAGAAGCGGGTCACGTTGGCGTCGTCCAGCGGCGCGTCGACCTCGTCCAGCACACAGATCGGCGCCGGGTTCGCCAGGAACACCCCGAAGATCAGCGCCAGCGCCGTCAGGGTCTGCTCGCCGCCCGACAGCAGTGAGAGGGTCGAGAGTTTCTTGCCCGGAGGCTGGCACAGGATCTCCAGCCCCGCCTCCAGCGGATCGTCGGATTCCACCAACACCAGCCGCGCCTCCCCGCCGCCGAAGAGGTGGGTGAAGAGGCGGGCGAAGTTCTCGTTCACCTCGTCGAATGCCTTCAAAAGCCGCTCGCGCCCCTCCTTGTTCAGCGCGTTGATCCCGGTCCGCAGCTTGGCAATCGCCTCCTCCAGATCGGTCTTCTCCGTCGCCAGCGTGTCGTGTTCCTCCTGCACCTCGCGGCTGTCCTCCTCGGCGCGCAGGTTCACCGCACCCAGGGCGTCGCGCTGGCGGCGCAGGCGCAGGACGTCCTGCTCGATCCGGTCGGCGGAGGGCATGGGATCGGGCAGATCGCCGAGGGTTTCCAGAAGCGCTTCCGGCGTCAGTTCCATCTCCTCGGCGATGCGGTCCGCGGCGGCCTGCACGGCCTCCATCGCGGCATCGCGCCGGGCCTCGGAGGCGGCGCGGACCTCGCGCGCCTCCGACGCGGCGCGCTCAGTGTCCCGCTCTGCGCCACTGGCGGCGCGCAGGTTCATTTCCCCGACCGAGAGCGCGTCGGCAGCGGTCGCTTTGCGGGCCTCGGCCGACGCGATCTGCACGGCAAGCCGCTCGCGCCGGCGTGCCACTTCGGCGGGTTTCTGACGGGCGTCGGTGAGGGCAACCTCTGCCTCACCCCGGCGCTTTTCCAGCTCGGCCAGACGGGACGCGGCGTTGGTCAAACGGTTCTGCCAATTGGTGATTTCGGTGCCGATCTTACTGATACGAGAGACGCGATCCTCGCCATCGCGCTTCACCTCATCGAAGGCGGCGCGTTTGGCGAGCATGGTCATCCGCGCGGCCTCGACCGTCGTTTTCACGTCTTCCAGACGGCCCCGCACGGCATCCAGATCATCCAATTCGGCAAGCGCGTCCTGGGCGCGGGTCAGCTCGGCGCGGGCGGTGTCGGCTTCTTCCGCGTGGCGAGAGGCGGTCAGGCGCAGGGTCTCCAACTTGCCATCGAGGACGCTTTGGTCCGCCTCGGCGCGGGCGGCGGCACGGCTGGCCTGGCTGAGCTGCGTTTCCGCGTCGCGACGCGCGGCACGGGCGGATTTATCGGCCTCTGTCAATTGGTTAAGGCGATCTGCGAGAGCCTCATGGACGGCCTTGGCGGCGTCGGCCTTACTCCGCGCGCGCAGGCGTTCCTCTTCCAGCTCGGTCAGGCGGTTCGCCTGTTCCAGCCGTCGAGCGGCGGTCGACACGGCGTCGGCGACGGCCACGGCGAACCCGTCCCAGCGCCAGAGGTCGCCCTGTTTGCTGACGAGACGTTGGCCGGGCTGCAAGGCGGGCTGTAACCGAGGTCCATCGGTGGCGTCGATGATGCCGATTTGGGACAGACGGCGCGCGAGGACACTGGGCGCTGTCGCGACCTCGGCGGCGGGTTGCGCGCCTTGCGGAAGGGGGGTGGAGGCGTCGTAGCCGGGAAGATCTGTCCAGCCGGTCGCGCCCGCCGCATCGGCGCGGGCGGCCTTGAGGTCATCGGACATCGCAGCGCCAATTGCGGCCTCGAAACCGGGAGAAACCTTAATTTCGTCAAGTACTTGGGCGCCGTCGCCGCGATCGCGTTCCAACACGCGGGCCAATGCCGTGACCTCTGCGTCCAGCGTGCCGGCACGGCCTTCAGCCTCGGACCGGGCAGAGCGTGCCTCGGTTTCCTTGGACTGAGCCTCGGCCCGCGCGGCTTCGGTTTCGAGTAGCGTTTCCTCGGCGCGGGCGGCGAGACTTGCGGCGCTGGCCAAAGCCTCCTCGGCGCCCTCGGCTTCGCGCTTGAGGGTTTGCAGGCGGTCGGCGGCATCACTGGCTGCATTCTCGGCTGCTGTCGCGTCGGCCGTGTTGCGGGTGACGGCTTTTTCGGCCTCTCCCATGCGGCGTTCGATGGCCTGATACCTGGCCGCCAGCGCGGCAGATTGTTCTGTAAGATCAGAGAGTTCCGCCTCTTGCCCCGCCAAAACGGAGCGCGCGTCCGTCACCGCATCGCGGGCATTGCCCAAGCGCGCGTCCTGGCCCTGTTGTGCCGTCTGCAGCTCTGCCCTTTCCGCTTGCAGGCGCGCGACGGTGTCGCCCGCGTCGGCGTTCAAAGCCTCTTCCCGGTCGTGGTCCTTGTCGATCTGGGCGATGCGGTTGGTGAGCGTTTCAACAGCGGCGGCGGCGCGGTCGGCCTCGGCCTGCAGGCTATCGCGTTCGACCAGTAAACGTTGGAGAACGGCAGCCGCGACGGTGTCTTCTTCGCGCAAAGGCGGCAGCGCTTCTTCGGCGGCTTCGCGGGCCTTCACGGCCTCCATCGCGGCGGCCTCGGACTGGGCGGCGGCAGTGAGACCGGCGCGCAGCGCCTCTTCCGCGCGGAGGCGGGCGGCGTCTGCATCGCGCCAGCGGGTGAACAGCAAAAGGCCTTCCGCGAGGCGCAGCTCGGACCCGATCTCGCGGTAGCGGGCGGCTTGTTTTGCCTGTCTTGCCAGGGTGTTAAGCTGGCTGGCCAGTTGATCGAGCACGTCGTCAACCCGGGCCAGATTGGCCTCTGCGCCCTTCAATTTCAGCTCGGCCTCGTGGCGGCGTTGGTAGAGGCCCGAGATGCCAGCGGCCTCTTCCAGCACGCGGCGGCGGGCCTTGGGTTTGGCGTTGATCAGCTCGGAGATCTGTCCCTGACGCACCAGCGCGGGGCTGTGCGCGCCGGTGGAGGCGTCGGCAAACAGCATCGAGACATCGCGGGCACGGACGTCTTTTCCGTTTAGTTTATAAGCACTTCCGGCATCGCGGGTGATGCGGCGGACGATGTCGATCTGGTCTTCTTCGTTGAACCCGGCGGGGGCGAGGCGGTCGGTGTTGTCGATCTGAAGCGAAACCTCGGCGAAGTTGCGGGCGTTGCGCGTGGCGGCGCCGCCGAAGATGACGTCTTCCATGCCCGCGCCGCGCATCGCGGTGGGGCGGTTTTCGCCCATCACCCAGCGTAACGCCTCAAGAAGATTGGATTTTCCGCAACCATTGGGGCCCACGACCCCGGTCAACCCATCGGCGATCACGAGGTCCGTGGGGTCGACGAAGGACTTGAATCCATTGAGTCTGAGCTTTGTGAAACGCACCTGTACTGCCTCTTTCCGATGGCGATTCTTCTGACGGGCAGTCTACGCGGAGGGCGGCCCCATGAGTCAACGCACATGGGGCGTATATCGTAGGGATCGGCGGGTTATCCCCAATATATGTGGCTTCTTGCCAAACCTATGTTTGGGGCAGCGCGAGGGCACAAGTATATCAATGGTATATCAATCTGGATTTTCACCTTCGGAGAGGACCTCCAGAATGTCCCCCGGCTGACAGTCGAGCGCGGCGCAAATCTTGGCCAGCGTCTCGAACCGGATGCCCTTCACCTTGCCGGATTTCAGCAGGCTGAGATTTGCCTCGGTGATGCCGATCTGGGTGGCCAACTCACGCCCCTTCATCTTGCGACGGGCCATCATCACGTCCAGTCGGACGACGACCTGCATCAGATGAACGCCCGGTTCTCATCCGCGATGCGGGCGGCCTCGGTCATGGCGAGGCCGATGACGGTCATCAGGCCGGCGGCGAGGAACAGGAACAGGTCCGTGTTGCTGAACGCGATCGACAGGCTGCGCTCGCCCGGCGGGTTGCCCCAGGTCAGCGCGAGGACGGTGAGGGTGTGGGCGAGCACGCCGTAGATGGCGAGGGCTAGAAGGAGCGTGCCGATGCGCCGGATGCGTCGGGCGGCCTCGCCCCCCAGGACGTCACCGGTGGCGAAGAGGACCAGCAGGGCGCGGATGTTCCAGAGGACGACACAGATCAGCGCGACCGAGAGGGCGGCGATGGCATAGGTCACCGTGAGGGCCGCGGGGGAAAGGACGGCGGGAAGGGTCACGCCGCTGTAGGCATCGCGCAGGAACGCGGTGTCGAAATAGCCTGACAGCGCCATGGTGAACACGGCGAAGGGGTAGGCCAGAAGCGCGATGGTTGTCACAAGCGCCAAGGGGCGCGCGATGCGGCGGGTTTGCGAAAGACTATCCATGGCCCCTTGTCACACAGAAAAAGTTTTCTGTAAAACAATAATTACAGAATCAGCGAGGCAGGTGATCATGACGCGCATTTTCTTAGGCTTAGGGGTGGTGGCCCTTTCTGGCTGTGTCAGCCTGAACCCGGTGACCATGGTGCAACTGGCGCGATTGGATCCGCTGACGGCGGATCCGACGCAGATGGCGGTGGCGCTTGATCTGCCGGAGGGTGTCGGCGTGGCGGAAGGCTCGGCCCACATGCGGCTTTATGCCGACCATCAGGACGGCGCGGGTTTTGATGAGCGGTTTGAGCTGGTCCAAAGCGCGCAGGACGTGTGGCGGGTAGAGCCGGGGGCGCAGGACAGGTTCCGCGCGGCGCAGGCGCGGGCCTTGGCCTGGGAACAAGCGGACGCGGATGCGGCCTCGGGCGGGTTTTCGGTGGGGTTTGAGCCGTGCACGTTGGACGCGGGGCCTGGGGCGGACGCAAGGGTGTCATTGAGCCTGCAACTGGAGCCCGGCGCGCGGTTCCTGCCGTTGTTCAACGAGGTGCCGGTGACGGCGTTCATGGAGGACGCGGATTTGGCGGCGCTGCGGCCTTGCGGATCAGCAGATTAGATCGGCGCGCATCACGTTCTGGTCGCCGCGCAGGCTGTCGGTGACAACTGTGCAGCCGGTCGCCTGCTCCATCGCCTGCCCCGCGCGGTGGACGATGGCGCCGATGGAGGGGAAGGGCATGGCGTTGGTGCGGATCGCCTCGGCCCGGGTGCCGTTCTGGCGGACAGAGAATTCGGCGCCATCCACGGTCACGTAAGTTGGCGTGATCCCCATCATCGCGGGCGAGGGGCTGTCGCAGGCGACAAGCAACAGCGGGAGGGACAGGAGAGCGTAACGCATCCCGCACCATGGGCCTGACATGGTTAACAAATCGTTACGGCACCACGGCCTTGGCAACACTGCGCCGCCGCCACGTAAGGCGTGGTTGAGAACGGGCTTGGGCGATGTTATCTTGGCCCCATCTCGGCGCCGGGGACGCACAGGCGCGTATGATGGAGGACAGAGTCCTGACCGGACTTAACCAAGCAGGGGCCAAGACCTCTGCACCCGCCGCGACCGGCCAGACCCGGGGCGCACGGACCCAAACCGCCTACAGCAGCGAAGAGCTGCTTGAGCGCATTTTGACATCTCTCAATGACGACAAAGCCGAAGACGTCGTGCAGATCGATCTGCGCGGAAAGTCCTCGATTGGCGATTACATGGTCGTGGCCTCTGGCCGCTCCACCCGCCAGGTCGCGGCGATGTCCGAGAAGCTGGTCGACAAGCTGAAGCAGGAATTCGGCCTGTATTCCAAGATCGAAGGCAAGGATGCCGGCGATTGGGTGCTGATCGATACCGCCGATGTCATCGTCCACATTTTCCGCCCTGAAGTGCGCGAGTTCTATCAGCTGGAGAAGATGTGGCAGCCTGAAGCAGTCGCGACCTGAAGGTTCACCTGTGCGTTGTGGGCCGCCTGAAGAAGGGGCCCGAGAAGGCGCTTCTCGACGATTATTTGCAAAGATTTGACAAGACGGGCCGGGGCCTTGGGCTGACGCTTGGGGACGTCGTGGAGGTCGATGACCGCAAGGGCGGCGGCATGGCGGCGGAGGCAGAGCTGATTCGCGCACGGCTGCCGGGTGCCACGTTTTGGGTCATGGATGAACGCGGGGAGGTGATGACCTCGCCGCAGTTCGCGGATCGGTTGGGCGCGCAAAGGGACCGGGGCGCGGGCGATCTGGCGCTGGTGATTGGCGGGGCGGACGGAATTGATCCCGGCCTGCGCGCCGAGGCCGCGCTGGCGATCTCCTTCGGCAAGATGGTCTGGCCTCACATGCTGGCCCGGGTGATGCTGAGCGAGCAATTGTACCGCGCGGCAAGCATCCTTGCCGGAAGCCCGTACCACAGGGTTTAGCGCATCAGGATTTGCTGACGGTGGCGACGCAGCAACAGTAGCCCGAAGACCAGCGGCACCAGCGCCCAGACCACCAGCAGCGGCACCGAGATGAAGTCCGGCGCATAGGTGGGGTAGACGCCTTGGCGGAACATCGACGTGAAGTGAATCCAGGGGGTCCAATCAAGGATTGATTGGATCGCGGGGGACAGATCTTCGTAGAGGAAGAACACGCCCGCGCCGATCAGAAGCGGGCGCGTGGCGATGGACCAGAAGTGGCCATAGACGGGGTAAAGCCCCAGAAGCGCGCAGTTGAAGGTGCCGTGGCCAAGGCCCAGGAGGGCTGCGAAGGCCATGGCGGTGACCATGTAGCGGAACTCCAGCACGGCGGTTGTGTCCGTGAACTCCAGAATGCCGAACAGCACGATGCAGCTGACTGCGAGGCTGGTCAGCGTGTTGAGGATGAAGCGCGCCAGGATCGCGTCGATCCAGGTGACGGCGGGGTACATCAGCAGCGGTCTGGAGAAGTTGAGCGCGTGCATGACGGTCGCGATTGTCAGGTTATAGAGCAGGAACGGCAGGTAGCCGGTGGCGTAGAACAGCAGGAATGAATTGCCGAGCGATGGGCTGCGGATAAGCAGAGAGAAGACGAAGGCCATCACCAGAAGGGCCGCCGTGGGTTCCACCACCGCCCAGATGTACCCCCCCGGAGAGCGGCCATAACGCGTCGACATCTCACGCAGCATCAGCGCGATGATCGCGCGCGCCGATGCAAAGCTGGTCGCGCGCGACTTGGCGCGGCCCACGGGCGAGGGAAAAGGCGAGAGGTTGGCCAAAGGGGCGGGGTCCATCATGCTTTCTTAAAACTCTCCAAGTATGTATGACGAATGATATTCCAGCAACGGGATGCAGGGCTTGCGCCCGTTAGAGCACGTCAGGATTGCCAAACCATTGACTGAAGCGGCGAAAAAACCGGACGCTCCCGTAGGGGCCAAGCGGCGGATCCGGGTGAATACGGTGCCTGCGGGCCGGGCCAAAATGCGGTGGCGGCACTGGGGGATCCTGATCTCTTTCGTGGTGCTGGTTCTGGCGCCAATCGCGGTGTTGGCGACGTACCTTTATACCGTCGCGGTTGATCAATATGCCTCTACCACCGGGTTCACGGTGCGCCAGAACGAATCCAGCGCGGCGACGGATGTGCTGGGCGGCCTTGCCGCCTTCACCGGCGGCGGCGGAAGCGGGCAGGCGGATGCGGATATCCTGTTTGAGTACATCGTCAGTCAGGAGCTGGTGCAGCGCCTGGATGCGCGGCTGGATCTGGTGGGCCATTACTCGGCCCCGTTTGAGGAGGATCCGTTCTTCGCCCTCGACCCCGACACCACGATTGAAGGGCTGGTGGACCATTGGCAGCGCATCGTGCGGATCAGCTACAGTCAATCCTCGGGCCTGATGGAGCTGCGCGTGCTGGCGTTTGAACCGGGGATGGCGCAGGCCATCGCCAGCGCGATTATCGAGGAAAGTCAAAGCCTTGTGAACGCGCTCAACAGTACAGCGCGCGATGACGCCATGCGCTTTGCAGAGCAGGATCTGGCGGCTGCGCTGGTGCGGCTGCGCACAGCGCGCGAGGCGCTGACCGCGTTTCGGACGCGCACCCAGATCGTGGACCCTGAAAGTGACCTTCAGGGGCGGATGGGGGTGCTGAACAATCTGCAGCAGCAATTGGCCGAGGCGCTGATCGAGAATGACTTGCTGGGTGAGAATACTGCCAACCCCAATGACCCGCGCCTGCGCCAATCGGCGCAGCGCATCGACGTGATCCGCGAGCGGATCGCGCTGGAGCGGCAGAACTTCACCGAGGCCGACGCCCAGGTGGGCGGCGAGGATTACCCCACGCTGATCGCGGAATTCGAAGGCCTTGTCGTGGACCGGGAGTTTGCCGAGGAAAGCTATCGCGCGGCCCTGACCGCGCTGGACTTGGCGCGGACGAATACCACGCGGCAAAGCCGCTACCTGGCGGTGTTCATCCAGCCGACCTTCCCGGAACTGGCGCAGTTCCCGCGCCGCGATGTGATCCTGGGCCTTGCCGCGCTGTTCCTGGTGCTGAGCTGGGCAATCCTGGCGCTGGTCTATTACTCGATCCGCGACAGGCAGTAGGCCGCGGCGATGATCCGGTTCGAGAACCTGACCAAGTCCTTTCGCGTCGCGGGCCAGCGGCGGATCGTGATCGACAACCTCAACCTGACGCTGCCCACCGGCAAATCCCTGGCGCTTCTGGGGCGCAACGGAGCGGGGAAATCGACGCTGATGCAGATCATCGCGGGCAATATGGATGCCGATCATGGGCGGGTGATCTCGGACGGGACGATATCTTGGCCGGTGGGATTTGCGGGGTCGTTCCACCCCGAGTTGACGGGTGCGCAGAACACCCTGTTTATCGCCCGGGTCTACGGCGTCGACACGCGCGAGTTGACAGATTTCGTGCGCGGGTTTGCAGAGCTTGGGGACCATTTCAACGAGCCGGTGCGCACTTATTCCCAAGGCATGCGGTCGCGGCTGACTTTTGGTTTGTCGATGGGAATCGAGTTCGACACCTATCTGGTGGATGAGGTCACGGGCGCGGGCGATGCGGCGTTCCGACAGAAGTCCAAGCAGCTGTTTGCGGCGCGGATGGAACGCTCTGGCGCGATTATGGTAAACCATAATCTGGGCGAATTGCGGGAGTATTGCGATTCAGCTCTGGTCCTGGAAAAGGGCCGTTTGCGCTATTTTGACGATCTCGATGAAGCCATTGAGCTGCATAAAGAGAACATGGGCGCCTAGCCCCGCATCCCCGCCGGGCGGTTAATTCAACGCCTCAAATTTCGATCTATTCGCCACCGGCCTGCCACAAACTCGCACGAACTTCGCACAAGCTTTGGCACCACATTGCCGGTGAGCGATTTGGAAGGTGGGTGCGAGATGGCACAAATGGTGATCAAGGGGCAGTTCCAGACGGGGCAATTGGCCTTGGATGTTGGAATCTCTGATTTGATGGTGACGGTGGTGGACGGGAAATCCGTTCTCTACACGAACTCCGGGCAGAACGGCGGCTTGGCCGCTTTTGAGCTGAACCCCAATGGGTCGGTCAGCATCCTCGACACGGCGCTGTTCAACAGCGCCTGGGCCGAGGGCGCGCTGCGCGACATGTACCTGATGGAGGTGAACGGCGCCATCTGCATCGCGGTGGCGGGCAACGGTGAGGATCAGTTGCACCTGTTCGACATCAACGCCAACGGCAGCCTTGGCCAGGCCGTGACGATGACGGGCATTTCGACCGAGATGTCGCAAGTGCAGGGGTTGAGCCAGACCGAGGCCCAGACCCTGTTCATGGCCGATGCCAATACCGGCATGATCAGCGGCTACGAGATCAACGCCAACGGCACCCTGTCGCAGACCATGCAGGTTGCGGACACCAGCACCACCTATTCCTCGGGGATCATGGCGGTCGATTCGACAAAGGTGCTCAACAAAGAATATGTCATCAGCGTCAGCGAGACCGAGAAGGGCGTGTCCGTCTACCGGGTGGACGGCAACAGCCTGCAAAACACCGGCAATGCGGGTGTGAATGAGGGGATCGGCGTGATGACCCCCACCGATATGAAGGTGGTGGAGATGGGCGGGCGTAGTTTCGTCCTGCTGGCCTCGGCGCCCGGTGACGGGCAGGGGCAATCGGGTGCGATCACGGTCATGGAGCTGGCCCAGGACGGCAGCCTTGTGTCCACCGATCACATCATCGACACCCGCGAGACGCACTTTGGCAACGTCCAAAGCCTGGAAGTCGTGGAGGCTGACGGCCGCACCTATGTGGTCGCGGGCGGGGGCGACGACGGCGTCACGCTGTTTGTGCTGATGCCGAACGGACGCCTTCAGCTTCTGGGCACGGTCAGCGACGATCCGGGGTTGCAGAACATCTCATCCGTGGCGGCCCATTTCGACGGCGGGACGCTGAGCCTGTTCGTCTCGTCCGAGATGGAGGGGGGCGTGACGGAGATTACCGTCGATCTGACCAATCACGGCGAGATTATCGAGGGCTCCCACGCGGGCGGCACGATCACGGGCGGGGCCAAGGACGACATCCTGATCGGCGGCGTCGGCAACGACAACATTATCGGCGGCGCGGGCGATGACCTGCTGGAGGATGGCTTGGGCGTCGACACGATTCACGGCGGCGACGGGTCCGACACGTTCATCCTGCGGTCCGATTTCAGCCATGACGAGATCCGTGATTTCGAGGCCGGGGTGGATCAACTGGACCTGTCGGCCTGGCCGATGCTCTATGATCCGGCCCAGATCGGCTACACGGCCACGGCCAACGGCGCGATCCTGAGTTGGCGCGGCGAGACGCTGGAGCTGTTCTCTCGCGATGGGCAAACGCTGAGCTTCAGCGAAATCCAGGCCGCGATCCTGAAAACCGCAAACCGGGTGCCGGATTTCTCCAGCTTTGGGGGCAATGGCGGGAATGACAACATCGACGGCACCGCGATCAATGACGCCTACAACACCGGCAGCGGCAACGACACGGTCGATGCCTTCGCGGGCAATGATTACATCGATGCCGGCGAGGGGAACGACAGGGTCACCGGCGGGCTTGGCCAGGATACGATCATCCTGGGAAATGGCTGGGACTACGCCCACGGCGGTGATCAGGAGGACCTGATTTACGGCGGCGGTGGCCGGGACGAGATCTGGGGCGGCAACCAGGCCGACACGATCTATGGCGGGCCCGGCGTGGACACCATTCGCGGGCAACAGGGCGAAGACCTGATTTTCGGCGGCAATGAGCGTGACATTATCCTGGGCGACAACAGCAACGATACGCTCTACGGCGAGGGCGGCAACGACGTGGTGCGCGGCGGCAATGGCAATGATCTGGTGTACGGAAACGAGGGCAATGACCGGCTGTTCGGGGCCAACCACGAAGACACGATCTATGGCGGTGACGGTAACGACCTGATCCGCGCCGGATTTCAGGCCGATTTTGCAGATGGCGGGGCCGGGAACGACTACATCGTCGGCGGGGGCGGCTTTGACACGCTGGTGGGCGGCACCGGGAACGACACGATGGAAGGCAATTTCAACGCCGACCGTTTCTGGTTCGAGGATGGCCACGGCAACGATGTGATTGTCGATTTCGAGGCCACCAACAATGCCGAGAAACTAGTGTTCAGTGAGCTGTCGACGATGAATTCCTATTCCGAGGTCATGCAGGCCGCGGTGCAGCAGGGGGCGGATGTGTTCATCGACACCGGCCTTGGCAACTCGATTCTGTTGGAGAACGTGCTGCTGACCGACCTCGATCCGAACGATTTCATCTTTTAGGGCGCCCCGCGAGGATGTCCTTGTAGAGCGCGACTAGTGCGTCGCCTTGTTCGGCCGCTGTGCGTAACTCCGCCCGGTGGGGCGGCGGCTGCGTATAGCGCGCGGGGTTGGCGTCGATCTGGGCCAGAACCCGCGTCAGCGCGCGATGATCGTCGACCGGGACGATATGGCCATTCTCCCCCTCCACGATATCCGCACCGATGGCGCCCCGGTCGGAGGCCACGACCCAAAGCCCCAGGGCCATCGCCTCGCGCGTTACCAGCCCGAAGCTTTCGGGCCAGACGGAGGGCGCCATGAGCACGTCAAACCGCCCGTAGAGCGTGCCGACCTGGGCCTGGGGTTGGCGCGGGATGCGCAGGACGGGGGTGGTGTTCCAGACCTCATGCACCTCGGCCCCCGGCGGCAGCGAATGGTCCGAGACGATCAAATCGATGTTCTCAAACGCCTGCGCGGTCAGCGCCGCGCGCAGGATGTCATAGCCCTTGTGGCGCGATGCGCCGCCGATCAGGCCCAGGCGCACGCGGCCCTCGGGCGGGTCCGTCCGATTGCGCTCGGGCAGGGTGGAGACACCGTTGGAAAGCGCCGTCACGTTGGACAGGCCCGCATCGCGGTGCAGTTGGGCAAAAGGCTCGGACACGGCGAGGGCGGCGGCGGCGTCGGTGATGCAGCGCCGCGCGATCTGCTCTCTCTCGGCCAGGGGAGATGCCGTGAAATCATAGAGCGACGGCGCGCCATCGGGGCCGGTGATGAACTGATGCGGCGAGGTCCACCAGCCGTCATGCAGGGTCAGAACGTAGGGAATGCCGCGCCTGCGGCAGGCGTCGATGACCCCGGCGCCGAGGCGTTGCAGGCAATGGGCATGGACGATATCGGGCTGAATGCGGTCCAGCAGCGCCTCAATCCGCGCGTCCATGACCGGGTCGCGCATGGCCCGCTCGGGCACGTTCTTGTCCCGGGTGATGGCCCAGATCCGCGCGCCGGAATGGCTGACGGCCTGAACCTTGTGGGCGGTTTTCCCGCCGTTAAGCGTAGTGAGGATGTCGACCTCAAACCCATCGCCGTGTCTGTCCAACAGGTGGGTGACGTTATCTGCGACAACGCGCGTGGCGCCGCCGAGGGCTTGCGGCGGAAAGAAGACGTTAACCACCAAGAGTTTGGGCTTGGGCGCAGACCGGGTGGCTTGCATGTTTTCGACCAGTGCCGCCCCCATGGCGGGCATGGCGTAGTCGCGCAGAACCTGGGCGCGGGCGGCCTGACCCATGGACAGGCGCAGGGGGTCCTCATCAATGAGGTGCAGAAGGGCGGAGGTGAATGCCTCTGCATCATCGGCGATGATCCCGGTCGCGCCGTTGTCGATCACGTCCGCCATCACCGGAGAGGGGCTGACGACGGCGGGGATGGCGAACATCGCGGGTTCCATCCACTTGATCTCGGACTTGGCATCGGCGGCGGGGGACGGGGCGAGCACGGACAGCGCGATGTCGGCCTGCGACAGAGCGTCCATATAGGCCTCAAAATCCCAGATCGGGGGCATCAGGGTGACGTCGTCGGGCGACAGATGCCTCAGCGGGGGGAATTCGCCCATGAGGCGGATCTCGACCCGGCCCGGACGGGCCTGAAGGACCTCGGCCAGGGCGGGTTCCAGAACATTGGAGAACTCTGCCTTATGGGCCTTGGTGCCCGAGCCGTAGAACAGCACGAGTTTGTCGTTCTTGGGCTTCTTGGCGGCGGCCATGGCGACGGCATGGGCCGCGCCAAGGGCGTTGCGATGGGTGAAGGCGGTGCCGGTGATCGTCAGCGGCGCGAGGGCGTCGCGGATCGGATCGGTGGAGGCGATGCCGGTGCCACAAAGCCGCGCGGCGGCGGCGAAAAACGGGACGCCGCAGGCGATGGCGTCGCGTGTGTCATTGCCGATCTGGCCTGCGTAAGTCTCCAGCGGGGGTGGGAAATGCCGCGGATCAAAGATCAGGTCATCGACGTCGAAGAAGGTGGCGAGGCCCTGTTTGGCGGCGTCCATCATGACATCCGCCGTGTCGGGCAAGGCGGGGGTTCGTTGGAAGATGACGGCATCGAATTGCGCGAGTTGGGCGTGTAGCGCGGCGACGTCGGTGCTGTGCAGGAAAACGGTCACCTGTAGCCCCTGGGCGCGAAGCTGATCGGCCCTTTGGTCGGCGCGGTAGAGCTTGCATTGATAAAGGTCGTCATTGGCGAGGATCGCGACGCGGGCGATCTGCCCGGAGCGGTCCAGCCGGTCCGGGGTCGGCGCGTAGATGGCAAGGGCGCGGGTCAGCAGATCCTGCACCTCGACCACGAGGCGGTGGGCGAGGTGGGTTTCGAGATCCTCGCTCAGGTCGTCGATGATCATCCGCGCCACCGCGCGGGCCTTGCGGGTGATCGCCACATCGCCCCGGGCCGCATCGGGCAGGGTGCTGGCGCAGGTCAGGGCCGCGTCGAGATTGCCTTGATCGTAGTGCAGCCGCGCGAGCGTCACGCGGTTCTCTCCCCCATCGAAATCAGGCGGCGCGACGGAGCGCAGGGCGATCTCTCGGGTGATTTGGCGGGTGCCGTGGATCAGCTCGGCCAGATCAACGCTCGCGCGCGGATCGTCGGGGGTGACGGACACCACATGGGCCAGCAAGGCTTCCGCGGTGCCGATATCGCCCCGGCGACGGCATTGCCGGGCCAGATCGATGGCAAAGCTGCGCAGGGCCGTGTGGGAGAGGTCGAGGCTTTCGACAAGGGGCATAGGATGCAGGAGCATCCGGGCGAGGTGGCCGGTGGAACCTGCGGAAACCTCGGTCGGCAGATGGACGTTGAACCGCGCCCGCGCGGCGGCTTTGGGGTTGGCATGGGCATTGGCGCGCAGGCCAATGCTGGCCCAATGGCGCGGCGTGGCGGGACCTTCGAGCGACAGCTCGGCCAGGGAGGCGGCGTAGAACGCCTCATCCAACTGGTGATCGGGATGGGCGGGAATGCCGGCATCCAGGCCGGTGGCGGCGAAATGGTGGATGCAGGACACGCGGTCCGGGGCGGGAAGCTCCATTCCTGCGGCGTCGAGGGCGGCAAGGTAGGTTTCATGGTGGAAGATGTGTTCCAGGGTCGGGCCGTGGAGACCGAGAAGCAGCCACAGATCCCGTTCCCCCAACATCAGGTGCGAGGCCGGAACGCCGAGGGCGGTCAGCGCGGTTGCCGCTTGCGGGGCGGTCAGATGGGAGGGGAGCCTGTGACCAAGGGTCTCGGCGACGAAATCCGGGCTCCAGCGCGTTGGGGTGCCGTTGCGCCCCTCGGCAATGCCGAATTCGAGGTAGTGAAACAGCGCCTCTTGCGGTCTGTCCACGGCGCCTGCGACATCGCTATTGTGGGTGAGGTAGGCACCAAGGGAGAAGCCGTCGCGCAGCGCGCTGGCGCGGGGGTGTCGGGCCAGGATGTCTTCCAGCGTTTCGCCGCCGCCGTCTTCCGAGCAGGCGTGGGCGAGCCATTCGCGCCAGGCGTTGCGGTCGGCTTGGGACGTCAGCAGATTGTCCGGCGGGTCGCTTGCTGCGCCCCCGTCTTCGGCCTGCCCCACTGACCCCGCGTCGCTCGTCACTTTGCGCCCTTCTGGCTTGCATTTCATCCGTCATAGCGCGCGCGCTTCGGCCTGTCACCGCCAAGCGGGCCTGCGGGCGCTTGCAGCGCGGATGCGCCCTCCATAGAACGGAATTGGTAAAGGAGTTCTCAACGAATGACAGATCAACCGCGCCCGGTCGTGTTGTGCATTCTGGATGGCTGGGGCCTGGGCCAGACGCAAGCGGATAACGCACCGCACCTGGCGGCAACGCCGGTGATGGACGGTCTGATGGCCTCTTGCCCGCACGCGACGCTGCTGACACACGGGCTCGACGTGGGCCTGCCCGAAGGGCAGATGGGCAATTCCGAGGTCGGCCATACCAACATTGGCGCGGGGCGCGTCGTGAAGATGGATCTGGTGGAGATCAACGATTCCATTGCTGCCGGTGAATTCGCGGAGCGCGAGGCGTTGGTCGCCTTTGCTGAGGCGTTGAAGGCCTCGGGCGGGACGGCGCATCTGATGGGGTTGGTGAGCGATGGCGGGGTGCATTCGCAACTGACGCATTTGGAAGCAGCCGTTGAGGTTCTGGTGGCGCGCGGCGTGCCGGTGGCGGTCCATGCGATCACCGACGGGCGCGATGTGGCGCCGAAATCCGCCGAGGGGTTCCTGCGCGGCTTGGCATTGCCCGACGGCGCGCGCGTGGCGACAGTCTGCGGGCGGTATTTCGCGCTGGATCGTGACAACCGCTGGGACCGTGTGGCGCGGGCTTACGCCGCGATGGTGCGGGGCGAGGGTGAGCGGGCCGAGGATGCCTTGGGCGCGGTGCGCGCGGCCTACGGGGTTGATAAAACGGACGAATTTATCCCACCGACCGTGGTGGCGGACTACGGCGGGATGGCCGACGGCGACGGGATCTTCATGCTGAATTACCGCGCCGACCGAGCGCGGGAGATCCTGGCGGCGCTGGGGGATCCGGCGTTCGAGGGGTTTGACGTGGCAGGCCGGCCCGAGTTTGCCGCGAAGCTGGGGATGGTGGATTACTCCAAGGCCCATGACGCCTATATGACCACCGTTTTTCCGAAGCAGGAGATCAAGAACACCCTCGGCGAATGGGTCGCCAAGGCGGGCCTGCGACAGTTTCGCGTCGCCGAGACCGAGAAGTACCCGCACGTGACATTTTTCCTCAACGGCGGTGTCGAGGTGCCGGAGACGGGCGAGGATCGGGAGATGCCGAAATCGCCCGATGTGGCGACGTATGATTTGCAACCCGAGATGAGCGCCGGGGCGGTGACGGAGCTGTTGGTGGGCGCGATCCGGGATCGCTATGACCTGATCGTGGTGAATTACGCGAACCCCGATATGGTGGGACACACCGGCGATCTGGCCGCTGCGATGGCGGCCTGCGAGGCGGTGGATGCGGGGCTTGGCCAAGCGGTGGCGGCGCTGGAAGAGGTGGGCGGCGCGATGATCGTTTGCGCGGACCACGGCAATTGCGAGACGATGGTGGACCCGGAAACGGGCGGGCCGCATACGGCCCATACGACAAATCTTGTGCCGGTGATCCTGGTGGGCGGGCCCGAGGGCGCGGGTCTGCGCGATGGACGCCTGGCGGATTTGGCGCCGTCCTTGCTGGCGTTGATGGGGTTGGAACAGCCTGTTGAGATGACCGGCGAAAGCTTATTGGAATGAGGGTCTTCGCGCCCCTCCTCGGGCCTGCGCTGCTGGCAGCAACGCTGTCCCTCCTCGCAGCGGTCCCTGTGGCCGCCCAGGGAGATCCGGCGATAACGGCGCGGGAGGCGTCGCGCATGTTGGAGGACGCCGCGACGGCGTTGCGCGAGGCGGAGGGCGCGCGCGATCAGGTGGAGGCCTTGACCGAAACCGTGCGCGCCTATGAGCACGGGCTGGACGCCTTGCGGGCCGGCATTCGCGATGCGGCCCTGCGCGAACGCACGATCTTGTTGGTGTTTGATGCAGAGCGCGAGCGGCTGGCGCGGTTGATGGGCGTGTTGCAGCGGATCGAAGAAGCGCCCGCCCCCGCGACATTGCTGCATCCGGAGGGGCCTTTGGGGACCGCTCGGCTGGGGATGATCGTGGCCGATGTCACCCCTGCGGTCGCGCGGGAGGCCCGTGCGTTAAGGGCGCAACTGGAGGAACTCGCGGTGCTGCGCGCGTTGCAGGACGGGGCGGTGGGGCAATTGGAAGCCGCGCTTGGGGGCGTGCAGGAAGCGCGCACGGCCCTGAGCCAGGCCATCGCCGACCGGGTCGATCTGCCTGAACGCTTTGCCCAGGACCCGGCGGCGATGGCACGGATCCTGGAAAGCGTCGATAGCCTGGGCAGTTTCGCCGCGATGTTGGCCGAGACGCCCGCACCGGCCATGGACACGATCCGCGACTTCGCGAGTGCGCGCGGCACCCTGCCGCCGCCCGCCCTTGGCACGCTGGTGCGCGGCTTCAACGAGACCGATGCGGCGGGCATCACCCGGCCCGGCGCGCTGCTGGCGGTGCCGATGAACGCGCTGCTGACCGCGCCTTGGCCCGCATCTGTCCGCTATGCCGGGCCGCTTCTGGATTACGGAAATGTCATTATCCTGGAGCCGCAAGCCGACTATCTGCTAATTCTGGCGGGCGCGGGCGATCTGTTCGTGACCGCCGGAGAATTGGTGCCGTCCGGCGCGCCCCTGGGCCTGATGCCAGACGCAGCGGGTGATACGGACGGCGATACTGAAGAGGAATTGATCGTTTCCGACGCGCTTGGCGGTGGTGTCGAGCCGACGGAAACGCTTTATATAGAACTCAGACAAGGCGGGAGCCCGGTGAACCCAATGCAATGGTTCGCGGCACAATAAGATCCCGTGATGGCAAATAGAGGACGACGATCGATGAAGAAACTGATGATGGCCGCCGTGGGCGGCATTGCAGGCGGGGTGTTGTTGAGCACTCAGGTCGCGGGCCCCTTGCTGGCGCAGGAGGCCGAGCGGAACGCCTCGGTCTATGAGCAGTTGGACCTGTTCGGGGACATCTTCGAGCGCATTCGCCAGAATTACGTGGAAGAAGTGGATGAGGCCGAGCTGATTGAAGCGGCAATCAACGGGATGCTGATCTCGCTCGATCCGCATTCGTCCTATATCTCGGCGTCCGACTTCGAGGACATGCAGGTGCAGACCCGCGGCGAGTTTGGCGGGCTTGGCATTGAGGTGACGCAGGAAGATGGCTTCGTGCGGGTCATCACGCCGATGGACGACACGCCAGCGATGGAAGCGGGCGTGGAATCCGGCGACTTCATCACCGCCGTCGATGGCGAGGCGCTTCTGGGCCTGACCCTGGAGCAAGCGGTGGACCTGATGCGCGGCCCGGTGGGCAGTGACATCGTCATCACCATCGTGCGCGAGGGCGAAGAGCAGCCGTTTGACCTGACCATCACCCGCGACCGCATTCAGCTGACCGCTGTGCGCGCGCGGCTTGAGGGGAACACCGCCGTTTTGCGCGTCTCGACCTTCAGCGACCAGACCTTCCCGAACCTGCGCGAAGGGTTGATGGAGCTGATCGAAGAGGTTGGCGGATTGGAAAACATGAACGGCGTCGTTCTGGACCTGCGCAATAACCCCGGCGGTCTGTTGAACCAAGCGATCCGCGTGAGCGATGCGTTCCTAGAGCAGGGTGAGATCGTCTCCACCCGTGGTCGCGAACCACAAGACGGCGAGCGCTACAACGCCACGCCGGGCGACATGATCGAAGGGCTGCCGATGGTGGTGCTGATCAACGGCGGCTCTGCCTCTGCCTCGGAGATTGTGGCCGGTGCGCTGCAGGATCACCGCCGCGCGGTGGTTGTGGGCACCAACAGCTTCGGCAAAGGCTCGGTCCAGTCGGTGATGCCGCTGGCGGGCGATGGCGCGATGCGCTTGACGACGTCGCTGTATTACACGCCATCTGGCCGGTCTATTCAGGCCCTGGGCGTGGCGCCTGACATCATCGTGGAACAGCGCGATCCGGTTGAGGTGGAAGAGGACGAAGAGGGTCGTCCCGCCCGCTCGGAAGCCGGGCTGCGCGGCGCGATTGAGAACTCGTCCCTGACCGAGGATCAGTTGCAGCAGCTTGAAGAAGAGCGCGCCATTGCCGAGGCCACCGCCGCCTTACGCAATGAGGATTATCAACTGGCCTATGCCATCGACATCCTGACCGGTCTGGGCGCGTTGGGTCCGAACTGAGGTGACGCAAACGTTGCCCTATCGCCCGTGCGCGGGGGTCGTTTTGACCAACGCGGACGGGCTTATCTTTGCGGGCCAGCGGGCTGGCATGGACGTGCCCGCCTGGCAGATGCCCCAGGGCGGGATCGATGCGGGCGAGGATCCGCTGGACGCCGCCTACCGAGAGCTGGAGGAAGAAACCGGCGTGGGTCGCGACCACGTTACGTTCATGCGGCAGACCGCCGATTGGCTGGCCTATGATTTCCCGGAAGAGCTGCCGATGCGGTGGAAGGAGAAGTACCGGGGCCAAACGCAGATGTGGGCGCATTTCCGGCTGGATGCGCCCGACGACGTGATCAACCTGAACCACAAAGATGTGGAGTTCAGCGACTGGCGGTGGATGACGGCAGAGGAAATCCTGACTGCCATCGTGCCCTTCAAACGCGATATCTATGAGGCAGTCTTCAAGGAGTTCGCCCTATGATCCGCCAGTTTGCCTTTGTCGCCGCCCTTTTGGCCGCCGGTCCCGCCTCGGCCCTGTCGTGCGCTGTGCCCACCGTGGCCGGGGCCTATACCGCCGCCGCCCAGAGCCCGGCGGATTACGTGATCGCCGTGGGGTCGCTGCGGCTGACCGGGCCAAGCAACCCGCCCCAAGGGGCGGTGGCGCAGGGCGGGGATATCAACCAGATGGTCGGCTACACGCAGCCCGCGCGGTTCCAAGGCGAATTCTTCACGGGCCGCGATTTTGATGCCTCCCGCGATGTCCCCATCACGGTCGATGTCACCTGCGTTGCCGCGTGGTGCGGGTCGGCGCAGGATATTCCCGACGCCTTGTTCTTCTTCCGCGTCGACAATGGCGCTTATGTGCTGACCGCGAATGCCTGTCCCGGCTTTGTGTTCGATCTTGCCCATCCCGGCATGCTGGAAGAGGTCATCAACTGCCATCTAAGCAGCTGCCCCGGCGCGTGGTGAGCAATAAGCGTAGCGGCCCCGAGCGTCCCGCCCGGGACCGCCACCTAACCTAAAGCACCCGCATCAACCCTTCGCGCACGAAGCGTTTGGCCAGCACCATCTTGCCCGCGTCATCGAGGTCCCCGCCCATATCCCCCAGGCGGAAATCGGTGGTGGTCACACAGAACGCCATCGCCTCTTTCGCGTGGTCCGGCAGGATGATCTCGGCACCCTGGGCGACAAGGCAGACCTGATCCTCGTTCGGGACATCGTGGATGCCGAAGACGATATGCGGATGCGCGCCGACGCGGCTGTCCATCGTAAGACTGTCGAGCTTGGCCAGCTGCGCCATCTGCCCTTCGACGCGGGGCACGCGCGCGGTCAGGAATTCTTCCTGGAAGCCCGACAGCAGCTTGCCCACATGGGCGTCGCCGACCAGCGCAATCAGCTCGGCGAAGGTGTCGTTATAGGCATCCAGATCGGCACCATAATTGGCAAACCCCGGCGGCAGTGCTCGGCGCAGGGCGGGTTCGCGGTGGGCCTTGGCGATGACGGCCTCGGCCACAGCATCGGCCCAGGTGCGGAACATCAGGCCCGTGGTGATGTGGAGCGAAGTCTCGTCGGTGGCCACAGCATCATGGGCCATGCCGCGCGGGATGTAGACGGCATCGCCGGGTTCCAGCACGAAGCGCTGCACCTCCTCGCCCACGTCCATGCCACGCTCAAACGCCTGATCGGGCAGGGGCAGTTCGACGGGCGTGCCGTAGATGCGCCATTCCTTGGTGCCCGCGACTTGCAGGACCAACACGTCGTGGCCGTCGTAATGCGGGTTGAAGCCCTGATTGCCGGGGGGCGTCATGTAGATGTTGGTCTGCACGCGGGCCGACATCGCCGCCTCCATCGCGCGGCAATAGCGCGCGAGCGCGGGCAGGCGTTCGTGCAGCCCGGAAAGGATCACCGTCGCGCCATCGGCATGGAGCTGGTTCACGCGCACGGGGTCGATCTGCCCGGTCTCGTAGGCGAAATCGGCGGGGGTGATATTGCCGTCGGCGCGGGTCACGTTGATCTCGGGCACATGCAGACCCATGGTCGAGACGACGCGGTCAATATCCGCGTAGCTTAGCAGATCTGCGAAATACCCCGGTTGGCCGCGCTTGATCAGCATCGGCTTCTTCTCAAAGTACTCGGAAAAGAAGGTGTCAGGCGTTTCGGGCGAAATGGCCCAATCAAAGCTGAAGGTCTCGGTCATCTGGCGTCCATCATCTGTGGTATGTGCTTGATTTCATGTTGTGGCAGTCTGAACACGCAAGGGCGTCGGGTTCAATCGCTGTTAAAGGTAAGGGATCACCGACGTTGACTGGTTAAGGCAGATCGGTCAGAAATTCGGCCATACGTAGCTAGAGACCCATTGAGGAATTTGAACAATGTCCAGCGAAGACAAGAAAAAGACACTGACCGACGCCGACATCACGACGGATCACCCCACCAACCGCCGCACGGTTCTGGGTGTGATGGGCGCCGCAGGCGTCGGCGCGGCCCTGATCCCCACCGGCGCAGAAGCGCAAGGCACTGACAGCGACAACGGCTCCTGGACGGACGCTGCAGGCTGTGGCCGTGGCTCGGGTGGCTATTCCACCGGCATCACCGATGCGGACAACGGCTCCCTCGGGACCGACGCGCCGGGCCGTGGCCGGGGTGCGCCCTACTGCTGAACCCACGCGCGGTTTGAGCGAAGACAATTTGGAAGCGGGGTGGAGAAGAGGCCATCCCGCTTTTTCTATGTGCGCTCTATGGCCTCGGCGAGGGCTCTGGTCGCGCGGGCAAACACCTGCGCCGCCGCCGGAGACCGGTCGCGCCAGCGGATGAACCCATGGATCATCCCCTCCGCCTTCTCGTACCAGACAGGAATGGACGCTGCGAGGAGAGTGGCGGCGAGATCCTCGCCGTCACCGAGGAGGGGGTCGAGCGCGGCCGTGAGGATCACGGCTCGGGGCAGGTTGGCAAAGGTGATCGGCTCGGGCGTCTGGCCTTGCAGGTAATCCCGCCAGCATCGGTGCATTAACTCAGTCGTCAGATAAGGCGCCTGGGCGTGGATCACATAGCTTTGCGCGCGGCACGCCGGATCGACCGCCGGATAGATCAGAAACATCCCCGCCGCCTGCTGTGTCGTCGCGGCCGTGCCAAGCGCCAGGTTCCCACCCGCGCTGTCACCCCCCAGCCAAAGCGCCGGGATAGCCCCCAAGGGAGAGGCCCCCGATGCGAGGTATTCAAATGCTGCCCTGCATTCGGTCAAAGCCCTAGGATAGGGATGTTCCGGGGCTAGCGCATAGTCGATGCTGACCACCCGAAGCCCCGTGTCGCGCGCGATGTCGGCGCAGACGTGTTCATGGCCGCGCAACGACCCAAGACTCCACCCGCCGCCGTGGATATAGAGCATTGCTTCGGCGCGGGGGTTTGGGGCGGTGTAGGTGCGCAGCGGCACGGCGCGGTCCGCCACATCCAACGTCCAGTCGTGGGTTTGAATATCGGTGGGTAGCGGCGGAAGGCGGTCTTCCATTTCGGCCACCGCCGCGCGGAGGTCTGTGATGGGGCGCAGATGCTCGGGCACCAGATTCGGATCATTGGCCATGGCGCGGGCCAGATCCCAAAGATCAGGGTGCAGGCCGGGGTAGGGCGCGGTCCCCATGCCTACATCATCTTGATGACGTCTTTATCGATCGCCAGAATATAGCCGCGCCGGGCGATGTTCTTGACCAGCAACTCAGAAACCATCTGGTTGCCCAACGTATCGCGCAGCCGCTTAATCCGCGTGGCGCCTGCCGCCTCATCCACGTCGGACTCCAGCTTGCCCGAAACCATCGCCTCAATCTGCGCGCCGGTCAGCACGTCGTCGTCCAGCCGCGCCTCGGCCAGGACAGACAGCGTCTCCATCGCCGCATCGGTCAGCTTGAATTCCAGGTTGTTGATCAACACCACACGTTCTTCACGCGACAGGATCAGGGACGAGACCTGAATGCCCTGTCGCTCGATCTCGCCCATGCGGCGGTTGAGCGTGATGATCGTGACCAGAAACACCAGGCAGGCCACCAGCAGCGCGGTTGCGAAGATCATCAGCACGAAGATCACCGCGCGGTAGCTGGCCAGCACCTTGGAGAACGTCGTGCCCGATTGCGCCAGAACCTCCAGCATGGCGATGGCGTCGGGGTTGCGGACGTCATTGACCTCGAACACCTGAATGACGGCTTGGTTGAAGGCGTCGGCATCGGGCAGATTCACAAAAAGCAAAACGGCGGACGTCACAAGAACCGCGACGACCGCCAGAATACCAAGTTGTACGACGCGCGTGGACGCGATCCGTGTGTCAGAAACGGAGGTAGTATTGTCCGGCATCCGATCTCCTCGATGTGAGGCCGGAGTCATCAAACACCGAACTCACGTTCACCAACGTCCAGCCTTGGGCGGCAAGACGGCCAGCGACGTAAGAAGATGCGGCACTGACCGAACATGCGCTTTGGGGCACTTCAATCACACCGTAGTGCAGACGCAAAGGGTTATCCATCCTTGCGCGATAGTCCGCGTAACACGCGGCATTGGCGGCCGAGGCCAGGAGGCTCAGCGCCAGCGCGCAGAGGAGGGGTTTGAAGAATCGTTTCATCTGTTTGGCTCGTTTGATTGCTGAAAGGGGGCAGCTTCACGAACCGATATGCGGGTGGTGGGGTCTGTCATTCAATATCGGGGGGGCGGATCCGAGCCTGTTATCCGATAGCGGCGCGGTGTTTTTGCCTTGCAGGCCGGGGCCGCGGAAAGGTGACGCAACGGCAATTTTCGCCGGAACATCTTTTCATGATCCTGCGGGCCCTTTTTCTGCCCGCGCCTGATTTCAAGTGAGCGATTTCGATGACCAAAACCTTTTCCGCCCTCGTGGTGGTGCTTGCAGGCCTTGGGTCCGCAGCACCCGCCCAAGTCTTTCCCAGCCTGAGCCAAAGCTTGACTGATTTTCTGCCACTGGAGCTTCCCGCCTTTCAGAGCAGCGATTTACCTGAGCCCCTTGAAATCGCAACGCCACCCACCTGGATGTATGACCTTCACGGGGCCGATCCCGAGACTATTGACCTTCTGGTCTGGGCTGCCACCCGCCCCGAGACCTGGGGTGCCGCTTCGGCGCCCTATCAAGTGGCCCACCCCGGTCCTAGCTATGTCGGGTTGATCCCGGCCCCGGTGCCGGACGGCTGGGTTGTGACCCACCGCTGCCTTGCCTGGGACGACACCTATGTCGGTGCCGAAACCCCAAACGGGGACTGCTACATCTTCGAGATGCGCCCGTTCGTTGCGGGCCCCCTGCGTCGTCCCTGAGCGCGCGCACGTTATCCGATATCAAATCAACCGGTATCCGATAGCGCCGCGCCGTCATTGCATGGCTGAAAGCGGAGGGGGGAGGGTGATCCCACAAGCGCCGAATGAGTGCGCCTTCTTGAACTTCGGAGCGTGCGCTTCGGGTCAAGACCCCAAGACCTTTCACGACGCAACACAAGGGAACAAGACGATGATGCGCCACCTCTCCAAGACCATGACCGCTGGCGTTCTGGCGGTGACCCTCGCCCTGACGGGCATTACCGCCACGGCCTCTCCGGCGGCGGCCAACGGCCATCGCAACAATGGCGGCGATGCTGCCGCCGTTCTGGGCGGGCTGTTGCTGCTTTACGGGTTGAGCCAGGCCGGGCGGAACCATGGCACCCGCAACCACGGCAGCCGGATCCACATCGACCCCGACAACCCCCACATCATTCACCGTCCCCCGCCCGTCCACCGCGTGGCGCCCCAGCGCTGCTTTATTCAGGGCTATGACGGCAACGGCCAATATCGCGGCTACCGCTACCGCTGCATGCAGAACCACGCGGCCAACGCGCATCTGTTGCCGTCCAATTGCCTGCGCCATGTCTGGACGGACCGGGGCCAGCGCACGATCTACGGCGGCCGGTGCCTGCGCAACAACGGCTGGGTGCGCGGGTAGCACCCTGATCTCGCAATAAACCACCCGAGTAGTGAAGGAGAGGCGGCGTGACCCGATGGTTGCGCCGCCTTTTGCTTTGCCGCAAACCGACGCCATGGGACCGGATTTTGAATTAGAGCGCGGGCTTGGCGGCACCGTCGCGGGCGTGGATGAGGTGGGGCGCGGCCCCTGGGCCGGGCCCGTGACGGCCTGCGCCGTGGTGCTGGACCCGGCGCGGGTGCCCGAGGGGCTGAACGATTCCAAGAAGCTGGCCGAGGCGCGGCGGGAGGCGCTGGCCATGGAGGTGCTGGCCGTCGCCGATGTGTCGCTCGGGTGGGCTTCGGTTGAAGAGATCGACGCGATGAACATCCGCCAGGCGACGTTCCTTGCCATGCGCCGCGCGATTGACGGTCTGACAGGCAAGCCGACCCACGCGCTGATCGACGGAAACGCGGTACCGCCCGGTTTGCCATGCCCCGCCAGTTGCGTCGTGAAGGGCGACGGGCGCTCGGTTTCCATCGCAGCGGCCTCAATTGTGGCCAAAGTACGGCGCGACGCCCTGATGAAAGAGCTTGCCGTGATGCATCCCGGTTACGGTTGGGAGACGAATATGGGTTATGGCACGGCAAAACACGCGGCCGGTCTACAACATCTGGGGGTGACCCCGCATCACCGACGCAGCTTTGCGCCGATCGCCAAGATATTGTGTGGATAAAATCGTACCCGCTCGATTCGAGATAAATTGACCGGGAATCCCGGATCGTGGAGTCTGTCCCCAACACCAAATGAGCGCCCGAAAGAGGCGCCAGTGCGAGGCGGACAATGACAACAAAAACAAAAGACAAGGCAGCGGTGACGCTGCCCTTGAACGAGATTCTTGCCGGCGATTGCATCGATGTGATGAATGCCCTGCCCGATGCGTCGGTCGACCTGATCTTTGCCGATCCCCCCTATAACCTGCAGCTGAAGGGCGACCTTCATCGTCCCAACAACAGCCTTGTCGATGCGGTCGATAACGACTGGGACCAGTTCGACTCGTTCCGCGCCTATGACTCCTTCACCAAGGCCTGGCTTTCGGCGGCAAAACGCCTGCTGAAGCCCGGTGGCGCGATCTGGGTGATCGGCAGCTACCACAACATCTTCCGCGTCGGTGCGGAGTTGCAGACCCAAGGCTTCTGGATCCTCAATGACGTGGTCTGGCGCAAGTCCAACCCGATGCCCAACTTCCGCGGCAAGCGGTTCACCAATGCCCATGAGACGATGATCTGGGCGTCGAAAGACGAAGGCTCCAAGTACACGTTCAATTATGAGGCCCTGAAAGAGCTGAACGAGGGCATCCAGATGCGCTCGGACTGGGTCCTTCCGATCTGCAACGGCGGTGAGCGTCTGAAGAACGACAAGGGCGACAAGGCGCATCCGACGCAAAAGCCGGAGTCGCTCCTGCACCGTGTTCTGGTGGGCTCCACCAACCCCGGCGACGTCGTGCTCGATCCGTTCTTCGGCACCGGCACCACGGGCGCGGTCGCCAAGGCGCTGGGTCGTGAATACATCGGGATCGAGCGGGAAGAGGCCTACCGCGTGGTGGCCGAGAAACGCATCGCCCGGGTCCGCAAGTTCGACAAGACGGCGATTGCCGTCACAACGCCAAAACGTGCCGAGCCGCGCGTACCCTTCGGCCAACTCGTGGAGCGCGGCCTGCTGCGCCCCGGCGAGATGCTGACCAGCCCAAGAGGTCAGCAAGCCAAGGTCCGCGCGGACGGCACGTTGATTGCCGACGACGTGAAGGGCTCCATCCACAAGGTGGGGGCCGAGCTGGAAGGCGCGCCGTCGTGCAACGGCTGGACCTATTGGAACTTCAAACGGGACGGCAAAAGCGTTTCGATTGACGTGCTGCGTCAGCAGATCCGGGCGGAAATGTCCGAGTAAGATCCCAAGACATCAAGTTTCCGGGGCTCCCAAGACCCCAGACCAGAACCTTGCCGCCCGCGCATGTGACCACCTTGGCGCGCGGGCCACCTTCGCCCGTCGGACCTCGTTCCGGCGGGTCTTTTCGCGTCTGGGCGTCGGCCCGCCAGAATTTCCCCGTTGGAAGCCGGTTCCGCGCGCCTATCTGTAAGGGGTAGGAGGTGCTGCCATGAAACTCTCAGTGATCGGCGCGAGCCGGGGTATTGGCCGAAAGGTCGTGGACGAGGCGCTGGAGCGCGGCCACGAGGTCGTGGCGATGTCGCGCAACCTGACGTCCCAGGGGATCTCTGGCGACGGGTTCACCGCAATGGACGGCGATGCAACGAACGCCACAGATGTGGCGGCGGCGATTGCAGGCGCCGATGCCGTGATCCTGACGCTCGGTGTCCCGAAAGACGCGCGCGTCCTGAAGGCCACGACGCTGTTCTCGGACGCGACCCGGACCCTGATCGCGGCGATGGACGAGGCGGGGATCAAACGCCTGATCACCGTGACAGGCTTCGGCGCGGGCGACAGCAAAGACAAGCTGTCAACGCCGGAACGTCTGACCCAAAAGGCCTTCCTGGGCCGGGCCTACGCCGACAAAGACCTACAGGAAGAATTGATCCGAGACAGCGGGTTGGACTGGACCATCGCGCGCCCCGGGATCCTGTCGGACAATCGCAAATCGAATGCCTACAAGGTGCTGGTGGACAAAGACACCTGGCGCAACGGGTTGATCAACCGCGCCGACGTCGCCGATTTCTTGGTGACCGCCGCCGAGCAAAACAGCCACATCCACCAAACCCCCGCGCTCCAACGCTAACGCACCCCTCCTCGAGGGCGTCGCCCTCTCCTCGCAGCGGCTCTCTTTCATCTTGCCAGAAAAACTCTCAGGGGGTCTGGGGGGATGAAATCCCCCAGTTGGGCGACCGCAAAGCGGGCGCCATCCCTCGGGTCAACGCGGCGCCGGGTGGGTCAACTTGTTATAGGCCTTCCACTCCGTGATCTCCGGATAATACATCGCCCGCCAGCGCTTCACGCGGGGGTTCATCACCCGCTTCCACAGCGGCGGGATCATCGCGGCGGCGGTCATTACCGGGTAGCCATAGGGAAATTGCGGCGCGTCGGCCTCGGTGTAGTTCTGCAACAGCGGAAAGCGCCGGTCCGGCTTGTAGTGATGGTCCGAATGGCGCTGCAGATTGATCAGCAACCAGTTCGAGGCCTTTTGCGCCGCATTCCAGGAATGCCTCGGCTGGACGTGTTCGTACTTGCCATCGCCCAGGTGCTTTCGCGTCAGCCCGTAATGTTCGATGTAGTTGGTCAGTTCCAACTGCCAGACGGCCGTGAAGGCCTGCCCCAGGAACATCGCCAGCCCAACCCAGCCGCCGATCAAAAAAGCCAGGGCCAGGAACGCAGCCTGGAGCGCCAGGTACTGCCAGAAGGGATTGGTGCCGTCCCAGGCGGGAAGGCCTTTGCGCGCCAGCATCGCCTTTTCGGCTTTCCAGGACGAAGAGTAGGACTGCCGCAACACGCGGGGAAAGAAACGGTGGAACCCCTCGTTGTAGCGCGCCGTCACCGGATCACGCCCGGTGCCGACATAGCGGTGATGAACCAGCAGATGCTCGGACCGGAAGTGGGAATAGAGCACGCTGGCCAGCAGCAGATCGCCCCACCAGCGCTCCAGTTTCGACTTCTGGTGCATCAGCTCGTGGGCGTAGTTGATGCCGATGGTGCCGCTCAGCACGCCCATCCCGAAGGCGAGGCCAGCCAGCTCCCACCCGCCCAGATGATTGGCACGTGTGGCGTAGAAGATCACGGAAAACAGCGTCGCGAATTGCAGCGGAGGCCAGACCAGCGTGATGGCGCGGTACCAGAACAGCTGATCGTCGGAGGTGGCGAGGTCCGCATTCTCCAGCTCTAGTCCGGCGATCTGGTCGAGCAGGGCAAACAGCCACCAGGTCGATAGGGGAATGGCCAGTAACCACCAGCCGCCTTGGCTTGCGACGACGGCGATCAACGGGATCAACATCAGGCTCGCCCAAAACGGCAAGGCGCGGTGGAGTTTCGCAACGGTGTCAGACGGGATCATCGGACGTCTCACTCAGATCATAGGCTTTGCGCATCAGGGTAGGCAAAGAGGATGGCTTGAATAGGGCACGGGGCACGAATTCGCCCCGCTGCGGCGACGTGTCCGAGGGGGCCTGCACGATGCGCAGGGCCAGGCGCAGGTGGAAGTGAGTGAAGGTGTGGCGGACTTCAACACTCGGGTCCTGCCAGTCCGCCGCGAAGGGCGGTGCCTCTGTCGGCGCATCGGACCAGTCCGAGGTCGGGAAGGCCAGCATGCCGCCCAGAAGGCCCTTGTCTTCCCGGGTCTCCAGCAGGATCGCGCCATCGTCCCGGCGCGCGACATAGACATAGCCGAGGCGCGTGGGCTTGGGCTTTTTCGGGGCTTTCTTCGGCAGATCCGCCGCGATGCCCGCTTTACGCGCGGCGCAGGCACCCATCAAAGGGCAGATCCCGCAGGCAGGCGATTTCGGGGTGCAGATCGTGGCGCCAAGATCCATCAACGCCTGGGCGTGATCCCCCGGGCGCTGCAAGGGTGTCAGCCTCGTGGCGTGCTCCTTCAGCACCGGTTTGCAGCCGGGCAAAGGATCTTCAACGGCGAAAAGCCGTGCCATGACACGTTCGATATTGCCATCCATCACGGCGGCAGGCTGCTGGAATGCGATGGAGGCGACGGCGGCGGCGGTATACGGCCCGACGCCCGGCAAAGCCAGCAACTCCGCCTCCGTCTGCGGGAACGCCCCGCCATGCTCCGCTACCACAACGCGGGCGCATTTCAGCAGATTGCGGGCGCGGGCGTAGTAGCCCAGGCCCGCCCATTCGCCCATGACCTCGGCATCTTCCGCCGCCGCCAGGTCCGCAACCGTGGGCCAGCGGGTGGTGAATCGCTCAAAATAGGCTTTCACGGTGACGACGGTGGTCTGCTGCAACATGATCTCGGACATCCAGATCCGATACGGATCTGCCGCCCCGCCACTGCCGGGCGGAACACGCCATGGCAAAACCCGCGCATGGGCGTCATACCAGTCCAGCAATGCGCGGCCTATCTGCTCTTCACGCACCCGTTATCCATCCCATGTCGCTTGTTATTGGTTAGCACCTCGTGAAGGCATAGAGTGCGCGTAACGAAAGGTTCAACCCATGGCTGCCTCTGCACCTCCGCCCAAGCCGCAAATTGCCCGTCGCAGACGGGGGTTTGAGCGTGCTGTGACGCTGGTGGGGCCAGAACTGCGGACGCCCGCCGAAAAGCGTGGGTTTGCCGAGACCAAGCTGCTGACCCATTGGCCCGAGATCGTCGGGCCCGACATCGCGGATATGGCAGTGCCGGTGAAGGTAAAGTTCGGGCGCGGGTTCGGCGGCACGCTGGTGTTGCTGACCACGGGCGCGAAGGCCCCGATGCTGGAGATGGCGCGCGAGCAGATCATCACCCGGGTGAATGCCTGCTACGGCTATTCGGCGATCAAGGATGTGCAGGTCACGCAGACCGCGCCCACAGGCTTTGCCGAGGGGCAGGTGGCGTTTAGCGCCGCCAAACCAAAACCCAAGCCTGCGCCGGACCCCGCGCGCCTTGCGAGTGCCACCGAGGGCCTCGATCAGATCAACGATCCCGTGCTGCGCGACGCCTTGCGAAAGCTGGCCGGGAACATAGTTAGTCAGTCAAATCGTTAAGGAGAATTCAATGGATCGCAGAGCCATGTTGTTAGGCGGCGCCACCGGTGTTCTGGGCGCGGGCGCGTACCTGTTGTGGGATGGCCGGGGCGGACAGCGCCAGCAGACCGAAGCGCCGCTGACCCCCTTCACGGCGGCCAACGCGCAGGAAGTCACCGATCTTCCCGAGGTGGCCGAGATGTCGAAAGGCAACCCCGACAGCGGCGTGACGCTGATCGAATATGCCAGCTTCACCTGCCCCCACTGCCGCAGCTTCCACACCAACGTGCTGCCGCAGCTGGAGCGTGATTACATCGAGCCCGGCCTGATCAATTTTGTCTACCGTGAGGTCTACTTCGACCGCTATGGCCTGTGGGCCGGGATGGTCGCGCGTTGCGGCGGCCCGCTGCGGTACTTCGGGATCGTCGACCTGATCTATCAGTCGCAAAGCGAGTGGACCCAGGGCTCTCCGGCGGAAATCGCCGAGAACCTCCAGCGCATTGGCCGCACGGCAGGGCTTTCCAGCGAAGAGCTTGATGCCTGCATGACCGACGCCGCCATGGCCCAGGCGATGCTCGCCAATTACGAGGCGCAGATGGAGGTTCACCAGATCGCGGGCACCCCTGCCTTCGTGCTCAACGACGAGCTGCATGGCAATATGAACTACACCCAGATGAGTGGCCTTCTGGATGCCGCTATCGAGGCCGCAGGCTAAGCCTTGGCGCGTCTTCTGGGCGCCGCCCGGATCTTTGCAAGCCACTACCAGTTTGTGCTGTGCGAGGATCCAGGCCGCCCCCTTTCCGATGAGGAAAACTGGACGGACGCGCTTGTTCAGCGCGGCTACGCCGGTGCGCCGGATTGGCGTATGATCGGGACGGAAGCCGACCTGAATGACCATTGGATCGAGCTGGCCCTCGCCGACGCGGCGCCGGACCCGTCCAATTGGCACAGGATCATCTGTTGTGATTTTGAGACCCGATCCGGGGCTGTGAACCTGATGGGAGTGCTGGCGGATGAGGCCGAGATTTCAGCCCAGATTGCACCCGGCACCTACGCGGCCCATATCTGCGTGCGCAACCCCGGCGTCGATCAGCAGACCACTGGAGAGCTTGATGCCGGGGCCGAGATGTTGACCGACACGGAACTGGCCGCGCGCGAGGATCTGGAACGTTACCGCGTGGTGCTTGTGCCGGGCGCGCCCAAGCGCACGGGTGTGGTCTTTGACCGGGAGAGCGGTCAGGCGTCAGCCGGGTAGAACGCGGTCAAGCGCGGCATCCAGCGGGCTCCAATCGTCGATCTGCAGCCGCACGGGCACGGTCATCACCTGGGCGCGGAACACGGGCGACAGGCGCACCGCGTCCTTTTCCGTCGTCACCACTTGCGCGCCGCGTTGGTAGGCATCGCGCAAGAGGCGGGTCATCAGCGTGTCGTTGAGCGGTTGGTGATCGGCCAGGGCGTGGGCTGCATGCAGATCCGCGCCGAGGCTTTGGAGGGTCTGGAAAAACTTCTCGGGGTGGCCGATGCCTGCGAAGGCCAAAACCGGCAGCCCGTCGAGGGGCAGGCCCGTCGGCAAGGGCTCCAACGCGCCGGTCAGATGCGGCACGGAAATCCGCTTGCCCCAGGCCTTGGCAAACCGCGTCTGCGCCGCCTCCGGCCCGATGCTAAGGACCATGTCAGCGCGTTGCAGCCCCACGTCCACCGGCTCTCGCAACGGACCGGCGGGGATCACCCGGCCATTGCCGAAACCGCGCCAGGCGTCGACGACGACGACCGAGATGTCGTAGGACAACGCGGGGTTCTGGAAGCCGTCGTCAAGGATCAGGCAGTCCGCCCCCGCTGCTACGGCCGCCCGCGCGCCCGCCAGCCTGTCCGTTGCCACCCAGGTCGGCAGAAAGGCGGCCAGAAGCAGCGCCTCGTCCCCTACTTCTTTCGCGGTATGCGTGCGTTCATCTACGCGCAAAGGCCCTTCAGCCTCACCCCCATATCCGCGGGTCACGGCGTGGGCGGCGACGCCACGCTCGGCCAACCGTTGCGCCACGGCAATCGCCGTCGGCGTCTTGCCGGTCCCGCCAGCGTTGATGTTGCCGATGCAAATGACCGGCACGCCGATGCTTTCCCGCGCGCCGCGCTGCAAGCGCCGCGCGGTGCCCGTCGCGTAGAGCGCGCCAAGCGGCGACAGCAGCGCTGACAAAACGCCCGCAGGCTCATGCCAGAACCCCGGCGCGCGCATCAGGGCGTCTCCGTTTCTTCCAGCGTGTCGATGATCAGCGCCAGGGCGCGGTCCGTCACATCCGCCCCGTCCGAGATCACTTGCCACGCCGCCGCCGCCATGGTCGCGGCGGCATCGGGGTTCAGCAGTTCCGCGACCTGACCCGCCAACTTGTCGGGCGAGGATACCATCCGCGCCGCGCCGCCGTCGCGCAGGCGGTCATAGATGTCGACGAAGTTCGTCACATAGGGGCCGTGCAGAATGGCCGAACCGAGGGCGGCGGGCTCAAACGGGTTGTGACCGCCGATGGCCACAAGGCTGCCGCCCACAAAGCTGATCGGCGCAAGGCGATACCACAGGCCCATCTCGCCCATCGTGTCGGCCAGGTAAACTGGTGCTTCATCCATTGGCAGCTCATCCGCCGAACGGCGGGTGAAGCGCAGGCCCTCGGTCTTGAGTTGTGCTGCAATCTCGTCACCCCGGTGCGGGTGGCGCGGCACCAGGAGCAGCAGCAGTCGCGGTGAAGAGCGCATCGCCATACGGTGCGCCTGCAGCACCATCGCATCTTCGCCCTCATGGGTGGAGGCGGCGAGCCACACGGGCCGTCCCGCCAGCTTCGCGGCCATCTCGGCGCGGTCATCCTCGTTGCAGGGCAGGGCGGCGGCGCCTTCCTTCAGGGTGCCCATGACCTTCATGCGGCTCACGGGCATGCCCAGACGCCGCAGGTAAACCATCGTCAGATCGTCCTGCACCAGCGCGGTCTGGAACCGGGCCAGCAGGCTGCGGGCCATGCCGCGCGCGAACCGCCATTTGTCGTGGCTCGCCTTGGACATGCGCGCGTTGAGCAGCAGCATCGGGATACCACGGGCATGGGTTTCCACGACCAAGGCGGGCCAAAGCTCACTTTCCGTCCAGATCGCTACATCGGGCTTCCAGTGGTCCAGAAAGGCGGTGACGAAGGGTTTCGCATCAAGCGGCGCGTAGTGGTGGATCGCACGTTCGGGCAGGCGCTCGGCCATCACGGCGGCAGAGGTCACGGTGCCAGTGGTCACCAGCACATGCAGGTCTTCGCGCTCGTCCAGCAGGCGGCGGATCAGCTCCAGCACCGCCAGGGATTCCCCCACAGACGCGGCATGGAACCAGATCAGCGGCCCCTCGGGGCGGGGTACGCTTGCGATACCGCGCCGTTCGTCCAGACGCGCGCCATCCTCCTTGCCCGCCGCCAGCCGCTCGCGCAGCTTGCGTTCGGCGAAACCGCGCGCACCGCGGGCGGACCACGCCATATAGAGGCCAAGGAGGAAGGAACGCGCCATCGGGTCTTAGCTTCCCAGCTCTTCCGTGGGCGACGCTTCCGCGCCCTCATCGCGCAGGCGGTGAATATGGGCGATGAAGTACCGCATATGGGCATTGTCCACGGTGCGCTGCGCCTCGGATTTCCAGGCGTCATAGGCGGATTGGTAATCGGGGAACATGCCGACGACGTGAATGTCTTCGGGGTTCTCAAATTCTGTCTTCTGGGGGTCTTTCAGCTCTCCGCCGAAAACGAGGTGCAGGCGTTGGGGCATGGGGATCTCCTGAGGGTAGACGTCGCGGGAACCCATACAGCATGTCGCTTGGAAGTTGGAACCGGTTTCGGGCTTGCGGCACCTGCCGCTGCCGATGGCAAAGGCGGGGCCGGGACGGCACGCGGCAGGGTCAGGATTCCCTCCGTAGCGGCACCGAGGCGGAAAGCGCATAGTCATCCCATCGAAACGGAGGACTTTTCCATGACCAAGACCTTTTCCACGCTCGTCGCAGCCCTGGCAATTACCGCCTCTCTGGCGGCTGTGACGCCCGTTTCGGCCGATTCTTCTCGGGGTGAAGTAACCCGCACGACGCCTTCCGAAGTCATGTCAGGCCCGATTTCTGGCGGCGACCTGGGCTCGGGGCGCATTACTGTCCTGGATCAGGATCTCGACACGATCGCAGGTGGTGGCCTTGGCTCCGGCCGCTGATCCCGCCTGACCCCCGCAAGGCCGCCCTGCTCTCTCCCTCCTTCTCCGCCCGGGCCGCTTTGCCAAAAGACCCCCACCGCGCTCTCCCCCCGTGGTGGGGGTTTCTTTGTCTCTCTGCCCCTGTGCTGAGAGCCTCCCCCAAGGGTCAGGATTCCCGCCATGGCGAGGGCACAGAGGAAAGCACATATTCATCTTATCGAAACGGAGGATTTTTCCATGACCAAGACCTTTTCCACGCTCGTCGCAGCCCTGGCAATTACCGCCTCTCTTGCGGTTGTGACGCCCGTTTCGGCCTTTACCGCCCCGGGTGATGTCGCTGGCGTTTCCGGCCTGGACCTCGGCTCTAGCCGCCTTTCCGGCACCGACCTTGGGTCGGGGCGCGTGTCGACCATGGACCTGGGATCCGGCCGCTAACCCTGCCCGCCCCAAGCAAGTCGCGGCCCGTCTCTCTCTCCCCCCCGCTCAGGCTGCCTTGCCATACCCCCGTCGCGTCCCCCCGCGGCGGGGGTCTTTCGTTGCGGGGTAAGGAGACCCTTACTCGTGCGCCGCAATCCAAAGGCGTAGCGTAAAGGGGCAAGCACAGGTGATCATCGAAAGATTTCGCCACGCCAATTTCTGAAAGACACCCATAGCTGCCATGCCCTTTTCAAAACCCCTTTTCTTCCTGGCCTCGCTCTTGATTGTCACTGTGCTTGCAACCACCCCGCAAAACGCGTCTGCCCATACCAACGGCCCGGCTGAAGAGGAGGATTTTGCCTCCAGCCGGATCCTGGCAACGGGTCCTTTGAACATCGTCTATTTTCGGGTGTCTGGCCGCTAATGGGGCGGCGCTGCGCGTCGCTCTAACAGCTGTGCGTGGACCTTTGCGTTTCCGGTCAACACCCCGTCGACCTGCGCGCTTGCGCCGTTGAACTGCAGCGGACGCCCGAAACCGTCGGTCACCACGCCGCCCGCTTCCGAGATGATCAGCGCGCCTGCCGCGATGTCCCATTCCCATGTCGGGCGGAAGGTCATCATCGCGTCGAACCGGCCTTCGCCCACCAGTGACATCCTGTACGCCAACGACGGGCGGTAGGCCTTGCCGATGACCGGCACGTCGCCGTCCCAATGGTGCGCCTGCATATTGCCCTTGGTGGTCAGCGCGGTCGCTTCGGCCAAGGTCTCGGTCTGGGTGACGTGCAGGGTGGAGGTGTTCAGCGTGGCGCCGCCGCCAAGGCTTGCGCCATACATCTTGTCGCGCATCGGCAGGAAGACGGCGGCAGCGGTCACGACGCCATTGCGCACCACCGAGAGGGAGTGGGAAAAGCTTTTGCCCCCCTCAATGAACGCCCGCGTGCCGTCGATGGGATCGCAGATGAACACGTGTTCATTCTCCAGCCGCGCGGCGCTGTCTTCTGTTTCCTCCGACAACCAGCCATAGTCGGGGCGCGCGTCCAGAAGGACCTCGTGCAGCATCTTGTCGATCGCCAGATCGGCCTCGGTCACCGGCCCTTCTGCGCCCTTGTCGAAGACGGCGGGGTCCTTGCCGAAAAACTGTTTCGCGATCTCACCCGCCTGCTGCGCGGCCTCGGTCAGAAGGGCAAGGTCGTCCTTAGGCTCCGGCAATCGTCAGCCCCTCAACCAGAACGGAGGGGATCACGCGGCTGATATGCGCGCGGGCGTCGTTGGCGGGGGTGAGGACCCGCAGCATATCGCGCAGGTTGCCTGCCACGGTGCATTCATTGACCGGATAGGCGATCTCACCGTTTTCGACCCAGAATCCCGAGGCCCCGCGAGAGTAATCGCCCGTCGTGGCGTTGATCGACGACCCGATGAGCGAGGTGATCAGCAACCCGGTGCCCATCTCGCGCAGAAGCGCCTCTCGCGAAAGATCACCCTGCGTCAGCCGGACGTTCCCGACCGAAGGCGAGGGCGGCGCGCCGGTGCTGCGCGTGGCCGACGCGGTGGAGGACAAGCCCAGTTTGCGCGCGGTGGAAAGGTCCAAGGTCCAGCCGGTCAGCACGCCGTCTTCGACAATCGTGCGGTTCGCGGTCGCCAGCCCCTCGGCATCGAACGGACGACTGGCGGAGGTGCGCGGGCGCAGCGGCTCTTCGATCAGCGACAGGCCCTTGGGCAGCACCTGCTCGCCCAACAGATCGCGCGCCCAGGACGCGCCGCGGGCAATCGCAGTGCCATTGGACGCCGCCAGAAGGTGGCCGATCAGGCCGCCCGCGACACGTTCGTCATACATCACCGGAAACGCGCCGGTGGGCGGTTTCTTCGCGCCGGCACGGGCTACTGTGCGCTCGGCGGCGATGCGCCCGACCTCTTCCGGGGACATCAGGTCGCTGGCGTGGTTGCGCCCGTCGCCGAAGTAATCCCGCTCCATCGCGGCGCCTTCTCCGGTGATGGCGATGCAATGGAGCCCGTGATCCGTGCGCGTATAGCCCCCGGCAAAACCGTTGGTGGCCGCCAGGAAGATCTCGCGCCGCGAGAACCCCGCGCCCGCGTCCGAGACCTGGGCAACCCCTTCCACGGCCAGCGCCGCAGCCTCAGCCGCCAGGGCCATCGCCTCTAGTCGGGCCGGGTCCGGGTCTTCGCCCGTGTCGTTCATGTCCAATGCGTCGCCGTCGCGTAAATCGCTCAGCTGTTCGGCATCGGCGAGGCCCGCATATGGATCCTCCGGCGCAAGTTGCGCCATGGCGACGGCGCGTTCCGCCATCTCGCGCAGGGTGTCGAGCGACGTGTCCGACGCCGAAACACAAGCCTGGCGCTGGCCCACCAGCACCCGCAGGCCCATGTCGATCCCCTCGGACCGTTCGGCCTGTTCCAATGCACCGTTCAGCACACCAATGCTGACCGAGGTCCCGTCCACCACCAGCGCATCGGCAGCGTCGGCACCCGCACGGGTCGCGGCCTCCAGAAGGGCGTTGGCAAGGCTCGGCAGGGGGGCGTTCGTCATGGGCATCCTCTCGGGTTGTAGGGGAGGTAGAGCCGCAAGAGGGGGCTTGCAAGCGAAACGGCCCGAAGCCTGCGCTCCGGGCCGATCAAAAAGCTGTCTATGTGCGGGTTACTGCAACGGCACCCCATTGGCGGTGATGGAGCCATCGGCGCCGAATTCCACCGTGGTCTCCAGCGTGTCAGGCGCGGCACCGGGCCGCGCGAAAACATTCGCCATACCCATGATCATCCCGCTTTGGGCCGGGGGCACCATGCCACCAGCGACCAAGGTTTCCATCAACGCGTTGCCGCCCGAAAGTTGCAGGTCGGCAGAGCCGACGGGCATCGGGACCAATTGCCCGGGCGCAAAGCTGAAATCTGCGGTCCCGGCAAGCTCAGCGCCGCCCACGGACAGGTTCAACTCGTTCACCGTGATGGCGCGCAATTCGCCCGGCGGGCCGGTCATGGTTTCCGGATCAAGGGTCATCAGATCCACGAACAATTGCAGCTGTCCCGTCGCATCAATCAGCAGGCTGGCCGGGTCACGCGGGAAGGCCTGGCCAGGGTCCACCATTCCCAAAAGGCTTTCGCCCACCATCAGGTCTTGTACGCTCAGGCGCAGGCCCATGTCCTGGGGCGCCTCTCCGGCGAAGACCGGCATGGAGAACGCGATCTGGGTCGAGCCGGTGGAGATCTCGACCGGCACCGGGATTTCCGCACCGCTCACCATGGCCTCGGCGCCGGTTGCCGACACGTCATAGCTGATGGCTTCGGGCGAGAAGCCTACAACCATGCGGCCGCCATCGTTGGAATAAAGCGCGGCAAAGGATTCGCTCGGGTCTTCAAACTGAAGCTCCATCCCAAGGGAGGCATAGGTGATATCGGCCGTCAAATCGGCGGCGTCCTGCGACAGCCCCTCTGGCGTGGCCATGGAATAGACCGCGTCAAACGACCCGCTGCTGGTCTCTGCGATGTCGGCGATCTGAAGGCCGACCTTGAGCGTCCCGGGCTCCGATTCCGGACCCCTGATCTCCACCGCCATGGTGATGCTGCCAATCGCGCTTTCGGACGAGATTCGCGTGTTTTCCGGCTCCGTCCCCATCAGGGTGAAGACGGACCCAAAGTCCGTGATCGCCATATCAAGGTCGATCTCCGGGATCTCATCCGCGGGGCCCACGATTTCGCCGATAGCGGCGGTAATCAGGTCCGCGCTATAGGTGTAGGTCCGATCTTCCGGCGAGCCCGAGGCGACAACGCTGAGGTTTTCGTGGTTCAACAGGATCGTAAGCCCGTCCGTCCCGCCATCGAAGCGGACATCAACCGTATAGGGTTGCGAGAACGTCATGGTGACGGTGCCATCGCCATTCTCGGTCAACACAACTTCCTCCACCAGGGCGCGCATGTCGACGACGTCCGCATCTTCCTGGGGCACAAGCGTCTGGCTGAAATTGGTGAGGGTCAGTCCGGTGTCGGTCGTGGCCACGTCAGCCGTGATCGGCGAGGCCGCAGCTTCGGCCTGCATTTGCCAATCGGCCCAAACATCGGCGGCGGTCATATCGGCCATCGCGGGGGAGGCAGCCACAAGGGCGACAGCGGAAATCGTATAATAAAGTCGTTTCATAGGAGGGGTTGCTCCAGCAAACAGGGGTGTAAAGCCCGAATGATCACGGGCCGCGCGCCGTGCGTCAAGTCGGGATATCCGGATATGGCTGGTCGCCGCCGATTGGGGGCGCTACGTTCCGCGACAGCAAGGTGACGCGAAAGGGGCACGTAACATGGGACATGCGGTAGAGGGCAAAGTGGTCGCAATCACCGGCGCCAGCCGGGGCATCGGGGCGGCGGCAGCGCGCGAGTTTGCAAGCCTTGGCGCTAAGGTCGTGCTTTTGGCGCGCTCCCGTGATGCGATTGCGGAACTGGCCGGAGAGATCGGCGAAAACGCCCTCGCCGTGCCCTGTGACGTGGCCCGCTATTGGGAGGTTGAGGCCGCGTTTCGCGCCGCCGTTGACACCTTCGGCTCCCTCGATGTGGTGATCAACAACGCCGGCGTCATCGAGCCTGTGGCGCGGATCGAAGATACCGATCCGGACGCCTGGGGCCAGGTGATCGACATCAACCTCAAGGGTACCTTCAACGGCATCCGTGCGGCTCTGAACCATATGCCCCAGGGCGGCACGATCATCGGCATCTCCTCGGGCGCGGCCACGAATGCGCTGGAGGGTTGGTCGCATTACTGCGCCTCCAAGGCCGCCGCGCTGATGCTGACCCGGTCCCTGCACAAGGAGATGGGCGAACGTGGCATCCGCGCGCTCGGCCTGTCGCCCGGCACCGTGGCGACCCAGATGCAGGTGGAGATCAAGGCCTCGGCCATGAACCCCGTCGCCGCCCTGGAATGGTCCGATCACATCCCGCCTGAGTGGCCCGCCAAGACCTTGGCCTGGATGTGTACCGAGGCGGCGGATCCCTACCTCGGCGGCGACATCTCGCTGCGCGATGAAGCGATCCGCTCAGCAGTTGGCCTCACATGATTGACGTCCATGACGATGATGGCCTGCGCCTTGTCACCCTTAACCGCCCCGACAAGGCCAATTCCCTCACCGCCGCGATGCTATCCGAGCTGCGCGATGTCTTCTCGGAAAGCCAGTCCTGCCGGGCCCTGATCCTGACGGGTGCAGGCACCAAGGTGTTTTCCGCTGGCGCAGATCTGGAGGAAGCCCACGCAGGCCTCGCCACCTCCCCGCTCTGGGAAGAGGTCTCCGGCGCCCTCGCCGCGCTGCCCTGCCTGACCATCGCGGCCCTGAATGGCACGCTGGCGGGCGGCGCCTTCGGCATGGCGCTCGCCTGTGACATCCGCCTCTCCGTCCCCCGCGCCAGATTCTTCTACCCCGTCGCCAAACTGGGCTTCCTGCCGCAGCCCTCCGATCCCGTGCGCCTCTCGGCCCTAATCGGCCCCGCCCGCAGCAAACTGATCCTTTTGGCCGCCGAAAAACTGGGTGCCGACGAAGCCCTCTCTTATGGACTCATCGACCGCATCTGCGCGCCCGATGCCCTCCTCCCGGACGCCAGCGCTCTGACCACGGCCTCCCTCAACGGCGACCCCGCAACGCTGCACAAAATCAAATCCATGATCCCCTAAGCGCCCGCTCCCCCCTTCATCTTGCCCAGAAAACTCCGGGGGTTTGGGGGCTGGCCCCCAACGGAAAGACGCTCGATGCCAAGACCGACGCCTGAAATCGACGCCCTGGTCATCGGCTCCGGCCCCGCGGGCCTCATGGCGGCAGAGACGCTGGCAAATGCCGGCCGCAAGGTCACCATCGTCGAGGCCAAACCCTCAGCGGGCCGCAAGTTCCTGATGGCGGGCAAATCCGGCCTCAACCTCACCAAGGATGAGCCGCTGGAGGAATTCATCCGCTCCTATGGCCCTGCCGCCGACTGGCTCTACCCGATGGTGGCGCAACTTGACCCTGTGGAGGTCATGGCCTTCGCCGAAGACCTGGGCCAGCCGGTCTTCACGGGCACCACGGGCCGTGTCTTTCCCAAGGCCATGAAAGCCTCGCCGCTCTTGCGCGCCTGGTTGCAACGTCTCGACGCGACGATGCATTTGCGCTGGCGCTGGACCGGGTTTGAGGGTGACGCGTTACGCTTCGACACACCGGATGGCCCGCAGTGCCTGTCGCCGAATGTCACCGTTCTTGCCCTCGGCGGGGCCAGTTGGGCGCGCTTGGGCTCAGACGGCGCCTGGGCCAGCATACTAGCCGACAAGGGCGTCGACCTGGCCCCGTTCAAGCCTGCCAACATGGGGTTCCGCGTCGACTGGTCCACGCATATGGCCCCTCATTTCGGCACGCCGCTCAAGAACATCGCCCTGATCGCGGGGGCCGCGCGGCACCGGGGGGAGGCCGTCATCTCGCAGCGCGGTCTGGAGGGCGGCGGCATCTATGCCGTTTCCTCTGCCGTGCGCGACGGCGCCGATCTGGCCTTTGATCTGTTGCCTGGTCGACCCGTCGAAGGCCTGATTACCCGTCTCAAGAAACGCCCGAAGAAACAGACGATGACCAAGGCGCTGACGGGCCTTGGCCTCGACCCGCTCAAGCGCGCTCTTCTACAAGAATTTGCCCGGCCCCTGCCGGAGGATCCCAGCGCCCTTGCTGCCCTGATCAAAGCGCTTCCCGTCAAACACCAGGGTCCCCGCCCAATGGATGAGGCGATTTCCACCGCGGGCGGTGTCACGCGCGCCGCGGTGACAAGGGGCCTGATGCTGCAGGCGATCCCCGGTGTCTTCGTCGCCGGGGAGATGCTGGATTGGGAAGCGCCAACTGGCGGCTATCTGATCAATGGCTGCCTTGCGACAGGCCGGTGGGCCGGGTTGAATGCGGCGATGCATTTCGATGGACTCTCACCGGCGGGATAAATCCCGCCCCACGTTTCTTCCTACGTCCCAGCGGCCAAGGCTCGTTTGAACGCAGGCCGCGCGCGCATCATGGCGTTGTGCTCGGCCAGACGTGTGTTGGTGACGTCAAACTTCGCGCTGCCCGCCCATCCCATGCAGTGGGACAGAAGGATATCGGCAAGGCATATCTCAGACCCCATAACAAACGGGCCTTCAGCGCTCATCCGGTCCGCAATCGCATCCTGGTTGCGGGTGAATTCCCATCGCAGCGAGTCCTTCACGCCCGCCACACGCTGTTCCTCGGGCAAGATGAACGAATGGCGCGCGGCGGCCCAAAGCACCCCGTCGATCTCATCGTTGACGGCCTGCACGAAAGCATCCTGCTGCGCGCGGGCGATCGTGCCGGCGGGCGCGGTCAGTTTCCCGTATCTATCCGCCAGGTACGTCATGATCGCGACCGAGTCGGGAATGGCGACACCATCTTCTACCAGAACCGGGATCTTGCCGGTGGGGTTCAACGCGCGAACTTCCTCGGATCGGGGCATCGCCGCCACGACGGAATATTCCAGCCCCAGCTCCTCCAGCATCCAAAGCACCCGCATCGCGCGGGACCTTGCGCCGCCAAACACCACATAGTCGGTCATCTTCTGCCTCACCTCCTTGAACGGGCGGGCAGCATTGCCAGCCTGATCAATGTCCGTTCCATTACCGCCATCTGCGGCGCCGTACTGGCCGAGCGCAGGATTAGATCCGTCTCGATCAACATCGACAGGGCCGTTTCCAGCGCATCGCGGCCCCAGCGGCTGGCCTGCCGCGCCATGCGGTCGCGGCGCGGGCCAAAGACCGGCGGGCGCATCGCTTGCAGCCCCGCGGCGGGGCCATTGGGATGAGCGCTCGCGGCGTGCAGCGCCTTGAAGTGGCGCAGTGCTGCAATGCAAAGGGACACCGGCGTGGTGCCCTGTTGTTTCAGGCGCACAAGGATTGGGCCGATGGCGCCGGTTTCGGCCTCTGCCGTGGCATGGAGGATATCATCCAGCTCGGCCTCCCGGGTCAAAGGCGCGACAGCCTCGATATCGGCAGGGGTCGCGGGGCTCGCGTCGCCGCGTTTATAGAGGCCAAGCTTTTCCACCATCTGCCGGAAATCACCCGGCCCGATGGCCCGCGCCAGCCCCTCCAGATCCACCATCGCCTCACGGTCGACGTCCTGGACACCGGCCGCTTTCAGGATGTCCTCGATCTCGGCCCGGCCCGGCGGGTCGTCGTAGATCGCGGCGGCATAGGCGCGCTTGTTGCCCTCAAACACCTTGCGCAGGGCGGACTTGGCGGTCAGCCGTCCGGCCGTCGCAATGATCTGCGCGTCGCCCTGTTGCCATTCCTCAAAGGCGGCGGTGAAAACCTTGGACAGGCCGTCCGTCGCGCCCTCCACCAGCACGGCCCTGGGTCCCGGAAAGAAGCCCACGGCCTTCACGGCATCCAAGAGGCCCGCACTGTCGGACCGCAGATCCGCCCCGGTCATCCGTGTCAGGCGCATCTCTTCTTCAGCGGCTTCCCCCAGTAATGCGGCCAAAAGATCCTGCCGCTTCAAGGCCACGCGCATGGCGTCGTCGCCAAAGATCAGACATCCCGCGGCAGAGGTATCGGGCTGCTTGAAGTAGGCATTCGCATCGCGGGTGGAGAGTTTCATCGCAGGCCTAGGACCAAGAGGCCGCACCCGCAATCAGCCTGGTGACCAATTGGTCCGCCAGCGCGACGGCCAAGCGGTCCTCCGCATCGCGGCGCGCGGATTCCGTGGCCACAGGCGATTCGGTCGTGGCGTAGGAGGTGAAGGTCGCCACCTCCCCGGTCTGAACGATAAGGCCCGTGCCCGCATCGCGCACCGTGAAGCTGAGCGTGCCCACAAGGTTGATGCGGTTGATCACCTCGTCCACGTCAATGGCGAGGTCCCGATTGGTCCGCTCGATCACATAGTCCAGCGTGTAGCTGGACCCGGTGCCAATGCGGTCTTCCAGGCGCGCGACCAGCGCAAATTCCAGGCGCGAGGCCGGGTCCGCCACGCGGATCTGGTTGCGGATCACCTCTCCGCTGCCGCCGGGGCCGTAGACGGGCCGGAAGTTGCACGCCGCCAGGGGCAGCGCGGATAGCGACAACAGAAGTGTGCGGCGACTAAATAACGACATTCACGATCCGTCCGGGGACAACGATCAGCTTTTTCGGCGCGGCCCCCTGCAACGCCCTGACCACAGCGTCGTCTGCAAGGGCGATCTTTTCAACCTCTTCCTTGCTGGCATCCTTGGCGACCGTGATCTCGGACTTGCGTTTGCCGTTGATCTGGATCGGCAGGGTAAGCGTGGATTCCACCAACATCGCGTCATCGGCGACGGGCCAGGGCGCATTGGCGATCAGGCCTTCGCCGCCTTGGTGGGCCCAGATATCCTCGGCCAGATGCGGGGTCATCGGCGCCATCAGTTGCGCCAGGGTCATCACCGCCTCGCGTTGCGCCTTGTGCGAGGCTTTGGATTTCTGCAGCGTGTTGGTGAAGGCGTAAAGCTTGGCGATGGCGGCGTTGAAGCCGAAGGATTCGACCCCGTTGGTCACGTCGCGGATCGTCTTGTGCATTTCGCGCAGCAGGTCTTCGTCGCCTTCGCCGCCGTTTCGGTCCATCTGGGCGATCCGGTCGCACAGCGACCAGACGCGGCCCAGGTGCTTGTAGGCCGCTTCCGCGCCGGAGGCCGTCCATTCCACGTCCCGCTCAGGCGGGGAATCGGACAGGACGAACCAACGGGCGGTGTCCGCACCGTATTGTTTGATGATCTCCACCGGGTCCACGACGTTGTTCTTGGACTTCGACATCTTCACGGACGACTCGACCGTGATCGGGACTTTGACGCCGGTCGGTTTGAACAAAGCTACAGGCCCGTCGGGAGTTTCTTCTATGTCTTCAGGGTAAAAGTAGTGTTTTTTCTTTCTCTCAGTTTCATCGACACTGATTTTCCCATCTTTTTCTCTGTTAATCGTTCCCGAGATTGTTTCTTCCCAGCTGTATGAGGCATGCGTGACCATGCCCTGCGTGAACAGTGCGTCGAAGGGCTCGATGGCCTTGCGGGGCAGGTGGCCGGTGATGTGCATCGCCCGGGCGAAGAAGCGCGAGTACAGCAGATGCAGGATCGCGTGCTCGATGCCGCCGATGTATTGGTCGACGTTCATCCAGTATTCGGCCTCGTCGCGCGACGTGGGCGTCGCCGCATGGGGCGCGGTGAAGCGGGCGAAGTACCAGCTTGAGTCGACGAATGTGTCCATCGTGTCGGTCTCGCGCAGGGCGGGTTTGCCACAGGACGGGCAGGGCACGTTGCGCCAGGTTGGGTGACGGTCGAGCGGGTTGCCGGGGACATCGAACGTGACGTCGTAGGGCAGCTCGATGGGCAGGTTCTCTTTCTTCTCGGGCACCACGCCGCAGGCGTCGCAATGGACCACGGGAATCGGGCAGCCCCAGTAGCGTTGGCGCGACAGGCCCCAATCGCGCAGGCGGAACTTGGTGACGCCTTGGCCGACGCCCTCGCCCTCGCAAAAGGTCACGGCGGCGTCGATGGCGTCGTTGCCGGATTGGATTTCCTCGCCCGCGAAGCCACGGGTGTAGCGGACCGGGTCGGGCTTGGGCGGCACATAGGCCTCGCCGCCGTCCTCGGGCAGGACATGGTCTGTGTCGTCCACGGGCACATAGGTCGAGACGACGGGCAGCTCGTACTTGCGGGCGAATTCCAGGTCCCGCTCGTCATGGGCGGGGCAGCCGAAGATGGCGCCGGTGCCGTAGTCCATCAGGATGAAGTTGGCGATGTAGACGGGCAGATGCGCGCCCGTGTCGAAGGGGTGGCGGACGCGCAAGCCGGTATCCATGCCCATCTTCTCGGCCGTCTCAACCTCTGCCGCCGTGGTGCCGCCTTTGCGGCACTCGGCGCAGAAGGCGGCGACGTCGTCGCGCTCGGCTTCCAGCAGCTTGGCGATGGGGTGATCGGGGGAGATGCCGACGAAACTCGCCCCCAACAGAGTATCAGGCCGTGTCGTGTAGACCTCCACTCGGTCGTGGCCGCCCACGGGCTCCACCAACCCAAAGGCAAACTGCAGGCCGCGAGACTTACCGATCCAGTTGGCCTGCATCAGCTTCACCTTGGCGGGCCAATTGTCCAAACCTTCCAGGGCGCTCAGCAGCTCATCGGAATAATCCGAGATCTTGAAGAACCACTGCGTCAGTTCCTTCCGCTCCACTTCAGCGCCGGAGCGCCAACCCTTGCCGTCCTCCACCTGCTCATTGGCCAGGACGGTCATATCCACCGGGTCCCAGTTCACGACCGCATTCTTGCGGTCGATCAGACCGGCTTCCATCATGTCGATGAACAGCGCCTGCTGGTGGCCGTAGTATTCCGGATCACAGGTCGCCAGATCGCGGGACCAATCGATGCTGAACCCCAAGGGGCGCATCTGGTCGCGCATGTCGTCCATGTTCTTGTAGGTCCAGTCCTTGGGGTGAATGCCCCGGTCCATCGCGGCGTTCTCAGCCGCCAGACCAAAGGCGTCAAAGCCCATCGGGTGCAGCACGTTGTGCCCCGTGGCCTTCTTATAGCGCGCGATGACGTCGCCCATGGTGTAGTTGCGCACGTGGCCGATGTGGATTCTACCGCTCGGGTAGGGAAACATCTCCAGCACGTAGTACTTGGGTTTGTCGCCTTCCATCGTTGCAAGGAAGGTGCCCGCGTCCGCCCAGGCCTTTTGCCACTTCTTCTCGATCTCGGAGGGGGTGTAACGGGGCATCGGTTAGTTCCTTGGGTCGGGTCGACATGAAAACGCCGGGCTGGTGGGCCCGGCGTGTTGTTAAGCGGTCACGTAGAGTTGGTCTAGGGGTGGGGGCAGGTCTAGAGATTGCCGTCGGCAACCCGCAGCTGGCGCGCGCGCGTAAGAATGGCGTCTTCCACCTGGCGCGCGGTCTCACGGCTGACGGCGCTGCCGCCGCGGCCTTGCAGGGCGACGCGCAGGGAGCGCGCCTCCAGCGCCGGGTCACTGACGTAGACCGTCGCGCGGTAGGCGCGGTTGCCGCCGGGAGGTGTCGCGTAGCCAAAGACCAGGATGCCGGTGAACGGATCGGCAGCTTCTAATGGCATGAAGTCCAGGATCTCCAACGAGGCGCGCCAGAGGTAGCGGTTGACCTCGACCGTGACGGACGGATCATCCGAGCCGCCGAACAAATCCCAGATCGTCTCACGGCTCGGATCCAGCATCAGGCCTTCCTGTTGAAGGCGCGCATCCGCAGCCTCGCGGTTGTTGCCCAGACCGTTGCAAGCGGCGAGCGCCCCGATGATCAAGGCAAGGCCCAGAAAGTTTACACTTCGTTTCAACATCTTCTCTGGTCCCGCCCAATTCGTTGCGCAACTTTTATAGAAGCGCCTTGCGTGCGGCAAGGGGCGCTGTGTCAGCGCTTGACGGCCCACGGGACGGGGGGCTTGCGTCACTACTTATATACACTGCATTCAACTGTAGCGGATCTTGCCACCCGCTGGCCTTGGCCCTTGCGACACGATTCGAGTCGTTCCACCCCGAGTCGCCCCGATATCGAGAGTTCTTGCAGTGCGACCTTGGCGTGTTTTCCAGGCTCCCATCGGCACCGTGTTCATCCAGTCATTGGGGGCGACACGGCCCGTAAGCCCTATTAACCTTTGATTTATTGAGGCGCGGCGCCCCCAGCCCGAACGCGGGACTGTGACATGTCTGCACCATGCGGTTGCCAACCTTCCAAGCGTCTCCGGGCCATTCTTGCAATCAAAGGGGTGAAAGGCGAAACACCATGCATACCCAATTCGGGCGTTCCGCTTTGGGGTTGGATTATTCAAGTGAACACAAGGGAAAAACCATGAAAAAGGTTCTCTTCGCAACTACCGCGCTTGTCGTCACAGCTGGTATCGCAGCTGCAGACGTCTCGCTCAGCGGTCGCGCCGAAATGGGCGTCAACGGCGGCAACAACGGTGGCACCGCGCCTACCGATGTTAACACCGGCTTCTTCACCGACATCGACGTGACTTTCACCCTCTCCGGTGAAACCGATGGCGGCATCACCTTCGGTGCAGCAATCGACATCGACGAGTCGACCGTTGCAGACACCGCAGCTGGTGGTTCCACCAACGGCGCATTCGGCAACAACGCTGACGACGGCGGCATCGCGATCTTCATCTCCGGCGACTTCGGTACGCTGACGATGGGCGACACCGACGGCGCACTCGACTTCGCCATGCAGGAAGCTGCAGCCGGCAACGCGGGTTCGCTCGCAGACGACGAAACCGCACACGCCGGTTACCTCGGCTCCTACGGTGACGGCGCATACGACGGCCAGATCCTACGTTACGACTACTCCTTCGACCAGTTCACTTTCGCAGTGTCGGTCGAGATGGACGACGCAACTGCCGGCACCCGTGACACCGGCTACGCTGTTGGTGCAACGTACACCTTCTCCTTCTCCGGTGGTTCTGCCACTGTTGGTGGTGGTGTGCAGTTCATCGACGCCGCCAACTACAACCCGGGTAACACCGCCAACTACACCGGCCAGGACCTGGACGGCGAGTACATGATCATCGGTGTGTCGGCAGCTGTGTCCCTGGACAACGGCCTGTCCGCCGCGATCGCCTACACCGACTACTCCTCGGAAGAAGCGACGCCTGATGACGAGTACACCCACATCGGTGTCGGCGCTGGTTACACCTTCGACGCGATCACCGTGTCCGCCAACTACGGCATGTGGGACATCACCCCTGACGGTGGTGCACCTGCAGAAGAGATCTCCGGCTTCGGTTTCGCAGCTGCCTATGACTTCGGTGGCGGTCTCTCCGCTCACCTCGGCTACGGCATGTCCGAGACGGACGCAGCAGGCGCCAACGCCTCCTACGCCGAGAGCACCTGGTCCTTCGGCCTGGCAATGTCCTTCTAATCCAACCGGATTAGTCTGATTTGGGAAGAGCGGGCCTTGTGCCCGCTCTTTTCTTTTGGTGAACCTGACAGCATGGCTTTGTCTGATATCACCCCCCGTATCACCGCGAGTGCAACGGCCCATGGCCGGGACCCCGCGGACATTACCTTGATCGCCGTTTCCAAAGTGCAGCCCCCTGAGCGGGTCGAGGCTGTGCTGTCCGAGGGCTACCGGATTTTCGGCGAGAACCGCGTGCAAGAGGCCCAGGGACGCTGGCCCGACTTTCAGGCCAGGTACGACGGGATCGACCTGCACCTAATCGGGCCGCTGCAAACCAACAAGGCGCGCCAAGCGGTGGAGATGTTCGGCACCATTCACACGGTTGATCGCCCGAAACTGGCCAAGATCCTCGCCCGGTTGGCGCAGGAGCGGGGCTCCAGCCCGGGCCTGTTCATCCAAGTGAACACGGGCGAAGAGCCCCAGAAAGCCGGTTGCTTGCCGTCCGAGGCCGATGCCTTCATCGCCGAGGTCCGGGCGATGGACCTGCCCCTTCTAGGCCTCATGTGCATCCCGCCGGTGGAAGAAGAACCGTCCCTGCACTTTGCCCTGTTGGCCAAGATCGCGGCGCGCAATGGCCTGCAAGGCTTGTCGATGGGGATGTCGTCGGACTTCGAGACTGCGATTGCCCAGGGCGCGACCCACATTCGTGTCGGCTCTGCGATCTTTGGAGAGCGCGCTTACGACTGACGCGGCGCGTTGCGGCCTCCTCCTTTGCCGCGTCTTCTGCGAAGACGCAGGCAAACTCGACGGCCGTGGTGGCACCTCGCCCTTCGGGCATCGGTGCGGGCGCCCTTTGGTTGCTAGCCCGCTAAAGCGTCCGGCACGATCAGCCGGGTCCCCACGGTGATACGCGGTATGATCCACCGCAGATGCGCCCGGCTGACGGCGACACAGCCTTCAGTGCTGCGCCCCGGCCCGCGCCATTGGTGCATGAAAATGGCCGATCCTTTGCCCGCCTCGGCCTGGGGCCAGTTCCAATCGGTGATCAGGACGATGTCGTAGAGCGCATCGCCCCGGGCCAGCCGCTCGGCTGAGCCCGCGTAGGGCCTGCGCACCATCAGGTTGTAGTCCTCATCCCCTGCATCGTCGGACCAGAGGTCATTGGGACCAATCGGCACCGCCCAGTCGCAGGGCTTTTGCCCCCGGTCGGCGCGGTAAAGGCAGCCGACGATCCGGTGTACGCCCACCGGCGTGCCGCCATCCCCCTCGCGCTTGTCTCGGACCACGCCGCCGCGCCCGACGGTGAAGGGCAGCCGCGCGCCCCAGAAGCGCAGGCCCGAGGGGGTCAGGACGATGTCTTCAGGGCTCATAACAGATGCCCCGATTTACTGCGTTTCACTTCCAGATATCCGGCATTGTAGCGATTGGGGTCGATGATCAGGGGCACCCGCTCGGTCACGTCGATGCCCTCGGCGCCCATCATCTCGACCTTGCGCGGGTTGTTGGTCATCAGTCGCACGGCGCTAAAACCCATGCGACGCAGCAAGTCGGCGCCGATGCGGAAGTCGCGCTCGTCATCCTCAAAGCCCAGGCGGTGGTTGGCCTCCACCGTGTCGAAGCCCTGGTCCTGCAGGGCATAAGCGCGCATCTTGTTGGCCAGGCCAATGCCGCGACCTTCCTGGTTGAGGTAAAGCAAAACGCCTTCGCCCGCCGCGCCCATCGCCGTCAAAGCGCCGTGGAGTTGCGGGCCGCAATCGCATTTCAAAGAGCCTAGGACATCGCCCGTAAAACACGCGGAATGCAGCCGCGCGAGGACGGGCTTGGCGCGGTCGGGGCGGCCGACTTCAACGGCATAATGCTCGATCTCGGCATTGTCGGGGCGGAAGATGTGCAGACGGCCCGCACCCGCAAGCGCCATCGGCAGGCGCGCGGCGGCAACGGGCGACAGCGGTGCCGACGCCGCCAGGTCCTGGGCGGTCTGCCCCGCCGGCAGCACGGTCAGGCCTTCGGGCCAGTCGCGCACCTCAACCCCCGCTATGGCGGGCAGAAGCTGTGCGGACTTCGTCAGCTCCAAGGCGATGCGGTGCAAGGAGGCATCGCCGGACCGCTCCTCCCTGAACGGTCCTCGCAGCGGCGCGCTGAGGTCGCAGGCCGGATCGGCGAGCTCTGACAGCCACCGCGCGCCCGCATCCGCCGGCATCGTGATTCGCGCAATGTCACCGTCATAGACCCGGATCTTCAACGTCTCGGCCCGCCAGCCGGTGACAGCGGCCACCACCGGCCCCAAGGCGCGCAACGCGTTCAACCGCGCGTCGCCGGCCGTCTCGCAGGCCATCACGATCAGCCCCGCGCCGTCCTCAACCAATACCACGGGCAGCCCGACCCGCAGGTCGCTGCGGGCGCGCGCCACAAGGTCGGATATGGTGGGCAAAAGGCTCATGCCCCACACATAGCCCGCTCAGGTCTGGAATTGAAACATTCCCTCACGCGCTCACACAGGGGCACACAGGCCTGTGAGGCATGGTTACATCCATAGACAAACCCCGCCCCAACCCGTCATGTCATCTCAACGGAACATGAAACGACGGGAGCCCGCACCATGGCAAACCTCAAGAAAATCCTTCTGGTCGACGACGAAGACGACCTGCGCGAGGCGCTGAGCGAACAGCTTGTGATGACCGAAGACTTCGATGTGTTCGAGGCCGCCAATGGCGCCCAGGCCATGGAACGGGCCAAGGAAGGCATCTACGACCTGGTGATTCTCGACGTCGGTCTGCCCGACACCGATGGCCGCGAGCTCTGCCGCCTGATGCGCAAGCAGGGCGTGAAATGCCCGGTCCTGATGCTGACGGGCCATGACAGCGACGCCGACACGATCCTGGGCCTGGATGCCGGTGCCAACGACTACGTCACCAAGCCGTTTCGCTTCCCCGTCCTTCTGGCCCGCATCCGCGCACAGCTGCGCCAGCACGAGCAAAGCGAAGACGCCGTCTTCCAGCTTGGGCCATACACCTTCAAGCCCGCCATGAAGATGCTGATCACCGAGGACGAGCGGAAGATCCGCCTGACCGAGAAAGAGACCAACATCCTCAAGTTCCTCTACCGCGCACAAGACGGCGTCGTCGCCCGTGATGTGCTGTTGCATGAGGTCTGGGGATATAACGCAGGCGTCACCACCCACACGCTGGAGACGCACATTTACCGTTTGCGTCAGAAAATAGAACCAGATCCGTCCAATGCCCGCCTTCTTGTGACCGAATCTGGCGGCTACAGACTGGTGGCATAGTGATACAGGCGCCTGCGCGTTCCTCCCGATGCACGGCCCTAATGAACCCCTCGGTGCCGGGGCTTCCGACCTCCCTCGGAAATGGCACCATCCTCCCTGTTGACTGGCCCGGACCTCGTGTCCGGGCTTTTTTTTTGGCCGTGGCGACGAATTTGACGTGGATCAAGTTCAACGTCACCCGCGTGGTGTAGACCTTTGCCTACAACCTCCCTGTTGTGACTTTGCCCGGCCCCCTGAACACAAAGGGGTGCCCGGGTTTTCTTTTTGCCCCCGCGCGGGCCTCACCCCAAGATTAATCGTTTTCCCCGCCGCCGCGCGCGCTGTAGCGTCGGCCCATGACACAGCAATCCGACTTTGACCCGCAAATCGTCCTCGACCTCTGGTTTCCTGATAACGGCCATTGGACCAGTCCCGAGACCCACATGGCTTTCTGGAGAGAGCGGATGCAGGGCGGTATGGACGCGCGGATTATCCGTGATTTCGCCGAGCTGACTCATGCCGCCGCCGCCGGGGCGCTGGATCATTGGGCCGAAACCCCGCGCGGTCGTTTGGCGCTTCTGATCGCGCTCGATCAGTTCCCACGCTCGCTGTGGCGCGACACGCCCGGCGCGTTTGGCCAGGACATCAAGGCGACGCGTCTGGCGCTGGATGGGATTGAAAACGGTCACTTTCACGCTCTGCCCCATATCTGGGAGCGGCAGTTTTACCTGATCGCCATTTCCCACTGCGAAGGGCCCGATCACCTGGATCGTCTGGATGTGAAAGACCGGATGGTCGAAGGCTACCCCGAGATCTGTCCGCCGGGGATGGAGCCGATGTTGGAAAAACTCGCCGAGCAGCACGCGCGCGAACGTGAGATCATCGAACGTTTCGGCCGTCATCCGCACCGCAATCCGATCTACGGCCGCGTCTCGACACCGGAGGAAGAGGCCTACATCGCCACAGGCGATTTCCCGCACGTCAAAAGCACGGATTAACCGGCTTTCGGCAACCGCAACCGCGCGACCCCGTAGAGGAACAGCGCGATGAACACCCCGGCGCCGACCAGGAACACCAGCCGCAACGCGTCTTCGCGGCCCATGTCGGGCTCGGCCATCGCCATGATCCAGCCGCCCGCCAAGGCCCCAAGGGGCATCATGCCCCAGCCAAAGAATCGGTAGATCGAGTTGACCCGGCCCAGAAGCGCGTCGGGGATCACGCGTTGGCGGAAGGACACGGTGACGACGTTCCACAGGACCGCCACGAAAGTCTCCAGAAACAAGAGCGTGACCGCGACCCAGACCTGGGAGGTGAAATAGAGGCCCAGGAACGGCAGCGGCATCAGCGCAAGGGCGACCCACAGGCTGCGTGAGGATCCCAGCCGCGCTGCGATCCAGGGGCAAAGCAAACCTCCTGCCACGCCACCGGCTGCCCCCGCCGTCAACAGCATCCCGTGGCCCACCGCGCCCAGTCCCAGGACCTCCTGGCTGAACAGAACCAATACGGTGAACCCCGCCATATGCGCGGCGTTGAGCCCGCCCAGGATCAACGCCAGCTGCAAGATCACGCGGTGTTCCTTGATCCAGGTCCAGCCCGCGCGCATCTCGGTCCAGAAGCCCTCGCGGTCCGCAATGACGCCGCGCGCCGGGAAGGCGATGGCCCAGACGGCGAAGGCCGCAAGCGCGAATCCCAAAGCTTCAAACAAGAACGGCGCGGGGACGGCGAGTGCGATCAGAAGGCCCGCCAGCGGCGGCCCGACGAATTGGCCCATAACCTGCTCCATCGACCAGATCTGGCCGTTGGCCTCCTCCAGCCGGTCCTTGTCGACAACGCTTGGCAAGGCGGTCTGCGCGGCATTGTCCCGGAAGACCTCCGCCGTGCCCATCAGGAAGGCGAGCGCGGCTAGACCGCTGATCATCCAGATGATTTCGGCGCCGGAGGCCTCCCTCGGCCCCGCCACGATCAGGGCCACGACCGCCAGCGCCAGCGCCATGCGCGCCAGATCCGCGCGGACCACCATTTTCTGGCGGTCCGCCCGGTCCGTCCAAACGCCCACGGGCAGGGACCACAGGAACCACGGCAAGCGCGTGGCGAAGGCGACAACGGCCAAGGCGCGGGGATCGGTGGTGATCAGCGTCGCCATCCACGGAAAAGCCAACGCGCCGATCCCGTCGCTGAGGTTCGACAGACCCGCGCCGGACATCAGCAGGCGGAAGTTACGGTTTTCGCGGATTAATGCGGCCATGGGCGGCTCCTTCAGGGCAAGCTTGCATTGGATCGCGGCTGGGGCACAATGGGGCCATGCGCTTAATTCTCAGAACGCTACTGGCCCTCTGCCTGCTCGTGGTGCTTGCACTGGGTGGGTTTCGTCTGGCCGCTGACCTGCGCGAGGTGGAGGCGGCGGCCGATGCCGCGCCTGCAGACGGACGCCTCGTGCCCACCGCCCTGCAAGGGATTTTCGCCATCGAGCGTGGGCCTGCCGAGGGCCCTCCGGTCCTGTTGATCCACGGCTCCGTCGGTTGGTCGGGCAGTTGGCGCCATACGCTCGACCTGCTTGCGGCAGAGGGTTACCGCGCCCTGGCGATTGATCTGCCGCCGATGGGCTTTTCGGACCGTGACCCCGGCGGCGACTATGGCCGCGCGGCCACCGCCGCGCGCATCCTGGCGTTTTCCCGGGCCGAGGGGATCACACCCCATATCGTTGCGCATTCCTTCGGCGCGGGCGCCGCGATCGAGGCGGTGATGCAGGACCCCACGGCCTTCGCCTCGCTCACCATTATCAACGGCGCGCTTCCGCTCGACCCTGCGCCTTCGCTGCTTCCGGCGCCGCTGCGCCCGATCTGGCTGCGCGAGGCGCTGGTTTCTGCCACCGTCACCAACCCCTTGGCCTCCCGCCGCCTGCTACAAGCCTTCCTCTACCGCAAGGAGACGGCCACCGATGAGGTCCTGGACGTTCTGGCACGACCAAGCACCCTGGAAGGGGCCACCGAGGCCCTGGCGATCTGGCTACCGACCCTGCTGATCCCGCCCGTTGATCTGCCCTCTGTCCGCTCAGAAGCCTATGCAGCCCTCGATATCCCCACGGCGATCATCTGGGGGGCAGAGGACACGACGACGCCGCTGCCCCAGGGTGAAAACCTGCACGCGCTGATCCCCGGCAGTACCCTGGCGGTCCTGCCGGACGTGGGCCATATCCCGATGATCGAGGACCCCGCCGCATTTGACGCGGCCCTCCTCTCGGCCCTCGCGGGCCTGCGCTAACCCGCCCCTCCTCGAGTGCGTTGCACTCTCCTCGCAGCGGGGCTCTGTTTCATCTTGCCCGGAAAACTCCGGGGGGTGACGTGCTCCGACAGGAGCGCGTCGGGGGGCTGGCCCCCCTAGCCACGCCTGCCCAAATCTCTATCGTGGCCGAAACACACAGCCGGAGCCGCCAAATGCCCTTCACCCTCGCCACTTGGAACATCAACTCCGTCCGCCTGCGCCAGACCCTCGTGTCACAGTTGATGACCGAGGAAGCGCCCGATGTCCTCTGCCTGCAGGAGTGCAAGAGCCCCGTCGACAAGATGCCGTCGGATGTCTTTGCCGCCCTTGGCTATACCCATGTCGTGGCGCGCGGGCAGAAGGGCTACAACGGTGTCGCCATCTATTCCAAGCTCCCGATGGTGGAGGCGGGCTCTCACGAGTTTGCGGGCCTCGACCATGCCCGCCACATCGCCGGGCAGTTGGAAAACGGCGTGACGATCCACAACTTCTACGTCCCCGCCGGCGGGGATGAGCCGAACCGTGAGAAGAACATCAAGTTCGGCCAGAAGCTCGATTATATGACGGATATGCGCGATTGGGCGCGGGCGGATCAGCCCGCCAAATCCATCCTTGTGGGGGATCTCAACATCGCGCCCCGCGAAGACGACGTCTGGGATCACAAGAAGCTTCTGAGGGTCGTCTCCCATACCCCCATCGAGGTCGAACACATGGCCGAGGCCCAGGAGGCGGGCGGCTGGGTGGACGTGACCCGCACCGATATTCCCGATGGAAAGCTCTATAGCTGGTGGTCCTACCGCTCGCCCGATTGGGACGGCGCAGACAAAGGCCGTCGCCTTGATCACATCTGGGCCACGCCCGATATTTCCAACGCGGCCCATTCCTCTCGCATTGCCCGCCACGTGCGCGGGTGGGAAAAACCTTCAGACCATGCGCCCGTGTTTGCAACATTCGACCTTTAACCGCGCCTGCCCCCCTTGGCGCGCGGCGTCCCACGCCGCATATAACCCGTATCACCAGTAATTGACGGAGCTTGCCCCATGCTCGAATTTGGCCAATCCCCCGACGCCCCCCCCGCCGACCTGATCAAGGATGTGACTGACGCCACCTTCATGGCCGACGTGGTGGAAGCCAGCCAAACCGTTCCGGTGATCGTGGATTTCTGGGCGCCTTGGTGCGGCCCCTGCAAGGTCCTGGGTCCGCAGTTGGAAGAGGCCGTGATCGCCGCCAAGGGCAAGGTCCGCATGGTGAAGGTCAACGTGGATGAGAACCAACAGATCGCGGCGCAGTTGCGCGTGCAGTCGATCCCCACGGTCTACGCTTTCCATGAAGGCCAGCCGGTCGACGGCTTCCAAGGCGCGGTGCCGGAAAGCCAGATCAAGGAATTCGTCGCCAAGCTGGCGGCGATGTCCAAGGAAGATGGCGGCTTGGGCGAAGCCCTTGAAGCGGCAGAGGAAATGCTGGCCGAGGGCGCCCATGACGACGCCGCTCAGACGTTTGCTGCGATCCTTGGCGAAGAGCCAGAGAATGCGCTGGCGACCGCGGGCCTTGCCCGCGCGCATCTGGCCATGGGCCAGGTTGATGAGGCCGAGCAGTTGCTGTCCACCGCGCCCGACAAGATCTTCAACGCCCCTGAGCTGGAGGCCGTACGTGCCCAGATCGAGTTGGCGCGTCAGGCCGAAACCGCGGGCCCCCTGGCCGAATTGCAGGCCGCCGTGGAGTCCAACCCGAACGACCACACCGCGCGTTTTGAACTGGCCCAGGCACTGCATGCGGCCGGCGATGTCGAAGAGGCCGTGGACCATTTGCTGGAATTGTTCCGCCGCGACCGCAATTGGAACAATGAGGCCGCCAAGACCCAGCTCTTCACGATCTTCGACGCGCTGCCGCCGCAAGATCCGATTGCCCTCACCGGCCGCCGCCGTCTCAGCTCGATGATATTTGCCTGAGACAAGGATCAGCCTACGTCCATGCCCATGATGAAACACGCTGATCTTCCCGGCACGATCCCGGTCTTCCCGCTGCCCGGCGCGCTGCTCTTGCCCCGCGCCCGCCTGCCGCTGCATATTTTCGAGCCGCGCTACCTGCAGATGATCGAGGATACGATGAAGACCTCGCATCGGCTGATCGGAATGGTGCAACCCTTCGAGGCGCCGGGAACGGGCGAACAGAAGTTGCACCACATCGGCTGTGCGGGGCGTCTGACCCAGTTCTCGGAAACCGAGGATGGGCGCTACATGATCACGCTGGCGGGCATGTCCCGGTTTCGGATCGCGTCCGAAGTCTCGGGCTTCGCGCCGTACCGCCGCTGCGACGTGTCGTGGGAGGGGTTCAACACCGACCTTGGCCCGACCGAGACGGACAAGGCCTTTGACCGCGACAGCTTCCTCGACTTGCTGAACCGCTATTTTCAGGCCCAAGACCTCTCCACCGATTGGGACAGCCTGAAAGACGCCGAGGATGAGTTGTTGATCAACTCCCTGTCGATGCTCTGCCCGTTTGATCCCGAGGAAAAGCAGGCCCTGCTAGAGGCGCCGTCGCTGTCCACCCGGCGCGAAACGCTGGTGACGCTTCTGGAATTCGCCCTTGCCGCAGGCTCGGACGAAGAACGCATGCAATGAGCGATCCGGCGGATGACGCGCCGGTCCGGCCCCTCATCGACCGCCGGATGTTAGAGGCGCTGGTTTGCCCGGTCACCCAGGCACCGTTGTCATACGACAGAGAACGCCAAGAGCTGATCTCGCGCGCGGCGCATCTCGCCTACCCGATCCGGGGCGGCATTCCGATCATGTTGGAAGAAGAAGCCCGCAAGCTGGATTGATGCGGCAGGGCGGGGATTACTCTGACGTTCCGCCATCGTCGGGCGTGCGGGGTGCTCTGTGCATCACTCCGCCCCAGATGATCAAAACCAAGGCCACAAGCGCGCCGATCCCGACGTTTCGCCATCCAACCGAAAGCACCTGGTCCATCGTCAGGAAGCGTTCCCCAATCAGGTCTTCGTCGCTCAGCAAGGCGATCAACATGTCATTGGTTGCCACCTCAATGGCGGCAAAGGGCGCGGCCAGCGCTGTTGCCCCCAAAGCGATCAGCCCGCGTGCCACCGCGTGGCGGTTGGTCTGGGCAAACCAGATGAACACGCCCGCGAACAGGGCCGAGGCGACGCCGCTGGCAATCGCCCGTGTGGGCGTGGTGACGGCGGTCACGGCCACCCAGCAGAGCGCCAGGATCAACACGGAGAAAATGGCCAGGATCAGCGGGCCATTGGGCGATTTCACTACGGGGCCTCGGGCGTGCTGGCCGGGCTGCGATGCATCAGCCCGCCGATCAGAACCAGGATCAGGCCGAAGATGATACCAAAGACCAACCCGGCAGAGGCAAAGATCGACGATAGGAACAGCGCCCCTGCTTCCTCCTCGGTGAGGGAGCTGCCGTTCTGAATTGCGGTAAGCGTGCCCTCCGCCACCTGCTCTCCGAACCCGGCAAGGGCTGCGATGGGGACAATGATGAACACCGCGCCCAGTCCCAGGAAGCCACGCGCGAAGGCGTGGCGGCCGTTGTTGGCAAACCAGATGAAGGCGCAGGTCAGCGCCGCGACGATGACGCCCGTCATCAACCCGCCGAACGCGCCGTTCAGGCCGACGGTGAAGAGGAATCCGAACGCGAAACTCAGCGCGCCAAAGAGGATCAATGCGGTCAGTTTTGGGCCAGTCATGGGGGGTCTCGTCTTGTTGATTTTCGGGCAGGTTAGTCAGTCCGACATGATCCGCAAAGTGGGGATTGCCGCACCCCTGAGGGCAGATTGATATACCATTGATCTACCCGCGCGCCGTTTTCGCCGCCGCCTACAGCGCGCGCCCCTGCATCAGACGCGGCAGATCCCCGGTTAGTCCAGCCGCCTCACGAATGAATTTGCGCCGCAGGGCGGGCACCGTGCCGATTGCCCCCATGCCGATATCGCGGATCGCGCGGATTGCCGGGTTATCGTTGGAAAACAGCCGATTGACGCTGTCCGTTGCCACGGCCAGCCCCATCGTATCGGCCCGGCGCCATTGCTGATAACGGTCCAGCACGTCACGGCGCGCAAAGCCCTCTCCGCGCCGCTTGGCGTCTGCCAAAGTCTCTGCCAGCGCACTCACATCGCGCAGTCCCAGGTTCAGCCCTTGGCCCGCAATCGGGTGAACACCGTGCGCCGCGTCGCCCACAAGGGCCAGCTTTTCGGCCACAAAGGCGGTGGCGAGCGATAGGCTTAAAGGGTAGCTATGTCGTTGACCGGTAAGAGAAATATCGCCCAGGAAGTCGCCGAATGCCGGCCGCAGGGCATCCATGAAATCCGCATCACTGGCGCTTGCCAAGGCACTGGCCCGAGGCTCGGTTTCCGACCACACGATGGACGATCTGTTGCCCGGCAGCGGCAGGATCGCCAGCGGTCCGCCCGGCATGAAGAACTGATGCGCGATGCCGTTGTGGGGTTTTTCGTGCTGGACCGCGCAGACAAGCGCCGTCTGCGCGTAATCCCACCCGGTCCGCTTGATGCCCGCGCGCGCGGCCACGCCCGAGCGTTTGCCGTCCGCACCGACCAGAAGACGCCCGCGCAGCACCTCTCCACCTTCCAGCGTGACAGAGGCTAACCCATTGGTATCCTGAGAGATAACGCGCGCATTCGCGCGGTGTGTCACGCGCGGATCAGCCTCCATCGCGGCCATCAAGGCGCGGCGCAAGTAGCGGTCTTCCAGCATATGACCCATCGGGCCTTCCTCGATCTCGGCATGGTCGAAGTGCAGGTAAAACGGCGCCGCCCCTTCGCCAGCGCGCCCGTCAGAGGCCTTGATTTCCAACATCGGCTGCGCGTGGTCCGCGACCGCGTCCCAGATCCCCAAAGCGCCGAGCATTCGGACCGAGGCCAGCGCCAGGGCATAGGCGCGCCCGTCAAAGCCGGTCTCTTCCCGGGTCTGCGCGGGCAGGGCGTCCAAAACCACGCTCGAAAGTCCCGCCTGCGCACAGGCCAGCGCCAGGCAGGGGCCGTTTAACCCCCCGCCAACAATCAGAATATCTGCATCAAGCTGTTCCATAGGGTGAACTATGGCGCGGCCAAGGGGATTGTCCATGTGGCGCGTCGTCGTTAGCCTTTTCGCAAGCAAACTGGGGGCGGTGAAGATGGATTGGCTGAGCAAAAGCGCAAGCGAGATCGGGCGCGGCATTGGCGCGGGCGACGTGGACCCCGTGGCGCTGACCGAGGGCTATCTGGATGCCGTAGCGGCCAGCGCGCATGGCCCCCGCATCTACGCCCGCATGACCCGTGACCGCGCGTTGGCCGAGGCGATTGCCGCCCACGACCGCGCCAAGCAAGGCGTTCGGCGAGGGCTGATGGATGGCGTGCCGATCAGCTGGAAGGACCTGTTCGACACGGCGGGCGTCACGACAGAAGCGGGCTCCAAGCTGTTGGAGGGCCGCGTGCCGACCGCGGACGCAGAGGTTCTGGCCAACGCCACCCGCGCGGGCCTCGTTTGCTTGGGCAAGACCCATATGACCGAACTGGCGTTCTCGGGCCTTGGCGTGAACCCCTCCACCGCGACGCCCCCCAACGCCCATGATCCGGCGCTCGCCCCCGGCGGCTCATCCTCGGGTGCCGCCACGTCGGTGGCCTACGGTATGGCCGCGGCGGGGATCGGGTCAGACACCGGCGGCTCCGTCCGCCTGCCCTCGGCCTGGAACGACTTGGTGGGCTTCAAGCCCACCCACGGCGCGCTGTCGCTTCGGGGTGTCGTACCGCTCTGCGAAAGCTTCGACACGGTCGGCCCGCTCTGCCGCACCGTGGAAGACTGCGCCGAGTTGTTCGCTGTCATGGGCCGCACGAAGGCCCCCGACCTGCGCGCGGCCAGCCTGCAGGGCACCCGCTTCGCGGTCCTCAACCCCTATGCGGATGACGTGCGCGAGGCCCCCGGCGCGGCCTTCCAATCCGCCGTGGACCGCCTTGGCAAAGCCGGTGCCCATATCGATACCGTCAACGTGCCCGCGGTCGATGAGGCCATGCAGACCACGCTTTCCCTTTACACCGCCGAGGCTTACGGGACCTGGGGCAAGGACATCGAAGCCGCCCCCGACAAGATGTTCCACCGCATTCGTGACCGTTTCCGCCAAGGCGCGGACGTGTTGGCGGCGGATTTCGTGGCTCTCTGGCAGCGCCTGCGGGTGCTGCGCGCGGACTACTACGCGGCCACCTCCGGCTACGACGCTGTGCTCATCCCGTCTGCCGCGAACCTGCCGCCCAACGTCGCACGGCTGGATTCCGATGACGATTACTTTGTCACCGAGAACCTCTTGACCCTGCGCAACACCCGCGTCGGCAACCTGATGGGCCTTTGCGCGGTGACCCTGCCCACGGGCGTGCCGTCCACGGGGCTGATGATGATGTGTCCCCCGGGCCATGACGCGCGCCTGTTGCGCCTGGCGCAGGCGGCGGAGGCCAGTTTGGCCTAACGGACACACCCCTCGCCACACCCACCTGATATTAAGCCTCTTTTTCTGGACCAGAGCCGCCCCCTTCGCTATCATCATGGCTAACGGGGCGTTTATGACCCTGAAAATGAGGCAGTAATGGTGTTTCCGGAGCGGTTTTCGAACCTCCCAGAATATGCGTTTCCGCGTTTGCGGACGTTGTTGGACGGCATGGAGCCGGGCGGCGACCCTATTCTCATGACCATTGGCGAGCCGCGCCACGCCTTCCCCCCGTGGATCGCCGAGGCGCTGGCGCAAAACCTGCATGGCTTCGGCAAATACCCCGAGAATGACGGCGCTTTGTCCCTGCGCACGGCCCAGGCCGCGTGGCTTGGCCGCCGCTACAACGCTGATGTCGATCCTGCCACGCAGATCCTGGTCCTGAACGGCACGCGAGAGGGGCTCTACAACGCCTGCATGGCGCTCTGCCCAGAACGCAAGAATGGCCAACGGCCCGTCGTCCTAACACCCAACCCCTTCTATCAGGTCTATGCCGTGGCCGCGCTCTCCGTTGGCGCCGAACCCGTCTATCTGCCCGCCACGGAAGCGACCGGCGACCTGCCGGATTTCCATGCCGTCGACCCCGCGATCCTCGAGCGCACGGCCATCGCCTACATCTGCTCGCCTGCCAACCCGCAGGGCGCCGTCGCGTCCGAGGCCTATTGGGAAGCGCTGATCACCCTGGCCGAGAAGCACGATTTCAAGATCTTCGCGGATGAATGCTACTCCGAGATCTACCGCGAGACACCGCCCCCCGGCGCCCTGCAAGTCGCCCAAAAAATGGGCGTGGACCCGGAACGGGTGATGGTGTTCCACTCGCTCTCCAAACGCTCCAACCTGCCGGGCTTGCGCAGTGGTTTCTGTGCGTCGGGCCCGCAAAACATCGCCCGGATGAAGCAGTTGCGCGCCTACGCGGGTGCGCCGCTTCCGATGCCGCTGCAAGCGGTGGCCGAGGCGGTTTGGAACGACGAAGACCACGTGATCGACAACCGCAACCTCTACCGCGTGAAGTACAAGATCGCCGACGATATCCTTGGCGACGTGCAGGGCTACAAGGGCCCCGAGGCCGGGTTCTTCCTGTGGTTGCCGGTCCAGGACGCGGAACAAGCCACGGTCAAGCTGTGGCAAGAGACGGGCGTGAAAGTGCTGCCCGGCTCCTACCTCGCGCGCGAAGTGGACGGGGTGACCCCCGGCCACGACAAGATCCGCGTCGCAATGGTTGCTGAAAAAGAAGAAATGCGTCGGGGGCTGAAGATGCTCCGCAAGGCGCTGTATGATTGAGGAGGCATAACATGGCCTATCAGACCCGCCAGCGTGAACCGCTTCTGGACGGACATATGCAAGCAATTCTCGCCCGTCGTGGCCGAGAGATGTGCGGTATGGCCCTTGTGGGTCTTGGTCTTGCCCTGGCGGCAATGCTGTGGAGCTATGTGCCCGAGGATCCCAACTGGATGGCTGCGACAGATGCCGCGCCCGAGAACCTTTTGGGCCGGGGCGGTGCATCGATCGCCGCCGTGATGATGATGATCATGGGCTTTGCCGCCTGGGTTCTGCCCGTGGCCTGCATCGCCTGGGGCGTGCGTTTCATCCTGCATCGCGGGCAGGAACGCGCCTTGGGCCGCGTCTTGTTCCTGCCCATCGCGATTGCCTTGGCCGCGATTTATGCCGCCAGCCATGTGCCGCCTGCGGGGTGGTCGCACTCCTTCGGCGCGGGCGGTCTGTTCGGCGATACGATCCTGGGCGCCGTGCTGAGCGCGCTGCCTATGGCGCCGCAGATCGGCATCAAGATTGCGGCTTTCGTGGCCTTCGTGTTCACCGCGTTGATGGTGCTGTTTGTGCTGGGTGTCACCCAACGGGAATTGGGGCTGACCCTGCGGTTCCTGCTGGTCGGCATGATCGCAACGGGTGGTGCCGTTATGGCCACGATGCGCGGCCTCGGACGCGGGGCAGGGGCCACCGCGGCGGCCTTGCAGGACCGCAGGATTGCCCGCCGAGAGGCGCAGGCCGCACAAGCGGCCCCGCTTGCCGTCGATCCCGCCTATGCCACCACCGGTGAGCCGCGCGTGCAGCGTGCCGTTGCGCCGGACGAGCCTGCACCCGCGCCCGCCGCTGTCGCCCCAGCCACGCCGGGCCTGTTCTCTCGCATGCCGGGCCTGCGCCGGGAGGCAGAGCCGCCCTTGGAAGCCCCGTTGCCCGAGGCGGATCCGATGCTGGTCGAAGACCTGCATGAACAGCCCGTGGGCCAGGACCGCGTGCGGTCGCGGATCTCTGATGCGATCCGGGCGCGCCGCCATCCCGTCGAAGCGGCCCCGACTGGCAACACCATCGCCGACATCGCCGCCCGCGCCCGTGTGACGCCGGGAACGCCGTCCCGCGTGCCGGGCTTGAACCGGATCGAGCCGCCGCTGACCGCAGCCCACGCGCAGGACACGCCGGAAGCGCCCATGGCAGAGGTCGAGCCCGTGGAACTGCACCGCGCCGAGCCGGAGCCCGCTCCGGTCGCCGTGCCGCCCGCGCGTGTCGAACGCAAGGTGGTGCAGCAACCCAGCCGCAAACCCCAAGCGCAGTCGCGTCAGGCGAAGGCCGATAGCCAGCCCTCCCTGCCGCTGTCGGAGCCGGAACCCTATGAGTTCCCGCCGCTGACGCTTCTGACCAACCCGACCACCATCGAGCGGCATCACCTTTCCGATGAGGCGCTGGAGGCCAACGCCCGGATGCTGGAGAACGTGCTGGATGACTACGGCGTGAAAGGCGAGATCGTCTCCGTCCGTCCCGGCCCCGTCGTCACGATGTATGAGCTAGAGCCCGCGCCCGGTTTGAAGGCCTCGCGCGTCATCGGTCTGGCCGATGACATCGCGCGGTCGATGTCCGCGCTGTCCGCCCGAGTGTCCACGGTGCCCGGACGGACCGTCATTGGCATCGAGCTGCCGAACCAGAACCGCGAGATGGTCGTCCTGCGCGAGATGCTGTCCCACCGCGACTTCGGCGACGGCTCCCACAAGCTGCCGCTCGCTTTGGGCAAAGATATCGGCGGTGATCCGATCATCGCGAACCTTGCGAAGATGCCTCACCTGCTGATCGCGGGGACGACCGGCTCGGGTAAATCCGTGGCGATCAACACGATGATCCTGAGCCTGCTTTACAAGATGAAGCCGGAAGATTGCCGGATGATCATGATCGATCCGAAGATGCTGGAACTGTCGGTTTATGACGGCATCCCCCACCTTTTGTCGCCCGTTGTGACGGACCCCAAGAAGGCCGTTGTGGCGCTGAAATGGACCGTCGGTGAGATGGAAGAGCGCTACCGCAAGATGTCCAAGATGGGCGTGCGGAATATCGACGGGTATAATTCTCGCGTGAAAGATGCGCTGGATAAGGGCGAGATGTTCTCCAGAACCTATCAGACGGGTTTTGATGATGAGACGGGCGATCCCGTGTTCGAGACCGAAGAATATATGCCCGAGAAGATGCCCTATATCGTCGTCATCGTCGACGAGATGGCCGACCTGATGATGGTCGCGGGCAAGGAGATTGAGGCCTGCATTCAGCGGCTGGCTCAGATGGCGCGGGCGTCTGGGATCCACATCATCATGGCGACGCAGCGGCCGTCGGTGGATGTGATTACCGGGACGATCAAGGCGAACTTCCCGACGCGGATTTCTTTCCACGTGACCTCCAAAGTCGACAGCCGGACCATCCTGGGTGAGATGGGCGCCGAGCAGCTGCTGGGCATGGGCGATATGCTTTATATGGCGGGCGGGGCGAAGATCACGCGTGTCCATGGGCCGTTCTGTTCCGATGAAGAGGTGGAGGAGATCGTCCGCCACCTGAAAAGCTTCGGGCCGCCGGATTACGCTTCCTCGGTTCTGGAGGGGCCGGACGACGACAAGGAATCAGACATCGACGCGGTTCTGGGGCTGTCCACGGGCGGCAATACGGGCGGCGAGGATGCCTTGTATGATCAGGCGGTGGCGATCGTGGTGAAGGACCGGAAATGCTCCACCTCGTATATCCAGCGCAAGCTGGGGATCGGGTATAACAAGGCGGCGCGGTTGGTGGAGCAGATGGAGGAAAACAGCCTCGTGTCCTCGGCCAATCATGTGGGCAAGCGAGAGATCCTGGTGCCGGAGCAGGACTGAGATCTGCAGGGGTGTGCAAGGGGTGCTCAAGGTTGAGCAGGGCCCTAAACAACTGAAATATAACAGTATTCAGGTTTGTTAACTTTTTGCACCTGCCGTTGTGAGCTGGCTTGCGTTCGAGCGGCGCGGGGCAGGCATTCGCCAAGTCGGGGGTCTTCAGAGGTCGGCGAATGACGGCTTGGCTGTGACAAAGGCATGTGTCCAAGTTTGAGCAGTCCCCCGATCAGTGCGTCTCGGCCCTGGGCGATCCCACGCATAGAAATGATCCTCAAGCGCCTTGCGTGGGGGGGCGACGGTCAGTGAGCTGGCGCAACCGCAAGATCCAGGCGCCAAGAGCCCTGTTTTGGGAATGCTGGACAAGGCCTGAACACTTCAGGAATTTTTTCGTCTGAAAACCGCATGGCATCCAGGCTTGTGAGATCGACCTGCGTGACGGGGGGAGATGGCGAAAACTTTACATATGACAGCACAACTCTTGACAAATGACGTCAAAACATTATTTTGATGTCATCACTTATCGGAGCTGACTCATGTCTGTGCCTATTACTCTTCGTGTCGAGCAGAACCTGAAAGACCATCTGGCCAAGCTGAGCGAGCATAGGCAGATGACGATGAACAAGCTTATCACCCAGGCCCTTGTGCAATTTGTTTCCAAGGAATCGCTTGCGGTGGAGGAAGAATTGGAAGCCTCGTTGGCTACGTTGAAGGCGTATCGGGCATCTGACCCCAACTTTGAGCAAGCCATTGACGGCGTGGTGACGGCGGAGCTGTCTACTGACGTTGATCCCGCCCAAGGGGATGTGGTGTTTCCGGAAGACCACGAAGCCACAACCCTCGTTCGCAATTTGCTACGTGCCTGATTGGGATGAAGACAGCGACAAGCTGACCGACAATCTGAAGAAAGCGTACCGCGCGTCCCGTGATCAGGCCTTGGGGCGCACCTTACCCCGTGTGGAATTGGCGCGAGGTTGGCACGCCCTTGTGATGGCAGGGTTGCAGGTTCCGGACCGGAGCTATGTGGGCGGTTTCCGGGGCGAAAGCGGGCTTGAGGGGTGTGAGGTTCACATCGGTATGCACGCAGGTGCGCCGTCTTCTTCGGTAGCGGAAGAGCTCCGAAGGTTTGAGCGGACACTGGAAAGAACCGTTGCAGCCCTGGATGGGCTGATCCCGCCGGGGCGTATCCCCAGTTCCAAAGATCAACTGAACGCCGTGATCGAGCTATGTGCGTGGGTGCATGCCGAATGGGTCAGGATTCATCCGTTCGCCAATGGCAACGGAAGGACCGCGCGGATCTGGACGGGCTTCATCGCGATGCGATACGGCCTGCCGCCTTTCGTGAAACTCAGGCCAAGGCCCGACGGAGGCTATGGGGCGGCGTGCGGCAAAGCGATGGAAGGAGACTGGGCGCCAACAGTGCAGGTCTTCCGACGCATGTATCTGGACGTGATCGCCTGAAACCTCTGGACTGGGCGGAGGTTGCCTTCCCGGACCCGAGATTGGAGCGGATTGATTTTCAGTCCGTAGGCAACGTCGATCCGATTGAAGCCGTGAGCGCCTTTGAGCACCGGCGAGAGATGTCGGTAACGGCTGTCTTCAAACCCATCCAACCCTACGCTCCAGAGTAGTCTGACCGCATGAAGCCATCACTGGAAAGAGTGTAGGTTTGGCGTATCGCGTGGGCGTTGCCAGACGGCCCGCGTTTTGATTTCCACAGATTTTCGAATGCCCGTGTTCATATGGGTAGTTTCCCCCAGTGTTTGGCGCGCCGCGACGGGGCATCCATGGGTCATCGCCACGCCGCATCCAGCGGAAAGGCACAAACGATTGAACCAAGGAATTAGACCATGACGACCCCTTCGACCCTTAAGAAATTTGCCCTTGCCGCTGTTTTGACCCTGGGCGGCTTCGCCTCGGGCGCGTCGGCCATGACGCTGCACAATTGCACCCATGATCCGCTGATGGTGAGCCTGATGAACAACGCCGGCAGCTTTTCCCAGCCGACGACGATTGCGGCCAACGGCACAAGCCAGATCCATGCGACGCGGTCGCTGGGGCCGTATCGCATCGTGCTGCCGCAACTGGGCGAGGGCGCGCATTTCAGCGGGCGGGACGGGGATGGCACCTTCAGCCTGATCCGCACCGGTGGCGGCAACATCGGCATCCGCGACGGCAACGCTTGTGCCCAGGCGGGCGGCGGCGGCAACGCGGGCGGCGGCGGTGAGATCTGCTACGAGGTCACCGGCGGGCGGGTGTGCTATCGTCCGTAAGCGGGCCTTTGGCTCGATAGGATTGGGAAAGCGGGCGCGGGAGTGCCTGCTTTTTCGTTTTGAGCCGGGCCTCTGCTGGACTTGTCGGGGCGGCTCGCGCACAAGCGGGGGGATGATTACCCCTTTCAAGCGGCCTGTGTGGCCGCCCGATTACAGGTCTCCTCCATGGGGGAAGCGGGCATCGATATTCGACCATATCGCAGCCCATGTTGAGCGCGCGCCACCGGGGCGGCTGTCCCGTGAGGGGTATGTCCTGCCCGACGAGCCCAAGCGCGACGACAGCCGCATGTCGTTCGCACGCGGTGCGTTGGATGGCGCCTTCGTTCATCATTATGCTCAGACGCAAAAGGACGATGCCGTCGAGGTCCTTCATGTCGCGTTGGTGGCTGCGTGCAAATCCGCGTCCGACGACAACATCCGGGCGCTTTACGATCTGATGTGCGGCGGGTCGGCCATAAGCCTTGTCGATCCGCTGCTGGGGCGGATCCGCTCTGAAAACACACCGGCGCCGGGTCGATTGAGGGACATCGCGCGCTGGTTTACGACGAAAGCGGCGGACCGGGAGGTGGTCAAAGTCTCGATCGTGTTGCTGGGCTTGATGGACGACACCCGGGACAGGGGCGTTCTGCTGATCTTGGGCAAACATGACGAGTTCACGCAATACGCGGTGCGTGCGTTGGCCCAAGCATCGGATGGTGAAAGCGCGCTTTGGGCCTTGGCGCAGGGCACGGATGGGTGGGGGCGGATTAGCGCAGTCGAGCATTTGCGGGATACTGAGGATCCTGCGATCAAGGATTGGCTTCTGCGCCACGGGTTCAAGAACACCATCATGTATGAATACCTGGCCTGCATCTGTGCGCGGGCCGGGGAACTTCATCTGGCGCTGGAGTCGGCGAACGTTGATGGAGACCTGTTCGAGGGAGCGGTAGAGATCATCTCTGCGTTGATTAATGGCGGTCCGGCGGAGGGGTTGGAGGACTACGAGCATGGCTGTGCTGCGATCCACCATCTTGTGGGGCAGCCGGAGGCGCGCTTTGCGACGGCGGCCCACTTTGCGTTTCTGTGGAAGCTGAAAGGCCATATCGGGCGGCATCTGTCAGGCGCACGGGATTTGGGCCAGGATTGGACGGTGGCCGGTGCCAATGTGATCATTGCGCGGATTGATCAGGTTTTGGCGAGCCGGGATTGGCGGGCTGTGATTGAAGAGGCCCTCGTCCACGGGGATCGGGACGCGTTTTGGTTTGCCAGCCGATCTTGCGAGAGACTGGGGCTTGATCCCTGGCCGCATTTCTATCGCAGGACAAAGGCCGGTGAGGATTATTGGTGGGGTCTGATGCGGAAGGCTGGGCCAGAGCGTATTGATGCCGTTTTGGCATTGGCGCAGGAGAAAATCCCGCTCGACACCATTGCGTCGGGTCCTGCGGAGCACATGGGTTTTGGTCGCGCATATGCATCCCATCGGGCGCTCGATTTCATTTTGCAGGACTTGCGGGCGCATTCGGGGAAGGGATGGGATTTCGTTCAGGCGGGGCTGAAAAGCCCGGTCATCCGGAACCGAAATATGGCCATCCAAGTGCTGGAGGCTTGGGGGAAGGCGGCCTGGCCGGAGGGTGCGGAGCTTTTGGTGCGGCGGGGTTTCGCGGAAGAACCCAATGACAAGGTGAAAGCGCGGTTCGCGGATGTGCTGGCCAGGCGAGACACGCGTTGATCCCGGGGCGGGCGCGGGGTGAGGCAGGTTCCGCCCCTCCTCGGGCCGCTTCGCGTCCCTCCTCGCAGCGGTTGGGGTTCACCGGCTGTTGATAGGCGGTGACGTGCCGGTGTTATCGCATAGCGGGGGGAACGTGCCTATATTCGGGGCAAGCACTTCGAATCGGAGCATTTTTTCATGTCGATCACTCGCCGCACTTTGATGGGCGCCACGGCGGCTTTTGCCGTGCTGGGCCCTACGGCTGCCTTTGCGCAGGCCATTCCTTTGGGCGATCTGTCCGCCTACCTCAACGCGATGCAAACGGCGGAGAGCCCGTTTACGCAGATCAACTCGGACGGGACGGTGTCCACGGGGACGGTGTTTATCCATCGGCCCGGGCGGGTGCGGTTTGAGTATGACGGGGATGATCTGCTGGTGATGGCGGGTGGATCGCAGGTGGCGATCTTTGATGGCCGTGCCACTGGCCCGCCGGAGCAATATCCGCTGGATGAGACGCCCTTGCGGATCATTTTGCAGCGCAATGTGAACCTGGGGCAATCCGGCATGGTGAGCGAGCATTCGTTTGACGGCACCTCCACGCGCGTTGTGGCGCGGGACCCGCGGCGGCCCAATATTGGCTCGATCACGCTGGTGTTCACGCCGGGGCCGGAGTTGCGGCAGTGGATCATCACCGATGAGGGGGGCGCGCAGACCACGGTGATCCTGGGCGCGTTGGAGCAAGGCGGGCGGATCCCGGCGCGGTATTTCTCGATCCCGCAGGAGGTCAACGCCCGCAACGGCGGCTGATCAAAGCATTCCGCCAAAAGCCTGAGACACGGGCATTTGGCGGGACGCAGTGCAACGCTTGAATGTAGCGCGCGCCCCGCCTTTCGCTGATGTGTCAGGTTAAGGGCGGGACACTCTAACAGCGCTCCAGCTGTTGGCGGTAGCGCTCGGCGCGGTCTTCGACGCGGCGGGCGACTGTGATCAGCCAGGGTTTGGAGTTGTAGCTGCCGCGCGCGTAGCCGGTGTGGCCTTCGTGGTAGGCCAGGTATTGGCGGCGCACGTCGTCCAGCGCGATGCCGTTCCTCTCCAGCGACAGGTTCATGTACCAGCCCATGAAATCCGTGGCATCGTCGATGTCGGTGCGCCGGGCGCGGGGGCGGTTCTGATCCTCCTGATACTCGGCCCAGGTGCCGTCGAGCGCCTGGGAATAGCCGATGGCCGAGGATTGGCGGCCCATGGGGATCACGCCCAGGGCATAGCGGAAAGGCGGGCGGATATCGCCGTCAAACCGGCTTTCCTGGTGGATCGTGGCCATCATGTTGGGCACGGGGATGTTCCATCTCCGCTCGGCCCGGCGCAGGGCACGGCCATAGTTGGGCCTTTCGCGCAGAAGCGCGCAGGCGTCATCGAGATTGCGGGGCGATTCGAAATCCCGCGACCCACACGCCGCGAGAGAGGCCGTGAGGCCTATCAGTAAGGTTCGTCTGTACATGGGCTGCTCTGCCTCTGGGGTGCGCCTGTTTCCGGCACGTTGTGGACAAGTATAGAGCAAAACGGCGTGCAGGAAAACGGGGGGAATGCCTTACCCGGGCAGAAGAAACGAAAGCGTGATCGGAAGGGCAACAATCGCCAGAAGGGTGGAGGTGACGACAAGGCTGGCGGAGGCGTCGGGGTCGGTCTGGTAGCGCTCGGCCATGAGGTAGGAGGTGACGCCCACGGGCGTGGCCATCTGCAGGATCAGCACGGCTTGCGGGATCCCGGTGAGGCCGGTGGCAAGGCTGACGCCGACGCCTGTCGCGAGGCCTATGGAGAGCTTGATCGCCGAGAGGCCAAAGGCCGGCAGCACCCGGGCCGGTTTCAGGCGCGCCACGGCAGCCCCGAGGGTGAGGAGCATCAGGGGGATGCCCATCTGGCCGATGAGCGTCAAGGCGTTGAGCGCCACGGTCGGCGGCTGCCAACCCGCGATCAGGAAGGCAACGCCCAGGACGGAGGCCCATAAGATAGGCTCCCGCAGGACCCGGGCGGGGTTCTGGACGCCCGCGACCATCCAGAGGCCCGCAGTGAACATGAAGATCGCCATGAGGGCGAAGACGACCACCGCCAGACCCAGCCCGGTATCGCCAAAGGCGAACAGCGCCAGGGGCAGGCCGAGGTTGCCGGTATTGCCAAACGTCAAAGGCGCCAGGTAGGCGCGGGGGCCCAGGCGGAAAAGCCGGACGGTCAGCCAGGCGCCAAGGGCGATCACCCCGTAGCACAGCGCGGTGGCAAAGCTGAGGGCGGCAAGGGCCTGCGGCGCGATCTGGGCACCGACTAGGGCGGTGAAGATCAGGCAGGGCACCGCGAGGGTCATCGCCAGGCGGGTGACGAACTGAGTCGGATACTCATACCCCAAACGCACCCAGGCAAAGCCCGCCGCCCCCAGAATGAACACCGGCGCGGTGATCTCCAACACTGTAAGGGCAAGGTTCACAGACTGTTTCCCGCAAGAATCGCGCCGCGGGATGGACAAACCCCGCCCCGGTTCGCTAACAAACTTCCTTAAGTTCCGGGGGCAAGCCATGCTTGAGACGCAAGCCAAATACAACATCGGCCAGATCGTGAAACACCGGAAACATCCGTTTCGCGGTGTTGTCTTCGATATCGACGCAGAGTTCTCGAACTCCGACGAATGGTACGAGGCGATCCCCGAAGAGGCCCGCCCGGTGAAGGACCAGCCGTTCTACCACCTGCTGGCCGAGAACGATCAGACCTATTACGTGGCCTATGTGTCCGAGCAGAACCTGGTGCCCGACGACACTGGAGAGCCCGTGACGCACCCCGACCTGCCGGATCTGTTCGGCGAGTACCGGGATGGGCATTATCCGTTGGAATATCAGCTGAATTGAGTGCTGTGATTGGTGCGCTTTGCGCATCGTGTCGGCTGATGAGCTGTGCTCGGGCGATGGTTTGCTGATGCGGCGAAGGGCGGCTTTGTGCCCAAGAGTACCGTAGACCTGAAGCGCGGCGAACTTCCGGTTACGTGAATATTCGACTTTCGTCGGCAGCCCCTGCGACACCGCATTTTGGCACAACGGTGCCTTGATTACACGGCTTGGGTTGACCATGTTACGAGGGCGTCCATACAAATCTGTAGGGAGTTTCATAGATGGGATCATGTAGCAGCGGTGGCGGTAATCCTATTGCGCCATCTGGAGGGTATGTCCAGAGCTCCAGCAAGGGAGGAACTCACCACACAGTGGCAAACCCCAGAACCAATGTGCGGATATCATGGGACACTGATTCCGACGGAAATAAGTCCGGTGTGCATATCACTGATCAGTCCTACAAAAGTGGGCAATCGACCGGTGGTTGGTTGCGCCGTCTCTTTAGCTCCAAGTATCGTTAAGCATGTGAGATGTCGGGCTAGTCACCAGTGATTGGCTGAGTGGATTGCACTGGCTGGTCCCGAGAGTTGAACCAAAGATGAAAGATCGTTCGCGCACTGTTGTTTTTGTTGGGGCTTTCGACGACCACTTCTACAGGATACCCAGCTACATCAACGCTTGCGCATCACTCGGCTTTTCAAGTAATTTCGTAAGCTCAGCGGACTTTCTTGAGCATTATGCTGACTTTTCGGGTGCAAGCGTCGTGGTATTCAACGACGAGCCAGCAATTCGCAGCGTTGCTGCCACATTAGGCACTGGCGATGAAAACTCAGACCCTCGAATTGCTAAGGCAGTGGTGCTAAGCAGCTTCACAGACAAGCATCTTGTAAGAAGGATTTCGTCGTCTGAATTCCCTCATCGCTTTACCGCTTCGAAACGAGACGACCTAGACATGGCTTTAGTTTCCAGCTCAATGGAAACAAGCACCGCTGTGGTGATAAAGCCGACCGTCGGGAGTTGCGCCGTTGGCGTCAAAAAGTGCACGTCGGTTAGGCAAGTTGCAAACTACGTTTCTAAATTGAGCTCTGACGATGAAGTAATGGTGGAAGAGTACATCGACGGAGATCATTTTTGCTTGGATGTGACTTGGAACGGACGAGCTGCTTCTCTTGTCGGTTTCTGTTGGAAGGTCATGTCTTTCGCCCAGACTCCATACATCATTGGGCATAGTTTGATTGAACCCATACCTAGTGAACTTGTTGAGCTTGTAGTCAAAAAGATCAGTTCGATACTGACATCCCACTGCTCTGGCATCGCGGCAAACTTCCATTGCGAGCTTGTTCTCGGTTCACAGGATGGAAAGCCTCATCTTATCGAAATCAATCCTCGTGCTCCAGGTGGGTGGCTACCGGAGCTATACTCCGTTGGGGTCGGGCGCAGCTACGATCTTGAGCTAGTAAGAAATGCAGCCGGGTTACCCCCAATGCAAGGCTGGCATCATACACCCGCTGCACTTGGCAGTATTGTGAATTCAGATTTTTTTGAGAACGAGACTAAACAAAAAGTGCGTTCATCATCGATCTACGAGCGCTTCACTTCGGACGGAATTAGTGAGTCTGGAAAAATCGGAAGGTTCTTGTTCTGGGGGCAGTCGTCCGAGCAAGTTGCACTTGAATTTCAAGCAACACTAGAAGCATCAATGCCTCTACAAGAACCTGACGAAGACAAGATCGCGGCAGCGGTAGTTTCGTCAAAGTGTTGCTAGTTTAAGCAACCCTCTAACCTTAGGCGCACAATGTGTTCAGACTTCCACAATGCGGAATTTGAACCGAGTTGAGTGAACGGCGGCTTTGTCCCGCAAAGCTGTCATCGCGTCTACGTCGGTGAGGTCGCTCGTTTCGTGCGAAGAGACCCAGGGGTGTGACTATGGCGTGGATGAAGGCACCTGTTCCCTCGGGCGCGGGGTGGGTTGCACCCACCCTACGGGTCTAGCCGAGGGTGCGGAGATGCTGAGTCAACGCGTCGATGTTGCCGCCGCGGGCTTCTAGCATGGCGCCGATTTCGGTGCGTTCCGAGATCATCAGGTTCACGCCCTGGATGATCAGGTTGAAGAACAGCGGGCGGCCGGAGCCGTCGGAGACCAGCCAGCGTAGCTCGAACGGGCTATCGTTGCGCAGGTTGACCGTGGTGATGACCTCGAAGAACGACCGGACCGGGCGCACGCCATTTACGGTGATGGAACCGCCGATGAACTCGCGGAAGCGGCGGCCGTATTTGGCGGAGAAATAGTCTTGGAACGCCTCGGTAAAGGCGCGCAGCTGCGCGTTGCTGGCCGAGCGTGCGGGCGGCCCGAGGACCGAGCGGGCGATGGTGGGCACGTCGGCGTAGGTGCTTAGGATCCGCTCCATCTCGCGCAGCACGGAGGCGTCAGACCCGCCCGAGGCGATCACGCGGTTCACGTCGGCGACGGCGGCTTCGACAAGGGCCTGGGCCTGGCCTGCGGTCATCGCGTGGCCCGCGCGGGGCAGAAACGGCAGCGAGGCCCCGGCGATCGCGGTGGACAGGAACGCGCGGCGGCGGAAGGTGAGAAAGCTATTGGGCGTATGGGTCAAAATAAGGATCCGAATAGGGGTCATAATAAGGGTCTGCGGCCACCGCCTCGGCGGCGGCGGCGGGGTCTTCATTGGCGTAGGGGTCTTCATAGGTGGCGGCGGTGCCCCCAAGCTCGAACCGGCGTTGTTGCAGGTAGAGGGACCGCATCTGCAAATAGCTGTCCGCGCTTTCGTACAGCACCGAGTCGATGGTGTCGTCGAACGCGTAGCGGGAGTTCAGGGCCGAGCCGATGCTGGCGCCGGTCGAATAATAGCTTTCCGGCGCATCGATGTGGTGGCGCAGGGGGTTCATGGCGAAATCCACCACCCTGCCGACGGTATCGCGGGTGGTCGAGGGGCCAAGGAACGGGTGGACGACATAGTCGCCCTCACCGACGCCATAAAGGTGTAGGGTTTCGCCAAAGTCCGTCTCTTCCTCGGGCACGCCGAGGGCGGTGGCGACATCGAACAGCCCGCCCACGCCGATGGTGGAGTTCAGGGCAAACCGCAGGGTGTTCTGGGCGGCATCGCCCAGGCGCAGTTGCAGGATGTTGTTCACCACGTAGCCGGGCTGGTTCAAGTTCGAGGCGAAGTTCGACACGCCTACGCGCACAGGCTCGGGCACGGCGGTGCCGTAGGCGGTTGCGACGGGGTCCAGAACGGCGCGATCCAGCGCGATGTTGGTGGCATGGGCGGCGCGATTGCGCGCTTCATCGGCGTCGGCGATCTGATCGCCGGGGGGCAGCGTGGCGGGGCCACAGGCGGTCACCAAAAGCGCCAGCGCAACGGCGCAGAGGCGGCCCGGTAGTTTCGAAAACGTCAAGCGCACGTAGATCCCCCGTGGATAAGCGAAGTGCAATCTCATCGCCCTGCACACTTTCTAAAGGGTATAGGGGAACTATGCAGCGCACCACACCCTTGATACATCGGCAGGCATGGTCGGACTGTCAAGGCGACGACCAAGCCCTTGAGATCAAAAGAAGGCGACCGAGCCCATGAGCACGATTGCAAAAGACGAACTGGCAGAGTTTCGCCGACGCAACGCCTGGATCCTGTGGTCTGTCGCGCTGTTCAGCCTGTTCGTGAACCTGCTGATGCTGACCGGGCCGCTGTATATGTTGCAGGTCTACGAGCGGGTTCTGGGCTCGGGCAGTGAAGAGACGTTGCTGGCGCTGTCGGTGCTGGTGGCGTTCCTTTTCGCGATGATGGGGATTCTGGATTACGCGCGCGCCCGGGTGGCGGCGCGATTTGGCGCGCGGTTGCAGGAGGCGTTTGATGGCCGCGTGTTCCGCGCCGCCTTGGATCGGGCGCAGCGCACCGGGCGGGCACAGACGGCGTTGAGTGATTTGGGGTCGGTGCAGCGGGTCATGTCCTCGCCGGTGTTCATGGCGGTTTTCGACCTGCCCTTCACGCCGCTGTTCATCGTCGCCATCTTCTCGTTCCATGCCTGGCTTGGGTGGTTCGCCCTGGGCGCGGCGGTGACGTTGATCCTGGTCACCTTCGTTAACCGTCTGTCTACCGCCGGGCCCTTGGCGGAGGCGTCCGAGACGACCCGCGCCGCCGATCGCATGGCCGGAGAGATGCAATCTTCCGCCGAGGTGATCCGGTCGCTCGGGATGCAGGGCGCAGCATTCGCGCGGTGGCACAAGCAGCGGGCGCGGGCCCTGGATGTCAGCATGCGGGTGGCGGACCGGGCGGGGGGCTATGCGACCCTGTCCAAGACCCTGCGGCTGTTCCTGCAATCAGCGATCCTGGGCCTTGCGGCGCTGCTGGTCCTGCGCGGAGAGATGCGGGCCGGCGCGATGATTGCGGGCTCGATCCTGATGGGCCGCGCGCTGGCGCCGATTGATCTGGCGATTGGCCAATGGCCGATGATCCAGGAGGCGCTGCGCGGTTGGGGGCGGTTGCGGGACCTGCTGCTGGCCGAGGGGCAGGAGCCGGAGCGGCTGACCTTGCCGCGCCCGAGCGCCGCGCTTGAAGTGGCAGGCCTGACCGTCGCCCCACCCGGAGAATCGAAGCCATCCCTGCGCGGAGTGTCGTTTCGACTGGAACCGGGCGAGGCGATTGGGATCATCGGCCCCTCTGGCTCGGGCAAATCAACGCTGGCGCGCGCGATCACCGGGGTCTGGCCCATCGCGGGCGGCTCGATCCGGTTGGACCGCGCGACGCTGGATCAATACGACCCTGACGCCCTTGGCAAACTGATCGGCTACCTGCCGCAGGCCGTCAGCCTGTTTGACGGCACGGTCGCCGAAAACATCGCGCGGCTGGACCCGAACCCGTCCGGCGAGGCGGTGACCTCGGCAGCCGTGGCGGCAGCGGCGGACACGATGATCAGGGAGTTGCCCAACGGCTACGACACCGAGGTGTCGGGCCTGGGACCGCGCCTGTCAGGCGGGCAGGTGCAACGCGTGGGGTTGGCGCGCGCGCTTTACGGCGACCCGGTGCTGCTGGTGCTGGACGAGCCGAATTCGGCGCTGGATCACGAGGGATCCGAGGCGCTGAACGTTGCTGTTCAGGGGATGAAGGCGGCAGGGCACGGGGTTCTGATCATGGCGCATCGGCCCAATGCGATCCAGCAATGTGATAAGCTTCTGGTCCTGAACAACGGCATGGTGCAGGCCTTCGGGCCGCGCGATGAGGTGCTGGCCAAGGTTCTGCAGAACAGCGCCGATGTGCAGCGCGTGACCAGTGCCAAAGCGGCGGGAGATTTGACATGACCCAAGACACACGCCCCGCCTGGTCCGTCCGTGGCCCGATGCTGATCGGCCTTGTGGCGCTGGCCGTTCTGGTCCTGGGCTTTGGCGGGTGGTCCGTTTCCAGCACGCTCTCCGGGGCCGTGGTGGCCTCGGGCCAGATCGAGGTGGATCGCAACCGTCAGGCCATTCAGCACCCCGACGGCGGCGTGGTGGCCGAGTTGCTGGTTGATGAGGGCGACCGCGTCGGGGATGGAGAGGTTTTGGTGCGGCTGGATTCCTCGGAACTGCTGACCGAACTGGCCGTCGCGCGCGCCCGCCTGGCTGAGAGTGCCGCGCGCCGCGCGCGGCTGGAGGCAGAGCGGGACGGTTTGACGTCCCTGGAATTCTCGGAAGACCTGATGGCGATCGGTGCCGCTGATCCCGAGATTGCCGATGTGCTGGCGGGCCAGCAGAACCTGTTTGCGGCCCGCGCCGACACGCTTGCGCGCGAAGAAGAGCAGCTGCGCGGGCGCATCACGCAGATCGGCACGCAGGTCGACGCCATGCGCGCGCAGGAGGCGGCGCTGGTGGAGCAGATCGAACTTGTGGGCGCGGAGCTGACCCGGCGCGAGGATCTGCTGGAGCGTGGCTCCGGCACCGTGGAGCCGGTGGTGCGTTTGCAGCAGGAACTGGTGCAATTGCGCGGACAATTAGGGCAGGCCACGGCGGGACGGGCCGAGGCGGCAGAGCGGATCATCGAGACGGAGTTGGAGATCCTGCAACTGACGACGACGCGCCGCGAACAGGCGATTGGCGAGTTGCGTGAGATCCGCGTGGGCGAGCAGGAACTGGTGGAACGCACGGCCAACCTGGAACGCCGCATTGCCCGGATGGAGTTGCGCGCGCCGGTTGCGGGGACGATCCATGGGCTGACGATTTTTGGCGCGAGGTCCGTCCTGCGGCCGGCGGATCCCTTCGCCTATATCGTGCCGGAGGGGCGCCCCCTGGTGATCTCGGCCCGGATCCCGGCGATTGACATTGATCAGGTATTCGAGGGGCAGAATGTGTCCCTGCGCTTTCCGGCGTTTGACCAAAGCTCCATGCCCGAGGTGGTGGGAGAGGTGGCGCAGGTCTCGGCCGATGCGTTTGTGGATGAGGTTAGCGGCGGTAGTTTTTATCGCACGGAAATCACCATGACCGAGGAGCAGGCGCAGCTTTTGGGAGAGCGGGTTCTGATCCCCGGCATGCCGGTCGATGCGTTCATTCGCACCGAGGACCGCACGCCCCTGGCGTATCTGCTAGAGCCCTTCACCACCTATTTCTCACGCGCGTTCCGGGAAAGCTGAAGCGGTCTTTCCATGGACCGCCGGGCGCACTACGGTTTGCGGCGAAACACATTTGGGGAGGCTCAACCATGAGCGGAGTTATCGAAGCACGGCTGGCGGAATTGGGCGTTGTTCTGGGCGAGGCCACGGCGCCTGCGGCCAATTATGTGCCCTTCGTGCAGGTGGGTGATACGTTGTTCGTGTCGGGCCAGATCTCGATGGAAAACGGTGAGATGATCACCGGCAAGGTCGGGGTGGATCTGAGCGTGGAGCAGGGGGCCGCGGCGGCAAAAGTCTGCGCGATCAACCTTTTGGCGCAGGTGAAAGCGGCCTGTGGCGGGGATCTGGACAAGCTGGCGCGGGTGGTGAAGCTGACGGGCTTCGTGAACTCCACCCCTGATTTCGGCGACCAGCCCAAGGTGATTAACGGCTGTTCCGATTTCCTGGTGGAGGCCTTGGGCGACATCGGGCGCCACGCCCGCTCGGCCGTGAGTGCGGGGGCGTTGCCGTTCAACGTCGCCGTGGAGATCGAGGGCATCTTCCAGCTCAAGCCATGACCCCTGTGCTTCCGCCCGAGTTCCTGGGCAAGCCGCTGGCGCACCGGGGCCTGCATGACCGCGCGTTAGGCGTGATCGAGAACAGCGCCAGCGCTGTGCGCGCGGCGGTCGACGCGGGCTACGGCGTGGAGGTGGATGTGCAACTGACCTCGGACGGGGCGGCGATGGTGTTCCATGACGCGCGGCTGGACCGGTTGACCGACGAGTCCGGCCCGATCCGGGGCTGGGCGGCGCGTGATCTGGTGAAGCTGGTGCTGACAGGGTCCGAGGAGACGGTGCCGACCCTGCCCGAGGTGCTGGAGATTGTGGGCGGCAAGGTGCCGCTGTTGATCGAGATGAAAGACCAATCGGGTGGTACCGGTTCTGCGCCGGACGAGTTGGAACGCGCCGTGGCCCGCGCGCTGAAGGGCTACGACGGTCTTGTCGCCGTGATGTCGTTCAACCCCCATATGGTCGCCAATATGGCCAAGCGTGCCCCCAGTGTGCCGAGGGGGATCGTGACCGACGGCTACAACGAGAAGGAATGGCCGGATCTGTCGCAAGACACGCTGATGGCCCTGCGCGAGATTGGCGCGTTTGACGCCGTGGGCGCCAGTTTCATCAGCCACGACTGGAACGACCTGGCCGCGCCGCGGGTGGCGGAGTTGAAGGCCAAGGGCGTGCCGATCCTGTGCTGGACGGTGAAATCGCCCGAGCAAGAGGCGCAGGCGCGCCGCGTCGCCGATAACATCACGTTCGAGGGCTACACGCCTGCCGATTGACGCCCCCGGCGTGCGACCCATTTATGTAGCACGCAAGCGTGGAGGCGACCGTGGACGGCGACACTCAGATCAGCATCGATGTCCTGACGTCCCTGTCGCAGATCAGCGCAGAGGACTGGGACGCCTGCGCCTGCCCCGAGGACGGGCGGCCTAAAGATCCGTTCACCACCTATCGGTTTCTGAGCGCCCTGGAGCAATCCGGCAGTGTCGGGCCGGGCAGCGGCTGGCAGCCGCGCTACCTGGTGGCGCGGATGGAGGGCGAGGTGATCGCTGTGGCGCCCATGTATGCCAAGGGGCATTCCCAGGGGGAGTATATCTTCGACCACAACTGGGCCCATGCCTACGAGAATGCGGGCGGGGAGTATTACCCCAAGCTGCAAATCGCGGCACCGTTCACGCCTGCCACGGGGCGACGGTTTCTGACCAAGCCCGGCCATGACGCAACCGGGATTTCCGCGTTGATCCAGGGGGCGGTGCAGCTGGCGGCGGACAATGCCTTGTCGTCACTTCACGTGACGTTCTGCACCGAGGACGAGGCGATTGCGGGTGAGCGCATCGGGTTGATGCGGCGCTGGTCGCAGCAGTTCCATTGGGTGAACGACGGCTACGCGGATTTCGACGGGTTTCTGGGCAGTCTTTCCAGCCGCAAGCGCAAGAACATCCGCAAGGAACGCGCGCGGGCGCAGGATTTCGGCGGCCAGATCGTGAGCCTGACGGGCGATCAGATCAAGGCCGAGTATTGGGACGCCTTCTGGCATTTCTACCAGGACACTGGCGCGCGGAAGTGGGGCACGCCCTACCTGACCCGCGCGTTCTTCGACATGGCGCATCAGACGCTGGCCGATGACATGCTGCTGTGCCTGGCCCTGCGCGAGGGGCGGCCCGTGGCGGGCGCGCTCAACTTCATCGGCGCCGACACGCTTTACGGGCGCTATTGGGGCTGTGTGGAAGATCACCCCTGCCTGCATTTCGAGCTGTGTTATTATCAAGCCATCGACTTTGCCATTGCCCATGGCATGGCCCGTGTGGAGGCCGGGGCGCAGGGGGCGCACAAGCTGGCGCGGGGCTATCTGCCGGTGGCGACACACTCGCTCCACTGGGTGCGCGACGCGGGATTTGCGGAGGCAATTGCGCGCTATCTGGAGGCCGAGAAGGCCGCCGTGGATGAGGAAATCGAGGTGCTGACGGGCTACGGCCCGTTCAAGCGCGCGCATGTGGAGGAGCAGGAATAATGGCGGTGAAACTGGAAGGCGACGCGCGAGCGGAGGCATTGAAAGCCTTGGCTGAAAGCGGCTGGGAAGAGGTGACGGGCCGCGATGCGATCCACAAGATGTTCCAATTCCGGAATTTCACGCGGGCGTTCGGCTGGATGACGCAAGTCGCCATCGAGGCCGAGAAGATGGACCATCACCCCGAATGGTCCAACGTCTACAAGACGGTCGAGGTCACGCTGGCCACCCACGATGTGAACGGGCTGTCCGAGTTGGATGTGACCCTGGCGCGGAAGATGGACCAACTGGCGGGCTAGGCGCGGGACGGATCTTGGAAGATCCGTGGAACGCCCTTCGAAGGGCGTTTCCCGCGCCTGGCCGCAACCGTGGTGCCCTAGATGACGGCCAGGATCGATTCACCCGCGGAAACCTCACATACGCCGGGGCCTTCCTCGACATGGAGTTTCTTCACGACGCCGTCCTCGACAAACATCGCGTAGCGCTTGGAGCGGTCAAAGAAACCGACAGACTCCGCCGTCCAGTTCATGCCGATGGCCTTGGTGAACTCGGCCGAGGCGTCGCCCAACAAGGTGATGCCCGCCTCTTTGCCGCCGGTGACCGTGCCCCAGGCATCCATCACGAAGGGATCGTTGACGGAAACGCAAATGACCTCGTCCACGTCCTTGGCCTTGAAGCCGCCCATGTTGCGGATGAAGCTTGGCATATGCGCGGTCGAGCAGGTGCCGGTATATGCGCCGGGCAGGCCGAAAATCACCACATCGCGGCCCTTGGTCAGCGTATCCATCTCGACCGACTCGGGGCCGTCGGCGCCGACGCGCAGAAGGGTGGCATTGGGAAGGGTGTCGCCAATGGAAAGTGTCATTTGGGTGTGCTCCTGCGCTTGTGCGGTTGTTCCTCTGGCATATAGGGTCTGCCTCGGGCAGGGCTAGCGGGGAAGCGCGTCATGGACAAGATAATCGTCATCGGAGCAGGGCAGGCGGGCGCGTCCTGCGTGGCCAAGCTGCGCGCGGAAGGGTTGGAGGGCAAGATCACCTTGATCGGGGATGAGCTGGTGCCGCCGTACCAGCGCCCGCCCCTGTCGAAGGCGTATCTGTTGGGGGAAATGGCGCTGGATCGCCTCTTTCTGCGGCCCGTGACGTGGTATGTTGAGAACGATATCGAGCTGCGCCTGGGGGCGGGCGTCGACGCGATTGATGCGGGTGCGAAGACGGTGAGCCTGGGCGACGACGTGCTGGAATATGATGCGCTGGTCCTGGCCACGGGGTCCACACCGCGCCGCCTGCCTGCCAACATCGGGGGCGATCTGCGCGGTGTCCATGTGGTGCGCACGCTGGCCGATGTCGATGCGATGGCGCCCGAGGTGACGGAGGGTCGCCGTGCGTTGATCGTGGGCGGCGGCTACATCGGGCTGGAGGCCGCCGCCGTGGCGCGCAAGCGCGGCATGGAGGTGACGCTGATCGAGGCCGCGCCGCGCATTCTGGGCCGGGTCGCCGCGCCTGAGACGGCGGATTACTTCCGCGAGTTGCACCGCGCGCATGGCGTGCGCATCCTGGAAGGGGTGGGGTTGGAATGCCTCAACGGTGTCGATGGCCGCGTTGTGGGCGCGTTGCTGAGCAACGGCGAAGAGCATCCCTATGACATGGTGATTGCGGGGATCGGCATTGTGACCAACGACGGCCCGGCAGAGATGGCGGGTGTCACGCGTGACAACGGGATTGCCACGGACATTCAGGGGCGGACATCTGACCCAAGCATCTGGGCGGCGGGCGATTGCGCCTCGCTTCCGTATCGGGGGGAGCGGATCCGGCTGGAGAGCGTGCAGAACGCGATTGATCAGGCCGAGGCGGTGGCGAAGAACATCCTGGGCGCCGGAGAGGACTACGTGCCCAAGCCGTGGTTCTGGTCGGATCAATACGACGTAAAACTGCAGATCGCGGGGCTGAACACGGGCTATGACCGGGTCGCCGTGCGCGACGGCGGCGCGGCGCGGTCGCATTGGTACTACAAGGGCGCGGAGTTGCTGGCCGTTGACGCGATGAATGATCCGCGCGGCTACATGATCGGCAAGCGGTTGATCGAGGCCGGGAAATCGCCTGCGGCAGAGGTGGTGGCGGACCCGGCGGCGGATCTGAAGGCGCTTCTCAAGGCATGAGGCTGGGTTCTTGAGGATCGTGGGCGGGCGCCTGCGCGGCAAGAAGCTGGCCGATGTGGGCGCGGGCGATGCGGCGGCGCATTTGCGGCCCACCACGGACCGGGTGCGCGAGAGCCTGTTCAACCTGCTGACCAACGGACGCAATGGTGATCTGGTGCGGGACGCCCGTGTGCTGGATCTTTTCGCCGGCACCGGCGCGTTGGGGCTGGAGGCCCTGTCGCGCGGGGCGGTTCACGCCACGTTTGTCGACAGCGGCACCGCGTCGCGGGCGCTGCTGCGCGAGAACATCGCGCTGTGCGCTGCGCAGGGCGTCACCAAGGTGTTCCGAAGCGACGTGGCGGATCTGGGCCCGCCGAAAGCGCCCGTGGATCTGGTGTTCCTTGATCCGCCCTACGGCCAAGGCCTCGGTGAGGACGCGATCCAAGTGTTGCTGGCCCAGGGGTGGCTGGCGTCCGGCGCGACGCTGGTGTGGGAAGAAAGCGCCCCGCCCCTTATCCCCGCGCCGTTCCAGATGCTCGACCAGCGCAGCTATGGCCAAACCACCATCACCCTCTTGAGGTTTCCATGACGCTTGATCTCGTCATTTTCGACTGCGACGGCGTGCTGGTGGATAGCGAGCCATTGTCCAACCAGGTCACTGTCGATGCGCTGGCCGGAATGGGCGTTCACATGAGCCTGCAAGAGGCGATGGACCTGTTCATGGGCAAGTCGATGGTGCAGGTCGCCGCGATTGCCCGCGCAAGGGGCGCCCCGCTGCCAGGGACGGACGCGGAATGGATCGCGGAGCTCTACGACATCACCTATGCGCGGTTGCGCGAAGGGGTGGATCCGATCCCCGGTGTCGTCGGCGTGCTGGACGCTTTGGACGCGGCGGGGGTGCCTTACTGCGTGGCGTCAAACGGCTCGGACGAGAAGATGGACATCACGTTGGGCGGCACGGGCATGGCGGCGCGGTTTGCGGGCAAGCGGTTCTCGGCACACGCGTTGGGCGTGTCGAAACCGGACCCGGAGTTGTTCTTCATCGCCGCCCGCGCCATGGGCGTCGCGCCCGAGCGCGCGGTTGTGATTGAGGACAGCGGATCGGGCGCGTTGGGGGCGCAAAGGGCAGGGATGCGGTGCTTTGGCTATGCGCCAAAGGGGGGCGAAGACCTTGAGAAGGTCGGCGCAGAGGTGTTCCGGGACATGGGCGATCTACCAGCCCTGCTCGGGATTGCGAAGTAATCCACAACATCTTGGCCCAGATCGGGCGCGCAGGCCTTGTTTACTGAATCTCAATATGGGACGTTCAGATTTAACGAGCATTTGAACAAAAAAATCGACAGGCTGCCCCAACGATGTTGGTCGAACACCCCGACACATCCGCGATCTTGAAGTCCACCTTCGGGTTTGACGCGTTCCGCCCCGGTCAGGCGGAAATCGTGGAGGCTGTGGCCTCGGGCAAGGATGTGCTTGCGATCATGCCCACGGGCGGCGGCAAGTCCCTGTGTTTTCAACTGCCCGCGCTGATGCGCGACGGGGTGACGGTGGTGATCTCGCCACTGATCGCCTTGATGCGCGATCAGGTCCGCGGGCTGCGCGAGGCGGGCGTTGAGGCGGGGGCGTTAACCTCGGGCAACACGCCGGAAGAGACGGACGCGGTCTGGGAGGGGCTGGAGAAGGGCACGCTGAAACTTTTGTACCTGGCGCCCGAGCGGTTGGCGTCGTCGGGGACCGAGAGGATGCTGCTGCGCGCGGGCGTGTCGATGATCGCCGTGGACGAGGCCCATTGCGTCAGCCAATGGGGCCACGATTTCCGCCCCGATTACCTGCGCCTGGGCGCGCTGCGCCGCGCGCTGAACGTCCCTTTGGCCGCCTTCACCGCAACCGCCGACGCAGAGACCCGCGCTGAGATCTGCGAACGCCTGTTCGGCGAGGTCCCGCCCGAGGTGTTCCTGCACGGCTTTGATCGCCCCAACCTGACCCTGGCGTTCGAGGTGAAGAACAAGCCGCGCGAGCAGATCCTGTCGTTTGCCGCGGCGCGCAAAGGGCAATCCGGCATCGTCTATTGCGGCACACGCGCCAAGACCCAGACGCTGGCGCAGGCCCTGCGCGAGGATGGCCACAACGCCTGCGCCTATCACGGCGGGATGGAGGCCGAAGACCGCCGCATCGTGGAAACCCGGTTCAACCGCGAAGACGGCTTGATCGTCTGCGCCACAGTGGCCTTCGGGATGGGCGTCGACAAGCCCGACATCCGCTGGGTCGCCCACGCCGATCTGCCCAAGTCGATCGAGGGCTATTACCAGGAAATCGGCCGCGCGGGCCGCGATGGCGCGCCCGCCGATACGCTTACGCTCTACGGTCCAGACGACATCCGCTTCCGTCGCCAGCAGGTGGATGAGGGGCTTGCCCCGCCCGAACGCAAGTCAGCGGATCACGCGCGGCTAAACGCGCTTCTGGGCCTGGCCGAGGCGCAGGGGTGCCGGCGCAAGGTGCTGCTGTCGTACTTCGGGGATGCGGCGGAGGATTGTGGCAATTGCGACCTCTGCGCCAAACCGCCTGAGCTGTTCGATGCCTCCGTCGCGGTGCAAAAGGCGCTGTCGGTGATGCTGCGCACGGGAGAATATTTCGGCGCCGGGCATCTGATTGATGTGCTTCTGGGCGCGCAGAATGAGAAGATCCGCCAGCGCGGCCATGACCGCCTGTCGACCTACGGCATCGGCACGGAATTTGACAAACGCGGCTGGCAGGCCGTGTTTCGCCAGATGATGGGCCGCGACCTGGTGCGCCCGGACCCGGAGCGCCACGGCGCCTACCGCATGACCGAGGCCGCGCGCCCGATTTTGCGCGGCGAGGAAGGGATCACGCTGCGCAAGGACACCATCGCCAAGGCGCCGCGCCGCCCTGCCGTCAAGATGCTGGTCTCTGAAGAGGACGCGCCGCTGATGTCGGCGCTGAAGGCCAAGCGCCGGGCATTGTCCGAGGACGCGCGCGTGCCCGCCTACGTGATTTTCACCGACAAGACCCTGATCGAGATGGCCGAGAAGCGGCCCACGACGCTGGACGAGATGGCCCGGATTTCGGGCGTCGGCGCCACCAAGCTGGAGCGTTACGGCACCGCGTTCCTGCAAGTTATCACCGGCGACGCGCCAGATGCGCTCCACCCCGCGCGCCGCGCGCTGGCGGGCCGCGATGCGGGCGATGTGTTTGACCGGTTGATGGAGGTTCAGCAGGACCTGATGCGCGGCGATGATGGGACGGGGAAGTATCTTTCCGTGACCCATTCAACGCTGCGCAAGATCGCGGAACGCAAGCCTGCCTCTGTCCACGACCTCTCGCGCATTGCCGGGATGGGCGAAAAGCAAATCGACCGCTTCGGGGATGCCTTCCTCGATGTGCTGAGAGAAGCTGGATAACCGCCCAACGGCGCTTATATCAAACGCAACAAAGGAGGCCCGCCCATGCTCACCGTGATTTCCCCCGCCAAGCGCCTGGATTGGGCCGAGCGGGACGTGCCCACCACCACGCCCGATTTCATGGACGACGCCGTGACCCTGGCCCGCGCCGCCAAGCGCCTGAGCCAGAAGGACCTGCGCAAGCTGATGGACATCAGCGCGGACCTCGCCAAGTTGAACGCCGAGAGGTTCAAGGCGTTCGAGGACGCGCCCGAAGGTGAGCGGCCCGCCGCCCTGGCCTTTGCCGGCGACACCTATATGGGGTTAGAGGCCACGAGCCTGGATGGCGAAACACTGACCTACGCCCAGGATCATTTGCGCATCCTGTCGGGCCTGTATGGCCTGTTGCGTCCGCTGGATGCGATCCGGCCCTACCGTCTGGAAATGGGCAGCCGCCTGAAGACCCGCAAGGGCCCGTCGCTCTACGCCTATTGGGGCCCGCGCCTGTCCCAGGCGCTGAATGCCCAGGCCGAGGCGATTGGGACCGACACGCTGATCAACTGCGCCTCGGTCGAGTATTTCTCAGCAGTCGATGAGAAAGCTCTGAGCCTGCAGATCATCACGCCACAGTTCTTTGAGGAAAAACCCGGCGGCCCCAAGATCGTCAGCTTCTTCGCCAAGAAAGCGCGGGGCGCGATGGCCCGCTTCATCCAGGAACGCCGCCTGACAGATCCCGATCAGATCCTTGATTTCGACACCGGCGGCTACACCCATGTGCCGGATCTCAGCACCCCCGGAAAACCCGCCTTCCTGCGCACCGAAGCCGCTGCCAAAGCCGCCTGAAACACGGCGTCCGGCAGGCCTCCGCGCCCCTTCATCTTGCCCATACAACTCCGGGGAGCGCGAGGGGCAGAGCCCCTCGCAACCCTTTACGATCCGCGCTGTCAGCGCGAGGGGCAGAGCCCCTCGCGTTGGGCGCGCGATGCAAATCGCGCGCAATCCCTAGCCGTGATCCGGCTTGTTCACCTCGAACGCGGTCTTCTGTGCGTCTGATGCTTCCGTCTGATACTTGGCCTTCCACTGATCAAACGGCATGCCGTAGACGATTTCTCGCGCGGCATCCTTGCTGATCTCCATGCCCCGCTCGGCGGCCTCTTCCTGATACCAGCGGCTCAGGCAGTTCCGGCAGAACCCCGTCAGGTTCATCATGTCGATGTTCTGAACATCCGTGCGGCTTTCCAGATGCGCCAACAGGCGGCGGAAGGCGGCGGCTTCAAGTTCGGTGGTGGTGGGCTCGCTCATGGTCACACTCCTATAGCTCGTCTCACAGATCGGCACTCGCGGCGGCGGCTTCAAGCAAATGCGCCAAGCGCCTGCCCCATTTCTCCTGATCCTCCGCCGTCTCGATCAGGTCATTCCGGACTTCGATCAACACATGCAGATGGCCGTGTTGGATGCCGTGCCGGTCCAGCGCATCGCCGGGCAACTGACCCGAGTAGGGTTCATTGTCGCCAACGCAGAGGTCTTCCTCATCCCGCAGACGCGCAAGGAGCGGGTAGGCCAGCCGCGTGTCGCCTGCATAAAGGACCGAGACGTGCCAGGGCCGGGGATCGCGCCCCCGCAACTGCGGGGTGAAGCTGTGGACGGCGACGATAATGGGCGCGTTGCGGGCCGCGATCACCTCGGTCAACGCGCGGTGGTAGGGGCGGTGAAAACGCGCGAGGCGGCGTTCCAGCTCCACGTCTGAAACCCCACGATTGGCCGGAATGATGGAGCCGTCGTAGATCTGCATCAGCAGCGTCGGATCATCCTCGCCCCGGTTTGGGTCGATCACCAGCCTAGAGAAGCGCGAGGCCACAACCGGCGCCTCCAGCGCCGCGCCCATCGCTTGAGACACCCCCAATGCGCCCACGTCGTAGGCGATGTGGCGGTGCATATCCTCGGGCGGGACGCCCAGATCGCCTCCGGCCACGTCGTCGGGCACGCGGTTGCTGGCGTGATCGCAGGTCACGACCCAGCGCGCCCGCCGCTCGGGGCCAAACACCTCAACTGCATCCGTCATCGAAACATCATCCATATCTGTTTGAAAGCAGGGGTAATTCGGACTGCGGCCAAACGCCAGCACTCTGCCCGGTTGTTCAACCCCGCGTTTTGCGCCAATACGGAGGCCAAGGCGCCGCTGATAGCGCAAACATCGCCCGATTGCGCGATGATCCAAGCACCAAGAGGACGAAAGAGCCATGAAACGCGACCGTAACGTAAAGATCGTTGCCACCTTGGGCCCGGCGTCCGACGACTACGAGATGATCCGCGCGCTCCATGAGGCCGGCGCTGACGTGTTCCGGCTGAACATGTCCCACGGCGATCATTCCGAGATTGCGGTGCGCCACGGGATCATCCGCCAGATCGAGGCTGATCTGGGCCAGCCGATTGCCATTCTGGCGGACCTGCAAGGCCCGAAGCTGCGCGTTGGCGTGTTCGACAATGATGAGGGGTACGATCTGGAGGTGGGCGGCACCTTCCGCATGGATCTGGATGACACTCCTGGCGATGCGACCCGGGTGCAATTGCCCCATACCGAGATTTTCGCAGCGCTGGAGCCCGGCGCGCATCTGTTGATCAACGATGGCAAGATCCGCGTCAAGGTGCTGGACTGCGGCGCGGACTTCGCCAATTGCGAGGTGATCGCGGGCGGGCGGATCTCAAACCGCAAGGGCGTGAACGTGCCTGATGTGGTGCTGCCCCTGGCGGCGCTCTCCGACAAGGACCGCAAGGATCTGGAGTTTGTGTGCGAGTTGGGCGTGGATTGGCTGGCCCTGTCTTTCGTGCAGCGCAAAGAGGACGTGGACGAGGCGCGCACGCTGGCGAAAGGGCGCGCGGCGGTGCTGTCGAAGATCGAAAAGCCGTCCGCCGTGGCCAATTTCAACGAGATCCTCGAAGCCTCGGACGGGATCATGGTCGCGCGCGGCGATCTGGGGGTGGAATTGCCCGTGCAGAACGTGCCGCCGATCCAAAAGCGTCTGGTGCGCAAGTGCCGCAACGCCGCCAAGCCGGTGATCGTGGCCACGCAGATGCTGGAAAGCATGATCGAGTCGCCCATGCCCACCCGCGCCGAAGTCTCGGACGTGGCGGCCGCAATCTACGAGGGGGCGGATGCCATCATGCTCAGCGCGGAATCCGCGGCGGGGGATTTCCCGATTGAGGCTGTGACGACGATGAACAACGTCGCCGTCGAAGTGGAAAGCGACCCGACCTACCGCGATGTCATCGAGGCCAGCCGGGGCGGCAAGAAGGAAACCGTGGCCGATGCCATCGTCTCTGCCGCGCGCGAGATTGCCGAGACGACGAATATTCGCCTGATTTGCTGCTTCTCGGAGTCCGGTTCAACCGCCTCACTCACCGCGCGCGAACGGCCCAATGTGCCGATCCTTGCCTTGACCTCGCGCCAGGCCACGGCGCGGCGGATGTGCCTGACTTGGGGCTGCCACTGCGTGAAGGTCGGCGCCGTGGGGCGCTTCAAGGAGGCGGTGATCAACGCGGTGCGCGCGGCGACGGCGGAAGGCCTCGCCGATCAGACAGACCAGATCGTCGTCACCGCCGGTGTGCCCTTCGGGCAATCGGGGTCCACGAACATTCTGCGCATTGCGCCCTGTGACGAACGCTTGATCTACGCGTCCGAGTTGGAATGACGATCCCGGTCAGCGCAGATATCCTTCTGGTGATCGCCACGTTTGTGGCGATCCTGTCGTTCTCGTCCATCGTGGCGGCCTGGACGATGAAGCGTTGGCCGTTCATGGCGCTGATCTCATTCGCGATTGGGATCGGACTTGGCGTCTATGTCCATATGAACGAGCCGGGCGGGCTGGAACCTTTGGACATTCCCAACGCCTTCATCTCGGTCGCGGCGCGGATCTTGAACTAGGCGCGCGGCGGCTGTCAGATCACGCCCGCGATCAGGTAGGCGAGGACCCCGTAGGGCAGCAGGCCGATCAGGATGACGACGCCGTCACGCGCCAGCATGCCCAGGGTCAGCACCGCGACGCCGACGCCGACGACCGATGAGGAAAACGGCACGAATTCCAGGAACGGCATGATCAGCCCCGAAATCAGGCAGATCAGCTGTGGGATGAAGATCAGCGGGCGGTGGAACAGCAGACGGAACCGCTCGGCCGTGCGGCGGTCCAGCCAGGCGGCGACGGGTTTGAGCCGCGTGAAGGCCGATTCCAGGACGTTACCGGCAACCTTGCGCGCCAGGATCCAGTTGGGCAGCCACAGAAACCGGCGCCGCGCCAGCATCTGAGCGGACACCAGCACAATCAGGATCCCCATCAGCGACGAAAAGAAGGGGATGCCGCTCAGCGGTGTGGCCACGGCGATGGCGGGCAGCAACAGCACGGGCGTGAAACTGGCGCGGCCAAAGGATTGCAGGATGGTGCGGATATCGGTGGTTTCGGCTTCGGCGGCTTCCAGAACGCGGTCGATGATCTCGGGCAAGCTGGCGGGGGATGCCTGCGGTTCGTCCGTCATCTATGTCGCCTCTTTCCGGGGCAACACCACGTCACCGCTTTCCCGCTGCACCTAAGCTGCCGCTGCATCGACATCAAGTTTTGCGGTGGCCTCACAGAGTCCCTTGCCAGGTCCCAGGTTCCCGACTATACGGCGCTTTCCTACGGTGCGTCCGGCCAAAAACGGCATGCCGACGCGCGCCTGAACCACTCGATAAGATAGGAGTTGGAAATGCCGAAGATGAAGACGAAGTCGAGCGCCAAGAAGCGCTTCAAGGTGACGGGCACCGGGAAGGTGCTGGCAGGTCAGGCCGGTAAACGGCACGGGATGATCAAGCGGACGAACAAGTTCCTCCGCAACGCGCGCGGGACGAACGAGCTTTCGGCCCCCGACACGAAGATCGTCAAATCCTACATGCCCTACGACCGCTAAGGAGCCGCTGATATGTCCCGTACCAAAGGTGGAACCGTCACTCACCGTCGCCACAAGAAAGTTATCGATGCCGCCAAGGGTTACTATGGCGCGCGGTCGACCAACTTCCGCACCGCGACCCAGGCCGTCGACAAGGCCAACCAATACGCCACGCGTGACCGCAAGAACCGCAAGCGCCAGTTCCGCGCCCTGTGGATCCAGCGCATCAACGCCGCCGTGCGTGCCCATGACGAGGCGCTGACATATTCCCGCTTCATCAATGGTCTGGCGAAAGCCGGGATCGAGGTGGACCGTAAGGTCCTCGCCGATCTGGCCGTGCATGAGCCCGACGCATTCGGCGCGATTGTGGATCAGGCGAAAGCAGCGCTGTAAGCGTTCTTCGCAATCCTGAAGACATAAAGAACCCCGCGGCACCGATCTGGCGCCGCGGGGTTTTTTGTACCTGGGATCGTGGAGTCTCGCTTAGGCGATGGCGCGGCTCATCTGTTCCAGCCCACGACGCTGTGCGACGGGGGCGAGGTCCTGATCACCGGCGCGGTCGAAATCGTCGACGCCCTGGACGCGCTGCACATAGGCAGCGGCCTGTTGCTGCAGCGACTGCTCTTGCACAGCGGCGGCGGCGGCCTCCAGGTCAACGTCACCGGCGGGATAGCCTTCGAACAGGGCGGCCTCATACCGGCTGACCCGCGTGCGGGCGCGGGTGAGGTCTTCCGAGAGGGTGGCCACTTCTTCTTCCAGGCGCGCCACGTCTTTCAGGGCCTGTTTGCCGTCCCGCTGGGACCGCGCGAGGCGGGCTTGATAGGCCATCACGCGGTTGGCGATCGTGGCGGTGAAGTGGGCGCGGGCAAGCAGGTAGCCCCCGGCGCCAGCGGTGCTGATCAACAAAAGGACAAGCATCAGATTGAGGATTACGGGCATGGATCTTGACCTTTTCAGTTACTGGCGCAACGGCACGACGGCAAACTCGACGCGGCGGCTGAGGGCTTGGGCTTGTTCGGCAGGGGCATCCGCCAGAAGCTGGCGAGACCCGAAGCCAATTGGCTCGTAGAAGGTAGTGTCGTGCCCGGCGGCGGTGATCGCCTCGATCACGGATTCAGCGCGCTCCCACGAAAGAAGCAGGTTCTGCGTCTCGTCGCCGGTGGCATCGGAGTGCCCGCGCACCATCACGCGCAGGCCGCTGCAAGACGCGACGCCTTCCGCGAAGGAATACGCGGCGTCCATGTCCTGCGGCTCTGCAATCGTGGACCCTGCCGAGAAGCGGACGGACAAGCGGTCTGCCGCCCCTTGCAGGTTCTCGCGGCAGATCTCGGCCTGGGCTTCTGTCAGCACGGGGCGGGTCGCGGCGCGGCGCTCTTCCCGGCCTGTGGCGGCATCGACGGAGAGGGAGGTGAAGACCAGCTCTTCTTCCTCGGGGGCCACTTCGGCCACGTCCAGGGCCGCTTCGAGGACCGGGGGAAGCTCAACCTCCTCCACCTCGGCCACCTGCTCCTGAACCGGGGCGACCTGCTGCGGTGTCAGCACCGGCTGCACAGCGGCGACGGGCGCGGCTGGCACCGCGGTGACGGCCTGCTGCGGCGACTGCGATGTCGCGAGGAATCCGCCTGCCACCCCGGACACGGTGAAAAGGCCCGCTGCCAGCAAGACCGACGGCGTGGCCACCAGCTTGCGATAATGATCTGCGCGACGAGATGCGTGGGCCAGGCGCTGGCCTGCATCTTCTTGTTCCATGTCTTGCTGCATGCGTTTTCTAAAGATCGCCATCAAACAAACTCCGTTTGTGTAGACGGTGCGCGTAAGGGAATGGCGCCGCCTGGATACTCTACGGATACACGGGGGATGAGTGTTGATGTGGCGACCCAGCTGCACGGATGTGCCCATGGCCGATGCTGTCCCGCATCGACCTGCCCCGGAATGGGAGCCAAGTTTCGGGGGGCAAACCCCGGATTTTGAGTGACCAACATGCTCACGTGTACCTGCCCAATAGATGCCGGTGCTTTTCGCCCGACTTGCCGCTGAATCTGAGGCCAAGCCTGATTTCAGTCAATGATTTGCCACGTTTGCGCCAAACGAGCTGACTTAGCTGTTGCAGGAATGCCGCCTTGTGTCTTCGCGGCGGTTAGATACAAGTGTCGTTATTTCGTAAGTTTTTCAACGGTTTATACACCTTACGTAGACGTCAATCTCGGGTCGGAATCCTCGTTCTGTAAATGTGGCAGGAATGGGGCAGGCGCCCTGGCATTCGGGGCGCTCAGCTTGCATTCCCCCCCTCCAGCCCATAGGGATTTGCCCGGAAATCAAAGGCGGGAGCGCGGATTAATGGACGGCTTGGACGACTTGCGAAGCAGCTGGATTGGCCGCATCGGTGAGGCCTCGGATGAGGCCACGCTGGAGGAGTTTCGCGTCGCAGCCCTGGGCAAGAAGGGTGAGATCTCGCTGAAGATGCGAGAGCTTGGCAGGATGACGCCCGAGGAACGGCAAGTGGCCGGTCCCGCGCTGAACGCCCTGAAGGATGAGGTCAACGCCGCAATTGTGGCGAAGAAGGCCGGGCTGGCCGATGCCGCTTTGAACGCGCGCTTGCAGGCCGAATGGCTCGACGTGACGCTGCCCGCGCGGCACCGGCGCGTGGGGTCCATTCACCCGGTGAGCCAGGTGATGGAGGAGGTCACGGCGATCTTCGCCGATATGGGCTTCTCCGTCGCCGAAGGCCCGCAGATCGAGACGGACTTCTACAACTTCGATGCGCTCAACATCCCCGGCCACCACCCCGCGCGGGCGGAGATGGACACGTTCTATACGCATAGGGCCGAGGGCGATAACCGTCCGCCCCACGTCTTGCGCACCCACACCAGCCCCGTGCAGATCCGCCATATGGAAAAGCACGGCGCGCCCTGCCGCATCATCGCGCCGGGCCGCGTCTACCGCGCCGACTACGACCAGACCCACACGCCGATGTTCCATCAGGTGGAGGGGCTGGTTCTGGGCCGCGACGTGTCGATGGCCAACCTGAAATGGGTGCTGGAGGAGTTCTATTCCGCCTTCTTCGGGGTGTCGGTGAAGACGCGGTTCCGCGCGTCCCACTTCCCCTTCGTTGAGCCGGGCGCCGAGGTCGACATCCAGTGTTCGTTCGAGGGTGGCACGGTGAAGGTCGGCGAGGGCGACGATTGGCTGGAGATCCTGGGCTCAGGCATGGTTCACCCCAAGGTGCTGGAGGCCGGGGGGATCGATCCGGCGGAGTTCCAGGGCTTTGCGTTTGGCATGGGCATCGACCGGATTGCGATGCTGAAATACGGCATCCCCGACCTGCGCGACTTCTTCGCGAGCGACCTGCGGTGGCTGCGCCACTACGGGTTCAGCGCGCTGGAGATGCCAAGCGTGCATGCGGGGGTTTGAGGGTATGCTCACGGAACTGGAAAACGAACGGCGTGTTGCCGAAGGGGCTCTGCTCATCGGTGATGGCATTCGCCACCCATTTGTGGCGGTTGGCGAATATTCGCCCTTTTGGCTTTTCGCGGCCTGCTTCTTTGCAGCTTTTTTGGGTTCAGCCACGCCTATTTGGTTCTCCTTGGGGCTATTGCCGTTGGGTGTATTCGCAACCGCATGGACGGCGAATGCCATGATGCTCGGAGCCTTTGAAAAGCGTTTGGCTCAAGCAATTGCGCATTTTAGGCAGATGTCCGATCTTGAAGATGATGAGGAAGACCAATGAAATTCACCCTCTCCTGGCTGAAAGATCACCTCGACACGGACGCCTCGGTCCAAGCCATCACCGATGCCCTCACGGACCTCGGGTTGGAAGTGGAAGGCGTGGAGGACCGCGCGGCGGCTCTGGCCAATTTCACCATCGCCCACATCCAATCCGCCGAGAAGCATCCGGAGGCCGACCGGCTGCGCATTTGTCAAGTGGAGACCGACGACGGCCTCCAACAGATCATCTGCGGCGCGCCCAATGCGCGGGCGGGGATCAACGTGGTGCTGGCGAAACCGGGCGACTATATCCCCGGCCTCGACATCACCATTGGCGTTGGCAAGATCCGTGGCGTGGAGAGTTTCGGCATGATGGCTTCTGAGAAGGAGCTGTTGTTGAGCGACGAGCACAACGGGATTATCGAGCTGGAGGACGCGACCGTCGGGCAAAGGTTCGTCGACTGGCTCGCCAAGCACGACCCCGCCAAGGTGGACCCGGTGATCGAGATTGCGATCACGCCGAACCGGCAGGATGCGCTTGGCGTGCGCGGCATCGCGCGGGATCTGGCGGCGAAGGGCCTGGGGACTTTGAAGGCCCATGAGCCCGCGGAAGTCCAAGGCACGTTCCCCTCGCCGATCAAGGTGAGCATTGAGGCGGATACGCTGAACACGGCGCCGCATTTCACTGGGCGGCTGATCCGGGGCGTGAAAAACGGCCCCAGCCCCGCGTGGTTGCAAGACCGTTTGCGCGCGATTGGGCTGCGGCCGATCTCGGCCCTGGTGGATATCACCAACTATTTCACCTTCGACCAGAACCGGCCTTTGCATGTGTTCGATGCGGACAAGGTGAGCGGCAACCTGCGTGTGCATCGCGCGGCGGGGGGCGAAGAGATTATGGCGCTCGACGACAAGAGCTACACGCTCGTCGCGGGTCAGATGGTGATTTCCGACGACAATGGGCCGGAGAGCATCGCGGGCGTCATGGGCGGCGCGGAGACGGGGTGTACCGAGGAGACGGTGAACGTGTTTCTTGAGTCCGCTTGGTGGGACACGGTCGCGATTGCCTACGCGGGCCGCGCGCTCAAGATCAACTCCGACGCGCGGTATCGGTTCGAGCGGGGGGTGGACCCAGCGTACACGCTGCCGGGCCTGCATGCGGCGACGCAGATGGTGCTGGACCTGTGCGGTGGTGAGGCCTCGGAATTGGTCGAGGCTGGTGCGCCTTTGGACACGGCGCGGAATTATACGCTGCGGCCAGATCGGGTGAAGTCCCTGGTGGGCATGGATGTGGCGCGGGACGAGCAGGCGCGGATTTTGACGGCGCTGGGGTTCTCGGCCACGGGGACCGACACGCTGGAGGTCTGGGTCCCAAGCTGGCGCCGGGATGTGCAGGGCGAGGCGGATCTGGTGGAGGAAGTGGCGCGCGTGACGTCTCTGTCCCAGTTGGAGCCGCAGCCCCTGGCGCGAGAGCCGGGCGTGCCTGCACCCGTGCTGACGCCGATGCAAAAGCGCGAACGCGCCGCGCGGCGGACCATGGCGGCGCTGGGGTACAATGAATGCGTGACGTATTCGTTCATCGACAAGGCTAGCGCCGAGCTGTTCGGCGGCGGGTCCGATGACGTGATGCTGGAGAACCCGATTTCGTCGGAGATGTCGCATATGCGTCCTGCGGTTTTGCCCGGTCTGTTGCAGGCCGCTGCGCGCAATCAGGCGCGGGGTATGATGGATATGGCGCTGTTCGAAGTGGGGGCGGCATTCCATGGCGGCGAGCCGGAAGAGCAGCACCTGTTGGCGTCCGGCGTGTTGATTGGCCACACCGGCCCGCGCGATCCCCACGGGGCCCGGCGGGCGGTGGATGTTTTCGACGTGAAGGCTGATGCTGAGGCGGTTTTGGCCGCCATCGGCGCGCCCGCCAAGGCGCAGATCCTGCGCGGCGCGCGGGAATGGTGGCACCCGGGGCGGCATGGGATGATCTGTCTTGGCCCGAAGAAGGTGCTTGGGATCTTTGGGGAAATTCACCCCAAGATCCTGTCGGCGATGGATGTGAAGGGGCCTGCGATGGCCTTCACCATCTTCTCGGAAGAGGTGCCGATGCCGCGCAGCACAAGCGCCAGCAAGGGTGCGGTGACGATGTCTGACCTGCAGGCGGTGGAGCGGGATTTCGCCTTTGTCGTGGCAGCGGATGTGGCAGCCTTGGACCTCGTCAATGCGGCGGCAGGTGCTGATAAGGCGCTGATCTCGGATGTGAGTGTCTTTGACGAGTTCGTTGGGGGATCGCTTGGGGAGGGGATGAAATCCATTGCCGTGGCGGTGCGGATGCAGCCCAAGGACAAGACGCTGACCGAGGAAGAGATTGATGCGGTCGCCGCCAAGATTGTCGAGAAGGTCGGCAAGGCGACCGGTGGAACCTTGCGCGGCTAGGAGGGATTGCGCCCCGCTTGTGCCCCCTGACGGGGGCAACGCAGGGTCGCCGGGGGCAGACTTTTGAAAAAGTCTGCGGCGCGCGGGGCAGCGTTGGCGCGAAGACCGCTTGGGCCGGAGAAGGTCTGGGCGTTGGATGAGTTGTTTTGGCAAGATGAAGGGAGCGAGGCGTGGCACTTAAGATTTACCTGTCGGGCGAGATTCACACGGATTGGCGCGAGCGGATCATCGACGGCTCGGACGGGCTGGACGTGACGTTCAGCAGTCCGGTGACGGACCACGCGGCCAGTGATGATTGTGGTGTGGCGATCCTCGGGGAGGAGCCAAACAAGTTCTGGCACGACCATAAGGGTGCCAAGGTGAACGCCATCCGCACCCGCCACGGCATTGAAAACGCGGACGTTGTGGTTGTGCGTTTCGGTGAGAAGTACAAGCAGTGGAATGCCGCGTTTGACGCAGGCATGGCGGCGGCCCTTGGCAAGCCGCTGATCGTTCTGTCGATGCCCGAGCATCAGCACGCGCTGAAGGAGGTTCACGGCGCGGCGCTGGCCGCCGCGGAGGAGCCGGAGCAGGTTGTGCAGATCCTGCGATACGTGCTGACGGGGGCGCTGCCTGGCTGAACGTCAGGCACCGCAAACAAAAGAGCGCGCCGGGGGACTGACGCGCTCTTTTTTTGGTCCGGATGAGGTGGGTGCGGCGGGGTGAACCCCGCCCTACGCCTTAGCCCTCGCGCGGGGGTGTGTTGCGGCCGATCTTGACGGCCTCCCGGGCCAGGAAACGGTCGAGGTAAGCGGGCACATGGGTCAAATCATCCCAGCCGACCGCCTCTTTCACGCCGTAGAAGTCCAGCGCGGCGAGCCAGGGGGCGATGGCGATGTCGGCGATGGAGTAATCGCCTGCGATCCATTCGCGCCCGTCTATCTGCTTTTCGACCACGGCGAGGATGCGCTTGGCCTCATTCAGGAACCGCTCGCGGGGGCGGGGGTCTTCGATCTCGGCGCCGGCGAACTTCGAGAAATAGCCGAGTTGTCCGAACATCGGGCCAAGGCCGCCCATCTGGAACATCACCCACTTGATGATCTCGTACTTCTGCGCCGGCGTGGTGCCGATCAGCTTGCCGGTTTTCTCGGCCAGGTAAATCAGGATCGCCCCGGATTCCCAGAGGTCAATCGCCTCGCCGTCTGGCCCGTTGGGGTCAATGATGGCGGGGATCTTGTTGTTGGGGTTCAGGGCCAGGAAAGCGTCACTTTTCACGTCGGCATCGGACAGCGTGACGCGGTGCGCCTCGTAGGGGATGCCCATTTCCTCCAGCGCGATCGAGACCTTCACGCCGTTGGGCGTGGGGAAGGAATAGAGTTGCAGGACCGAGGGGTCCTTGGCGGGCCAACGGGTGTTGATGGGGTGATCGGTGACGGCGGTCATGGGCTTGTCCTATCCAGTTTTGCGTTGATGCGCAGATATGTCCCCTTGTTTGCCGATGCCACCCCAGCAAGGTTAACGGCGCGAGAGGGATACATGTGCGCGAGCGCACGAAAGATATCCCTTGCGAACAGGAACAAGATAGATTGGGACACCCACATGATTAACGAATTCAAGGAGTTCATTGCCAAGGGCAATGTGATGGACATGGCCGTCGGTATCATTATCGGCGCGGCGTTTACGGCAATCGTCACCTCATTGGTGGGCGATCTGATCAACCCGATTATCGCGCTGTTTACCGGCGGGATCGATTTCTCGGGCTGGTTCTACATCCTGGGCGATGCGGAATGCGCCTCGGTCGATGCCTGCACAGAGGCGGGCGTGGCGGTCTTTGCCATCGGCAAGTTCATCATGGCGGTGATCAACTTCCTGATCGTGGCTTTCGTGGTGTTCCTTCTGGTCAAGATGGTCAACCGCTTGAAAGCGGCAGCCGAGAAGCCGGAAGAGGAAGCCGCCCCGGAAGAGCCCAAGGGCCCCACGGCGGAAGAGCTTCTGGCCGAGATCCGTGACGCGCTTAAGGCGCAGGCCTAGAGCGCAAGCCTAGGGGTCGCTTGCGCGGTCCGCGCAGACGCGGGCGGTTGCCTCCAGCGCCGTTTGCAGAGCCTCAAGACGCGTCGGTCCAAGTTCCGCCTCGACGGCGGCGTGCAGCTCGGACTTGATGAGATCAAGGGTCGCGACCAGGTCGCGGCCCTTTTGCGTATGGGTCAGCCGTTGCGCCCGTGCGTCACCCGGATCAGGCATGGACTGAAGATAGCCGCGTTTGATCAGGCTGCGGACGGCCCCTTGCATCGCCTGTTTGCTGACGCCGCGCGCGCGGGCAATGGCGGCCATATTGGTGCCCTCGGGTCCCACGTGGACCAGAACGTCACTGTCGGCCTGGGTGATATCCTCAAACCCAGCCGCGGCGGCGCGCGCGAACATCGCGTGCTCGAACGCTCGAAACCCGGTCCAGAGGGCGACACCAATATGGGGAGGGGGCTGTCGGGGCATAGTGGTCAACGTGCTTGACTATCTAAGATAGTCAACCTACTTGTCTTTCTGTTACGTCTCTTGTCTGGAGGATACTATGAAAGGAAAGATTGCAATGGTCAGCTTAATCTCGACCCTCACGGCCGGTACGGCCTCGGGTGAAACCATTTTGGACGCGCAGGGCTTGGATGTGCTGCTGACGGGCCACACGGTCTACATTGATACACCGGGCGGTGAGGCGCCGGTTTGGTATGGTGCGGACGGACGTAGTGCTGCGGCATTGCCCAACGGCGTCACGTTGATTGGGCAATGGGCGATCGACGGCGCGAGCTACTGCGTGGATTGGGAGAATGGCCCGCAAAACAGCTGTACCCGCGTGACGAAGACCGACGGCGCGATTGCCTTCACGGACATCGCCAGCGGTGACCCAAGGGGTACGGTGGCGCGGATCGTGCCCGGAAATGCCGAAAACCTGTGAGGGTGCGGCGCGGACCGCCTGCCCGCTTATGCCATGCCCCGCAGGTCCGTCAGGCGCGCGGCGCTTGCTTCGACTCGGTAAATGTACTGTCCTGATGGGCATTATTTATGGGAGTAGATCATGGCGTTTTCTCAAGAAGTCTTGGATGGAATTGAAGCTGTTGCCCAGGCCAACGGGATCGAGGCCGACGCCTTGAAGGCGGTGGTGGAGGTCGAAAGCGCGGGAAAGGCGTTCACGACCATCGACGGGAAACCAATGCCGCTGATCCTGTATGAATACCACATTTTCTACCGCTACCCCGGATTGACCGACAAGGAACGGACCGAGGCGGTGAACCGGAACCTTGCCGCAAAGAAGTGGGGGGCGATCCCCTATGCGGTCAGCCAGTCCGCCCGCTACAACCAGTTGAAACGCGCGGCGACGATCAATGAGCAGGCGGCGTATTCGGCCTGTTCCTGGGGCGTGGGGCAAGTGCTGGGCTCGAACGCCGAATGGTTGGGCTACGCGGACCCGAAGACCTTGGCCGAGAAGGCGATGTCGGGGCTGGCGGGGCAATTGGAGGTCATGCTCAAGTTCATTGAAAAGCGCGGCCTCGTGGATGAGCTGTCGTCCCACGATTGGCGCGGATTTGCACGGGCCTACAATGGGCCGGGGCAGGTGGACTATTACGCCAGCCGGATGGCGTCGGCGTACAAGCGCCACTCGGGCCAGGCGTCTGCCACGATCCCGGACAGCAACTTGCGGGCGGGAATGCGCGGGCAGGCCGTCGCGGACCTACAGCGGAAGTTGCGGGGGCTGGGGTATCATCTGGTTATCGACGGAGATTTTGGCCCCGCCACGCAGCGGATGGTGAAACAGTTCCAGTCCGAACATGGTCTGCCCGTCGACGGGATCGCGGGGCACAACACATTGACGCGGATCGATGTGCTGACCGGCGTGGATCAGCACGGAGCATAGCGCGCTTGGCGAAGCAGCCCCCTTTGGTCGCAAAGGGGGCTAGAGCGTCCTTCAGGCTTTGATGGCGAGGGACGGCGATAACACGTCCATCCCCAGGGCCACACCAACGGCATAGTTGGTCAGCTTGCCTTCGTGGGTGTTCAGCCCCTCCAGCAAATGCGGATCATCGGCGCAGGCCTGTCTCCAGCCCTTGTCGGCCAAGGCCAGCATGAAGGGCATCGTCGCATTGCCAAGCGCCAGGGTAGACGTGCGCGCCACGGCACCGGGCATGTTGGCGACGCAGTAGTGGACGACACCGTCGACCTCATAGATCGGGTCCTGGTGGGTGGTGGCCTTCGACGTCTCGAAGCACCCGCCCTGATCGATGGCGACATCGACGATGACGCTGCCCGGCTTCATGGTGGAAAGCTGCGCCTTGCTGACCAGCTTGGGCGCAGCGGCGCCGGGGATCAGGACCGCGCCGATGACCATATCGGCGGTGGTGATCAGTTGCGCGGTCGCATCCGCAGAGGCGTAGCGGGTCTTGAACGCGCCACGGTAGGCGTCATCGAGGTAGCGTAGGCGGGGAAGCGAGCGGTCGAGGATGGTCACATCCGCGCCCATGCCCGCGGCCACACGGGCGGCTTGCGTGCCGACGACACCGCCACCGATCACCAGCACTTCCGCCGGGCCAACACCCGGCACACCGCCCATCAACACGCCACGCCCGCCATTGGCCTTTTGCAGCGCCCAGGAGCCGACCTGAGGCGCGAGGCGCCCGGCAACCTCGGACATCGGCGCCAGCAGGGGCAGACCGCCGGAGCGGTCGGTGACGGTCTCATAAGCAATCGCCGTGACGCCGCTTTTCAGCAGGTCATCGGTTTGCGGGCGGTCGGGGGCGAGGTGCAGGTAGGTGAACAGGATTTGGCCCTCGCGCAGCATGGCACGCTCGACGGCCTGGGGCTCTTTCACCTTCACGATCATCTCGGCGTTTGCGAAGATCTCCTCTGCCGTCGCGGCGATCTGCGCACCGGCGGCGATGTAATCCTCATCCGTGAAACCCGCGCCCATGCCAGCGCCTGCCTGCATCGTGACGGCGTGGCCGTGAACCACGGCCTCGCGCGCGGCGGCAGGGGTGATCCCGACGCGGAATTCCTGTGGTTTGATCTCTGTGGGGCATCCGATATGCATGAGCTGTTCCTCCCGAAAAAAAGCCGTTTGAATGGGGAATACGCCTGCGCTGGCGGAATTGCTTTGATACTTTGCCCGGATGTGAGCGATAACACGCGAAGAAATCGTGTGGAGTGGCGTAATGGCGCGAGAAATCACCAAAGAGGTTGAGCTGGATGCAATGGATGTCGCGATCTTGCGGGCATTGCAGCGGCAAGGGCGGATGACCCACGCGGAGCTGTCGGAGCGGGTGAACCTCTCGCCCTCGGCCTGCCACAGGCGGGTGCAACGGCTGGAAGGCTCGGGCGTGATCCGCGACTACGTGGCGTTGCTGCACCCGCGCGCGGTGGGCCGGGTGACGACGGTCTTCGTAGAGATCAAGTTGCAAGGCCAGTCGGAGGAAACGTTTGAGGCGTTCGAAAAGGCCGTCGCGCGGGTGGAAGACGTGTTGGAGTGTCACCTGATGGCAGGCTCGGCAGATTACCTGCTGAAGGTTGTGGCGCGCGATTCTGAGGATTTCGCAAGGATCCACCGCCAGCATTTGGCGCGGCTGCCCGGCGTGGCGCAAATACAGTCCAGTTTCGCGCTGAAGACAGTGTTCAAGACGACGGCTTTGCCCGTTTAGGGAAAAAGCGTGGACCGGGCCTTGGCTCGCGACTTACATGACCGCGCGGACCACCAAAAACGCGCCCATGCCTGCGACGACCGCCCAGATCGGGCTTTTGCGCCAATAGCCAATGCTGACCGCGAAGATCGCGCCTGCCAGGTGCGGCGGGCTAAGCGCCCCACCCGTCGTTGTGGGCCAGACCACAAGGGGCGTGACCAAGGCCGGAAGGATCGCCACGGGCGTGTAGCGAAGGTGGCGCAAAAGCCATTCCGGCAGCTCTCGGTCCCCGATCAGGCCAAGGAAAGAGAAGCGGATGATGTAGGTCGCCACCCCAAGAGTGGCGATGATGAACCAGATCTCTGCGGTGCTCCAGATCTCGGCCACGGATGTCATCTTGCGCCCATCCGTCGTTCCGCTTCCGCGCCGACCATCATCGCGCCAATGCCAGCGGGAAGAAGGCCGAGGTTGTAGGGAAGACCGGCAAACAAGAGCGCCAGAATGATCGAGGCCAGCGCCGCGAGGATATGCGCAGGGGTGCGCAGGGCGGGGGCGACCATGGCGATGAAGGTGACGGGAACCGCGAACTCCAGGCCCCATTCGGTTGGGATCGCACTGCCAAGCAGCGCGCCGATATAGGTGGCGATCACCCAAATCGGAATGATCGGCAGGCAGGTGCCAAAGAAATACCCCAGCTTCTGGGCCAGGGTCATCTGCGGCTCGGCCTCATATTTGAGGACCGAGACGGCGTAGGTCTGGTCGACATTCATGTAGCCGATCAACGCCCGTTTCCAGAGCGGTGCGGGCCCCAGATGCGGCGCGAGGGAGGCGGAATACATCGCCATGCGCAGGTTCACCGCAATGGCCGACAGAAGCACGATGATCGTCGGCGCTTCTTCAAGCATCAGTTGCAGCGCCGCGAATTGCGAGGCGCCCGCGATGATCACCACCGAAAACCCCATGACTTGGGCGATGTTCAGCCCGGCCTCGGTTCCCACGACCCCGAAGAGCATGCCAAAGGGTCCTGCGACAAACAGGAACGGGCCGCAGTCCCGCGCGCCGCGCCAGAAGGCGCCTCTAGAGGTGGTCTCGGGTGTCATGGTGGGTCAGTATCGGTTGAGATGCGATATCGTTAGAGGCGGACGCGGGGGGATGCAATTGGCTGAACGAGATATCCCGGCGGTGATCCTGGCCGGCGGCCATGGGCGCCGGATCGGCGGCGACAAGGCGAAGGTCCTGCTGGCGGGCAAGCCGCTGTGGCGGCATGTCCTGGCGCGTCTGGAGCCGCAGGTGGGCCTTGTGTCGATGAACGCCGGGGAGAGCTTCGGCGCATTGCCCAGGGTCGCCGATGAGGTGCCGGGCCTGGGCCCCTTGGGGGGCGTGCTGGCGGCGATGGTCTGGGCAGAGGGCGCGGGTGCTGCGCGGGTGCTGACCGTGGCCGTGGACACGCCCTTCCTGCCCATGGATCTCGTGGCGCGATTGGCAGCGGTGGAGGGCCGGATCGTGGTGGCCGCAACGGCGGACGGTTTGCACGGGACGACCGCGCTCTGGGACGTGGGCCTTGCCACGGAATTGCGAGCGGCCTTGGCAGATGGCACCCGCAAAGTGACGGCATGGGCCGGGGCCATGGGCGTGCAAACGGCCCATTTTGAAGACGCAGGCGCGTTCTTCAACGTGAACACGCCAGAGGATTTGGCCGTGGCAGAGGCGCGCCTATGAGCGGCTTCGACACCATCGTGATGGTGGATTGGTCCGCGCGTTCTGCGCCGTCGCCCGCCAGGCCAACCAAGGATGCGATCTTCGTGGGCGTGTCCCGCAACGGGCGGGAAACGGTCAGCTATCAAAGGACGCGCCATGCGGCGATGCGGTATCTGACCGGGCTGTTGGATGGAGAACTGCGGGGCCGGCGGCGCGTGCTGGTGGGGTTCGACTTCCCGTTCGGATATCCCAAGGGCTTTGCCAAGGTTGTCACCGGCTCCGACGATCCGTTGGGTCTGTGGGAATGGATGGCAGTGGAGATCGAGGATGACGCGCGCAACCGCAACAACCGCTGGGAGGTCGCAACGCGGTTGAACGGTATGTTCCCCGGGGTCGGGCCGTTCTGGGGCTGTCCGGCGGGTAAGGCGTCGGAGTTGCTGCCGGCCAAAGGCTCCGTCCGGTATGGACATGGCATGGAGGAACGGCGGGAGGTGGAGCGGCTTTTGCCGCGGGCACAACCGTGCTGGAAGCTGTTCACGACAGGATCAGTCGGATCTCAGGTATTGATGGGGTTGCCCTATGTGCAGGGCCTGCGGCAGCGGTACGGGAAGGACGTGTCTGTCAGCCCGTTCGAGGCGTGCGACACCCCGATTGTATTGGCGGAAATCTACCCGGGCTTGATTGACGCGGCCGTGAAGATGCGGGTGCAGGACGGAGAGATTTTGGACGCGGTCCAAGTGCGCCTCGTGGCGAAAGCGTTTGCCTCGCTGGCGCCCGCGCATCTGGCGGCGATGTTGCAGGAGGGGGACCGGGAAGAGGGGTGGATCCTGGGGCTCGGCCATGAGGCCGCGTTGATCGCGGGGCTTGATTGATGACCGCAAAGGGCGCGGGGTTTGGCCTTTTCCTGGCGGCTTTTGGCACCTTGGTGCTGACGCCCGACGCGATGTTGATGCGGCTCTCGGGCATGGATGGCGTGCAGATGTTGGGCTGGCGGTCCACGTTGATGGGACTGGTGTTGATCGGCGCCTGGGCCATTAGCCGCGTGGGACACTGGCGCGCCGATCTGGCGTGGATCTTTTCGGGCGGCGGCCTTGCCATCGCGCTCTGCCAGGGGGTTAACGGAACGTTATTCACCTTCGGGATCGTGGGCGCGCCGGTGACAGTCGTGTTGTTGGGTGTCGCCACGGTGCCGATCTTCGCGGCGGTTTTCTCATGGTGGGTGATGGGGGAAGCCACCGGAAAGGCGACCTGGGTAACGATTGGGTGCGTGATGGTCGGGATCACCATTGCGGTCTTCAGGAAGGGCGAGGGCGGTCTGGACGTGAGCGCTTTGATCGGCGCGCTTTACGGGTTGGGGGTGGCGGTTTGCCTGGCGCTATCGTTCGTGCTGATCCGGTGGCTCGGCGATGTGCCGATCTTGCCGACCGTGGGCCTCGGCGCGCTTGGGGCGGGTTTGGTCGGGATCGTGCTGACAGGGCCTGATCAAATGGCGGCAGAGGCCGTTTTATGGCCGATCCTTCTGACCGGTGCCGTGGTGCTGCCCGTCAGTTTCTATTGCCTGTCGTTGGCGTCCCGGCACACGGCGGCGGCTAATGTGAGCCTTTTGCTGCTGTTGGAAACCGTATTGGGCCCACTTTGGGTCTGGCTGGCCATAGGCGAGGCCCCCACGCCGATGATGCTTGGCGGCGGGGCAATCGTCGTGGGGGCGCTGGCGGTTTACTTGGCGCGAGAGCGCATCATTGCAGATCGCTGAAGGCGGCTTTCATCCGGGCCACGGCGTCCTCGATCACCGCGCGGGGGGCGGCGATGTTGAAACGCAAGAAGCTGTCGCCGCCCTTGCCAAACGTCGGCCCATAGTTCGCGGCGATCTTGGCGGTGTTGGTCACACGCTCGGTGAACTCGTCCCTTGTCATCCCGGTGCCGTCAAAGTCGACCCAGGCCAGGTAGGTGGACTCGAGCGCCATGGAGCGCAGACCAGGAATGGCGTTGATGCCTTCGTCGAAGATGCGGGCGTTCTCGGCCAGATATTCGCGCAGCTCGTCAAGCCATTCGGCGCCAGCGGGGGTATAGGCGGCGGTGACCATGAAAAGCCCAAAGGAGTTCGGCGACATGCCAAGCGCGGCCATGCGTCCGGCAAACGTCGCGCGCAAGGCGTCATCGGCGATGATGACGTTGCCGATGTGAGAGCCTGCGATGTTGAAGGTCTTGGTTGCCGCCGTCATCATCACCAGCCGGTCTTCGATGCCGTCGATATGGGCCATGGGGATATGGGTTTGACCGGGCATCGTCAGGTCGTGGTGGATCTCGTCCGACACCAGGATCAGGTCATGCCTGCGCGCGAAGTCCGCGACGCCCTGCAATTCCTCTCGCGTCCAGACGCGACCGCCGGGATTGTGCGGCGAACACAGCACCAGCATCTTCTCATGCCCCTTCATCTGTGCGTCGAAGCTGTCGAAATCGAGGGTCAGGCGGCCATCGACGATGGGCATTTCCAGCTCGCAGAGGTCTCGGTTTGCGGCGTTAATCACCTTGGCGAAGGCATGGTACACGGGCGTGAACAGGACGACGCCGTCGCCCTCGCTCGTGAAAGCGTCCAGGCACATGGCGGTGCCGTTCACCAGGCCGTGGGTGGAGAAGATGTGGGACGGATCGACCGTCCAACCATGCCGCTCCTGCATCCACCAGCAGATCGCCGCGCGGTATTTGCTGTCGTCGCCAAAGTAGCCATAGACACCGTGGGCGTGCATTTCGGCCACCGCTTGCTGCACGCATTCCGGCGGGCGGAAGTCCATGTCCGCGACCCACATCGAGATGCCATCCTGGGGCGAGACGCCGTAAAGCGTCTCCATCATGTCCCATTTCACACAATGGGTGCCGCGGCGGTCGATGATCTCGTCGAAGGACATTGGGGTCTCCTGTTTCGGGTCGTCGCAGACCCTAGCGGATGACCGAGGGGCCGCAAGGGGGCTCAGCCGTCAGGCAGGGCAAAGAGATCATGGACGGAGCATTCCAGGTAGTCGGCCAGTTCCAATGCCAAACGGGTAGAGGGCGTGAAGACACCGTTTTCGATGGTGTTGATCGTTTTGCGCGACACGCCGATTGCCTCCGCCAGGGCCATTTGCGTAAGTCCGGCGGCGGTGCGATACGCCTTGAGGTTCACGATCAGCGCGTCGCTCATTCCGCGCGTCCCCGCGCCACGGAGCTGAGGAAATGGATCGCCGGTGCCAGGCCAAGCACCGGGCCCATCCAGAAGAAGGCAACCGCCGGATCGAGGTCGGCCAGGTAGACGGCCGCAAAAAGCGCGACGAAGACGGCAAGGGCGGCCCAGTACCCGAACGCCAGGCTGTCGCGATGGGCAATCTGGTTCATCTCGTCCCAGGCCTGGTCCGAGGCATCGGGGTAGCGCCGGTTCACAAGGTAGGAGGCCAAAGCAAAACCCAACGCTGTGATCACGATGGCCGAAACCCAGGGCGCAGCGGCGGCGTCCGTCAGGCTCAAGACAGCAATCGCGAGGAATGTCACGCCAATTATGGCAACGCTGCCCCAGGTGCGGACGCGGCTTACGGGGTTGGAAGTCATGATGCGGTCCTTTCGTTTGCGGTATGTAACCTTAGGGTGACTTGCCCTTGTCAGATAGGCGGCACAAAATGTAACGTCAAGGTTACTTTTGCGGATTTGTTGCGGAGGCCCGCAAGATCACCTATCTGGTTTGCCATGAAACTCCCGATCCTCCTCCATCCCGACCCGCTGTTGAAAAAGGTGGCCGCCCCCGTGGCGGATGTAACTGACGAGTTGCGGACCCTGGCCGACAAGATGCTCTCGACCATGTATGAGGCGCCGGGCATTGGCCTTGCGGCGCCGCAGGTCGGGGTCTTGTCGCGGTTGATCGTGCTTGATTGCATAAAAGGCGACGAAGACACGCCGCGCCCGCTGGCGATGCTCAATCCGGAGGTGATCGCGTCCTCGGATGAGCTGAACACCTATGATGAGGGGTGTCTGTCGATCCCCGATATCTTCGCCGACGTCACCCGGCCCGAGGTCGTGACCGTCCGCTGGATGGACCTGAACGGTGCCGAGCAGGAAGAGACCTTCGACGGCCTCTGGGCGACCTGCGTGCAGCACGAGATCGACCACCTGGAGGGGAAGCTGTTCATCGATTACCTCAGCGGGCTGAAACGGCAGTTGATTACCCGCAAGATGGTGAAACTGAAGCGCGACCTCGCGCGTGAGCGCGCCGGGGGCAATGCGTGAGCGTTCGGGACGTCCTGCTGTGGCCGGACCCTCGGTTGTCGGAGGTCTGCGCGCCGGTTGAGGCACCGGATGCGCAGTTGATCGATGACCTATTCGACACGATGTACGCGGCCAACGGGCGTGGCCTCGCCGCGCCCCAGATCGGTGTGTTGCGCCGGATCTTCGTGGTGGATGTCAGCTGGAAAGAAGGCCCGCGCGACCCGCGCGTGTTCGTGAACCCGGCGCTTCAGAGCCGCTGCGAGGACATGCGCAGCATGGAGGAGGGGTGCCTTTCCATCCCCGATCTGCCGATGACCGTCACCCGCCCGGAGGGCGTCACGCTGTCTTGGGACGGTCCTAACGGGCTGCTTGAGGAAGCATTCACCGGCATCCTCGCGCGCTGCATCCAGCACGAGCTGGACCACCTGGATGGCCGGGTGATCTTCGATCACCAATCCCCTGACGACCGTGCCGAATTGGAGGCCGCCTATGCCCGTTAGGCCGTTCCTTTCCTATCCCGACAAGCGCCTGCGCACGCCAGCCGAGCCGGTTGGCAAAATTACCGAGGAACATCACGCGATCTGGCAGGACATGATCGACACGATGGAAGCGATGTCCGTTCTGGCACCCGGCGTCGGCCTCGCCGCGCCGCAGATCGGCGTGATGCTGCGCCTTGCCGTGGTGGATGCCAGCACCACGCGCGGCCAGGCGATCCGCATGGCGGACCCGGAACTTGTCAGCGCCTCGGAGGAGCTGAATACGCACCCCGAGGGGTCCCCCAACCTTCCCCATGTCCGCGCCAAGATCACGCGCCCCGCGCGGGTCGTCGTGGCGTTCACGGACCACCTCGGTATGCGTGTGCGGCAAGAGTTCGTGGACCTCTGGGCCACCTCCGTCCAGCACCAGATCGATCATCTGAACGGCAAGATGCACATTGACCATCTGAGCCGCGTGAAACGAGAGATGTTGGTGAAGAAATCGAAAAGGGGCGGGTGATGCGGATCGTCTTCATGGGAACGCCCGATTTCTCTGTCCCGGTGCTCGACGCGTTGGTGGAGGCTGGCCACGACATCGCGGCGGTCTATTCGCAGCCCCCCCGCCCCGCTGGGCGCGGCAAGAAGGACCGCCCCAGCCCCGTGCAGGCCCGGTCCGAGGCGCTTGGTCTCCCCATCCGCCATCCCGTGTCCCTCAAGGGCGCGGATGAGCAAGCAGACTTCGCCGCCCTCAATGCCGATATCGCCGTTGTCGTGGCGTACGGTCTGATCCTGCCGCAAGCGGTGCTGGATGCGCCCAAACGCGGCTGTCTCAACATCCACGCCTCGCTTCTGCCGCGGTGGCGCGGCGCGGCGCCCATTCACCGCGCGATTATGGCAGGGGATGGGATGACGGGCGTCTGCATCATGCAGATGGAAGCGGGCCTCGACACCGGCCCGGTCCTGCTGCGCCGGGAAACCGCCATTGGCCCGGAAGAGACGACCGGCGTTTTGCACGACAAGCTCGCGGCCCTTGGGGCCGAGGCGATTGTCGATGCACTGGCGCAAATCGACGATCTGACACCCGAGGCACAGCCCGAGGACGGTGTCACCTATGCCACAAAGATCGATAAATCCGAGGCAAAGGTGGATTGGACCGCCCCCGCCCCCCATATCAACAGTCAGATCTTGGGCCTCTCGCCCTTTCCCGGCGCCTGGACCACGGTGGGCGGCAAGCGGTTGAAGCTGCTGCAAAGTCGTCTGGCGGAGAGGCAAGGCGCGCCGGGTGAGGTGCTAAAGGGGCTGACGGTCGCCTGTGGCGACGGAGCCATAGAGATCACGCGCGTCCAGCCCGAGGGCAAGGGCGCGATGGACACGAAGGACTGGCTTTTGGGCGCGCGCCTCGCGCCCGGCGCCGTATTGGGGTAGACCGGGCGCCAGCCCGGATTGTTGGAGAACGCGCATGATCCTGTTTTCATTCTTCGGGTCCCTGATGATCGCGGGCGTCGTAGGGTTCCTGTTCGAGAAATTCGGGTGGACCCACAACGGCATTTTGCCCTCGATCTTCATCGCGTGGGGCGCAGTACTCGTGCTATTCTTCATCCGCTCGCTCTTTGGTCTGACCCTCGGGTCGCCGGGGCTCGATGCCATCGTCGGCTCCGCCGCCGCGCTGATCCTGATCCCCACGGAGTACGCCTCCAAGCGGCGCGGGCGTGACACGCAGGACCGGCCCTGGCGGCGGCGCTAAGCATATTCTGCGCTGCGGCATCTTGCGTCTAGCTGCGCAATAAATTACCCCTCACGCAAAGCGCTACGCAATTTCCTTTCGTGAGGTCCCCATGAGCTTCCGCATCCAGCCCACCCCCATCGCCCGCCCCAACCGTTGTCAGCTGTTTGGCCCCGGCTCGAACCCGAAACTGTTTGAGAAGATGGCAGCCTCGGCAGCGGATGTGATCAATCTGGACCTCGAAGACAGCGTCGCGCCCGATGACAAGGCTGCCGCCCGCGCCAATATCATCAATGCAATCAAGGATGTGGATTGGGGCACCAAGACCCTTTCGGTGCGGATCAACGGCCTCGACACCCCCTATTGGTACCGCGATGTGGTGGATCTGCTGGAGGCGGATACGCCGCGCCTGGATATCATCATGATCCCCAAGGTCGGCTGCGCGGCGGACATCTACGCGGTCGATGCGCTGGTAACAGCGATCGAGGCGGCCACGGGTCGGAGCAAGCCGATTGGCTTTGAGGTCATCATCGAAAGTGCGGCCGGTATCGCCCATGTAGAAGAGATCGCCGCCGCCTCGCCCCGGATGCAGGCGATGAGCCTGGGGGCCGCGGATTTCGCTGCTTCCATGGGGATGCAGACGACGGGCATCGGCGGCACGCAAGAGAACTACTACATGTTGCACGAGGGGCAGAAGCATTGGTCCGACCCGTGGCATTGGGCACAGACGGCGATTGTTGCGGCCTGTCGCACCCACGGCGTGCTGCCTGTTGATGGCCCGTTCGGCGATTTCTCGGACGATGAGGGCTACCGCGCCCAGGCACGCCGTTCCGCGACCTTGGGAATGGTCGGCAAATGGGCGATTCACCCCAAGCAAATTGCCGTTGCTAACGAAGTCTTCACACCTTCCGAGGATGCTGTGGCCGAGGCGGAAGAGATTTTGGCCGCCATGGAGAAGGCCAAAGCCGACGGGGCCGGAGCGACTGTCTATAAGGGTCGTCTGGTGGACATCGCTTCGATCAAGCAGGCCGAAGTCATCGTCAAACAAGCTAAAATGATCGCGGGTTAATCTGACCCGTTAAGACCTTCGAAAGTGTACCTGTATACATTTCCCCCGAGCATAGTTTGTAAGGGTGGAGAGTATGAGTATTGCAATTGTTGTCGACGTGATCGTCGCTATCGCCGTTTCCGCCCTTCTGGGGGAGGCTTACGGCAGCGTCCGCAGGCGCTTCTCGGGTAAAGCCATGGCGCCCTTTGCCTTGGGCGTCCTGTTTGGCCTCATCGCCCTCGTGCAGATGTACCGCCCGATTGAACCCTTTGACGGCTTGTTGATTGACCTGCGCAATATCCCCATTGCCCTTGCGGGTGCATTCCTGGGATGGCGCGGGCTTCTGCCCTGTCTTGTGATGGCAGCGGGTGCTCGGTTGGCCCTGGGTGGCACCGGTGTCGAAGCGGGTATCCTGGGAATGGTCCTGGCAGGCACTGCTGGCCTGCTGTGGGAACGCCATGTGGTGCGCCTTGGCGAGCGCAGCTTCACGATGCTGCTTTTGTTGGGCCTTGCGATGTCGGTGCATTTGCTGGCGGGCTTTATTCTGCCCCCAGAGATGTCCGCTTGGTTCTTCTCCACCGCCGCGCTGCCCCTGTTCTTGCTGAACCTCTTGGCCGTCCCACTGGTCGGTTCGGTGCTGGAGCGAGAGAACCGCCGCATCCAAAAGGAACACCGAATGGCTGCGGCGATGACGCGGGACCCGGAATCGGGTCTGCTGACGGGCGCCGCCTTCGTGCGGGACGTCACGAACGCCTATGCGGCACAGCCCTACGGAACCTTCTCGGGGTTTCTAAGGATTTCGATGAACGCCAGCGTTTGGCAATCACTGGAGCGTGTCTTCGGGTTTGGGGGCAGAACGGTGCTCAACGGCCCTTTCCTGGCCCAACATGTGGAGCATTCTGACTTCGCTGGCATGGCAACCGACGGCTCGATTCTTGTGCCCCTAACCACCTTTGAGGTTGATACGATTAGCCGGGTCAAATCCCATCTTCGCCTGGGCCTTCAAGCAAGGTGCCGCGACGAGGGCACCAGTGCCACGATGCAGTTCAGTGTGCTGGAAACGCCCGAACCCAAGGATTTCCTGCGTATCGCGGAAACAGCCGCCGCAATGCCCAGTTCCGATTGGGCGCACCAGCAGAATGGCCCCCAAGGCGTGTTGAGCAACAAGTCAGACATCCGACATACGCGTCGGTCGCAGATCTTTGACCCGGAACAGCATGATGTCCTGTTCGCCAAGGCCGATTTCCTTATCGAACGGGGCAAGACCTAGGGCCATTTGATCTGCTGCGTTGCAACTTACGCGCCGCGCCGTCATATACCATGCGTCCGTCCACGATGGAGAATGACGCGCAATGAACTACCTCGACTTCGAAAAGCCCCTCGCCGAAATTGAAGGCAAAGCCGAAGAGCTGCGCGCCATGGCGCGTCGGGAAGAGGGGATGGATGTCGAAGACCAGGCAACCGCGCTCGACAAGAAAGCGGCGGATCTGTTGCGCGATCTGTATTCAGACCTGACCCCCTGGCGCAAATGCCAGGTCGCCCGCCACGCTGAGCGTCCCCATTGCAAGGACTATATCGAGGCGTTGTTCACCGAATACACGCCCTTGGCAGGGGACCGTAACTTCGCAGACGACCACGCCGTCATGGGCGGCCTGGCCCGGTTCAATGACACCCCCGTGGTCGTGATCGGCCACGAGAAGGGCTTTGACACCAAGACCCGGATCGAACGCAATTTCGGCATGGCCCGTCCCGAAGGCTACCGCAAAGCCGTGCGGCTGATGGACCTGGCCGACCGCTTCAACCTGCCGGTGATCACGCTGGTCGACACGCCGGGCGCCTACCCCGGCAAGGGCGCGGAAGAACGCGGCCAGTCCGAGGCGATTGCCCGCTCCACCGAGAAATGCCTGCAGATCGGCGTGCCGCTGATCTCGGTCATCATCGGCGAGGGCGGCTCGGGCGGCGCGGTGGCCTTTGCCACGGCAGACAGGCTCGCGATGCTGGAACACTCAGTCTATTCGGTCATCAGCCCCGAGGGCTGCGCCTCGATCCTGTGGAAAGACGCCGAGAAGATGCGTGAAGCCGCCGAAGCCCTGCGCCTGACAGCGCAGGATCTGCACAAACTGGGGGTCTGCGACTTGGTCATTAACGAGCCCCTCGGCGGTGCACAGCGCGACAAAAAGGCGGCGATTGACAGTGTTGGCAAGGCGATCGCCTCGATGCTGGCAGGCTTTGGCGACGCCGACCGCGCGACGCTGATTGCCGGGCGCCGCAAGAAGTTCCTCGATCTCGGCGCCAAAGGCCTCGCCGCGTGATCAGCCGACGGCAGGCCACCCTTGGCCTGTGCGTGACACCTTTTCTTGCGAACTTTGCGAAAGCGTCCCCCATGCGTCCGATCTCTGATTTCAGCTGGCGCTACGCTGCCGACACGGTCATGGGCGGTGTCAGCGAAGGACGCGGTTGGGTTGAGGATGGGATCCTCCGCCTGCAAGGCACGGTGACCACCGCCAACAACGGCGGCTTTATCCAGGTGCGCACGGACCTGCCGACTGGCCTCACAGCGGACGCCGTCCGCCTGCGGGTGCGCGGCAATGGGGCGGGCTACTTCGTGTTCCTTCGCAGCATTCACAGCACCCGTCCCTGGCTATCGTATCGCGCAGGTTTTGACGCAAACGCGGATTGGGCCGATGTCACCCTGCCGCTGAGCGCGTTCAACCCGTCGCGTGATCCCTTGCCGGCACAGCTACGGGCAGAAGACGTGCGCTCCATCGGCATTGTCGCCTACGGGCGCGACTTTGCGGCGGATGTCTCCGTCTCGCATATCGCCGTCTAGCGGCGCACAAACACCACGCCCGCAAACATCATCACCAGGCTTGCCACGATGGCGCAGCCGGTCAGCACCATCACGCTGATCGCGTCCGAGCATTGCGCCGGTCCCGGGCAACCCCGGGCCCCGAAATCGCCCCAGGCGGCGGAGAAAACGAAAGCTGCGAGGAGGCCTAGCAATAGGCCGAGGAGGAACAGGAGGTAGCCAAGCGCCCTCACCACATCCGCTCCGGCGCCTTCACGGGATACTCGGCGTCATAGGTCTTGCCGTCAAACGTCGGGTCCGCGTCGGTGATGAAATCACCGGCTTTCGGCAAGCCCTCGGCATCGTCCCGGCCCCAAATGCCCGAGCGCATGATCGCCTTGGCGCATTGAAAGTAAACCTCGCCGGTGGTCACAACGATCACCGATTTCGGATGTTTGCCGCGCTGTTCAAACGTTTCCGTCACGCTCGGCTCATCGGTCAGCACAGCCGTCCCGTTGATCCGCACCACATTGCCCGAGCCGGGCACCATGAACATCAGCGAAACGCGCCCGTCGCGGACGATATTGCGCAGACTGTCGATGCGGTTGTTGCCGCGCCAGTCCGGCATCATCAGCGTGCGATCATCGACGATCCGCACCACCGGGCCGTCATCGCCGCGCGGGCTCGCATCGGTCCCCTCGGGGCCAACGGTGCTGAGCACCACAAAGCGCGCCGCGCCGATCCATTGCCGGTAAAGCGGCGTAAGATGGGGCATCACCTTTTGCAAAGACGTCGGAACCGCAGCACCGTAAAGCGCCTCCAGCGTGGCAGTGTCGGTGATGGTTTTCATGGCGCGTCCCTCACAAATCCGGCCTCATCCAACAAGGCGTTGCTCGCACTCTCAATCTCGTGCTCCAGCCGCTCCATGAAGGGTTTTGGCTCCATCCCCGGCTCGATCCGAGGCAGAAATTCGACCACGGCAGTGCCGCGCTTCCGGGTGATGCCCTTCTTCGGCCAGAACACCCCGATGTTGGTGGCAACGGGCACGCAGGGCTGGTCCATTTGCGCATAAAGCGCGCCCGTGCCCGCCTTGTAGGGGGCCGAAACCCCGGGCGCGATGCGGGTGCCCTGGGGGTAGATGATCAACTGACCGCCCTGTTGCCGGCCCGACCGGACATCCTCCAGCATCTTCTTGATCGCAGCGCCGCGTTTGCCCCGGTTCACCGGCACGCAGCCGATGCGCAGCCCATATTGGCCAATGACAGGGGCGAACATCAACTCGCGCTTCATGATGAATTTGCCGCGCGGGACGGCGTGGTAGATGGCCATCACGTCCAGAAAGCTTTGGTGTTTGGCGGCGATCATGACCTCGTCGGTGGGCGGCGTGCCGCGCACTTCGATCTTCAGGCCGACCATCCAGTCAAGCGTCCAGAACACCCATCGGCTATACGTATGGCATGCCAGATGCGCCCCGCGAGAGCTGAAGATCGCATAGGGGAAGAAGAAAAGCCCGAGGACCGGCATTGCCAGATACATCTGCACGATGTGAACGAACGAACGGAGAGTTTGCATTATTGGAGGCCTCGCAAAGTGCGGAACGCGGCGAAGCGCGTGGCAAAGAAGGCCGTCGCAGCAGCCAGCAGTGGGATCAGAAGCGGCCAAAACCAGCCCGTGCCTGAAAAACTGAGGCCCGTCAAAATGGCCGCCGTGTCCTGGGCGGAGGGCAAGATCATCACGGCCAGCACCCCCACAGCGGTGCCCACGGCGGCCCCGGTCAACGCGCGCACGGTGAAGCGCCGCACGAAGGCATGGGCGATGTAGCTGTCGCGCGCGCCCACCAGGCGGAGCACGCGGATCACCTGTTCATTCGCGGAAAGGGCGGCTTGGGCGGCGAGGGTGACCATGGCGGCCGTGGCGCCCAGGATCAGCACCAGGGCCAGGCCGCCTAGAAGGCGCAGGCGGCTGGCGGCATCGGCCAGGGGGCGGCGCCAACGGTCGTGGTCATCTAGCACAGCACCCGGCGCCTCGGCCACAAGCCGTTGGCGCAGGCCGTCGGCGTCATACCCTTCTTCCGTCTCGGTAATCTCGATCAGGCGGGGAATGGGCAGGTCGTCCAGGGGCAGGTCGGGGCCAAACCACGGCGCCAGCAGCGCCTGTTGATCCTCATCGGTCAGGGCGCGTGCGCTTTCGATGCCGGGCGTCTGCTCCAGCACTGTCAACACCGCCCAGGTCTGGGCCTCCAACTCCGCCGGTGGGGCCGAGATGCGGATGGTGGAGGATTGCGCGAGCGCGTCGGACCAGCGGTCCGCGAGCCTGCCTGAGGCCATCGAAAGCGCCATCGCGAAGACCGCGAGGAAAGCCATCGCCGCCGAGGTCGCGAGCGTCAGCCGCGCCGATTGCCCGCTGCGCGGCACCACGCTGTCGGCCTGCGCATCGCCACGCACCACGGCGAAAAGGTCCGCGCCCAGGCTCATAAATCGGCCCCCGCGCTGATGATCTGCCCGCCCTGAATGCGCAAGACCCGGGCCTGCACGCGCTGCTTCGCGGCACGGATCAACGCCAGATCGTGCGTCGCGATGACGACGGTCTTGCCCAGTTTGTTCAGCTCGATCAGCAGGTTGAGAAGCCGCAGGGACATGTCCCAATCGACGTTGCCCGTGGGTTCATCGGCAAGGATCAGGTCCGGGTCCATGATGATGGCCCGGGCCAGCGCCGCGCGTTGACGTTCCCCGCCCGACAGCTCTGGCGGCATGGCGCCCGCGCGGGCCGAAAGGCCGACCCAGCCGATCAACTCGGTCAGGTTGCTTTCCTGCACCATGCTGCCCTTGCCGGTGACGGTCAGGGGCAGGGCGAGGTTTTCGACCAGCGGCAGGTGATCGAGGAATTTGCAATCCTGATGCACCACGCCGATGCGCTGGCGCAGATCCGCGATGCCGTCACGCGCGAGGCCAGTGGCGGTATGGCCGAACAGGCTGATGTGCCCGCCGGTGGGCAGCAACTCGGCGTAGCACAGCTTCAGGAAGGTGGTTTTCCCGGCGCCGGAGGGCCCGGTGAGGAAGTGGAAAGAGCCCGGTGGCAGATGCAGCGAAAGGCCCGACAGCAGCGGCTCGGCCCCATAGCCATAGGCGGCGTCCTGCATCTCGATCATTGGAACTGTGCCCTCACCCTTACGCTGCCCCTATCTCGCACCTCTGGCGCGGCTCTGCAATCGCGGGTGCGCGCCTTGGCATGGGACTGAGTCGTTGTTGCAACTGCAACGGCTTCGCGGATTTACAGGGATTGGAAAGGCTTCAAGGGGTTGTTAATCTTTCCCGAAAGCATGCAACGGGGTGGTGCGCCCCGTGCCTCAAGGCCCGGTTCCACAGGCCCAAGATCAGAGACCAAACCCGATGCGGCTGACCTGTCCCAATTGCAGCGCAAAATACGAAGTCGATGAAGCGATGGTGCCCCCCGGTGGGCGCGATGTGCAGTGTTCGAACTGTTCGCAGACGTGGTTTCAGCCCGGCCCCCGGCGGGTAGAGCCGCCCGCCCCTGAGCCAACCCCCGCCCCGCCCCCGACCGCGGCGCCAGCACCAGAGACAGTCGCCCCCGAGGCGGAGCCGAGGTTGTCAGAGGTTGCCGTGGAAGGGCCAAGCGGTGCCCCGGGCGTTGAAGCCAGCGCGGACGCATCCCGCCCGGCGCGCCAGCAGATCGACCCCAACGTCGCCGATATCCTGCGCGAAGAGGCGGAACGGGAAGCGCGCCTGCGTCGCGGTGATCCCGCGCCCGAGCCTGCGCCGCAGCAAGAAGAAATGCCGTTGGTTTCCGAGGGCGCCAGCAGCCGGGAACAGCGCCTGGCCGAGTTGGAAGGGGCTGAAGACGCCTTCGACACGGAACAGATCTCTGCCGCAGTGGCTAGTGCCGCCGCCGCCTCGCGCCGGGAACAATTCCCCGATATTGAAGAGATCAATTCAACCCTGCGTGCGACCGGTGACCGTCACGAGGGTGAAGCCAGCGCCACCGACGTAGACACGGTCGGGGCCGCAGGCCGCCGCCGGGGGTCTGTGCGGCGCGGGTTCTTCCTGATGATCATCCTCGCGGCGATTGCAGCGGGGCTCTACGCCTATGCCGGTCAGATTTCCGAGGCCGTGCCGCAAGCAGGACCTTTGTTGGAACGCTACGTAGAGATGGTGAACACGGCGCGGTTCTGGCTGGATGACATGGCCCGGTCCCTGGCCAGCGGCACCACGGGGTAATCCGACTGCTTTGGCCACACACCATACTCAATTCTGAACGATTGGCCGCCCTTCGAAAAGCGCCCTAGAACTGGTCCAGCAGCCGGCGCAGATAGTCCCGCTCGATCTCAGGCCGGGCTTGCTCTGCCGCGCGGTCGCGCAAAAGGTCGAGCAATTCGCGGGCGCGTTGACGGGCATCTTCCCCTTCGCCCAGGCCATTCTCGTCCGAGCCAAACGCGCCGTTGTTGCCCGCCTGACGCCCCAGGGGATCCTGCATTGGGCGGCTCTCGGCCATGTTGCCTTCGGCCTGGCCTTGGCCCGGCTCGGCGCCTTGTTCCTGTGCCAGGGCCTCGCTCAATTGGGTCATACCCTCGCGCAGCGCTTCCATCGCCTCGGACTGAAGGTCCAGCGCCTCGGCGATATCGCCACGCTCCAGCGCGCCAGCGGCCTCGTCCATGGCACGGCCCGCGCCGTCGAGCTGTTCCAGCGCCTCGTCGCCCGCTTCCGTGCCGGTGCCGGGCAGGCGGCGGGCCTGCTCCTCCAACTGGCGCAGCAATTGCTGCTGCCGTTCCGCGAGGGAGCCTTCGCTGCCGTCACCACCAGCGGTATCGCCCGGGTTCTCGCCATCCTGACCGGGCTGGTTGCCCTGCTGCGCGTCGCCCTGCTGTTCGCTTTGTTGGCCGGGGCGGTTGGGGTTGAACTGATCCTGCAGGTCCTGGAAGGCGTCATCGGACAGCTGCTGTTGGCCGCGCAGGGTGTCTTGCAGGCCTTCCATGGCTTCCTGGCCGGGCGTCTGCGGGCCACCTTCGCCGCCTTCGCCCTGGGTGATTTCCATGTTCTCCAGCATTTCCTGGAGGGCCTGAAGCATCTCCATCGCCTCCGCCATGCGGCCTTCCTGCATCAGCTCTTCAATGCGGCGCAGCATTTCGTCGAGGTCGGCTCCGGTCATTTCCTGACGCTCACCGCCTTGGTCGGGCTGGTCGGTATCGTCGCCGAACTCGGTATTGTCGGCCAACTCCTGCATGTATTCGTCCATCGCCTCGCGCATTTCCTGCATCAGCTCGGCGATTTCCTCGTCCGAGGCGCCCTGGCGCATCGCCTCTTGCAGCCGTTCCTGCGCCCGCCGAAGGCGCTCCAGCGCCGAGTCCAGGTCGCCAAACTCCAGCTCCAGCGCGGCGTTCCAGAGGATTTCCGCCACGTCTTCCTGCGCCTCGACCGAGATCAGATCGATAGCAGACTCGAGGCGCTGAATGGCCGAGCGGAGGCCCAGGTAGACGCCCTCGTTCAGCCCGTCTTCCGGCCGATGAGTCAGGGCGCGCAGCAGGCGGGCAGAGCGTTCGGCGTTCTCGCGGCTCCAAAGGATATCGCGGCGCAGCTCGATCAGGCCATTGGCCAGCGGATCGAAGAAGCGTTGACCCGGCAGGCGGGCAACGTCGTAACGCACGGTGGCGATCTGGCCCGCGTCATCGATGGCCGTGAGGGTCAGCGTGACGGGCAGGTTGGCGAAAGGATGCTCGGAAAGATCTTCCAGCACCACCTCGGTGAATTCATCGCGGTTGCCCCGGAACGGCATCGGAAGGTCAAGAACAATCGGCTCGCGCGGTTCAGGGTCTACGGCCAGGCCAAAGCGACGGTCGGCGGCCGAGGCATCCAGGCGGATCGTGGCGGTACCTGAGCGCACACCATAGTCATCGCTTGCGGTAAAAGTGAATTCCATCGCACCGGGCGGCTCGCCTTCAACTTCGCCGTCCAGCGCAATGGTAGGCGGCTGATCGGGCCGGACAGAGACCTGCCATTCACGCCCGCCCGGGCCATCGACGGCCAGAACACCCCCGCGCTCCATCGTGACGGTCTGGGCGTAGGCGTCAGGGTCAGGCTCCGGCAGGGGGCCAATATCGGTGCGCAGGGTGATCTCGCCCGGGGTGCCATAGGCGCGCAGCGTGATTTCAGAACCAAGCGGGGCTTCGAACCCCGGCGCAGTGATATCGTTGAGGTAAAGGGACGGCAGGCCGGTGTAGATCGGCGGTTCCACCCACCCTTCCCAGGATGGGCCACTTGATGCCGTCGCGGCGCCAGGGCCAAGCGGAACCTCGCCCACTTCCGTCACCCGCGACAATCCCCCGAACAGCAGCGCCATCGCGATGGCGGTCGCGCCGATGTAGCGCAGCGCATAGGGATCGCGGCTGGACACGCGCAAATCAGGCTGCGGTGCGCGGGCGCTGGCGGCACGGTTGGCCATGCGTCTGATGTGTGCTGCCCAGACGGACCGGCTGGCGGGATCACTGCCGCCGACGGCGGGTGTGTCCAAGAGCGTGGTGATCGGACGGCCCGGCATGGTGGCATCCAACCGCTCCAACGCTTCCCCATGGGTGGGCATCTTGAAACGGCGTATGCCGAGGCCGATCAGCAGCAGCGCGAGCAAGGAAACAAGGCCCAGAACGCTCCAGGCGACGGCGGGCGAGGCGAGGCTTCCAGCGCCAAACGCCAGGGCCGCGAAGACGACGAACAACAAGGTCCAGACGGGCCAGAAAGCGCGCACGAACCGCTCCGCCACCATGCCCGCGCGGGTCAGGCGTAGCGGCCAGATCAGCCGCTTGATCGCATCGGTCTTGGGGGCTTGCTCGGTCATCGCGTCCAATCTGTCCGGGCGCGCGCCCGATTACATCCACTCTGGGAGTGTATCTCGGTTTATCATGTCGTCAAACGTAGGACGCGCCCGGATGACGGCGAATTGATCGCCATGGACCAGAACTTCGGGAATGAGGGGGCGGGTGTTGTACTCCGATGACATGACGGCCCCGTACGCCCCGGCAGAGCGGAAGGCGATCAGATCGGCCTCCTGCACCGGCGGCAGGTTGCGCTGCTTGGCAAAAGTATCGCCGCTTTCGCAGACGGGCCCGACGATATCATAGGGCGATTGCTCGGCGCCTGGGGCGGGTTCCACTACGGGGATGATATCGTGATACGAGCCGTACATCGCGGGCCGGATCAGGTCGTTCATCGCCGCGTCCAGGATCAGGAAATCCCTGTCTTCTCCACGCTTTACGTAGATGGTCGACGCGACCAGCAGGCCCGCGTTGCCCGAGATCAGGCGGCCCGGCTCAATCTCGATCTCGCAGCCCAGATGGCCCACGGTCCGCTTGACAACCTCGCCATATTCGATGGGCAGCGGCGGCGCGGAGTTGGAGCGTTCATACGGAATGCCAAGCCCGCCGCCCAGATCGAGGCGCGTGATGGTATGGCCATCGGCACGAAGCTGCTCGGTCAGCTCAGCCACCTTTGTGTACGCGGTCTCGAACGGGTCAAGATCGGTCAGCTGGCTGCCGATATGGACATCGATTCCAATGACTTGCAGGCTCGGGAGAGACGCGGCGAGGGCATAGACCTCGCGCGCGCGGGCGATGGGGATGCCGAACTTGTCCTCCTTGCGCCCGGTGGAGATTTTCTCGTGCGTCTTTGCGTCCACATCCGGGTTCACGCGCACGGTGATGGGGGCCGTGGCGCCCATGGCCGTGGCGACGCGGGACAGACGGTGCATCTCGGGCTCTGACTCCACGTTGAACTGGCGGATGCCGCCTTCCAGCGCCAGACGCATCTCTTCCTCGGTCTTGCCGATACCGGAAAACACGATCCTGTCGCCCGGCACACCCGCCGCTTTCGCGCGCATGTATTCGCCGCCCGACACCACGTCCATACCCGCGCCAAGCGACGCCATATGCTTGATAACCGCTTGATTAGAGTTGCTTTTCATCGCGAAGCAGATGAGGTGAGGCATGTCGCCCAACGCCTCTTCAAACAGCTGGAAATGGCGCGTCAGGGTCGCGGTGGAATAGACGTAAAAGGGCGTGCCGACGCGGGCGGCGATGTCGGCCACGGGCACGTCTTCGGCGTGCAAAACGCCATCCTTGTACAGAAAATGATCCATCGCGCGCGTCCCTTCAGTCTTGCAAGCGGCGACCTAGCACCTATCCATTGGGGTTCAAAGCGTTTCAGGGGGAAGACCATGGTGAAAACGGCGATTATCGAGGCTCACGGCGGGCCGGAGCAGTTGAAGATCGTGGACCGCCCTGTCGGAGAGCCCGGCGCAGGCGAGATCCGGATCCGCCACCATGCGGTCGGCTTGAATTTTATCGACTGTTATCAACGCTCTGGCCTCTATCCGATGGAGCTGCCCCATGCGTTGGGGATGGAGGCGGCAGGTGTGGTGGAAGCCGTGGGCGCGGGCGTGACGCATCTGGCCGTCGGCGACCGCGCCGCCTACGCCTGCACCCCGCCCGGCGCCTACACGGAAGCGCGGGTGATGCCCGCCGCGCAGGTCTGCCCTTTGCCTGATGAGATCAGTTTTGAAGATGGCGCGGCGATGATGCTTAAGGGTCTGACAACGCACTACCTTTTCCGCCGCACGACGCCAATCGCGAAGGGCGATACGGTGCTGTTTCACGCCGCGGCAGGCGGCGTTGGGCTGATCGCCTGCCAATGGGCGCGGAGTGAGGGGATCCGGTTGATCGCGACGGCTGGCAGCGATGAGAAATGTGCGCTGGCCGTGGAGCACGGCGCGGAGGTTTGCATCAATTACCGTACGGAGGATTGGGTCGCCCGGGTGCAAGAGTTGACCGGCGGCGTCGACGTGGTGATGGACTCGGTCGGGGCGGATACCTTTGAAGGTTCGCTCGATTGCCTTAAACCCTTGGGTTTCATGATTTCTTTCGGGAACGCTTCCGGTCCCGTACCGCCGTTCGAGCTGTCGAAACTGGCGCAGAAGGGCTCTCTCAAGATCACCCGGCCGACGTTATTTGCCCACATTGCACAACATAAGGCGTGTCAGCAGATGGCGGCGGAACTCTTCGAAAAAGTGACATCTGGGGCGGTGAAGATCCGCATCGATCAGCGGTTCGCCCTCGACGACGTGGCCGACGCCCACAGGACCCTGGAGGCGCGGAAAACGACCGGCCAGACGGTGCTTGTCCTCTGACGAGGTATATCAATGGTATATCAATTTGGTTAAGACGCCCCCGGGGCCCGGCGTTGAACCGTCATCAAAAGAAGCGCGAGGGGCAGCCCCGCGCTGACGCCGATGCCGAAGGTCACCGGCACCACCAGCAGCCACGCCCAGGCGCGTTTGGTGATCACCTCGTGGGCGACCCAGACCATCAGCGCGAGGGCGGCAATCGTAAGGTCCCAGGTCAGCGCCGTCGTCGCCTCGTTCACGTACCAGGCGTCGATCATCGGGCCGAGGTCCCAGCCGTTTTCCTCGAACCACGCGTAGAAATGGCGCCAGGGGTAGTAGATACCGGCGAAGATCAGGGCGAGGTAGATGATGCGCATAAGAAGGGTCCTCTTTTTAAGCGCTACCGCCCTTCGGGCTACTTGAGCGCGGATGTGCGCTGCCACCCTGAGGGCTACTTGGGCGCGGATATGCGCTACCACCCTACGGGCTACTTGGGCGCGTTTGCCCTCTAACCTAGCCGTTTGAACCCGCATCGCCAGTCGCGTCAAATCGTCAGGCCAACCCCTTGTGCCACAGCGTCAGAATTGACCGGCCCAAGGTGACACGCTAGGCCAGTCGAGACGCCATTTTCCGGGGCCTTCCACGCTCCGACGACAGCCGTAAGGGAACCGCAGATGTCCGAGATTGAACGCGAGAGCATGGAATACGACGTGGTGATCGTCGGCGCGGGTCCTGCGGGCCTGTCGGCGGCGATCCGGTTGAAGCAGTTGGATGCGGACCTGAACGTCGTCGTGCTGGAGAAGGGATCCGAAGTGGGCGCCCATATCCTGTCGGGCGCGGTGCTGGACCCTTGCGGGCTCGACGCGCTGATCCCCGACTGGAAGGAAAAGGGCGCGCCGCTGAACGTGCCGGTCAAAGACGACAACTTCTACATGCTGGGCGAGGCGGGCGGCATCCGCATCCCCAACTTCCCCATGCCGCCGCTGATGAACAACCACGGCAACTACATCGTCTCCATGGGCAATGTCTGCCGCTGGATGGCGGAGCAGGCAGAGGAACTGGGGGTCGAGATTTTCCCCGGCATGGCGTGCTCGGAACTGGTTTACGGCGATGACGGTGAGGTCAAAGGCGTCGTGGCCGGTGTCTTCGGGCTGGAGGCCGATGGGTCGATTGGTGAGGGCACGGAACCGGGGATGGAGCTACTGGGCAAGTATGTCTTCCTGTCCGAGGGCGTGCGCGGCAGCCTCTCCCAAGAGGTGATCGGCAAGTACAACCTCTCCAACAATTACGAGCCGCAGAAATACGGCCTCGGCATGAAAGAGATTTGGGAGATTGATCCCGAAAAGCACCGCGAAGGCTCTGTCACCCACACGATGGGCTGGCCCTTGGGCAAGAACGCGGGCGGTGGCTCCTTCATCTATCACCTTGAGAACAATCAGGTTTACGTGGGCTTCGTGGTCCACCTGAACTACAAGAACCCGCATCTGTTCCCCTACATGGAATTCCAGCGCTTCAAGCATCACCCGATGGTGGCCGAGCTTCTGAAGGGCGGAAAACGCATCGCCTACGGTGCCCGCGCGATCACCGAGGGCGGCTATCAGTCGATGTGCAAGATGGTGGCGCCGGGTGTGGCGCTCTTGGGGTGTTCAGTCGGCATGGTCAACGTCCCGCGCATCAAGGGCAACCATAACGCCATGCTCTCGGGCAAGGCGGCGGCAGAGGCGGCCTATGCGGCGATCCAGGACGGTCGCGCCTCTGACGAGCTGACAGCCTACGAGACCGAAGTGCGCGAAGGAGCCATTGGGCAGGACCTCAAGAAAGTGCGCAACGTGAAGCCGATCTGGTCCAAAAGCGGGCTGATGGCGTCGCTGATGTTGGGCGGTCTGGACATGTGGACCAATACGCTTGGGTTCAGCATCCTGGGCACCAAGTCCCATGGCAAGACGGACGCGGATGCGACCGAGAAGGCCTCCAAGCACGAACCCATCGATTACCCCAAGCCCGATGGTGTGCTGTCGTTTGACCGGCTGACCAACGTCAGCTTCTCGATGACCAACCACGAGGAAAGCCAGCCCGCGCACCTGAAGCTGCGCGATGCCTCGGTGCCGATTGCGGTTAATCTGCCGACCTACGCGGAACCCGCGCAACGGTACTGCCCTGCGGGCGTCTATGAGGTGGTCGAGGAAGAGGGCAAAGACCCGCGTTTCCAGATCAACTTCCAGAACTGCGTCCACTGCAAGACCTGCGATATCAAGGACCCGTCCCAGAACATCCACTGGACGGTGCCCCAAGGCGGTGATGGCCCCAATTACCCGAATATGTAAGGCACCCGCGAGAACGTGAGGGGCGAAAGATTGCCCTTCCCCCGGGCGCGGCCTAGTCTCTGACGAAACCGTCCCCGAGGAGTGCCGGATGCGCCTGAAACGACCCCTGTTTGCCCTTGCCGTCATGGCGATGATCTCGCCCATCGCGGCGTCTGCCGACAGTTTGGCGGGGGCCTATCTGGCGGGCCGCGCGGCGGCGATCACGGGGGATCACGCCCAGGCGGCCAGCTACTTTGACCGCGCCTTGCAGATGGATCCCGGCAATCCTTTCCTGGTGAGCAATTCGGTCTTCGCCCATGCCTCTCTGGGCGAGTGGGAGCAGGCGGCCCTGGTCGCCGAAGGCCTGCCTGAGAACGCCAATGGCCAGGAACTGGTCGAGCTGGTGGATTTCGTGCGCCACGTGACCGAGGGCGAGTTGCTGGCGGCGATTGACATGATCGAAGCCGGGAACGGCCCCGGCCCCCTGGCCGATGAACTGACCCGCGCCTGGCTGACCTTTGGCCAAGGCGACATGTCCGGCGCGGTGGATCTGTTTGAAGCCCTCGCCGCCGAGCGGGGTCTGGAGGAACTGGCCGCTTTGCACCTGGCGCTCGCCCGCGCCGCGACGGGCGATTTCGAGGCCGCGCATGAGATCCTGTCCGGCGGCACCGGCGTGCAAATCACCAATACCGAGCGTGTCGTGCGCGCCCGCGCGGTGATCATGTTGCAACTTGATATGCGGGCAGAGGCGTTGGACCTGCTGGACGGCTATACCCAGGCCGTGCCGGACCCGGGGCTTCTGGCGCTGCAGGCGCGCGTCGGGTCGGGCGAAGAGATTGCCTATGATTTCGTGATCACGGCCCAGGACGGCGTGGCCGAAGTGTTCTTCACCGTGGCGCAGCTGCTGTCGGGTGACCGCAACACGACGCTGCCTTTGCTGATGGCGCAGGCGGCGCGGGGCATCGACCCGGACCACACGGACGCCATGGTTCTGGCGGGCGAATTGATGCGCGCCGACGAGCAGTTCCAGCAAGCTGCGCTGACCTTTGCAGCCGTGCCGGAGGGTGATCCCAATTACATCGAGGCGCAGATGGGCCGGGCCGAAGCGCTGGAAGACTTGGACCGAACGGACGAAGCGATTGCCATCCTGGGGGCCCTGGCCGAGGCGCGTCCGGACCTGGCCTCCGTCCAGGCGGCCTACGGTGACATCCTGCGCCGGGCAGAGCGGTTTGAGGAAGCGATTGAGGCTTATACGGCGGTCCTGTCCCTCGTGGACACAGACCTGCCGCGCTACTGGTTCATCCACTACGCCCGCGCGATTTCCTACCACCAGTCCGACAATTGGGACCCGGCGGAGGCAGACTTCCGCCGCGCGTTGGAACTGAACCCGGAACAGCCCAACGTCTTGAATTACCTTGGGTACTCCCTGGTCGAGCAACGGCGCAATTTCGACGAAGCCCTGGGCATGATCCAGCGCGCCGTCGCCGCCCGGCCTGAATCTGGCTACATCATCGACAGCCTCGGCTGGGTCTATTACCGCCTCGGTCGGTTCGAAGAGGCCGTGGCCCCAATGGAGCGCGCGGTCGAGTTGGAGCCGAATGACCCCATCGTCAACGACCACCTGGGCGACGTCTACTGGGTCAATGGCCGCTACCGCGAGGCAGAGTTCCAGTGGCACCGCGCCCTGTCCTTTGACCCCGAGCCCGAAGACGCCGCGCGCATCCGGCGCAAGCTGGAAGTGGGCCTTTATGAGGTCCTGGAAGAGGAGGGCGGCGTCGGCGCCCTGACCGAAGACTAAGGCCGATAGATGCGCTACTTCGCCCCGGCAAAGATCAACCTCGCGCTGCATGTGACGGGCAAACGGGACGACGGCTACCACCTGCTCGACAGTCTTGTCGCCTTCGCCACGGTCTATGATTGGATCACGCTGACACCCGCCGAGGAGATGTCGCTAGAGGTGTCCGGTCCCTATGGCGCGGGCGTGCCCACGGACGGGCGCAATCTGGTGTGGAAAGCGGCGGAGTTTGCGGGCAAGCCCTCCCACATCACCCTGGAAAAACACCTGCCCCATGCGGCGGGGATCGGCGGCGGTTCCACCGATGCGGCGACGGTCCTGATCGCCCTGGGATGCGGCCCGGACGGGTCCGAGGCCTTGGGTGCGGATGTCCCCGTGTGCTGGCACAGGCGCCCGATGCGCATGTCGGGCATCGGCGAGGTGTTGGAAGAGGTGCCGGATCTGCCGATGGTCTGGATCGTCCTGGTGAACGCGGGCAAGGCGGTTCCGACGGGGCTGGTGTTTCAGACCATGACGCAGGTGGACAACGCCCCGATGGCAACGCCGGACTGGCATGACTTCGACAGTTTCATCGCCTGGCTTGCCGGGACGCGCAATGACATGGAAGACGCGGCGAAAACGCTCTCTCCGGTGATTAGTGACGTGCTGGACAGGATCCGCGCGACGCCGGGCTGCGCGCTGGCGCGGATGAGCGGCTCGGGCGGGACATGTTTTGGACTGTACGCCACCGAGGCAGAGGCAGAGGCCGCCGCGGCGGCGATGCCAGGGGACTGGTGGGCCGAGGCTGCGTTCGTGCTGCCCTGAACGGGGCCTCTTTTGGGGTCAGTTCAACCGTGCCACGACGTAATCGGCCAAGTCTGACAACATATCGCGAATTGGGTCATCAGGCAGGGCGCCAAGCGCCGCTTTTGCCGCCGCGATATGGGCGTTGGCCGCATCGCGGGTGCTTGTCAGGGCACCGTGGGATTGCAGCAACCCAAGGGCATGTTCCAGATCGCCGTCCTGTTGATCGCCTTTGCCGATGGTGCGCGCCCAGAACGCGCGTTCTTCGGCATCGCTTGCGGCAATCGCGCGGATCACGGGAAGGGTCATCTTCCGCTCGCGGAAGTCGTCGCCCATGTTCTTGTCCAACTGCGCGCCGCCGTCCACGCCGCCCCAGTCCAGCAGATCGTCGGCCATTTGGAACGCCACACCCAACCCATCGCCATACCGCGCCAGGGCTTGCACCACGGTCTCATCCCGCCCCGCGATCACACCGCCGACTTCGCAGGCGGCCTCGAACAGGGCGGCGGTCTTGCCCCGGATCACCTGAAGGTAGGTCTCCTCGGGCGTGTCGATATTGGCGGCAACGGTCAGTTGCAGCACCTCGCCCTCGGCAATCGTGGCGGCAGCGTTGGACAGGATCGACAGGACCCGCAGGGACCCGGGCTCCACCATCAACTGGAACGCGCGGGCGAAAAGGTAGTCGCCGACCAGCACGCTGGATTGATTGTCCCACAGAAGGTTCGCCGTCGGGCGGCCCCGGCGCTGGTCGCTTTCATCAACCACGTCGTCGTGCAGCAGCGTGGCGGTGTGAATGAACTCCACCGTTGCGGCCAACTTCACGTGATCGTCGCCGCCATAACCACAAAGCCGCGCGCAAGCCAGCGTCAGCATCGGGCGAATACGCTTGCCCCCGGCCTCCACCAGATGCGCCGTGACCTCAGGAATGCGGGGCGCGTGTTTGGAGGCCATCCGCTCGCGGATCAGGGCGTTCACGGCGGCCAGATCGTCGGCCAGCGCCGCGCTCAGGCGGTCGTGGGGCTTTTGCGTCGGCGTATCCAGGCTCATCTGCGGTCCCATCTCGACATGGCCCGCGCGCGCGCTTACCTGTCTTGCATGCTTGAAATCCTGCGCAGTAACGACCCGACCATCATCGCCTTCGCAACCGCTCTTCTTAGGGGCGAGGATATAGAGGTGTTCGAGTTGGACGTCCATATGAGTGGCCTTGAGGGGAGCATCGGCATATTGCCGCGCCGCCTGATGGTGCGCCGGACCGAGGCCGCCGCCGCAGAGGTTGTGTTGCGCGACAATGAGCTTCCGGTGTCGGAGTGGAGCTAACGCAAGACGGCTTCCTGGGTGGGCGCGTGATGGCCTGGCAACCACGCGTCGGATACCGCGCGGCAACGGACCCGGTGTTCCTGGCCGCCGCCTGTACCGCCAAAGCGGGCGAGACCGTTCTGGAGTTGGGCTGCGGCGTGGGTGTCGCCTCGCTCTGTTTGATGGCTCGGGTGCCGTGCGCCGATGTGATTGGGGTGGAACGGCAGGCCGCTTATGCGGACCTCGCGCGGCGCAACGGGGTGGAGGTGGTCGAGGCTGACCTGACAGCCCTTCCCGCCGAGTTGCGCCAACGCAGCTTTAACCATGTGATCGCGAACCCGCCCTACTACGGGCCCGGCACGGCCTCGGATGATCCGGGGCGGGATGCGGCGTTGCGCGAGGAAACGCCTTTGTCAGATTGGTGCGCGGTGGCCAAGGCACGGCTGCGTCCCGGCGGTTGGGTGACGATGATCCACCTGGCCGAACGTCTGCCGGAGCTGCTTGGCGGATTGGACGCTTTTGGCAGCATTTCCGTGCTGCCCCTGGCCCCCAGAGAAGGCCGTGTGGCGGGGCGCATCGTGGTCCGCGCCCGCAAAGGCGCCAAGGGGGCGTTCCAGCTTTTGCCGCCGCTTCTTATACATGATGGCACCAAGCATCGCCGCGATGGCGATGACTATTCTGCAACAGCCCGCGCGGTGTTGCGCGAGGGTGCGCCGCTTCCTTGGGGCATAACCAGCTAAATATTGGGCATTTTAGACGTTAAGACAGTTCTTCGTGACAGACGAATGACAATGTGCTCGACTGATCCCACGGCCACTTATCATCAGAGGAGTATCGTATGTCGTTGAATGCCCATCTTCAGGAACTCAAGAAGAAGCATGCCAACCTCTCCGCCACGGTTGAAGAACACCAACGCAGTCCAGCCGTGGACCCCCTGACCCTTCGCGACATGAAGAAAGAAAAGCTCCGGCTGAAAGAGGAAATTAGCCGCCTCGACAACTAGATTTTGAGCGCCGCCGTGGCGATGCTCAGTTTTCGACCTCGGCGGCGCTCACAAATGTGAAACCGGCCCGGTATTCATCGAGTGAGGCGACTTCCTGCTCGATCCACTCACGGAACGCCTGCACTTGCGGGCGCGCGTCTGAACCCTCTGGGCAGACGAAACTATACTGCGCATCGGTTGTCAGCCCGATTTTGTAGGGCATGACCAAGCGACCCTCTTTCAGGTCTTTTTCGGCCAGAGAGAGCCGCCCTAACACAACACCCGCCCCGGCCAAGGCCGCGTCAATGGCGTGATCCGCCTGGCTGAACCGTGCGCCCGCCGCAAAGCGGGGCGGCAGATCGGCGGCGCGGAACCAGGCGGGCCAGTCAATCGCAGGCTTTAGGAAACGGATATCGTCCTGGTGCAGAAGCGGCGCGCGGGCGAGGTCGGCGGCATTTGGAAATTGCTCGGCCAGGGCGGGGGTCATCATCGGGGTGACCCATTCCTGGATGATCGGAGTGGCATCCAGGCCGGGTTCTTCGCGGGCAAAGCCAAAGCGGATCGCCACGTCGACGTCATCGCGGGCGAAATCCATCAGACGCAGCGTGGCTGAAAAGCGCAGTTCGATCTCGGGGTTGGCCATGGCGAATTTGAACAGACGCGGGGCCAGCCATTTGGCGGTGAAGGCGGGGCCCGCCGTGACCGTCAGGCTGGTTTGATCCACCGTCCGCTTTGCCGCGCGCCAGGCACTGCCCAGGGCGGCGAACCCGTCGGAAGTGCCGGGGACAAGCGCCTTTCCGGCATCGGTGAGTTCCACAGCACGGTTAAGGCGGCGAAACAGCGGCGCCTGAAGATGCTCTTCCAAAGACTTGATCTGAAACGACAGGGCGGCGGGCGTCACGTTCAACTCGGCCGCGGCCTTGGAGAACGACATATGCCGGGCGGCGGCATCAAAGGCGCGCAGGGCGGTGAGGGGGGGAAGGCGATCTGACATTTTCAGTTAAGTATACCTTATGCGAAGGATTGGAAAGTCTCGTTTGTGGGATGCGGTCCAGCGGCTCATATTCATCTCAAGACGAAACACTGACCTTCAAGGACGCAGATCATGCACTTCGACAACACAACCAACCCCGCCACCCGCGCCGCCATCTCCCGTGCCCATGCAGAGCGTGGCAAGATCCTGGGCGAGATCTGGGGCTTTCTGACAGGCCGCTCCTGAAAGGGCGGGACGCGGGGTTGCAGGAATTGCAATACTGCGTCCGGCTTCCTCGCCTATATTGGGCTTAAACAACCCCTTAACGTGCAGAGGTGCCCCATGCTTCCCGATCTTGCCGAACCCGAAATGATGAAAATCATCAACCAGGCGCGTGCCGAGCGCAGCCGTGAAATGGCGCGCCTGATTGCTCGCGTTTTCCGCCGCCGTGCCAAAGCAGACACGAGCGTTGCGGTAGCCGGTTAGCGGCTATACCGAAAGAGCATTGGGGTTTAGGAGGCAGGTTGCCTAAATAGAGGGCAATCTTGAAACTCTGCTGAACCTCAAAGGCCACTTAAAATGTTCTTTTCCATGATGCGCGGTCGCCTGCGCCACTCGTCCTACGCCCTCCACGCCAGTGAAGAGCTGCGCCGCGCGCGTCTGTCGGGCTACCTTCAGTCGCTGCGCTGAACCCGGGCCGAGCCTAGCGCCGCTAGGCCCGCGCCCCCTGCGATAAGCATCGCAGAGAAAATCAGCGTAGGCGACGCATTGGCGACGCCTACAACAATCAAAATCAGGGTCGACAACAGTGGCGCCGCGTAGCTGGCTACGCCCAGCAATTGGATGTCGCCCGATTTGACGCCCAGATCCCACACGTAAAACGCAAGGCCCACGGGGCCGATTCCAAGGGCCGCGATCGCGCCCCATCCCACGGCGCCAGTGGGCCAGACCGTCGTTTCCAGGGCCAGGTGCGCCGGGACCGACAGAAGGGCCGTCGCGACGCAGAAGATGGCGACGGACTCGGTGGGCATGGCGCCCAGGCGGCGCGACAGCACCGAATAGCCGGACCAGGTCAAGGCACAAAGCCCCGCCAGCGCCAGGCCGAAGCCGCCGGTGAAGCCGTCGGCCCCGGGCGCCACGATCAGCGCGGCGCCCGCAAAGGCGATGACAGCGCCGATGATGTGAAGAAGGCCCAAGCGCTCGCCCGGCAGCAGGCCGGAGAACAGCACGATGAACAGCGGCCAGAGGTAGGCGATCAGGCTGGCCTCCGCCGGCGGGGCGAGGCGCAGGGCGCTGAAATAGAGCGCGTGATAGCCGAAAAGGCCGAGGGTGCCGAAGATATAGACGCGCAGTGGCACGGCGCGAAGCTTCGGCCAGCCGCCGGTCACCGTCACCCAGATCAGCCCAAGCGTGCCGCCGACGGCAAAGGTCATGGCGTTGAGTTGGAATGGCGGAACCGGGGCCGAGCCAATGGTGAAAAGCGCCAGCAGCGCCCAGAGGAGGACGGCGATGAAGCCGATGGCGGTGGCACGAGAACGGGTCATGGCGCGGGTCTACGGGCCGGAATGGAAAAGGGAAAGTGCCCGTGACGCGGGGAGGCGGCCAATTTTTGAGGGTTCGGAAAAGCGGCGAGGGCCGGATTGAGTTGTATTTAGCAAGATGAAGGGGGGAGCGTGGCACGAAAAAGGCCCCCGGTGCGCGCGGGGGCCCTCGGTGCATTTGGTCGGGCTTTTAGACGAAGAACTGCGCGCCATTGGCGGAGATCGTGGAGCCGTTGATGAAGCCCGAATCGTCAGAGGCGAGGAAGCAGACGCAGCGCGCGATTTCCTCAGGCTCGCCCAGGCGGCCTGCGGGGATGCCCGCGACGATGCTGTCGCGCACCTTCTCGGGGATCGCCATGACCATCTCGGTCGCGATGTAGCCGGGGCAGATGGCGTTGGCGGTGATGCCCGCGCGCGCGCCTTCCTGGGCGAGGGATTTCACGATGCCCAGGTCGCCTGCTTTCGTGGCGGCGTAGTTGGTTTGCGCGAATTGGCCCTTTTGGCCGTTGATCGAAGAGATCACGATGACGCGGCCAAACTTGCGTTCGCGCATGCCGGGCCAGATCGGGTGGACCGTGTTGAAGACGCCGGTGAGGTTGGTGTCGATGACCTCGTTCCACTGCTGGGGCGTCATCTTGTGGAACGGCGCATCGCGGGTGATGCCCGCGTTGGCGACGACAACTTCGATGGGCCCGAGGTCGGCTTCGACCTGCGCGATGCCCGCCTTGGAGCTGTCGTAATCGGCCACGTTCCACTTGTAGGTCTTGATGCCGGTTTCCGCCGTGAATTTCGCGGCGGCCTCATCATTGCCTGCGTAGGTGGCGGCGACGGTGTAGCCGTCCGCTTGCAGGGCCTTGGAAATGGCTTCGCCAATGCCGCGGCTTCCGCCGGTGACCAGTGCGACTCGTCCCATGTCTCTCTCCTTTATGTGTTTGGTAAGTTTGTTACGCAAAGAAAAGGCCGTGCACAACTTTATTGCGCACGGCCTTAGTCAATTTGCTGTATTAGTCGCGCTCGACGCAGAGGGCGACGCCCATGCCGCCGCCGATGCAAAGCGTGGCGAGGCCTTTCTTGGCGTCGCGGCGCTGCATTTCAAAGAGCAGCGTGTTCAGAACCCGGCAGCCCGAGGCGCCGATGGGATGGCCGATGGCAATCGCGCCACCGTTGACGTTCACGATGGCCGGATCCCAGCCCATGTCCTTGTTCACGGCGCAGGCCTGGGCGGCGAAAGCCTCATTGGCTTCCACCAAGTCCAGGTCGTCGACGGACCAACCGGCTTTCTCCAGCGCTTTGCGCGACGCATAGATCGGGCCCACGCCCATGATCGACGGATCGAGGCCTGCGGTCGCGTAGGAGGCGATGCGCGCCAGCGGCTGGATGCCGCGCTTTTCGGCATCGTCGGCGGACATCAGCAGCGTTGCCGCGGCACCATCGTTCAGGCCCGAGGCGTTGGCCGCGGTAACCGAGCCTTCCTTGGTGAAGGCGGGGCGCAGTTTCTGCATCGCTTCCATCGTGGCGCCGTGGCGGATGTATTCGTCGGCGTCGACGGTGATGTCGCCTTTGCGGTTCGGCACGATCACGGGCGTGATCTCATCGGCGAACTTGCCCGCCTTCTGGGCGGCTTCGGCCTTGTTTTGCGAGCCGACGGCAAACTCGTCCTGCATCTCACGCGTGATCTGCCACTGGTCGGCGACGTTCTCAGCCGTCTGGCCCATGTGGTAGCCGTTGAAGGCGTCCCACAGACCGTCGCGGATCATCGTGTCGATGTATTTCATGTCGCCCATCTTCTGGCCCGCGCGCAGCATGGCGGCGTGGGGGGACATGGACATGTTTTCCTGGCCACCGGCGACGACCATGGCGGCGTCCCCCAGCATGATATGCTGGGCGCCGAGTGCCACGGCGCGCAGGCCGGAGCCGCAGACCTGGTTGATCGACCAGGCGGCGGATTCTTTGGGAAGGCCTGCATTGATATGCGCCTGGCGGGCGGGGTTCTGGCCTTGGGCCGCGGTCAGGACTTGGCCCAGGATCGTCTCGGACACCTCGGCTTTGTCGACGCCCGCGCGCTCGACCACCGCTTCGATCACGGTTTTGCCGAGGTCATGGGCAGCGGTATTGGCGAAGGAGCCGAGGAAACTGCCGACCGGGGTGCGGGCGGCGGAGGCGATGACGACGTTAGTCATGGGAAGTCCTTTCCTGTGCGCGCCGGGGGTCAGAAAAGGCGTCCGGCGCCGCGAATGATTGCGCAGGTGATAGTGTGCGGGCCACGTATATTTCAACGGACACGGTGTCTCAGGGGCAGATATGGGGGCGGATATGCGTCGCGTGCAAGGCTCGTGACGTTAGGGAAGGCGCGGGCGGTTCGCTCAGGCGCTCCGCGCGATCTGGGTGCTGACAACCTCGGGCAGGCTCATCGACGGGGCGCCGTAGTAATAGCCTTGCAGGCAATCCACGCCCGCGGCCACGAGCCATTGCGCCTCTTCCTCGGTTTCGACGGATTCCGACACCACGAGCATATCGAAATGCCGCGCGAGGCCGATCAACGCCTCGGACAACACCTGGTTGTCTGCATCATGGGCGATGTTGCGGGTGAATTGCCCGTCGATCTTCAGGATGTCGAAGTAGAAGGTCTTGAAATGGCGGAACGCCGTGTAGCCGGATCCGAAGTCGTCCAGCGCGAAGGTGATGCCCTTGTCCTGCAGATCTTCCATGAAGATCGCCACAATCTCGGGCATGATCATGACCGAGCTTTCGGTGATCTCCAGGATCAGACGCTCCACCACCATGGGGTGATCGCGCAGGCAGGTCCGCAGGATCTGCATCCAGCGCGGATAGCCGACGGATCGGGCGGACATGTTGATCGACAAGCGAAGCCCCGGGTTCTGGCGCAGCTGTTGCAAGCCGAACTCCAACGCGGCGCAGTCGATCTGGCGGCCAATGTCGGTGTCCTCCACGGCGCCCATGAAATCGCGCGCAGGAATGACGCGGCCGGTTTCATCCATGATGCGGATCAAGCCTTCAAAGAACGCGATGCCCTGGCCATCGGCGCGGACAATCGGTTGGAACGCCAGGCGCGCATCGCCGCGCGCCAGGGCCTGCTGAACCATCGCCAGGGTGCCACGATCCCTTTGGTTGATCGCCGCGTCCAGGGGACTTTCCAGTCCCGGTTCCATCGGTTCGACGCCATTGCCGCGCATGTGTCCACTCCAATCACCCAATCGCACTGGGTTGATGACCTGAGTCTCTTTAAGGAAGGATGAAGTTCGGGATTTGCATCGAATGAAGGGGAGTTTTGGGATGGCCGACAAAAGCGAGGGGCGGTGCGATTGGTGTGGGACGGATCCCGTATATGTCGCCTACCACGATGAAGAATGGGGGGTGCCGGAGTACGACAGCCGCGCGCTTTGGGAAAAGCTGGTGCTGGACGGGTTTCAGGCGGGCTTGGCCTGGATCACCATCCTGCGCAAACGCGACGCCTTCCGCGCGGCCTTCGAAGGGTTCAACCCGGAGGTCATCGCGCGCTGGGGCGAGGCCGATGTTGAGCGCCTGCTGGCAAACCCCGGCATCGTGCGCCATCGCGGCAAGATCGAAGCCACGATTGGCAACGCCCAGGCCTGGATCGCGCTAGAGGAACGCGGCGGGTTTGATCAGTTCATCTGGGATTACGTCGATGGCGTGCCATTGAAAAACACCTTCGCCACGATGGCCGAGGTGCCGCCCTCCACCGAGATGAGCACGCGGATGTCAAAAGACCTGAAGAAGGCCGGGTTCAAGTTCTGCGGGCCGACCATCGTCTATGCCTGGCTAGAGGCGACCGGCGTCGTCAACGACCATCTGGTGGGCTGCTTCCGCCACGAAGAGGTGACAAAACTCGCCCGTTAGACCGCTGCGAGGAGACCGCGCAGCGGTCGAGGAGGGGCCGGGGCCGCCGGGGGGCTTCAGCTGCCCGATGCGATAATCGCTTCCAGCATCGCAATCGCCTCGGGTCCATCCCAATGGGCGTCACCGCGCAGCCGCGCGATTTCCTGACCCGAAGGGTCAAGCACCACCGTGATCGGAAGCCCAAAGATCGCCATCTCGCGCGCGATCTGTTGGTTGATGTCGCGGTACTGCGGCAGGGTCGTGATGCCCTCCTCGTCAAAGAACCGCCGGATCGCTTGCGGCGGGTTGCGTCCCGTGGCCAGCGTCACGACCTGAAAGCTCTCCCCGCCCATCTGGTCCTGCAACGCCTGCAACGAGGGCATTTCCTCGCGACAGGGCGCACACCAGGTGGCCCAGAAGTTCAACAGCACGTACTGGCCCGCGTAGTCCTCCAGCGCGCCCTCGGTGTCATCCACCAGCAGAAACGGCAGGTCCGATGCGGCCACCGGAGTGTCATGGATCACCAGCCCGCGCATGTCGCCCACCTGCAAATCAGACAGGTCCTGCGCGGTGGCAGCATTTGCACCAAGGCTTGCAGCGATGTAAGCGGCGGTCAGTAGGATTTTGCGGACCATCTTGGTTCCTCTAGGCGACAGGACGACAGACATGAGCGATACGGGTTCCTCGGATAACGCGACAAAAGCCAACACCATGTGGGGTGGCCGTTTTGCGGCGGGTCCCGATGCGATCATGGAGGCAATTAATGCCTCGATCTCATTTGACCAGCGGATGGCGCGTCAGGATATCGAAGGCTCCCGTGCCCATGCCGCCATGCTGGCCGCCACAGGCATCGTGGACGGTAGCGATGTCGAGGTGATCCGGGAAGGCCTGCTCACGGTCTTGTCAGAAATCGAGGGCGGAACCTTCGCCTATTCCACCGCGCTGGAAGACATCCACATGAACGTCGAGGCGCGCCTGACCGAGGTCATCGGCACACCCGCCGGCCGTCTGCACACCGCGCGGTCGCGCAACGACCAGGTCGCCACCGACTTCAAGCTGTGGGTCCGCGACCAGATGGACGCCGCGATCACGGGGATCGAGGCCTTGCAACGCGCGCTCCTGGGCCAGGCAGAGGCCGGGGCCGATTGGGTGATGCCCGGCTTCACCCACCTGCAAACCGCGCAGCCCGTCACCTGGGGCCACCACATGATGGCCTATGTCGAGATGTTGGGCCGCGACGCCTCCCGCTTCCGCGATGCCCGCGCGCGGATGAATGAGGCGCCGTTGGGGGCAGCCGCCCTCGCCGGGACAAGCTTTCCGATTGACCGGGACATGACGGCCAAGGCCCTCGGCTTCGACCGCCCCGCCGCCAATTCCCTCGATGCCGTCGCCGATCGTGATTTCGCGCTGGAGTTCCTCTCGTCCGCCTCCATCTGCGCCATGCACCTGTCGCGCTTTGCCGAGGAACTGGTGATCTGGTCCTCCGCCCAGTTCCGCTTTGTGGCCCTGTCCGACCGCTTCTCCACCGGCTCTTCCATCATGCCGCAGAAGAAGAACCCCGATGCAGCCGAGCTGATCCGCGCCAAGATCGGGCGGATCTTTGGGGCCAACGTGGCGTTGATGACCGTGATGAAAGGCCTGCCGCTGACCTACTCCAAGGACATGCAGGAGGACAAAGAACAAACCTTTGATGCCGCCGACAGCCTGATGCTGGCACTGGCCGCGATGGAAGGCATGGTGCGGGACATGCAGGCCAATGTCGCATCCCTTGAGGCCGCGGCGTCCTCCGGCTTCTCCACCGCCACGGACCTTGCGGACTGGCTGGTCCGCACCCTCGACATGCCATTCCGCGAGGCGCACCACGTCACCGGCAGCCTTGTCAAACTGGCCGAGGACAAGGGCTGCGACCTGCCAGACCTCACGTTGGACGAAATGCGCTCGGTCCACGCCGACATCACGCAAGCCGTATTCGACGTGCTGGGCGTCCATAACTCCGTCGCCTCCCGGGTGTCCTACGGCGGCACTTCGCCGGTGCGCGTCCGCGAGCAGGTGGCGCGCTGGCGGGGCATTCTGGGATAGACGCGCTTGGCGCTGGACAGGCAGGCCAAACCAGCGGAGACTACAGGCCCAAAAGGAGCACGCCATGCGATACATCGCAATCCTATCCGTCCTGATCCTCACCGCCTGCGGTGTCGACGGCGAACCCGAGCGGCCCGAACGCGCCACGCCGCCCACCGGCATCTCGATCACGGGAACAGCGGAAATCGGCGTCTTCGGCTCCAACTGAACCGTCCCCGCCGCAATCCCAGTTGATCCAGCGCGCGGTTGCGCCTAACTTCACTGCATCCCGGCTTGGCCCTCGTGCTTTGCCGGGTTTTCATTTGCTCCTGTTTGCTGAAGGCACTGACCGATGGAAAAGATCCCGATGACACCGAAGGGCCTGGAGGCGATGAACGTCGAGCTGAAGCAGCTCAAAAGCGTTGAGCGTCCTGCCATCATCAAAGCAATCGCCGAGGCGCGCGAGCACGGGGACCTGTCGGAGAACGCGGAATACCATTCCGCCAAGGAAAAGCAGTCCTTCATCGAGGGGCGCATCAAAGAGCTTGAGGGCTCGATCTCCCTGGCCCAGGTCATCGATCCGGCCACCCTTTCGGGCGCGATCAAGTTCGGCGCCACGGTCGACCTGGTCGATGAAGAGACCGAGGAAGAAAAGACCTACATGATCGTGGGCGAGGCCGAAGCCGATATCGAAAAGGGCCTTCTCAACATCAAATCCCCCATCGCCCGCGCCTTGATCGGCAAGGAGGAGGGCGATAGCGTCGAAGTGCGCACGCCCGGGGGGGCCAAAAGCTTTGAGATCGTCAAGATTTCCTATGTCTGAGGCCCTTTTCTTCAAGGTTCCGGCCATGGCGCCCTTAATGATCCTCCGCCGCATGGGATGACAAAGACGATGCCGTCCTCTGATCCAACGCCGCCCCCCCAAGCCACGCCGACCGCGTTGGACCTTGGGCTTTACGCGCGCGCAGAGACCGGCCCGCGGATCACGGCGATCGAGATTGTGGCTATCTGCGTGGCCCTGCTCTGGATCGGCGCCGTCGTCTATCTGGGGCTCGGATCCTCCGAGGGGGAAGAGGCCTCCAGCGGCCTGTCACAGCTTTTGTCCATCCTGGCCGTCGTCCTGCCCCTGGCCTTGATCGGGGTCGCGGCAATGGCCGCCCGCACGGCGCGGGCCCTGCGGCAAGAGGCGGCGCGCCTGCAGGCCTCAATCGACGCGATGCGCGCGGCTTATGTTGAACAGCAGCAACGCCAGTCGATGGAGATGAAGCCGGACCTCGTGCAAAAGCTGGACGATCTGGTGGCCGCTCAACAGGCCGCGGACACGAAGCTTGCCACCTTCACATCCCTGCGCGTAGTGGACCCCGCCGAGGTCCGCGCCGCCGTCCCGCCCACCCTGACAGAGATCGACGCCGCGCAACCGCAACCGGCGCTGGCCTTCGTGCAAGAGGCCGTGGCCGAGCCGATTTCCGTGGCCGATTTCATCAAAGCGCTGAATTTCCCCGAAAATGAGCATGACAAGGAAGGCTTCCGCACCCTCCGCCGCGCCCTGGAAGACCGCGCGACAGAACGCCTGATCCGCGCCTCCCAGGACGTGCTGACCCTCCTGTCCCAGGACGGCATCTACATGGATGACCTGCGCCCCGACCGCTCCAAATCCGAGGTCTGGCGCCGTTTCGCCAAAGGCGAACGCGGCCGCCCCATCGCGGCCTTGGGCGGCATCCACGACCGCTCGTCGCTGGTCCTGGCCGCAGGCCGGATGCGCAAAGACCCGGTGTTCCGCGACGCCGTCCACCACTTCCTGCGCCACTTCGACCGAACGTTCATGGAGTTCGAAAAGAACGCCAGCGACGAAGAAATCGCCCATCTCGCCGACACCCGCACCGCCCGAGCGTTCATGCTTCTCGGGCGGGTGACGGGGACGTTCGACTAGGCGGGCTTCACGGCGCAGCGACGGGCTGGTTTGAGCCGAACCTGCTAAGTTGCCGCAGGATGGCGACGGTCCGGTCTTGGGGCAGTGGCCAAAAACGCAACAAATCCGTATGAGGTTTTGCCAAGGGTTTGTGACACAAGAATTTTCGACGCTTCTGGTGCGATTGCTCACAGTGACAAAAACAACCGTTTTTGACCCATAGCTATTGTCATTAGGGTGTTGGCAACCAGGCAGATGCTGTGGACCCTAGTCTAGGGCAACAAATTTGTTGCAGAGAACCACCTTCCGACAGCCAAACCTGAGAGAAAAACGGTGGCAAGGACGCTCACCACTCCAAACATTTCGGCTGGTGTCATCTCAGACAATCGGACCCGACCCAACAGGCTCTCTGTTGAGGTCTTGCGCCGTCGTTTGCAAGCACCTGAAACCCAAGACTGCAAAGAATGAAGTACGTCATTCGAACGCAAGCTCTCTCTAGAAAAGTCGAGATACTGCACGTACCAGTCGAGCTTTGATTCGATCAGTCCCTCTTCCTTCAGGCCTTTTTCACAGATTACGTACAGTGGAATCCCTAATGAGAAAGCCATTGCAGACTCAATGTGGTTCCACGGAGTAGTATAGGTGCGTTCGTTAATTGGGGTTTCATTTGCAGCGGAGCGCTTCTCCGCTCCAACCTCAACAAATTTTCTCTCGTACGCCACGACCAAGACACCATCACAGTCGGACATCACCTCTTTGATCTTCAGGAGTGGGCTTCCTGTGGGATATTCGTTTTTACCCAGTATTCGAGGATCAGCCCCGAGTGTATCTCTCAATATGGTCTCCAGCTCATCCCTAAACTCAATGTACTTTTGAGAATATGGGGTGCCCATGCTGACGAAAATTTTTGGCTGTCTCATATGAGCCCTCACATACTGACGTTTTCAAAGTCCTAGCACAGTTGCTGGCCTCTATCTACGAACGCATAGGGGACCCAAGCTACGCCACATACCGCGTGCCACGTTCACCAGACGCTTGAAAAAAAGCACATCCGGATTCGTCTAAGGTTAACGGCTTTGAAACGCCGAAGGTGGTCAAAACCCATGTGTTTTTGTCACTGGCGGAAACGACCGTTCGTGACCCGTGCAATCATTTTGAATGCAGCCAAGCGCGCAGTGGCAGCGAAAGCACACTTTGTCCACACAGCGCACCATCAATCACCACCCCCCCCGCCCCGTCACTGCCGCGGCGGGGTGCTCTTGTAGACCGGCAAGCGCCACCCAAACAGCAGCGATCCCGCCCGCAGGCCGAAGGTCACGATCACGCAAGCCACCGTCGCCCAGATCGGGTCCGCTGCGAGGAGCGTTCGCGCCAAAGGCGCACTAGCGAGGAGGGCCGCGCCCGCCCCCGCGACGGCGGCGGTGACGTAGAGCTCGCCCTGTTTCAGGACCAGGGGCACCTCGTTGGCCACCACGTCGCGCAGCAGCCCGCCGAAGGTGCCGGTCGCCACGCCCATGACAATGATGACGCCCGCGCTCGCGCCTAGGCTCTTGGCGACGGAAACGCCTGCGGCCACGGCAATGGCCAGCGCGGCGGCGTCCAGCCAGATCAGCCATTTCAGGCGGCTCTCCACCAGGTGCGCGGTGAAAAACACCAAAATGGCCGCCCCCATGGCGATGGCCAGCGGCGTCGCGTCGGCGATCCAGAACACCGGGTCGCGGTCCAGCAGAAGGTCCCGCAAGGTGCCGCCGCCGATTGCCGTGAGGGCGGCGAAGAAAATGAAGCCCACGATGTCGAGTTGCGCGCGGGAGGCGGCCAAGGCCCCGGTCAGCGCAAAGATCAAGGCAGAGGCATAGTCGAGGGAAAGGGCGATGGTCATGGCGGCGGAACCTTTGCTCAAAGGTTAACGAATTTATTTTCGGTTCTCTATCAATGGCTTAGATGCTTGCTCAAGCTTGAGCACCCTGCCTCAGCGTCGTTTGAAGGGCGCCATACCCGCGCGCGCCAACGCGTCGGCGCGCTCGTTCCCCTCATGGCCCGCGTGGCCCTTGATCCATTCCCACGTCACGTCGTGGCGGGCCTGCGCCTCGTCCAGCCTTTGCCAGAGATCGACGTTCTTTACGGGCTTCTTGGTCGAGGTCTTCCAGCCGTTGCGTTTCCAGCCGTGCATCCACCCGGTGATGCCGTTTTTCACGTAGGCGCTGTCGGTGATCACCGTCAGCTTGGACGGACGCTCCAACGCCTCCAGGGCGCTGATCGCGGCCAGAAGCTCCATCCGATTGTTGGTGGTCTCGGCCTCGCCGCCCTTCAGCTCGCGTTCTTTCAGGATGGTGTCGCCGTCCTTGGCGCGCATCAAAGCGCCCCAGCCGCCGGGACCCGGATTGCCGGAGCACGCGCCATCGGTGTAGGCGATCAGGTCAGCCATCGCTCGGCGCCTTCGCGTGGATCAACACGAATGGATCAACCGTGCCGGCAAACCCGGCCTCGGCGCCCTCGAAGGTCTCGGTAACGGTCAGGCCAAGGTCCGCCAGCATCCCGGTCAACTCAGCGGTGGTGAAGTAGCAATAGTGACGGCCAATGCCGTCGCGGTGCTCGCCCTCGCCGATTTTCATGCCGAGGAAGAAGGCACCGCCGGGACGCAACGCGACTGCGAGGGCCTTCAGGTAGCGCGGCACGTCGGCTCGGGGTGCGTGCAGCAGGCTGAAGCTGGCCCAGATGCCGTCATAGGCATCTTCCGCCGTTATGTCATCGAAGGTGGCCAGGCGCGCGGTCACGCCGTTGGCCAGGGCCGCGTCGACAAAGGCTTGCGTGGCATCGATCGCGTCGACGCTGTGGCCTTGGTCCATCATCGCGCGGGCATGCAGACCGGGGCCGCAGCCCAGGTCGAGCACATGGGCTTTGGGGGGCAGGGCGGCCGTGAAAACCTCCAACGCTGTTGCTTGGGTTGGGGTGATCCCAAGATCGGCATAGCCGTCGGCCCGGGCCTGGTAAACGGAAAGGGTCTGATCATCGCTCATGGGGCCAGTAGGAACCCGATGACAAGGCAAAACACAACCACTGAGGTCAGCAGAAGGCGCAACGGAATCCACCACTCCGGCGCGAGGCCTTTGCGGGCGCAGGCGATGTCGATGGCGAGAAGCCCAACGAAACCAACGACAAGTGTGATGAGGCGTGTCGTGTCAGGCTGACCCGAGAAAAAGAAGATCCAAAGGGCGGGCAGAGTCGACAGGGCAAGGCCCAAGGGCATCCAGGCGGTCTGCGCTTTCGCCGCAAAGCCCCAGATCACGCCGGCCATGAAGCTGAGGATCACGGTGCCATAGGCCGTCAGGATCGCGGTGCCGGTGAAGGCGGGCGGTAGCGTGAGGGGCATATAGGCGAGCAGGAGGCCCGCAGAGGACGACGCGCCCCAGAGGAACGGGATGAGGCCAGCGAGGCCAAGCAGCAGGGCGGAGGTTGGGATGCGGGTCATGGGCGGGTATGTGGCGCGGGGATGCCCTACTGGCAAGGGTCGTTTCTTAGGGGTGGGGTGGGAGGGCCCGCCCTCCCACCCCACCTTGGGGGCTCTGCCCCCTGGCCCCCCGGGAGTTTTCGGGCAAGGTGAAGGGTCTAGGCGCGTTCGAGGGCGAGGCGTCCGGCCAAGAGTGCGAAGATCGCCGCGAAGGAGCGGTTCATCCAGGCCATGATCCGGGTGGAGCCCAAGATGTATGTCCGTGCTGTGGCTGCGAAGAGGCCGTAGAGGACGAAAATCGCAAATGTCATGGCCATGAAAATGCTGCCGAGGATCAGGATTTCTTGTGTGACGGTCGCCGGGTTGCCGGACAGGAAAGGGGTCAGCAGCGACAGGAAGAAGATCGATAGCTTGGGGTTGAGGATGTTGATCAGGGCGCCGCGCTTGGCGATGGTGAAGCCGCTCTCTCGCGTCACTGTTGGTTCAACGCTGAGGGCGCCGCCGGAGCGGAGGGCGGAGTAGGCGAGGTAAAGCAGGTAGGCCACGCCCAGGAACTTGACGATGTTGAAGAGAAGCGCCGAGGTGTGCAGCACTGCCGCGAGCCCCAGGGTCGCGGCCAGAAGGTGCGGGACGATGCCGAAGGTGCAGCCCAGGGCCGCCCAAAGCGCCGCTTTCCGGCCCCGTCCGAGGCCCAGGGCCAGCGTGTAAAGCACGCCCGTGCCCGGTGCGATGACAACGACAAATGCGGTCAAAAGAAACTGGGGAGTAATCATGGTGTTAGTATCCGTAATGACGATTACGGGAGAGCCTGCCTGACGGCGGCGCGACTGTCAACGGCGCGCGGGCGGGGCAAGCTCTGGCCCGGTGCGAAAGAAGCTGACGTCGTTGGTGAAGATCGACGTGGGTGCGAGGCGGATCAGGCGGCCATCCGGGTCATCAACGCGGGCGACGGTTTCGACAAACCATTTGTTCTGCTGCTCCTCGGGGCCGAGGTATCGGCGCAGGAGCCGCCGGAACAGAGCGGGATCCATCGGCTCGACCGTGGCCGCGCCGCGCAGGCCGACATGGCGCAGAACGCCCGCGGCATTGTCGTAGTCGACGATTTCGACGGCCACCTGCGGGTTCTGGGCGACCCTCTCGGCACTGCTGGAGGTCACGTCGGACAGCATCCAAAGCGCATCCGCTTCCCACGTGAACCAAACCGGCGCATTGCGCGGCGCCCCGTCGCGGGCAACCGTCGCGAGGTTCGCCATCAAGGGCTTGCAGAGGACCAGTTGAGGGTCGAATTCCGTTGGCATGCTACGCGTTCCGCCAGGAGGTGGAGTTGTTTCGATTGGTACTGTAGCGGGTTTCTCGTTCGGGTGCAGGGGCGGAGCAGGGGACTTCCATTCTTTCACGTGATCGCCACGTGCGCTCACGCCAGCACATCTTTTATGGGTGCGTGAGCCAAGCATAGCCAGCGCGCTGAAGAGGGTAACGACGAAACTGATCGCACCCTCTGCATCTCCCGGTGGCAAGTGAATTGCACCGTCTTCTGGACAGCCTAGAAAACCCTTACCCCCGACTTAGTCCCCGACCGGCGACCCCCGCCTTTTATCGGGGCGGTGCGACAAACTTGTTGAAGAATGCAGGACTTACGGCGCTAATGGATTCGGAGTGATCTGCGAATACCTTGGGAGGATATCATGAAAACACCGCACCTGACCGCCGTTCTGGTGGCAACGACAAGCCTTTATGCGGCCGCGCCCACAGCGGCACAGGCTGATGAACTTGTGCTCTATTGCTCGGTTCAGGAGGAATGGTGCCGCGCCATGTCCGAAGCCTTTGAACGGGAGACGGGCATTGAGGTTCTGATGACCCGCCGGTCCTCGGGCGAGACTTTCGCGCAATTGGCCGCCGAGGCAGAACAGCCGCGTGGCGACGTCTGGTGGGGCGGTACGGGAGATCCGCATCTTCAGGCCGCGCAAGAGGGTCTGACCGACGAATACCAGTCCGATGAGCTGGCCAATCTTCAGGATTGGGCGGTGCGGCAAGCGGAGACCGCCAACTACCGTACTGTGGGGATCTACGCAGGCGGGCTTGGCTTCGGCTACAACTCCGATCTTGTAGAAGAAAACCCGCCATCGTGCTGGGCCGATCTGCTGGACGAGCGTTTTGCCGATGATGTGCAGGTCGCCAACCCGAACTCTTCGGGAACGTCCTACACGATGCTTGCGACGATGGTGCAGTTGATGGGCGAGGATGAGGCGTTCGAATATCTCGCGCAGCTGCACAACAACATCTCGCAATACACGCAGTCGGGCTCTGCCCCGATCCGCGCCGCAGCAACCGGCGAGACCGCCGTGGGTATCGTCTTCATGCACGACGCGGTGGCCCAAACGGTGCAGGGCGCGCCGATTGTGGCTGTGGCACCCTGTGAGGGCACAGGGTACGAGGTTGGGTCGATGTCGATCATCGCGGGCGGTCCGAACCCGGAGAGCGCGCGCATGTTCTACGATTGGGCGCTGACACCCGAGGCGCAGGAGATTGGGGCAGCCAACAACTCGTTCCAGATCCCGTCGAACGTGAATGCTGAAACCCCCGAGGCCGCGCCGCGGTTGGAGGATATCACGCTGATCGACTACGACTTCGCGCTTTATGGCTCGTCCGAGGAACGCACGCGTCTGTTGGCCCGGTGGGATGCAGATATCGGCTCGCTCGCACAGTAAATCGTGCGATTTGCCCTGACATCTGACCGAGCCGGCGTGGCCTGGCTCGGTCTGCTTGCCCTCTCATTGGTGGCGTTTCCCTGGTACAAGGGCGCGTCGCTGTGGACGGGGCCTGCCGCCTCCGCCTTGGTGGAGGCGCTCTCGGGTCATGGCTGGTTGTGGCCGGTGATCCTGGTCGCCCTGGCGCTTGCGGGCGTGGCGTTCACCCGGCGGTGGCAGCAGTCAAACGTGGCCCTGTGGCTGACCCTTGGGGCGGCCTTCCTTTACCTTTGGCAAGGCTTCTCGGTTGGTTTGCGCGGCCCGTCTCAGGCCTGGGTCGGCGGCGTTTTCGAGGCCGCAGCCGAGGGGCAATCGGGCCTGGGATGGGGCGGGTTTTTGGCGGGCGTGGCCCTTGTGGGTCTTCTGTCAGACATTATCGCGGCGCGCGGGTTCTGCCGGGGCGAGCGGTTTGCATCGTTCTGCATTACGGCCATCGTTGCCGCCCTCACGGCATTCGTCTTCTTCCCGATCCTCAAACTGGGGCTTGCGGCCTTCATCGACACTGATGGCAACCTCGCGCTGGCCACGTTTTGGGAGCGGATCAGCGCACCGGGCCTTTGGGGCGTACAATGCCTGATCGGCGGCGGGCGCTGCGGCGTGGTGATCAACACGGTGATCCTGGGCGTCCTGTCCGCCATCTTCGCCACGCTCCTTGGCCTTGCGCTGGCGTTGCTGGTCAATCGCACCGACTTCCGCATGAAGCGGGCGTTGCGGGCGATTTCGATCCTGCCGATTATCACGCCACCCTTCGTTGTCGGCGTTGCGATCATCCTTTTGTTTGGCCGCACGGGGCTAGTGACGTCCGGCGTCGCGGACCTGTTCGACGTGCGCCCGGGCCGGTGGGTCTACGGGCTGCCAGGCATCCTGATCGCGCAGGTTCTGGCCTTCGCGCCCGTGACATTCCTGGTGCTCTTGTCGACGCTGGAGGCGATCAACCCGACGTTGGAAGAGGCCGCTCGGACCCTCGGCGCGAAGTCGATGAAGACCTTCCGCTCTGTCACCTGGCCGCTTCTGCGCCCCGGCCTCGCCGCTGCGTTCCTGCTGGCGTTCATCGAAAGCCTTGCGGATTTCGGCAACCCCATCGTTTTGGGCGGCGGCTATGAGGTCCTGTCGATCAAGATATTCTTCGCCGTTGTGGGCGCGCGCTATGACCTTGGGAACGCGGCCACTCTGGCGATGATCCTGCTGGCCCTGACGCTGATCGCGTTCTGGCTGCAGATGCGTTGGATGGGCAACAAATCCTACGTCACGGTCACCGGCAAATCCGATGCGGGGTTGGCGTCGCCGCTGCCGTCGGTGCTGAAGATCGGCGTCTTCGCCGTGGTCATCCCGTGGGTCGTCTTCACGCTCGCCGTCTACATCATCATCGTCACCGGCGGCTTCGTGACCGACGTGGGGCGTTGGGACCTGACGCCGACGTTTGAGCATATCGTGACAGCCTTCCGGTTCGAACTCGACGAGGGCTTGCAGCTTTACGGCTCGGCCTGGGACAGCATGATGACGACGCTTTGGGTGGCCGCGCTGGCCGCGCCTTTGACCACGCTGATCGGCATCCTCACAGCCTGGCTTGTGGCGCGTCAGGATTTCGCGGGCAGGCGTGCGTTTGAATTCGGCACGATGCTGTCCTTCGCCATCCCCGGCACCGTGGTGGGCGTTTCCTATGTGGCCGCCTTCAACGTGCCGCCGGTCGATATCACCGGTACGGCGGCGATCCTGATCATCTGCTTTGTGTTCCGCAACATGCCCGTGGGGATGCGCGCGGGACTGGCGGCCTTGGCGCAGATCGATCGCAGCATGGAAGAGGCCAGCCAGACCATGGGCGCAGGCGGCCTTACCACCCTGCGCCGCGTGGTCCTGCCGCTGATCAAACCGGCGGTCTTCACCGCGCTGGTCTATTCGTTTGTCACCGCGATGACGGCGGTGTCGGCGGTGATCTTCCTCGTCTCGGCACGCCACAACATGGCGACGGCCTACATCATGGGCAGGGTCGAGGCCGGGGAATACGCGCTCGCCATTGCCTATTCGGCGGTGTTGATGATCGTGATGATCGTTTGCGTCGTGGTGATCCAGGGCATCGTCGGCACCCGCAAACTGGGACGGCGCAAGGAATTGCAGGGCAAGGGACAAGTCCCGGAACCGGCGGAATAGGGAACAGGCATGTCTGAGACGGCAATCGAATTTGTGGACGTCGTGAAGCGCTATGGCGATGCGACGGCGGTGGACCGGATCAATTTCTCGATTGAGAAGGGGGAGCTGGTGACATTCCTCGGCCCGTCGGGGTGCGGCAAGACCACGTCCCTGCGCCTGATCGCAGGGTTGGAGTTGCCGTCCGAGGGCCAGGTCAAGATCGCAGGCCGAGACGTGAGCCGGGACCCGGCGAGTGAGCGGAACGTAGGGATGGTGTTCCAGTCCTACGCGCTGTTTCCGCATATGTCTGTGCTCGACAACGTGTCTTACGGGCCGACGATCCGAGGGGTCAGCAAGGCGGACGCCCGGGACCAAGCCCGCGCGATCCTCGACCAAGTGGGTCTGGGCGGGCTGGAGGCGCGCTTGCCGTCAGAGCTTTCCGGTGGACAGCAGCAGCGCGTGGCCGTGGCGCGTGCAATTGTGCAACAGCCCGATGTGCTTCTGTTCGATGAGCCGCTCTCCAACGTGGACGCCAAGCTGCGCCGCAAGGTCCGGGCCGAGATCCGCGACTTGCAACAGCGCTTCGGCCTGACCGCTGTCTACGTCACCCACGACCAGGAAGAAGCGCTGGCCGTCTCTGACCGCATCGTTGTGATGAAAATGGGCCAGATCGCCCAGATCGGCACGCCGACCGAGCTTTATGAGCAGCCGTCATCGGCCTTCGTGGCCGACTTCATCGGGGATGCCAACCTGATCGAGGGGCAGATCAGCAACGGCCGCTTCACCGCCGCCCATCTGGACCTTCCCGTCGCCGCGCCGGACGGCCCGACGACGGCGACGATCCGGCCAGAGCGGATCACGCTGACCCCGGGCGGCGTGGCAACGATCAGTTCGGCCAGCTACCTTGGGTCCCGAATGGAGTACGTGGTGCAGGATGAAGACCTCGAATTCCTTGTGTCGCGCCCGATTTCTGAGGCCCGCCATACCGCTGGCGATCAGGTCACGCTTCTGATTGACCCGGGCGATCTGATCCTTGTGCAGTAGGATAGTGCCATGACCGATCCCATTAATGCGCGCGCGACGCTTGCCTCTGATCTGGCGCGGCGCGCCGGGCTGTTGGCTCTTGAGTACTACCGCAACCGCAGTGCCCTTGAGGTAGAGACCAAGAACGGTGAGTTGGACCTCGTGTCCATCGCGGACCGCGCCGTGGAAGACATGATCCGCGCGGAGATCACGGCCAACTTCCCGGATGATGCGATCCTGGGGGAGGAGGGCGGCGCAGTTGGCGGCAAGTCGGGCCTGACCTGGGTGATTGATCCCATCGACGGGACCGTGCCCTTCCTGATGGGACTGCCCCATTGGTGCGTCGTGATCACCTTGATCCAAGGGGAGGAGACGTTGATTGGCGTCATCGATGTCCCCCTCGCGGGCGAGCAGTTCATGGCCCGCGCGGGTCAGGGGTTCACCATTGATGGCCAAGTCTTCCGCATGGACGCTGACCGCAGGATCGACCAATCCCTGATCGCCGTCGGCGCATCGGACCGGACCGCACCGGAGCCTGCTGCCGCCGTTCTTCTGGGCGTGATGCGCGCGGGCGGGATGTTCTATCGCAATGGCTCTGGCGCGAACATGTTGGCCAGCGTCGCCGCCGGGCGGCTTGGGGGCTATGTGGAGGGCGCGATGAACCCCTGGGACAGCCTGGCGGGGTTGCTGATGATCCGGGAAGCGGGCGGGGTCACCTACCCCTATGCCGCGACGACGCCACTCGGCCTTTGCATGGGTGCTGCGCCCGCCGTTTGGGAGCCGTTGCGAGAGATTGTCGGTGGGGCGGGCCTGATTCCATAGTGTGGCGGACGGATGATTTGGCCGGCTAAGGATTTGCTGCGATGTCCAATTTCTTTTTGTTCGGACATCGAACGCGCGGCGTAATTAGGAGGGCGAGTGTCCTTTTGCCCTCGCCGCACGAAGGGCCGTTAGCGCGGGCTCCGTTAAAATTTCCCGGCAGGCAGCGACGCGGTCAGCCGAGAAATAGCCCTCTCGATCCAGAAGGTTCACGGTCGCCAGCAGTTCTCCGTCGTCAAACACGGGCAGGTTCATGACAGAGGCGCATCCGAGCGCCCCGATCAACTCGTAGTCGGGGAACACGGCGGCGATGTCGTCCAGCGAATTCGCGACAAAGCACTCGCGGCGGCCATGGACGATGTCGAACCACGCGTTGGGTGTAATCTCTTTTGTGCCGGATGTCGGGTAGGCGTCGGGCATGTTGGAAAAGGCGCGGCGGGCGACCCCGGCGTTCAGATCGACCGTCATGACGGTCCAAAGGCGCACCGGCATCAACGCGTTGCTGAAACGGTAGAGCGCTGCGAAGACGTCCTCTTCAGAGGTCGCACGGGCCAAGTCGCCTTCGAACTGAGCCTGCGCGCGGTCGGGGTCTGTCATGGATGATCCCCTGGTTCGCCGGCGCCGCCGCTGGCCGCAAAGAGTACCTGAGAATACGGGTCCGTGAAGCTGCCGTCATGCAGGGCTGTGGCGGGTGCGATCTCCACGATCTGGCCCTTGTTCATCACCGCCATGCGGTCGCACATGAAGCTGACGACGGGCAAATTGTGCGTGACCAACAGATAGGTGAGCCCCCGCTCTGCCCGTAAACGTTTGAGCAGGTTCAGGATTTCTGCCTGCACGCTGACGTCCAAGGCGCTGGTCGGCTCGTCGAGCAGCATGACTTCAGGCTCCAACATCAGCGCGCGGGCAATGGCCACACGTTGGCGTTGCCCCCCGGACATCTGGTGCGGGTAGCGAAAACGAAATCGGGCGTCGAGGCCGACGTCCGCCAGCACCTGTTTCACTCGCGCATCTGCATCGCCGACGCCGTGGATCGCCAGCGGCTCAGACAGGACCGCATCCACGGTCTTGCGCGGATGGAGCGAGCCGTAGGGGTCCTGGAACACCATCTGGCATTGCCGGGCAAGGGCGCGGTTGGGGCGGTGGGGACCGGGCTGGCCGAGGATTTCCATCGCACCGGTCCACTCCGGGGCCAGACCGCACAGTGCTTTCAGGACTGTGGATTTGCCAGAGCCGCTTTCGCCCACCAGGGCAAAGCTTTCCCCTTTTGCGACCTCAAAGGACACGCCCTGTACCACGCGCGTGCCGTCATAGGCGATGTCGAGGTTTGTTAGGGAAAGCGCCGCCGTCATGTCGTGCGCTCCATCACGGGAAGCGTCTCGCGCGTTTCATGCATTTGTGGCACGGCGGCGAGCAGGCCACGGGTGTAGGGGTGGGTTGCCTTGTGCAGGTCCTGGGCCGCGCAGGTTTCAACCACGCGTCCTGAGTTCATCACCAGAATACGGTCACAATAGCGCGCCACCAAGGGCAGGTCGTGGCTGATCAGGATCAGCCCCATGCCGTCGGGGTTCACCGCACTGCCGCTGACCAGATCGTTGATCAGGGTCAAGACATCGCCTTGCACGCTGACATCCAAGGCGCTTGTCGGCTCGTCAGCGATCAACAGGCGGGGGCGGGGGATCAGCATCATGGCGATCATCACGCGTTGACCCATGCCGCCTGACAGCTCGTGCGCATGCATGGCCGCCACGCGGTCGGGGTCATTGATCCGCACGGCTTCCAGCATCTCACGGACCCGCGTCTTGACCACGTTGCGAGGCAGGCGTTCGTGGGTGCGCAGGGCCTCCGCGATTTGCGCGCCGACGGTCATGACGGGGTTCAGGGAGTAACGTGGATCCTGCATGATCATCGAGATCTTGGCGCCGCGGACCTGGCGCATTTGCCGATTGGTCAGCGTTGCCAGATCCTGCCCCTCAAAGGTCATCTGCCCCCCAACCCGCCCCGGTGGCCGGATCAGCCGCAGGATCGCACGGCCCGTCATCGATTTGCCGGAGCCGCTTTCGCCGACGATCCCCAGCCGTTCCTGCCCTAATTCGAACGAGACGCCGTCCACCACATTCACCCGGCCCTTGGGCGTGGGGAAGCTGACGCGCAAGTTATCGACGCGGAGCAAGCTCATCCCTTGCGCTCCGATTTCGGGTCCAGCACGTCGCGCAAGCCGTCGCCCAGAAAGCAGAAGCCGAGGGACACGAGGATGATGGCGAACCCGGGGAAGGTGGAGACCCACCATTGATCATAGATGAAGCTGCGCCCGCCCGAGATCATAGCGCCCCACTCCGGCTCGGGCGGTTGCGCGCCAAGGCCCAGGAAGCCCAGGCCCGCCGCTGTCAGGATGATCCCCGCCATATCCAGCGTGACGCGGATGATCATCGACGAGGTGCAGAGCGGCAGAACGTGGCGCGTGATGATGCGCGTGTGGGACGCGCCCAACAGGCGCGCAGCCGCGACGAACTCTGAATTGCGCAGCGTCAGTGTTTCGGCCCGCGCGATGCGGGCGTACGCGGGCCATGTGGTGATGGCGATGGCGATGATCGCGTTCTCGATCCCCGGCCCAAGGGCGGCGGCGAAGGCCAGGGCAAGGACCAGTTTGGGCATAGACAGAAACACGTCGGTGATGCCCATGAGCCCTCGGTCAATCCAGCCGCCGAAGTAGCCCGAGACGGCGCCGATCATCAGGCCCAGGGGGGCAGAGACAATCGCGACAAGGGCCACGATCTGCAAGGTGATCTGCGCGCCATGGACCACGCGTGCGAAAATATCGCGGCCCAATTGGTCGGTGCCGAACCAATGCTCGGACGAGGGCGGCTGCAGGCGGCGGTCAAGGAATTGTCCGCCGGGCCCACCGGGCGCGATCATGTCCGCGAAAATCGCCGTCAGGATCAGGGCTGCGATGATCAACGTACCGAGAACGGCCAGTGGATTGCGCAGCAAATCCAGCGTCACGCGGTACGCGCGACCCGAGGCGGCCTGGGTGCGCGAGGCGGGGCTATCGTCCAGAAGCCAGTCTCGCATATCAGCGGCTCCCTTCACGGGAACGGGGGTCGAGGATGCGGTAGAGCACGTCCGAGACCTTGTTGATCAGGATGAACACCGCTCCGATCACGAGCGTTGCCCCCAGAACCGCGTTCATGTCGGCGTTGAACAGCGCGGTGGTCAGGTAGTTGCCAATGCCGGGCCAGGAGAACACCGTTTCGATCATCACCGAACCTTCCAGAAGGCCCGCGTAGGATAGTCCGATCACGGTGATCAGCGGCACACGGATGGATCCGAAGGCATGGACCCAGATCACCTGCCATTCCGGCACGCCTTTGACGCGGGCCGTCGTGACGTATTCCTGGCTGAGTTGGTCCAACATGAACGACCGCGTCATCCGTGCGATGTAGGCGAGGGAGAAGACGCCCAGGATCGAAGCGGGCAGGATGATGTGCGACCACGCGCTGGCGAAGACGTCCCAATCGCCATCCAGAAGCGCGTCGACGGTCAAGAGGCCGGTCACGACGGGGGTGATCCCGTCGTAGAAGATGCTGACGCGCCCCGGCCCCTCCACCCAGCCGAGCCAGGCGTAGAAGATCGCAAGCCCCACAAGACCCAGCCAGAACGCGGGAACCGAATAGCCCAGAAGTGCGAAGACACGGATGACCTGATCGATCCAGCTGCCCTGCCAGGCGGCGGCCAAAACGCCTGCGGGAATCCCAAGGCCCACGCCGATCAGGATGCCGAGCGTTGCCATTTCCAACGTTGCGGGAAAGACCCGCGCGAGGTCTTCTGCAACGGGGCGGTTGGTCGATGTCGACATGCCAAGATCGAAGCTGAGCACATCGCGCACATAGGCCACGAATTGCACGATCAGGGGCCGGTCGAGGCCCATGGCCACCCGCGCGACCTCATATTGTTCGGGGGTGGCGCGGTCGCCCACAACGGCCAGCACAGGGTCAATCGGCACAACACGGCCAATGAAGAACGTCAGCGCCAGAAGCCCCAGAAACGTCAGTGCCACAACGGTGGCAAAGCGGACCAGGCCCCCCAAAGGGCGCAGCAGGGTTGGGTAGGACGGGCGAAGCGTGATCACGTCGAAAGCGGTCCCCAGGGCGCAACTCGCGCCGGTTCTGTCACGGGAAGGTGCAACAAAAGACTTGGCGATGGCAAATAGTTTTGCTTAGATCAAAAAAATTATGATGATTGCCGCAACCTGGGGAGGGATACGTGGCACGACCCAAATCGAACAATGACCCGGCCCTTGGGGCGCTGATCCGCAAGCGGCGCAAGCAGTTGGGGCTGACGTTGCAGGCGCTCTGCGATGACGCGGGGCTGTCGGTCGGCTACCTCAGCCAGGTTGAGCGGGGGCAATCCACGCCGTCGCTGGGGACGCTGGCGCAGATCGCCCAGGGTCTTTCTGTTGGGCTGGAATACTTCATCGCGACGTCCAAACCCGCCGACAGCCTGACGCGCAGCGGCGCACGGCCGCAGTTTTCTATCGACGGCACGTCGATCCTGTATGAATCCGTTGGCGCCGATTTTCCGGGGGCCGAGCTGTCCTGCTACATCCTGCATGTGCCGCCCGGCTATGCGTCCGAGGTGGTCAACCACGAGGGGGAAGAGATCATCTTCCTTCTCGACGGCGAGATCACCCAGACGCTGGGGGGCCAAAGCTTCATTCTACAAAAGGGGGACAGTCTGCATTATTCCGGCTCAACCCCTCATTCCTGGTCCAACGAGACCCAGACGACCACGCGCATTCTGTGGACCGGCACCCTTTCGGTTCTGCAACGCAAGGGCGCGGTGAAACTGCCTGAACTGAACCCGGCCAACACGAATGGCTGAAAGCGCAGGCCGAAAAGTGGATACCGGTTTTCGGGCAAACTTGCGCGCAATATCCAAATCGACACGGAGGTTGACCCTATGAAACTGCTAAAACCCGCCTTGCTATCGGCGATGCTGGCGCTGCCGCTGGCCACGCCCGCGGCCTTCGCGGACACGCCCGACGACATCCTCGTCGTGGCGCAGAACATCGACGACATCGTCGCGATTGACCCCGCCCAGGCCTATGAGTTTACCTCCGGTGAGCTGGTGACCAACACCTATGACCGGCTTGTGCAGTATGACGCCGAGGACACCACCGTTCTGGCCCCCGGCCTTGCAACATCGTGGGAGATCGACGCCGAGGCCAAGACCATCGTTTTCACCCTGCGCGAGGGCGTGACGTTCCATTCCGGCAACGACTTTACCGCCGATGACGTGGTGGGCTCTTTCTCTCGTGTGGTGCAGTTGAACCTGACGCCTGCCTTCATCCTCACGCAACTGGGTTGGACGCCCGAGAACGTGGGCGAGATGGTGACAGCCGATGGCAACACCGTGACCGTGCGCTATGACGGTGATTTCTCTCCGGCGTTTGTGATGAACGTGCTGGCCTCGCGGCCCGCGTCCATCGTGGACATGGAAACCGCCATGGCCAATGAGGTCGACGGCGACATGGGCAACGCCTGGCTCAATGCCAACACCGCAGGCACCGGGCCTTTCGCCATGACCGCCTTCCGCGCGGCAGAGCTGATCCGGATGGAGGCCAACCCCAATTACTTTAACGGCGCGCCCGCCATCGACGGCGTCATCATCCGCCACGTAGCGGAATCGGCCACCCAGCAGTTGTTGCTGGAAGCCGGAGACGTGGACATTGCGCGCAACCTGACACCGGACCAGATCGCGGGCCTCGATGATGCCCTGTCGGTTGAGACGTTCCCCCAGGCCGCGGTGCACTTTCTGTCGTTCAACCAGAACGTGGAAAGCCTGACACCCCCCGCGGTGTGGGAGGCCGCGCGTTACCTGGTGGATTACGAGGGCATGACCAACTCGATCATTGCCGGTCAGATGGAGATCCATCAGGCCTTCTGGCCGGAAGGTTTCCCCGGGGCGCTGACGGATACGCCTTACAGCTATGATCCAGAACGCGCCGCGCAGATCCTTGAGGACGCGGGCATCGAACTGCCGATCACCGTCACGCTTGATGTGATCAACGCGGCACCTTTCACGGATATGGCGCAGTCCCTGCAGGCATCTTTCGCCGAAGCGGGCATCGAGTTCGAGATCCTACCCGGCACCGGAAGCCAGGTGATCACCCGCTACCGGGATCGCAGCCATGAGGCGATGCTGCTGTACTGGGGCCCGGACTTCATGGATCCCCACTCCAACGCCAAGGCCTTCGCCTATAACTCCGACAACCGTCAGGAAACCTATACTGCCACGACCACATGGCGGAACTCCTGGGCGGTTCCGGAAGAGATGAACGCAATGACCACGGCGGCGCTGACGGAATCCGACCCGGCAGCACGTGAAGAGATGTATCTGGAGCTTCAGCGCCGGGTGCAGGAAAACTCACCCATCGTGATCATGTTCCAGGCCTCGTATCAGGTTGGCATGGCCGGCAACGTGTCGGGTTACGTCAACGGGGCCACCTCGGACTTCGTGTTCTATCGGCTTGTCGACAAAAGCTGATCTGACGATGATCCATGCGCCGGCCTCTGCACTGGGGGCCGGCGTTTTCCTTTCAAGAGGGGGCCGAACATGACCATCTACCAAGATCGCCTGACACGCCTGCGCGCCCGGATGGCCGAGACGGGAACGGACCTTGTGGCGCTTGGCCCCACCAGCCATATGGCGTGGCTGTCGGGCGCTGATCCCCATGGTGATGAGCGGCCCGTGATGCTTCTGGTCAGTCAGGCCCATGCGGGCTTCTTGATGCCCGCGCTTAACGCAAACTCCGTGCGGCAGGCGACCGACTTGCCGTTCGAGACCTGGACTGATGAGGCGGGTCCTGCGGGTGCGTTGGACCGCTTGCTCGCTGCTTGTGACACCTCCGGGCCCAACCAGACCGTCGCGCTGGATGAGGCCATGCGTGCTGATTTCGCGCTGCTGCTGATTGATGCAATGGACGCGCCGCTGCGGCGGTTTTCCACGGACACTCTCGGCCATCTGCGCGCCATGAAGGACGCGGCGGAGGTCGACGCCCTGCGCGCCTGCGCGCACCTCAACGATGCGGCTGCCACCGCCGGGTTTCAAAGCCTCCGCGCGGGTATGACCGAGCGGGACGTGGCGCGGGTCATCCACGACCATTACAAAGCGCACGGCGCGAAGCCTGAGTTTACCATCGTGGGCTTTGGCGCAAACGGCGCATTCCCCCATCACCATACCGGCGACACGGTCTTGGAGGACAACATGGCCGTCCTGATCGACACCGGCTGCCGGCTCGGCGGCTACCCCAGCGATATGACGCGCTGCGGCTGGTTCGGCCCGACACCATCCCCCGAGTTCCTCCGCGTCGCCGAGGTCGTGGAACAGGCCGTTCAAGCCGCCCTTGCGGCAGTGCGCCCCGGTGTTCTGGCCCGGGAGATTGACGCCGCCGCCAGGGGTGTCATCGAAGATGCGGGCTACGGCGAATTCTTCGTGCACCGCACCGGCCATGGCCTTGGCCTCGATATCCATGAACCGCCCTACATCACCGCCACGTCCGATGTCGCCCTGCAGCCGGGCAATGTCTTTTCCATCGAGCCAGGGATTTACCTTCCGGGCCAGTTTGGCCTGCGTTTGGAGGATATCGTCGTTTCCACAGCCCAAGGCGCAGAGGTTCTTTCAGGCATGTCGCGCAGTATTTGGTTGTCCTAGGGCTTAGCAGGGATCGAGCCCTGCGATGCGCGTCACGTATCCCAAGCTGCGATCGCTGGATTTGACGATTCAAAACCTTGGTTCTGCTTCCATTCCGCGAACCGCCCTTGGCAGACGCGCTTAACTCGCCTTACGGTTGTATTGCCGGGCACATCACGCGCGCGGCACGCGCATGGGTTTACCCGTCTTCCAGTACAAACGATCCGCCTGACACGAGAGAGCACCACCATGAACCTCAAGCCGCTGTTGATCATACCTCCACTGGCCATCGGCGTTCTGGGGTTTTTCTGGATGACGCAAGGCGACAACGCGCCCGCCGCGCCTGTTGAGGAAGCCACGCTGGCCGTGCGCACGATGACCGTGGTTGCGCAGCCATTGACGATTTCGGCCACAGGATATGGTCGGGTCGAAGCGGTGCAAAGCTGGTCGGCGGTCAGCCAGGTTGAAGGCAATGTAACGGCCACGATCCCTGATTTGGCGGTGGGAACCGTTGTCGATGCGGGGCAGGTTCTGGTCCAGGTAGACACCACCGATTATGAGTTGGGCGTTGCGATTGCAGAGGCGAATGTTGCCGCAGCGCAAGCCAGTCTGGCCGAGTTGGATCGGCAGGAGGAAAACACCCAAGGCCTATTGGCGGTTGAGCAGCGCATCCTGGAGCTGGTCGCGGCAGATTTCGACCGCATCCAGACGCTTTCCGAAAACGGAACCGTGACCGCATCGACGCTGGAAGACGCTCAACGTTCGCTTCTGGCTCAGGAAAACGCCGTCATCAACCTGACCAACACCTTGGCGCTTCTGCCATCGCAACGGGAAACGGCCGGCGCCACGCTGAGGGTGCGAGAGGCTGAACTGGCCGATGCGCAGCGGTCGCTATCCAACACCACGATTACCGCGCCTTTCCGCGGGCGGATCGCGAATGCTTCGGTCGAAGTGGGTAACTTCATTCGGGTCGGCGCGGATGTTCTGACGCTTGAAGCCATCGACGAGGCCGAGGTTGTGGGGGCGTTTCAACCCCAGGGTTTTGGAAATCTGATGCGCCTTGCGGTCGGCCCGCAGCTGCAAGACATGACGTCCGTCGATGCAACTCGCGTGGTCGAATATATGCAGGAAGGGGGGGTCTCGGCCTATCTCGAGTTGGAGTTCGGCGGGAACACCGTGCGTTACCCGGCAGAGGTCGTGCGTTTCCGAGGCTCGATTGACAATGAAACGGGAACCCTCGGGATCGCGGTTCGGGTCGCCGATCCGCTGGTCGCCAGCGCCGCTGACAACGCGCCGCCCTTGGAATTTGGAAGCTTCGTTTCCGTGGTTCTGGAAGCCACGCCGGACAGCGATGTGATCGCCGTGCCCCGGTCAATCCTGCAGCAAGGCGCAGAGGGTCAGCCCTACCTGTTCACGGCGGACGCCGAGGATCGGCTGGCCATAACGCCGGTTCGCCCGGGGCCCGTTGCAGGCGATCAGATCCTGATCGTCGAGGGGCTGACGGACGGCACCCGCATCCTTTTGTCCTCACCGCGCCCCTCGATCCCCGGTCTGGCGCTTGACGTCATCTCGGGTGACGGTGCTACGCAATGATCGGCTATTTCGTCCGTCACCCGGTGGCCGCAAACTTGCTGATGGTGATCATGGTGGTGCTTGGGGTCTTTGTGATTTCAGGCATCGAACGTGAGACGTTTCCCGAGTTCACGTCTGACGCGGTCACCATAACGGTCACCTATCCCGGCGCGTCAGCGCGCGACGTGGATGACGAAATCTGCGCCCCGCTGGAAGACGCGCTGGCCGGGACCACGGGCCTCGTGGATCTTGAGTGCTTGTCCAATGAAGGCCGCGCGCGCGCCACGGCAGAGCTCGCCGAAGGCGGCAACCTGATCCAGTTCTTCAACGACATTTCTTCGTCCGTGTCGGGCGTTTCGGACTTCCCTTCGGCGGCAGAGACCCCCTCGGTCGAGATTGCCTCGCAGACCGACCTTGTTGCCTTGATCGCCGTCTCCGGGATCTCGGGCGCGGACGGGCTGATCGCTTACGCGGACGAGCTGTCGGACAGGCTTTTGGCCTTGGATGGTGTGGCGACGGCGTCCGTCAGCGGGATCACCGACCGGGAGCTGCGGGTGGATTTCGACCAACAGACATTGCGCCAGTTCGGCCTTTCCAGCGCCGATCTTGTCAACGCGATCGAGGCCCGGTCCTTTTCGCAGCCCCTTGGCAATGCTGCCCTGACCGAGGGCGATCTGATCCTGCGATACTCGGGCGCGACCCGGACGTTGACGGACCTTGAAGATCTGACGGTGATCGAAACGGCTGACGGCGCCCTGGTGCGCCTGTCTGATCTGGCCACGATCACCCTGGTGGACAGCGACGAGAACGTCCAAAGCTACATCGATGGCAACCTCGCTGCGATCATAACCATCGCGAAATCCGCAGACGAAGACATCATCCGCGTGTTCGAGCGGGTCAACGACGTGTTGGAGGCAAAGCGCGCCGCCTATCCTGACCCCTTTGACATCGCTGTGCTCAACAACAGCTCGGAACTGGTCGAGGAACGCATCGCGCTGATCGTCGAGAATATCGCGATTGGCCTGGTTCTGGTCTTCGCGACCATGTGGCTATTCTTCTCCCTGCGCGAAGCGCTGTGGATTTCCGCCGCCCTGCCGGTGTCGTTCTTGGGCGGTCTCTTCGTGATGAGCCTTCTGGGCATCACGATCAACATGATCACCCTGATCGCGCTTTTGATGGCGGTGGGTCTGATCATGGACGACAGCATCGTCATCGCCGAGAACATCAACAAATGGCGTCGCAAGGCCCCGCCGCTGGAAGCAGCGGCCAAGGGCACGATGGAGGTTTTGCCGGGCGTGATCTCGTCCTTCATCACATCGGCCTGCGTGTTCGGCCCGCTGATGTTCATCTCGGGCGATCTGGGGCAGATCCTGCGGTTCATCCCGATGGTTCTGCTGATCACGTTGGCCCTGTCACTGGTCGAGGGCTTCTTGATCCTGCCCCATCACCTGAGCCACTCCGGTGATGATCCAGAGACGAGCCTCAAACCGCGCATAGCGGAACGCGGCTTGGTTTGGGTGCGTGAGAATGTGGTGATGCCCGCCGCGACGGCCATGGTCAATTTCCGATACCTCACGTTCGGGTCGGTGGTGGCAATCCTGATCCTTTGCGTTGGCCTGATCGCTTCGGGAACCGTCAAGATCATCGGCTTCCCGGCGACGGAGGGCGACACGCTTGTCATGCGCCTGTCGCTGACCTCGGGCATCCCACGGGAGCGCACCGTTGAGACGGTCGATCAACTGGTGGCAGGGCTTGAGGCGGTGGATGCGGAATTGACGCCGCTGACCCGGGATGGCGCGCCCTTGGTCGAACGGGTCTTGGTCCAATATGCGGTGAACGACAACGTCAACGACAACGGCTCCCACACCGCGACGATCACTGTCGATCTGCTTGAGAGTGCTTTGCGAAACGTCACCGCCGATGAGGTCTTGCTGGCCTGGCGCGCGGCATCGGGCCCGCTGCCGGATGTCGTGCAGATCAGCTTCGCCCAATCCGAACAGGGCCCTGGCGGCTTGGATCTGGACGTGGAACTGCGCGGCCGCGATTTGGCCGATCTTGAGGCGGCGGCCGAGCGGCTGACAGCGGACTTGCTGCAACGCGATGACGTGACCGAAGCCTACCAGGATTTCTACGGCGGCCGGAACGAGGCGCAGGTTTTGCTGAACACCTTTGGCTCCTCTGCCGGGCTGACCCCCCAATCGCTGTCAAACCAGCTGCGCACGGCGTTTGAGGGGTCGGAGACGGACAGTTTTCGCCAAGGTGCAAGCGAACGGACGGTTCGGGTGCAATTGGCCGACACGGTTTCCAGCCTGACGGAACTGGAGCGTTTCCCGATCCTTTTGCCGGGGGGCGGCCAGACCAGCCTGAACGCCGTGGCCGATGTGACGCTTACGGCAAGCTACGCCACCATCACCCGCACCAACGGGCTTGCGGTGGCCCGCATCCAAGGCCAGATCGACAATGACGCCACCACCTCTTCCGCGATCTCGCAAGTGGTTCTGACGGAACTGGCACCGGCCTTGGCATCGGACTTTCCGGGGGTCGAGATTGCCATCGGCGGGGCGACGGCAGAACAACAGGAATCGCAAACCTCCATGGTCTCCGCCCTCGGGTTGGGGTTGATCGGCGTCTACATGGTGCTGGCGTTCCAGTTCCGCTCTTACAGCCTGCCGGTGGTGGTGATGATCTCGATCCCCTTTGCCCTGATCGGCGCGATTCTGGGCCATTGGGCCCTGGGCATGGATTTCTCGATGCCAAGCCTGATCGGCTTCGCGTCCCTCGCCGGGATCGTGGTCAACAACGCGATCTTGTTCCTGACGTTCTTCCAGTCGCATTTGCAGGGCGGCGACCATGTGGCCGCGTCCCTGAACGCGGTGCGCGACCGGTTCCGCCCGATCCTGTTGTCCAGTGCGACGACCTTCATGGGGCTTTTGCCGATCATCTTCGACACCAGCCCCCAGGTGCAGACGCTGGTGCCACTCGTCGTGTCGGTCGCCTTCGGCCTACTCGCGTCAATGGTCCTTGTCGTGTTGGTGTTCCCGTCGATCCTGTCGATCTACTTCGACCTGTTTTCGGTCCGCAAATGGATCGACAAGTTTGAGCCCGAAGGTGTTGCTGCTTGAGGGTGTGGGATCCGATGCGCTGTCCGCAAGACCGCTTTGGGAAGACTGAAGTCTAGCCACTGACGGACAGGTCGAAGGGCCGGCGACGGCCGTGTCCGCGAGGCGCACCTGAAGGCGACCCGTCTGATTGCGGGACCCCGTCGCGGTGAAGCCGATAGGTCCTCCCCAGCCGCAAAAGGCCCGGATCTCGACCCCGCGTGTCAGGCGATTAACATCAAACTCATGTCGAATTTTGCATAGCAGCGTTCCGGGCTTTGCCTAGGCTGAGAACACCTTGGGAGAGATGGCATGACCGATTCCGACGCAATTTCGCTTGGCTATGACCAGGACCCCTCGCGCTCCAGCTCTCTGCGGGCAGAGGCCTACACGCAGCAAAAATGGTTCGACGCCGACCTGAAAGCGGTGCTGTCCAAAACGTGGCAATGGGTCTGTCACGTGGAAAAGACACGTGAGCCGGGGTCGTTCGTCACCGTCGATATTGCGGGGCAACCCATCGCGGTCGTGCGCGATAAAGAGGGGACGCTGCGGGCCTTTTACAACGTCTGCAAACACCGCGCCCACGAACTGCTCTCAGGTGAAGGGACGACGACGCGGATCATGTGCCCTTATCATGCCTGGGTCTACAGGCTGGACGGGCAGCTTGCGCGGGCACCGCATACTGAGAACCTGGAAGATTTCAGCACGGATGACATCTGCCTTGATGCGGTGCAGGTCGAAGAGTTCTGCGGCTTTGTCTTCGTCAATCTGGACCCAGAGGCGGCCTCCCTCGCCGCGCAATCGGGCAACCTGGAGACAGAGGTGCGCCATTGGGCGCCCGATGTGGATCAACTGACCTTCGGGCACCGGTTGACCTATGACATCAAATCGAACTGGAAGAACGTCGTGGACAACTTCCTGGAGTGCTACCATTGCCCGACCGCCCATAAGGACTTCTGCGATCTGGTGGATATGGAGACCTACAAGGTCACAACCTACGGCATCTATTCCAGCCATATGGCCGACGCAGGCACCAGCCCGAACGCGGCCTACGATGTCTCGAACGCGACGGTCAAGACCCACGCGGTCTGGTGGCTGTATCCCACGACCTGCCTGATGCGCTATCCCGGTCGCTCCAGCATGATCGTTCTGAATGTTATCCCCGTCGGCCCCGACCGCACGTTGGAAACCTATGACTTCTTTCTGGAGACGCCTGAGCCCGACGCGATGGAACTGGATGCGATCCGCTACCTTGATGAGGTGTTGCAGGTCGAAGATATCGGGTTGGTGGAAAGCGTGCAGCGGGGGATGAGCACGCCCGCCTTCACCCAAGGGCGGATCGTGAATGATCCCGACGGGTCCGGCAAATCCGAGCACGCGGTTCATCACTTTCACGGGTTGGTTTTGGATGCCTATGCGAAAGGTGCTGCATGACGCAGCCCAATATCCTCGTGATCATGGCAGACCAATTGGCCCCGCATTTCACCGGGGCCTATGGCCATAAGGTCGCCAAGACGCCCCACATGGGCGCGCTGGCTGCGCGCGGGATGCGCTTTGAGGCTGCCTACTGCAACTCGCCCCTTTGTGCACCGTCGCGGTTTGCGTTCATGTCAGGCCAGCACATCAGCCGGATCGCCGCCTATGACAACGCGTCCGAGTTCAAGGCCTCGGTCCCGACCTTCGCGCATTACCTCAAATCGCTCGGCTATCGAACGTGTCTTGCGGGCAAGATGCATTTTGTGGGCCCCGATCAAATGCATGGGTTTGAGGACAGGGTCACGACCGATATCTACCCCTCTGATTTCGCATGGACCCCCGATTGGGAGGCCCCGGACGAGCGGATCGACAAGTGGTATCACAACATGCAGACCGTCAAGGAAAGCGGTCTGGCCCATGCCACGTTCCAGATCGACTATGACGACGAGGTTGGGTTTGCGGCCAAGCGCTGGCTCTTTGATGTGGCCCGCGACAAGGCGCACGGGACCGCTGCGCCGTTTGCGATGGTGGCCAGCTTCATCCATCCGCATGACCCCTACGTGGCGCGGCCTGAATGGTGGGATCTCTATTCGGATGATGAGATCGACCTGCCGGATTTTACGCCCGCCTTGGAGGATCAGGACCCGTTCTCGCGCCGGGTCATGGACGGGATTGAGGCCTCCTACGTGCCGCTTAGCGACGAGGAAGTCCGCCGCGCGCGCCGCGCCTATCTGGCCAATGTCAGCTATTTTGACAGCAAGATCGGAGAGTTGGTTCAAACGCTCGAAGAAACGGGAGCGTTGGACAACACCATCGTCATCGTGACCGCGGATCATGGCGACATGTTGGGCGAGCGCGGGCTTTGGTACAAAATGAACTTCTTTGAGCATTCCGCCCGGGTGCCCTTGGTGATGGCGGGGCCGGGAGTATCGGTTGGCACCGCGCAGAACGCTGTGTCGTTGGTGGATCTTTTGCCCACCTTTCTTGAGATCGGTGGCGGTGACGCAACCATGCTCGGAGAGCCGATTGACGGGCGCAGCCTGATGCCCTTGGCGCGGGGCGGGGAGGATCCCGTTGATGAGGCGATCGGCGAGTATTGCGCCGAGATGACAGCCTATCCCGTGATCATGATCCGGCGCGGGCCTCTGAAATACATCCATTGCGATAGCGACCCGCCGCAGCTTTACGACCTGAGCGTGGACCCATCCGAGCGGGTGAACCGCGCCTCTGACCCGGCATACCGCGACGCGGCGCAGGCCTTCGCAGATGAGGTCGCAGCGCGCTGGGACGGCGCGGCGCTGCGCGAAAAAATCATCGCCACCCAGAAATCCCGCCGGGCGCTGCACGCCGCGATGGAGGCGGGCGCCAGCGCGTCATGGGACTACAACCCGCCCTATGACGCCAGCCAGCAGTACGTGCGCAATCACATGGATTGGACGGTGGCCGCAAACCGCTATCGCTATCCGCCGATCAAGGACCCAAACGAATGACACTCGACGGAAAGATCGCCCTTGTGACGGGTGCGCGCGGCGGTATTGGCCGCGCCATTGTCGCCCGGTTCCTCAAGGAGGGCGCGACGGTCTATGCCGCCGATTTGACGCCGGAAGGCTCGCTCGCCGAACATGACGACGACGGCAGTCACTTCGTGAAGCTGGATGTGACCCAGGAAGCCGATGCCATTGCCGCGATGGATCAAGTGCGCACGGCCCATGACAAGTTGGATATCCTTGTCAACGCGGCGGGCATCGAGATTGAAAAAACGGTTGAAGAAACCTCGCTTGAGGAATGGAACCGAAGCTTCGCGGTGAACTGCACGGGCACATTCCTGACCTCAAAGTACGCGATCCCGCTGATGCGTGAAGCGGCCAGATCCGGCAGCAGCGCGAGCCTGATCAACTTTGGCTCCTACGACGGGTTCATCGCGGATCCCGGCCTTGCGGCCTATTGCGCGACCAAAGGCGCGGTCCACGCCTTGACCCGTGCCATGGCTTGCGATCATGGCCCCGAGGGCATCCGCGTGAACGCCATTTGCCCCGGCTACATCGACACGCCGATGCTGCAGAGCTTCTTCAACGGCGATGGCTCCGGCGGGAGTGGCGGCAATATCGAGACGTTGCAAAAGGCCGTGCGCGACGTGCATCCGATGCGCACCTACGGCACGCCCACGGACATCGCAAATCTGGTGAACTGGCTGGCCTCGGATGAAGCGCGCTATGCCTCGGGGCAGTTGTGGGTTCTGGACGGCGGCCTCTCGGCGCAAGTCCAGCAGATGAAGCTCTGATGGCCAAACCGATCATCATCACCTGCGCGCCAACGGGCGGCATTCATACGCCGTCGATGTCGCCCTATCTGCCGATCACGCCCGCGGAGATTGCCACGGCAAGCATTGAAGCGGCCGAGGCCGGTGCCTCGATCATCCACCTTCATGCGCGCCACCCAGAGACGGGCAAACCCGACCCCAGGCCAGAGTTGTTTCAGCAGTTTCTGCCGGTGATCAAACAGGCCACGGACGCGGTGATGAATGTGTCGACCGGGGGCGGCTTGGGCATGTCGATGGATGAGCGTCTGTTGGCGGCCACCTCGACCAGCCCGGAAATGGCCTCGCTCAACATGGGGTCGCTGAATTTCGGGATCTTCCCGATGCTACAGAAATACACCGAGTTTCAGCACGATTGGGAACGCCCGTTTCTGGAGATGACGGAAGACTTCATCTTTCCAAACACGTTCCGGACGATCCGCTATGCCATTGAAAAGCTCGGCGGCGATCACGGCACCAAGTTCGAGTTCGAATGCTATGATCTCGGCCACCTCTACAACGTCAAATGGTTCGTTGATCAGGGCCTGATCAAGCCGCCGTTTTTCATTCAGATGGTCTTCGGCATTCTGGGCGGTGTCGCCGCCGACCCTGATCACCTGGTCCACATGCACAACACCGCCGAGAAGCTGTTCGGGGCGGGGACCTATGAATGGTCGGTCCTTGCGGCGGGACGTCATCAGATGCCGTTCGCCACCCAAAGCGCCATGCGGGGCGGTAACCTTCGGGTTGGGTTGGAAGACAGCCTTTTCATCGGACAAGGCGAACTGGCAAAATCCAATGCGGCACAAGTGACCCGCATTCGGACCATCATTGAGAATCTGGGCCTGAGCGTTGCGACACCCGCCGAGGCGCGGGACCGTCTGGCCCTCAAGGGCGCAGATCAGGTGAATTTCTGAAGGTTGGGAGGACATGATGCAGACCAGGATGTTGATTGGCGGTGAATTGGTGCAGGGGGACGGAGAGGCGCTGCCGATCCTTAATCCGGCCACGGGAGCGGAGATCACGACCGTCCCCGAGGCCAGCCGCGCCCAGATCAAGGCGGCGGTACGGAGTTCCGAAGAAGCGTTCGAAAGCTTCCGCCAGACCCCGCCCGCCACCCGCGCCGCATTGTTGTTGCAGATCGCCAATGTGGTGGAGGCGCATCAGGACGAGCTGGCCGAGTTGGAAAGCCTCGACGTGGGCAAGCCCTGGCCGTCGGCGCGCGATGATGAATTCCCCCTTATCATCGATACGTTCCGCTTCTTTGCCGGCGCGGCGCGGACGATGAGCGGATCGGCGGCGGGCGAATACGTGCCCGGCCACACCAGCATGATCCGCCGCGACCCGGTTGGGCCGGTGGCTGCGATTGCGCCGTGGAACTACCCGCTGATGATGGCGTCTTGGAAAATCGCGGCACCTCTCGCGGCCGGGTGCACCGTGGTTCTGAAGCCTTCGGAACTGACGCCGCTGTCGACCCTGCGCTTGGCCGAGCTGCTGCAGGACGTCCTTCCCAAAGGGGTGCTGAACGTTGTGCACGGGCGCGGCCCGAGCATTGGGGACCAACTCATCAACAGCCCGCAGATGGAGGCGATCACTGTCACCGGCTCTCCCGCGACGGGGTTGGCGGCGATGCGCGCCGCCAGTCACCGGATCCGTCATGTCCACCTGGAATTGGGCGGCAAGGCGCCGGTGATCGTCTTTGAGGATGCCGACCTCGACGCGGTGGCAGAGACCATTCGCTACGGCGGTTTCTTCAACGCAGGTCAGGATTGCGCGCAGCCTTGCCGGGTGATCGTGGCCGATGCGGCCTATGACCGGTTGGTGGCGCTGCTGCAGGATCAGGTCAGCCAGATCCAGATCGGTGCACCCAAGGTGGAGGGCACAGAGATGGGGCCGCTCGTCTCTGCCGCGCAACGGGACCGGGTGGCCGGGTTCGTCGACCGCGCGCGCGACAGCGCGGAGGTTGTCATTGGCGGCGCGGCGGGCGACGGAGCGGGCTTCTTCTATCAGCCGACCGTGATCGCGAATGTCGATAATGATGCTGAGATTGCGTGTACGGAGGTCTTCGGCCCGGTTGTCACCGTCTCCCGCTTTTCCGACGCGGCGGAGGCGCTCCGCGTGGCGAACACCGGGCGATATGGTCTCGCATCCTCAGTCTGGACCCGCGATGTCGGGCGCGCGATGGAGATGACGGCGAAGCTGCGCTACGGCTTCACCTGGGTGAATACCCACGGCGTTGCCACGCCCGAGATGCCCTGGGCGGCGATGAAGGGCTCCGGCACCGGCAGCGACATGTCGGTCTATGCGCTTGATGCCTACACGGCGATCCGGCACGTCATGGTCGCGCACTGATGCGGCTTGCAGGCAAGCGCGCCTTTGTCACCGGCGGACAGCAAGGCATCGGGCGCGGCATCGTGGACGCCTTTACGGCTGAGGGCGCTGCCGTCACCACATGCGGGCGCGGCGAGCGCCCCGACGACCTGCCCGAACACATCATCTGGTACGCGCTCGACGTCGCAGATGCGGAGGCAGTCAACCAACTGGCATGGACGATGGATGGCACCGATATCCTGGTCAACAACGCCGGTGTTCAGGTTGAAAAAACTGTCGTCGATAGTACCGACGCCGATTGGGATCTGGTCATGGGTGTAAACGCGCGCGGCGTCTTCAACACCTGCCGCGCCTTTATCCCCGCGATGTCCAGCGGCGGTTCCATCATCAACATCGGCTCGATCTCGGGCCATGTGGCTGACCCGTCGATGGCGCTTTACAACGCGTCCAAGGCCTTTGTGCACGGCCTGACACGCTCGATTGCCGTGGATCACGGGCCGAATGTGCGGTGCAACGCCATCTGCCCTGGTTGGATCGAAACCGGCATGCTGGACGCGGGCTTTGCCCTGGCCCAAGACCTCGCGAAGGCCAAAGCCGATGCATTGGCGCGCCACGCGGTCCATCGCTTCGGGAAACCGGCGGACATCGCGTCGATGGCGGTTTGGTTGGCCTCGGATGATGCCAGCTTCGCGACGGGGCAATTGTTCACGATTGACGGCGGCATGACCGCCGCCTCACCGCTCAATCCGGGGTTGTTCTAATGCCGCAGATCGAGAGAACCGCCATTCTTGGGGCCGGGGTAATCGGGGCCAGTTGGGCCGCGCTGTTCCTTGCCTCGGGCCGCAGCGTCACCGTTTTTGACCCGGATCCTGGCGCTGAAACATCTGTGCGCTCCTATATCGAAAAAGCGTTGCCAGCCTTGGGCGAGTTGGGCCTGACAAACCGCGCAACGCCCGACGCCCTTACCTTTGTGCCGACCGCCGCCGAGGCCGTCGCGGCGGCGCATTTTGTTCAGGAAAACGTCCCCGAACGCCTTCCGATTAAACACGCGACCTATGCGGAGATCGAGCCGGTGCTGTCTGAGGACGCCATCGTCTCAAGCTCGACCTCGGGCCTGACGCTGGAAGCCTTGCAAGGCGGATGGCGCGACCCAGGCAAGCTTATCCTCGGGCATCCGTTCAACCCCCCTCATCTGATCCCCTTGGTGGAGCTGACCGCGAATAACGCCACCGGGCCGGGCGTCTTGGACCGGACCGAGGCGTTTTATGAGGACATCGGAAAGGTCACCATCCGGATCAACAAGGGCCTGCCCGGGCACGTCGCGAACCGGTTGCAAGCCGCCGTCTGGCGCGAGGCTGTGCATATGGCCGTGGAAGGCGTCGCGAGCGTCGAGGACATCGACAAGGCGATGTGGGCCGGGCCCGGGCTTCGGTGGGCCGCGATGGGGCCAACGACCCTGTTTCACTTGGGCGCGGGCGACGGGGGATTGCAGGCCTTTTGCGCGCATTTCAAAGACACGTTCAACGGCTGGTGGGACGATCTGGGCGATCCGCGTCTGGATGATGATGTGATCCAGCACCTGGTCGACGGCATGGCCGATCAGGCCCAAGGTCAAAGCCCTGAAGTGCTTTCAGCGCAGCGCGACCAGATGCTGGTGGCGCTGCAAAAGGCTACGCGTCCCCTGCGGAACTGAGATCGGGTTTGAACATCGGCCAGGCCCGAAACTCGAACGGTACACGGCCTTCGACACGATCCGCCGTGGGGGTCAGGCCAAATCGGGAGCGATAAGCACGGCTGAAATGAACCTGCCCATTGAAGCCAGAGGCTTCGGCAATCTCGCTGAACTTCAGCTCAGTTTGCGTGACCAATCCGCGCGCGCGATCAAGGCGGATGTCGCGGTAGTACTCGACCGGAGATTTGTGGACATACTGCCGGAACAACCTGGTGAGCTGGCGCTGCGACACAGACAAACGGTGTGCGATCATCGGGATCGACAGGGGTGTCTCCAGATGGGTTTCCATCAGATCGATGGCGGCCCGGACGAGGCCAGATGTCACATAGCCCAACGGCTCCACCGCCTTGGGGTTTTGCGAGTGCCCCTCGCCGCGCACATCATGGTGAAAGAGATACCGCGCAGAGGCGTTGGCGATGCTTTCACCCGCGACGGAATGAACAAGCCGCAAGCCCAGATCGGTCGCTGCAGATCCGCCACAGCAAGTGAAGATCTTGCCATCTGTTACGAACATATTTTCGGACACTGTGGTGTCCGGCGCGAGTTCCGCAAAGGCATCGATGTGCTCATAGTGAACCGTCGCGGTTTTTCCCCGAAGCAACCCGGCGCTGGCAAGGACAATCGCCCCGGTGTCCAATCCGCCAAGGATGGTGCCGTTGGCACTCCACCTTTGCAGAGCCGTCTTGAACTGCGCTGTCCCGTGACGTTCGGGTGTCCAACTAGTGCTGACGACAGCAAGCCAGGGCGCGGTTTTTGCCACGTCCTCTAGCGGGGCCGTTTCGACTACCAAGCCACTGCTGGATTCAACGCGACCGCCGGTGTCTGAGACATAGGTCCAACTGAACCGCGCGGTCCCCGACAGGTAGTTCGCCACGCGAAACGGATCGACAAAGGATGTCGTCGCCGAGACATTGAAATGCGGGCTGACCAAGACGGCGATGTTCAACAGTGGATCAGATCGGTTCGACATTGGCCGATTTAGTTAAGAAGCGTCCGATATTGTCAAATTGCGATTGCCCGACGAATTGGGATTGCACAGCATTTACACGCGTTCAATTCAGCACTCCGGGCTGATGCGCCGCCCTGGAAGCTCATTGTGGTGGCACAAACCTTGGCAAGTCCATTTGCACCGACAACCCCGGAGATTGCTTTTTCAGCATGAGCTGGCCAGAGGCGCCCTCGACGACAGCTTTCGCGATGGGCAGACCCAAGCCGGTGCCGGTCGCGGGGGACACTTGCGCAAACCGCGATAGGGCAAGATCGAATTCCTCGTCTTCCAACCCGCGTCCGTTGTCATTCACCTCGACCCGAATAGACGTGTCGTCGGCAGTGAACGTGACTTCAATCACCGACATGTCCGGCCCTCCGTGGGTGAGGGCGTTCATGATCAAATTGGTGAGGGCCTGTTCGAACAAGGTCTGGTCGACCCTGCACAACGCAGCGTTCACCTCGATTGCCTCTGACAGGGAAATCCCGCGCTCCTCACAAAGGGGCGCGAGACCAGCCACGACAGTGCGGAGCACAATTGAAAGGTTGATCGGCTCCAGATCATCGGTGATCCGCATCGATGTGATGCGCTCCAAGGCCAGAAGATCCTCGGTCAGTTTCGCGGCGTGGCGGGAGGCTTCCAGCAGGTCACGCCCGCGGGTCTGGCTTTCTTCCAGTGTCCGGGCCGACACGACAGCTTCCGACAGGGCCAGCACACCGGCAATAGGGTTGCGCAGTTGGTGCGCCGCGTTGGAAATGAAGTCATCCTTGGCTTGCATAGTGCCTGACAACTCACCCAACAGCATGTTTAGACGGCCAACGATGCCGCGCACTTCGACGGGGATCTGGCGGCGGATCGGGCTGAGATCCTCGGACGAGCGTTGGGCGATTGCATCCTCCAGGTCCAGCAAGGGGGCGAGGCCGAAACGGACGCCGAACCAGACGATCACGGCCACAGCCAAGACCAGCGTCAGCATCACGCCGTAGGTCCGCCGGGACAGGCTTTGCACGAAGCCATCACGCAGGGACAGATCCTGCCACACGGTGAAGGTGAACTCGCCCGACAGATTGTCGATGGTCATCAAGTCCGTGAAACGCACCGCGCGCACGGCGCTGCCTTGGTAGATCGCATCGAAATACTGCAGCACCGCGTCCCGCTCTGCGCCCTCAGGTGGGACGGGTGGCGTGGCATAGCCCGTTACGAAGACGCCATCGGGCGCGTAGACGTGGTAGAAGACCGGCCCGCCGGAGGTATCTGCCAACAGGTCTCGCGTGTCCTGGCTGAGGGCATCACCGCCCGAGAACGCAGTGTCGCGGGAGATGCCCAGGGCGGTCACAAGAAGCGAGCGGTCGAACCGGTCGGCTGCGCGTTCTTCGGCGTCACGGGCGGCCCAAAACGCAATCGCGAGCACTGTGATCAAGAGTGGGATCAAGATGATCAGGGTCAGGCGCTCCCTGAGCGAAAGCCTGCGCGTCACGTCGCCGTTTCCGCAAGCGCGTAGCCAAGGCCGCGTTGAACGCGGATCTCGACGCCGAAGGGTTTCAGGCGTTTCCGCAGGCGCGAGACATAGACCTCGACCACCGGCTCATCCACGTCCGTTCCCGTGCCATAGAGATGATCAAGCAGCGCCTGTTTGGACACGGTCCGCCCCTTTGCGGCCAGAAGCGTTTCGAACAGGGAAACCTCTCGGCGTGGGACAGTCAACGGGCCATCGGGGCCAAGGATCATCCGCGCCGTGGCGTCGAATGTCAGAGGGCCGATGGACTGCTCCTTCCGGTCCATCTGCGCGTTGCGTCGGCTGAGCGCGCGCACGCGGGCGCTGAGTTCATCCATTTCAAACGGTTTAACCAGATAGTCGTCCGCCCCGGCATCGAGACCCAGAATGCGGTCACTCGTTTCCGATTGTGCGGTCAGCATCAGGACCGGCCGTTGATCCCCCCGCGCGCGGAGCGCCGCCAGCACTTCTAGTCCCGACATACCCGGCAGCTTGATGTCGAGAATGATCAGATCCGCCGTATCGCCCCGCAAGAAGGCCTCAGCCTCCGTGCCATCGTGCAGCAGGTCGACCGCGTGCCCTTCGTCGCGCAAGCGGTAGGCCACCCCCTTCGCGACCGAGATGTTGTCTTCGACGATGACGATCTGCACGAATGGGATCCCAAAAATTGGCCGATGCAAGGTTGGTGCAAGATTGGCACTCAATCATGGGATGTATCAAGATGGCGATCTTCGCCTTTTTGGGAGGAAAGCTGCAACCAACGCGTCGCAGCACTTGGGAGGAAGACATGATTAAGACACTCGCAAAGCGCTCTACGGCGCTTCTGTTCGGCGTATCGGCTGCTGCACTGGGCACCGCCGCCTTCGCCGATGGCCATGCCGTCGACCTGTCCGGTGAGACGGTGGAATGGATCATCCCGTTCTCGGAAACCGGCGGTTCTGCCCGGTGGGCGAACTTCTACGCACCGCTGCTCAGCGAAGCGCTGCCCGGCAACCCGACTGTGGTGGTGACGTTCATGCCCGGCGCCGGTTCCACCCGCGGGGCGAACCATTTCCAAGGTCTGGAATATGAGGACGGCACGACGATCTTCGGGTCTTCGGGCTCCACTCAGTTCCCTTACCTGCTGAACGATCCGCGTGTGCGTTATGAGTACAACGACTGGAACGTTGTTCTGGCGTCGGGCACCGGTGGTGTCGCGTATCTGCCCGCCGATCTGGGTGCCGCCGTCGCCGAGGGCGGCGTCGAGGCAATCGCAGATGAGAACTTCATCTATGGCTCTCAGGGCGCGACGCGTCTGGACCTCGTGCCGCTTCTGGCGTGGGAAATGCTGGGTCTGAACGTGGAGCCGGTCTTTGGAATCGAAGGCCGCGGCGATGGTCGCCTGATGTTCGAGCGGGGCGAAGCCAACATCGACTATCAGACCTCGTCCTCGTACCTCTCCGGTGTGACACCGTTGGTTGAGGCGGGCACCGCCGTGCCGTGGTTCTCCTTCGGCGCGTTGGATGCGGACGGCAACATCGTTCGGGATCCCACGTTCCCCGACATGCCGTCTTTTGCGGAAGTCTGCGAAGCGGCTTCTACCTGCGAAACGTCTGGTCCCCAGTGGGACGCATGGGTTGCCTTCTTCACCGCCGGTTTCCCGGCGCAGAAGATGGTGTTCCTGCCCGCAGGCGCGCCGCAAGCGGCCATCGACACCTATACCAACGCCTTTCTGGCCATCACCGAGCGTGAGGATTTCGCCGAAATCTCTGCCGCTCGTCTGGGTGTCTATCCGCAGATGACCGGTGACGCCGCTGTCTCCGCCATGGCCAGCGCCACGGAAGTGCCCGAAGAGGCGCAGACCTTTGTGATCGAATGGCTGGCCGACCGCTACGGCGTCGTGCTCGAGTAATCGCGACCCGGCCCTCCGCGATGCACGCGGGGGGCCATTTCATTTTCCCTTACCTGAGCGGAGGCCGTGATGGATCTCTTTGCAACGGCGCTGCCAGCGCTGTCTGAAGCCTTTGGAATGATCCTTCAGCCCGTGGTCTTGGGTTACCTCGTTCTTGGGGTCTGTATGGGCCTTTGCATCGGCGTGTTTCCGGGCCTGGGCGGCATTGCCGGCCTGTCGCTGCTGTTGCCGTTCATGTTCGGGATGGAGCCGCTGTACGGTCTGGCGCTGATGGTGGGCATGGTGGCTGTCGTACCCACGTCAGATACATTCGCCAGCGTTCTCATGGGGATACCCGGATCATCTGCATCGCAGGCCACGGTACTTGATGGCTTCCCGCTCGCCAAGAAAGGGCAGGCGGCACGGGCGCTTTCGGCGGCTTTCTCCTCATCGCTCTTCGGGGGATTGCTCGGCGCGACCTTCCTTACGTTCTTCATTCTCGCCGCCCGCCCCATCGTGCTGGCGTTCCAGACGCCCGAGCTTCTGATGGTCACGATCTTTGGCCTGTCGATGGTGGGCATCCTTGCCGGTCGCGTCGCGATCAAGGGCATTGTCGCGGCGGGCCTCGGCCTTCTGGTCGGCACCATTGGCGAGGGCGCAAGTTCCGGCGCTTTGCGCATGTCGACCTTCGACACGCCCTACCTGATGGACGGGCTCAAGCTGGTCATCGTGGGCCTCGCGATCTTCGCGATCCCCGAAATCGTCGCGCTGCTGCGTCAAGACAAAGCCATTTCCGACAGGCAGGTCCTGGGCGGCGGCTGGTCCACGGGCATCAAGGATTGGTGGGCCAACAAGTGGCTTTCCGTGCGCTGTTCGCTGATCGGTGTCGCCGTGGGGGTGATCCCGGGCCTAGGCGGGTCCGTTGTCGACTGGATCGCCTATGGCCACGCGGTGCAAACCTCAAAAGACAAAAGCCAGTACGGCTCCGGCGACATTCGCGGCGTGATCGGGCCAGAGAGTTCCAACAACGCAAAGGAAGGCGGTGGCCTCGTGCCCACGCTTCTTTTTGGCATCCCCGGCTCTGGCTCCATGGCGATCTTCATCTCGGGCGTGGCGCTTCTGGGCACCGGCCAGATCGAGGTCGGCCCCTCGATGATCAACAACAACCTGAATTTCACCTATGCCATCGTCTGGCTGCTGGCCCTCGCGAATGTCGTGGGCACGGTGATCTGCATCATCGCCTCGGGCGGGATCGCGCGGCTGACGAACATCCGCTTCGCCCTGCTGGCGCCGTTCCTGTTCATGATCATCGCCTTTGCGGCCTTCCAGTCCCGCCAATCGCTCTGGGATCTTGTGGCGCTGTTCGGCATCGGCCTTCTGGGCATCATGATGCGCCGCTTTGATTGGTCGCGCCCGGCGTTCCTGATCGGTTTCGTGCTGGCAGGTCCGGCCGAGCGCTACACGAACCAGGCCTTCCAGATCGCCTCGTCGCGGTTCCGCCGCAGCTTTGAGGAAGGGCTCGACTACATGTTCAGCCCTATCGTGATCGTGCTGATCATTATCACGCTCGTGTCGGTCGTGGTCGGCCTGCGCCAGGCCAAGAACATTCAAGCCGAAGGTGCAGTGGTCTCAGGCGGCAAGCGAGCGCCGCTGATCTTCTTGCTGCTGGTCACGGGCTACATCGCCCTGTCGTACTGGAACGCGGCGATCATCCCGGACTATGCGCGGATGGACCGGGTGTTCCCGATCTTCGTGGCCACCATCTCGTTGATCGGCTGCGCCATCTTGTTGATCCAGATGCGGTTCAAGCCCGAGACCGACGCCCTATTCGCTGACAGGGAGGTCGAGGATGCGGACGACAATTCCTACGGTCTTTGGGCGACCTTGGCATGGTTCGCGGGGCTATTGATCGCGACGTCACTCGTCGGTTTCATCCTGGCATTGGCGGGCTTCCTGTTCCTCTTCATCCGCTTCCGGGCCGGTCAGTCCCTGACCTATGCGCTGGTCTACACCGGCATCGGTATCGCCTTCATCTGCGCCATGGCGGCATCGCTCAACCGTGATTTCCCGCCGGGTCTATTGCAGGATTACGTCAGCCTGCCGTGGCCCCTGACATGACCCTGCGTGCCATTCCATTCCTGTTCATGCGGGGCGGCACGTCGCGCGGGCCCTACTTCAACCGCGCCGACTTGCCCGAGGATCTGGAGACTCTGGCCGAGGTGCTCCTTGCTGTCGTGGGGGCCGGGCATCCGCTTAACATCGACGGCATCGGCGGCGGCAATGCAGTGACGAACAAGGTCGCGATGCTGAGCGCGTCGGACGACGATTGGGCCAATATCGATTACTTCTTCGCGCAGGTCAGCGTTGAGGATCGGGCAGTGGATTTCAAACCGACCTGCGGCAACATCCTGTCAGGCGTCGGCCCGGCCGCGCTTGAAATGGGGTTGGTGCCCGTCACCGGGGCCGAGACCCAGGTCAAGGTGCACGCCGTCAATACCGGCGCCCGGGTGGTGTCGACGGTCCAGACGCCGGAGGGCGCGGTCAACTATGCAGGAGACGCCGCAATCGACGGCGTCCCGGGGACAGCCGCGCCCGTGGCGCTGCAGTTCATGGACACCGTTGGCGGCGCGACAGGCGCGTTCCTGCCCACGGGCAATCTGCAAGACACGTTTGACGGTATCGAGGTCACTTGCATGGATGTCGCCATGCCCATGGTCATCGCGCGGGCAGAGGCCTTCGGCCTTTCGGGATACGAATCCGCCGCCGCCCTCAACGAAAACACGGGGTTCTTCGCCCGGATGGAGGCTGTCCGCATTCTGGCAGGTACGGCCATGGGGATTGCCGATGTGGCCAATTCCGTCACGCCAAAGTTCGGCCTCCTTGCGCCTGCAAAAGACGGCGGCACGGTTGCGGCGCGTTACTTCATGCCGTGGAAGGCGCACCCCACGATGGCCGTCACTGGCGCGCAATGCCTCGCTTCCTGCGTGTTGACCCCCGGCACCGTGGCCGAGGGACTGGCTGACCGCAGCAACGACCGGCCTGCGCGCATTGTTCTGGAACATGCCAGCGGCCAGATCGACGTGCTCGTCGATTATACGCTGACGGCAGATGGCATCGACCTGACCTCCGCAGGGCTCGTGCGCACGACACGTCTCCTTGCCCGGGGCGAGGTCATGGTTCCCCGCGAAATTTGGGGCTAGCGCTATCAGGCATGCATATTGTATACTACGGTATACATAAAGCATATAGGAGAGTCCTGATGAATGAATACTCAGATTGCCTCACCCTCGCGCGGGCGGAACTGCTGCAAGCCGAACGCTTGATTTCCAACGACATTCGCTCTTACCCGACCCCGATTTCTGGCTGTGACGCGGCCTTCAACGGGTTGCTGGACGACCGCGAACGGGTGCACCGCGCTTTGGCGGCGCTGAATACGACGGTCTTTGTGCCAACGCCGCGCACGCCTGCACCTGCCTCGGGCGTGGAGAGCCGATGAAGGTCCACATCCTTGATGATTGGTTCGATACGCTGCGCACGCTTCCGTGTTTTGCCAAGCTGTCCGACCATGATGTCACGGTCTGGACAGATCACGAGCCGGATCCAACCCGCCTCGCGGCCCGTGTGGCAGAGGCAGAGGCGCTGGTGCTTTTCCGCGAGCGGACAAAGATCGGGGTCGATCTTCTAGAACAATTGCCCAACCTGCGCCTGATATCTCAGCGCAGTGTCTATCCCCATGTCGATGTGCCCGCCTGCACCGAAAACGGCGTACTGCTCTGTTCCAACATGCACAATGATGCGCCGTCCTATGCGGCGGCAGAGATGACGCTGGCCCTGATGTTGGCGAGTTATCGTCAAATCCCCGCGCAAGTGGCTTCGGTGCGCGGTGGGACATGGCAATCGCGCGTCGGGCGCACGCTTCGGGGACGGACGCTGGGTCTTTATGGTTACGGGCGGATCGCCAAAGCCGTCGCCGGTTATGCCGAGGCCTTGGGCACGCAGGTGCAATGGTGGGCGTCGGACGCCGGACGTGCCCGGGCCTTGGCCGATGGACGCCGCGTGGCCGATAGTCGGACCGCGTTTTTTGCAAGTTCCGATATCGTCAGCCTGCATGTGCGCCTGAAACCTGATACGCGGGGCATCATCACCGCGCAGGATCTTGCCGCCATGGCCCCGCGGAGCCTGTTTGTGAACACCTCCCGGTCAGGGCTGATCGCGAAGGGCGTTCTGGAAGAGGAGATCGCCAAGGGACGCATTCACGCCGCCGTTGACGTATTCGATACCGAGCCCCTGACCGACACCGCGCATCCATTGCTGACCCATCCCAACGTGTTGCCGACACCTCACATCGGTTATGTCACTGAGGATGAGTTTGACCTGCAATTCAGCGATATCTTCGACCAGGTGAACGCCTTTGCAGCGGTCGCGCCGATCCACATGATCAACCCGGAGGCTCTCAGGTCCTGACCGACCGCAACGCTGTCTTGAACGCGGCAACGGGGGGACTGTCGCGTTGCCCGCTCCGGGTCAAAAGCCCCACCGGGCGGGCGATGTCCGGCGCCTTGATCGGGCGCAGGGTTACGGTTTCAGCCGCGCCGTAAGCCACTGAGGATTGGGGCAAAAGCGCCACGCCAATGCCTTGGCGCACAAGCTCCAACGCTGTGGTGGAACGCGCGACTTCAAACGTCCAACTCAAGGGGCGATCACTGCGCGCCATGGCGTCGTCGATCAACAACCGATTGCCGGTGCCCCGATTGGGCACGATCAGCACCTCTCCCTCCAGATCCTCCCACTGAAGGGTTTGCTTGGACACAAGCCGGTGACGGGCTGGCATCGCCACGACGATGCGGTCCTCAAACAAGGCCTCAAAGGTGGTAGAAGGCTCCAGCTGCGGGATGGAGCAGATGCCAAAGTCAGCCTCTCCATTGACCACGGCTTCCGAGACCTCATTGGCGTTCCCGTCCAGGATCCGCACGCGAGACGTATGACCCGCGGCGCGAAAGGCCCGGATCGCGGCGGGAAGGAGCGCTGCGGCGACAGAGGGCAATATGCCGACCGTAACAATCGCGTTCTTCTGGTAGTCGAACACTGCACTTTCATCGCGCATCGCGCGGGTCGTTTCGCGGACCCCGTCCACTATCGCCTCGGCCCTGGCCTGCAAACGCTTGGCGGCGAGGGTGGGCTTCACGGCGCGGGTCGTACGCTCAAACAACTGGGTGTCCAACGCCTCTTCTAGCTTTTGAATGCGGCGCGTGATGGCCGATTGTGAAAGATTCAGGGCCTCAGCCGCCAAATGAAAGGACCCCGTTTCCTTGACCGCAAGAAAAGCTTCGAGATCGCTGAAGTCGTAATTGATGCGCACAGAGCAATAATTCCAGAGAAACACTCAATAGTCAAATCAAAGGCACCTTTCTATGGTGCCGCGTGAAGGGGACGCACATGGCATCAGCTTACGACATTGTGGTGATCGGCGGCGGTAACGCTGCCCTGTGTGCCGCCATGACAGCAGCGGAAGCGGGCGCGAAAGTGCTGATCCTGGAGGCTGCGCCAAAGGCCTATCGTGGCGGAAACTCGCGCCACACCCGCAACTTTCGCTGCATGCACGCGGGCCCCCTTGGCCCCCTGATCGAGAGTTACAGCGAAGAGGAATACTTCGCTGATCTGATGAAGGTCACTGACGGCAAGACACACGAGGGGTTGGCGCGTCTGGCCATTCGCACCTCAGAGGAATGTCTGCCGTGGATGGAAGCGCGCGGCGTTCGGTTTCAGCCGTCACTGTCTGGCACCCTGTCGCTGGCGCGCACGAACGCCTTCTTTCTGGGCGGCGGCAAGGGGCTGGTGAACGCCTACTACCGGACCGCCGCCAAGCTTGGCATCGATGTGATTTATGAGGCCAAGGTCACCCATCTGGAGGTGGAGGACGACAAGGTTGTCTACCTCGATTACGAACTCGCCAGCGCCACCCATAGGCTAAAGCCGAAAGCCGTTGTCGTTGCCTCCGGCGGATTTCAGGCCGATACCGATTGGCTCGCGCGGGCATGGGGGCCCGCCGCCAAGAACTTCCTGATCCGTGGCACGCCCTACAATCGCGGCGTCGTCCTGGCCGATTTGCTTGACCAGGGCATCGAGCAGGTGGGCGACCCCACGCAATGCCACGCCGTGGCCATCGACGGGCGCGCGCCCAAGTACGACGGCGGCATCGTCACAAGGCTGGACTGCGTGCCCTTTTCCGTCGTGGTGAACAAGGACGCTCAGCGCTTTTATGACGAAGGCGAAGATGTCTGGCCAAAACGCTATGCGATCTGGGGCCGTCTGGTCGCCGCTCAGCCCGATCAAGTGGGTTACGCAATCATCGACGCCAAATCCTTGGATCTGTTCATGCCCTCAGTTTTCCCTCCGATCAAGGCGGATACGTTGGAGGAGTTGGCTGAAAAGATGGGCCTGCCCGCCGACAAGCTGCGCGCCACGGTCGACACCTTCAACGCCCATTGCGGCGACACAAGCGCGTTCCACCCGACGGAGTTGGACGGCGTCGCGACGCAGGGTTTGAGCCCGCCGAAGACAAACTGGGCGCGTCCGATCACGCAAGCGCCGTTCTACGGCTATTCCCTGCGCACGGGCGTCACCTTCACCTATCTGGGCCTGAAGGTTGACGACACGGCCCAATGCAGCATCGGCAACCGTCCCGTATCCAACCTGTGGGCCGCGGGCGAGACCATGGCAGGTTCCATCCTGGGCCAGGGCTACTTGGCCGGGTTTGGCATGACAATCGGTACGGTCTTTGGCCGCATCGCCGGGCAAGAGGCTGCAAAACATGCAAATTGACCTGATCCAAGAGGCGCGCCGCCAAGCCGAGATCTGCAACGCCTGTCGATATTGCGAGGGCTATTGCTCGGTCTTCCCGTCGCTTCACGATAACCGCGCATTCTCGGACGGGGACATCACGCAACTGGCCAATCTCTGCCACAACTGCCGGGGCTGCTACTACGCCTGCCAATACACGGCCCCACACGAGTTCGACCTCAACCTGCCTGCCGCCCTGGCCGAGGTGCGCCAGGACAGTTGGGCCGACTTCGCCTTTCCACGCGCTTTCGCGGGCGCGTTTCAAAAGAACGGCATGGCGATTGCGGCGCTGGCGACGCTCTGTTTCGCGCTGCTTTTCGTGCTGGCCAAATGGCTTGGCCAAGGGGTCGGAGCGGGCTTTTACGCCGTGATCTCCCATAACCTGATGGTCGCGATCTTCGCGCCTGCGTTCCTGTTGCCGATCGCCAGTATGGGCATCAGCCTGCGTCGCTACTGGGCGACGACAGGGGGCGACCGAGTCACCTGGGCGCAGATCGCCGATGCCCTCCGCTCTGCTGCGAACATGCGCAACCTCGCGGGCGGCCACGGTGAAGGGTGCAATTTCGAGGATGAAGACCGCTTCACGCAAGCCCGCCGGATCGCCCACCAACTGGTGCTACACGGTTTCCTTCTGTGCTTTGCGAGCACCTCGTCCAGCACCGTCATGCACTACGTGTTCGACATGCCCGCGCCCTATGGCTTCTGGTCGTTGCCGAAGCTTTTCGGCGTGCCGGGTGGCATATTGATGACCTTCGGCGCGGTCTGGCTTTTTGACCTGAAGCGCAAGGCGGACCCGGCGCTCGGCGCAAGATCGGCCCTGAGCGGGGAATTCGCCTTCATCGGTCTCTTGGGAATCGTCGGTTTCAGCGGGCTGGTTCTCTATGCCCTTGGCCAAACGACCCTGATGCCCGCGCTCCTGGCCCTCCACCTCGGTGCGGTTTTGGCCTTCTTCCTTTTGATGCCCTATACGAAGATGGCCCACGGGTTTTACCGGATGGCCGCCCTTGTGCGTGACGCCCAACGCAAAGGCGTCTAGGGGCTTCTGCGCACCTCAAAAGGCGCGACGGGCTGGCTTGTGGCCGACCTTTGCAGGATGGGCCGCTGGCTCGCCTTAGCCGTCACCCGCCTCTTCCAATTCCCGCGCACAAAGCAGGTAGTAGTTCCGGGTGGGTGCATTGACCGTCTGGTCCGCGATCTGGCGGAGGGCGTTGATTTTGACACCGCGCGCGCCGCTTAGCTCGGCATCCATCGAGATGAGGCGATCGGCCAATTCCATCGCCCATTGCAAGTCACCAGCCTCCAAAGCGGCTGTCGCTGCCTCCAGAACCGCTGCCGGGCCGCCAAGCAAAGCAACGAGTTTGCGGGCCTCTTGCTCCGGAGGAAGCTGGCCAAGACTGGTTGGGTTGCCGTCAAACCACCCCAGCGTCCCGGCGAAATAGGCGCGCGAGGCGTAGGCAATGCTGCCGTAGAATTCTTGCAGGTAGGGCTTGTCTGCCAAGCCCTCAGGCAGGGTCAGGTTGGCCGCTATGGTAACCGGGTCAAGGCCCGCATTCATGCCAGCAACCGTTTGCGTCACGACATGCCGGATTGCATCCCGGTAATCCGAAAGCGCGGTCTTGATCCTATCCGCCCCGATGATCGGGCTGGTATGGCCGGGCGCCAGAACCTCGGGCGCAAAGGCCATCAGTTGGTCCATCGTGTCAGCCCAGGCGTCGAAGTCGCGGTAGGGCGTTCCGCGAATGGCATAGAGGTTGGGGAAGGCGTGGTAGAAGTTGTCGCCGCTAAAGAGGACGCGATGGGCCGCAAGCCAGACCACCACATGATCAGGCGTCTCGCCCGGGGCTTTGGCCAGCTCAAGATCAAAGCCCTCGCGGGTCAATTGAGTGGTTTCGGCGATGCGCATTGTCGGCGCCATATAGCCCGCGCCCATGCCTTTCATGGGCCGGTCTCCGGGTCCCACGCCAAGGCTGACCCGCTCATCCCCCGGCAACGAAATGCCAAACTGGCGTTTCGTCCGCGCCATCAGGGCCGCGTTGGGGGCGGGGCGCGCATCATCGACGCCCACCAGGTCCGAGGTGAAGTTGTCTGCCGCGATAACTTCAACTTCCCTCCCCTCCGCAAACACGGTCGCGCCCGAGATGTGGTCGCGGTGCGAGTGGGTGTAGATGATCGTCGTGACAGGCAGATCACTGATCGCGCGGAAATCGGCCAGGATGTTCTCGGCCGCCTGCGTGGTTTCGGTGGTGTCGATGACGACCACACCGGTGTCGCCCACCAGAAAATGCACATTCGACGCGGCGTAGCCCACAGCCGAATAGACATTGGGTGCAAGTGTATGGATTTGCTTCACGAATTGCGCGTTCTGGGCGATCAAATCCGGATGGGCTGGCATGGTCGTCACTCCGATCAGGGGGCGGAAAGGTCTTCGGTTGCGGGGGGTGTGCTGAGCGCGGAGCGATCAAGATCTATGCCGGAATAACTGATCAGGTCTTTCACCGTCAGTTTCTCGTTTCGCATCTCGAATACCTCGATGTATTCGACCATCGTATTGGAATGCTCGCGCATCATGCCCTCGGCGCGGACCGCATCGCCCCGGCGGATGGCCTCGCAGATGACCCGATGTTGCGAATTGCCGATGCGCAGCCGAAACAGGCTCCGTTCGATCCCATCGTCCGTAGACAGAACATGTTGGTCAAACACCATGGAGCCCACTTCCAGCATCGGCAGATGGCTGATCTGATCGCAGGTGAAGCTGACGAATTCATTGCCGCAGCCTTCCAGGATCGTTCTGTGAAAGACCGCGTTCTGGTGTTGGAGCAATCGCAGAGAGGCGTCGTCCATCTTTCCAATCGAAATCAGCCGGTCAATTTCTTCGATGGCACCCTCAAGCGCGGGGATAAGGTTTTCGCGGTTGGGCGATTGCGCCATCAGCCGCGCGGCCAGGCTTTCGAGGTGCCCGCGCACCTGCACCGCGTTGAGCACATCGGTCACGGTCGGGTTCATCACGATGTAACCGCGCCCGTCGCCACGCCGGATCACGCCCTCGCGTTCCAACAAGCGCAGCGCCAGACGCACGGGCGTGCGCGAGACGTTGTGGGTCTTGCACAATTGCGCCTCTGACAGACGCTCACCCTCGCCGTAGGCGCCATCAATAATGTCGTTCCGAATTCGGACGGCCAGTTCTGTATCAATCGAGTCCATGCTGTCACTCAGTCAATTTGGGATCCCAAAGTCAAGTGTTTAGCGGCTCATTCCGGCCTTGAACCCACTTTTCCCTTGATTTGGGATCCTTAATTGCGCCTTAATACGTGAGAATCGAAGTGCCGGGCGGTTGTGATGGCTGCGGATGATCCATTTGGGATCCCAAGTCGCGTCGCACGCCCTGGCCAATCTGGGAGGATATCATGGGATTCACGCGTTTCACGACGTCGGCGGCCATCGCGCTGGGGCTGACATTTTCCGCTCAAACGATCAGCGCGGAAGAGTTGACCGTCGCCAGCTTCGTACCGCCACAGCACCACACCAATTCGGTGATGTTCGCCTGGCTCGCGGAAGAGCTTGAGGCCCGCTCGGGCGGTGATCTGACGTTGCAGGTCTTCCCTGCCGGACAACTCGGTGCGGGGCCTGTCCAACAATACCGCCGGGTTGTGGAAGGCGTGGCTGACATCACCTTCGGTGTCTCGGCCTATACGCCCACGATTTTCCCGCGCACGATGCTGGCGATCTTGCCGGGGGAGGCCGAAAGCTCGGCCGAGGCCACGCAGCGTATCCTGTCGATCTACGACGAATACCTCGCGCAGGAATATGAGGACGTGGTGATGCTGGGCCTGTCCACGGCGGCCGGTATCGGCATCGCGTCGACCCGTGACCTGTCCACGTTGGAGGGGTTCGAAGGGGCCAAGCTTGTGCCCTATGCCGCCCTGACAACACCCTTGATCGAAGCCGCAGGCGCGGTCCCGGTGCAGATGCCGGTGACGGAGATGTACACCGGCCTGTCCACGGGCACGATCGACGCGGCCTACGCCACCTACAACAACATGACGCCGCCCTGGAACTTCTGGGACGTGGCCGATTACTTCGTCGAGAACGTGCCGGTTCAGCACGCCGTCGTCTTCGTCTTGATGAACCGCGAGCGCTATGAGGGCCTGAGCGACGAGCATCGCGCGATCATTGACGAGCTGCGCGAGGAGGCGATCTCCATGCAGATTGCAGCCAGCTTTGACGGCGCGGACGAGCGCTCGCTTGCGATGATGCAGGATCGGTTGGGCGACGGCAGCTTTGAGGTGGTGCGCATGTCCGATGAGGAACGCGCCGCGCTGGAGGCCGCGATGGTGCCGGGGATGGAGGCGATCTTCGCCGACTATGAAGCCCGCGGCATCGACGATGCGCGCGCGATCTATGAGGCGCTGAACCAGTAGGCTCACCGGCCCGCCGGGGGCCTTCGGGCTCCCGGACACACACCAATTCTTTGGGAACATCGTCATGTCGCAAGGGCCAAACATCTGGCGTGCCATTGACCGCACCATGAAAGGCTTCGTGCTGATCGTGGGCGGGCTCGCCCTGGCCATGATGACGCTACTGAGCGTGGTCAATGTGCTGATCATGCGCAAGGCGCTGAACTCGCCGATCCAGGGCGCCGAAGACATCCTGATCCTCGCATTGGTATTCGTTGTTGCCGTGTCGATCCCCTTTGGCGCCCGCAACGGCGCGCATATCGAGATCGAGATGCTGGAGCCCTACATGTCGCCGCTGGTTTCCAGGCTTTCGTTGATCTTGGTGAAGATCTTCGGCTGCGGCCTGCTCGCCATCATGGCGTGGCGGCTTTGGGAGTCTGGTGCAAACGCCTCTCGGTTCGGCGAGACGACGCAGCAACTGCTGATCTCCTACGAGCCCTTCTACTACCTGCTGGCCGTGGCCATCGCGGCCTACGCCGTGATCCTCCTTCTGGAGGTCGCCTTGCTGATCACGGGGCGAGAGATTGATCGCCCGGGCACGGAAGGCGACGCGCCATGATGAGCATGACGGCGCTTGGCATACTGGGGCTTTTGGCGCTGCTGATCCTATTGCTGGCCCGGATGCCGGTGGCCATTTCCATGCTCAGCGTGGGGTTCATTGGCACCATCGCCGCCAATGCCAACCAGTTCCTGCTTCTTGGGATGGATGCCGATAGCGCGTGGTCGCGCGGGTTGCGCGTGGCCTATTCCAACCTGTCGGGGGAAACGTTTGAGGCCGCGTCGAACTACAACCTCCTCGTGATCCCGATGTTCGTTCTGATGGGCAGCCTTGCAGGCGTGTCCGGCATGTCGAACGATCTATTCGCTGCCGCGTACCGCTGGATGGGCCATATGCGCGGTGGGTTGGCGTCCGCCACCATCGCGGCCTGCGCAGGGTTTGCGGCGCTCTCCGGATCATCCCTTGCCAGCGCCGTCACCATGGGCCGCGTCGCGCTGCCCGAGATGAAGCGCTACAACTACTCCGACAGTCTCGCGACCGGGTCCGTGGCTGCGGGCGGGACGCTTGGCTTCCTCATCCCGCCGTCTGGCGGCATGATCATCTACGCCGTGCTGACCGAGCAATCCATTGGCCGCCTGTTCATGGCGGGCATCATTCCGGGCATTATCCTGACGCTGCTGTTCATCGGCGCGATCAACCTGACCGTGCTCCGCACCCCCGACGCAGGCCCCCGCGGCCCTCGCTCAGAACGGAAGGACCGGATTGCTTCCCTCTGCAACGCCGCGCCCATCCTGGGCGTTGTCCTTGTCACCATTGGCGGCATGTACACCGGCTTCTTCACGCCGGTGGAAGCCAGCGCCGTGGGGGCGTTCTTTACCTTCGTCATCGCGGTCTTCCGCCGCTCGCTGGATTTCCAGGCGGTGAAGACCGTCATCTCTCAAACCCTGAATGCCACCGCGACCGTGTTCCTGATCATCATCGGCGCGTTCGTCTTCATCCCGTTCATGTCGTTGACAGAAGTCCCCGCGCAGGCCGTCACACTTCTGACGTCGCTGCCCATCGGGGATGTGGGCGTCCTGCTGGTGATCATCGCCATCTACATCATCCTTGGCATGTTTCTGGAATCCATGGCGATGCTGGTGCTGACCATCCCGGTCGTGATCCCCATCGCAATCGGGTTGGAATGGGACCTGATCTGGTTCGGGATCATCGTGGTGATTGTGCTAGAGATGGGGATGATCTCTCCGCCCGTGGGCATCAACGTTTTCATCGTGAAATCCATTGCTCCCGACGTGCCGATGGCCCGTATCTTCAAGGGCATCTGGCCGTTCTGGTTCGCCATGGCTCTGATGATCGTCCTGCTCATCCTCTTCCCGCAACTCGCGCTTTTCCTGCCGCAGACTTTGGTCGGCGGATAGCAGCAGAAGGATTCATGTCATGGATACGAAAACCGAGATCAGAACGCTCCAACACTTCATCGGCGGCGATTGGGTCGATGCCGAGGGTGGCGACGTTTTCGACGTATTGAATCCGCTCGACGACAGCCTTTACGCCCAGGCGGCAAAAGGAACCGGCACCGACATGGCCCGCGCCGTGGCCGCCGCGAAAGATGCGTTTCCCGCTTACCGCGAAACCACACCATCCGAGCGCGAGCGGATGTTGCTGCGCGTCGCCGAGATCATGGAAGAGCGTAAGTCAGAGCTGATCGATTGCCTGATTGATGAGATCGGGTCCCCGATCCAGAAAGCAATGTTCGAGTTCACCAAAGGCCTGACGATGGTCCGCGCCGCAGCCGGCCTCTGCCGCAATGTGCGGGGCGAGACGATCCCGTCCGACAGGCCCGGCACCTTCTCCATGTCGATCCGGGACCCCCTTGGCGTTGTCGCCGTCATCACCCCGTTCAATGTGCCGCTGATCAAGACGACACGGTTGGTCGCCAACGCGCTCGCCGTGGGCAACACGGTCGTGCATCTTCCGTCCGAGCTGGCGCCGCACCTGACGGTGCTGTTTGCCGAGATCGTGGCCGAGGCCGGGTTCCCGGCGGGCAGCTACAACGTCGTCACCGGCATGGGCGCGGACATCGGGGACGATCTGACGGGCCACGGGGATGTGGATTTCGTGACGTTCACCGGTTCCACCGTCGTGGGGCAGCACATCAACGAGATCTGCGCCCGCAACAAAACCCCCAACACGTTGGAGTTGGGCGGCAAAAGCCCCACCGTGGTCCTTGCCGATGCCGATCTGGACAAGGTCATGCCCTTGGCGGCGCGCTCGATCTTCATGTTCGCGGGCCAGGCCTGTATAGGGTCCAGCCGCTTCTATGTGGAACGCCCGCTCTACGATGAATTCGTCAAGCGCTTCGCCATGATTGCCTCCAAGGTGGGCATGGGGGATCTGCGAGACCCCAACACCGTCATCGCGCCCATCATCTCGGACCGCCAGCGCGCCCGGGTGCGCGACCATATCGCCGATGCCGTCGCCAAAGGGGCGACGATTGCAGCGGGCGGCGCATGGGAGGGTCACCGCTGCCAGCCAACGCTGCTGACCGGCGTGACGGAAGACATGACGCTGTGCAGAAGCGAGACGTTCGGCCCCGTCACCTCCATCTACCCCATCGACAGTTACGAGGAGGGGTTGGAGAAGGCCAACGACAGCGAATACGGCCTGTCCTCGGCCATTTTCACCAAGAACATTGACCGTGCCTTCCACTTCGCCCGCAATATCGGCGCAGGCATGTGCCATATCAACGGCCCCACGATCCATGATGAAGCCCATGTGCCTTTCGGCGGCAACGGAGAGTCCGGCGTGGGCCGCGAGGGGACGGATGCGGATATGGAAGCCATGACAGAACTGAAATGGGTGACGGTGCAGCTATGACATTCACACTTTATCACCACGGGTCTTCTGTCTGCGCGGCAAAGGTTCGCTTTGCGATGGAGGAAAAGGGGCTGCCCTGGGACGGCGTCTATATCGACATCCTGGCCGGTGAACAGTTTGCGCCAGACTACCTGGCGCTGAACCCCAAGGGCGTTGTGCCAACGCTGGTACACGACGACACAATCATTCCCGACAGCACGGTCATCATCGAATACCTCGACCAGATCGCGCCCGAAACCAGCGTCCACCCCGCCGATCCGTGGGAACGCGCGCAGGTGCGCTATTGGACGAAGGCCGTGGACGAAGACCTGCACCCGGCCTGCGGCGCGGTCACGTTTGTCTGCTCGCACCGGCATACGGTTTTGAAGAACCTGGGCGAGGAGGGGCGGGACAAGTTCCTGGCCTCGACACCATCGATGTCGGTGACGTCCAACTGGAAAGACCTCAAGGACAGCTACACCCGCTACGGGTTTGACGCGCCGGGCGCGGCCGAGAAGGTGAAGCTTTACGATAGCTATCTGCAAAAGATGGAAACGGCGCTGGAGGGGCAGGACTGGCTTGTCGGCAACAGGTTCTCCATCGCGGACATCTCGCTGACGCCTTACGTCAACCGCCTTGCGATGATGTCGATGCGCGGGATGTGGGAGAACGGGCGTTTGCCCAACGTGGAACGCTGGTTCGCCGCGATCGAAGCGCGCCCGAACTTCAAGACGTGCCTGATCGACTGGGTGCCGGAAGACCTGACAAATGATCTGCGCGAAAACGGGGCCAAAAGCTGGCCCGAGGTCGCGAAGATCCTGGGAATTGAGACTTGAAATCAACCCATTGGCGGAAACGCAATGGGGAAAAGGGAGGAATGCAATGGGACGCCTAGAGGGAAAGACCGCCGTGATCACCGGGGCCGCACAGGGCATCGGCGCACTGATGGCGAAGGCCATGGCCGATCAGGGCGCGAAGGTTCTGGTGACCGACGTGCAGGATACGGCCAAGGCTGTGGCCGCCATCACGGATGCCGGTGGGACGGCGCAGGGCATGAAGGTGGATGTCACCGACAATGACGACCTCAACGCGATGGTCGAGACGGCCAAGGGCATGGGCGGCCTCGACATCATGGTCAACAACGCCTCCATTTTCGCGACGCTGACGCCGAAGCCCTTCTTCGAGATCAGCGATGAGGAATTCGAAACGATCATGCGGGTCAACGCCCGCGGTGTGCATCAGGTGATGAAGGCTATCGTGCCGACGATGCTGCAGGCGGGCGGCGGCAAGGTGATCAACATCGCCTCGGGCACGTTCTACTACGGACCGCCGGGCCTGTCCCACTACACCGCATCAAAAGGCGCCGTGATCGCCCTGACCCGTTGCCATGGGCGCGAGTTGGGTGAGAAGAACATCCAGGTCAACGCCATCGCGCCCGGGTTGACAGAAAGCGAAGGGCTTGCGGGGAACGCCGGGTTCGACATGGCGCGCGCGCCCACGGTCGCGTCGCGCTCCATCAAGCGCAAGATGCTGCCGGAGGACCTTTTGGGCACACTGATCTACCTCGCCTCCTCCGACAGCAATTTCGTCACCGGCCAGACGCTGAACGTCGACGGTGGCAAGGTGAATGTCTGAGGCCGCGGACATGGGCACGCAGTTCTCCTTCGTCCCTCAAGGCGGCACCGATTGCGATTGGTCCGCCGTGCCTCCCTTCGCCTTGGGGCTGCACCCTCATCGGACGGCCGCCGAGACCGTCCATGGGCAGGAGGGGGCCTGAACGTGGACCACATTTCCCGTGCAACCATCGCGACCCCGAAGGCCAGCAGCTACCTGCAGCAACTCTGCAAGCACCTCGGCCACAAGCTGGAAACCCAGGTCTCGCCGGACGCGGGGTCCATCGCGTTTGGCTTTGGTAGCGCTGAATTGCGGGCGCAGGACGGCGCGCTTCACATGACTGCAGAAGCCGGGAATGACGCCGATCTGGACAGGCTGCGCACCGTGCTGACCTCCCATCTGGAGCGGTTTGCTTTTCGCGAAGTGCTGTCCGTGGATTGGAAAGACTAAGCGATGAGCCGATCCCGAAACATCCTCTTCATCATGTGCGACCAGCTTCGGTTCGACTATTTGTCCTGCGCCGGTCACAAGACGCTGCATACGCCGAACATCGACAAGATCGCTGCACGCGGGGTGCGGTTCACGAACGCCTACGTCCAGTCGCCCATCTGCGGCCCCAGCCGCATGAGCACCTACACGGGGCGCTATGTCTCCTCCCACGGTGCAACGGCTAACTTCGTGCCCCTGCGCGTGGGGGAGCGGAATATCGGCGACCACCTCAAGCCCTTGGGCGTGCGCCCCGTGCTGGTGGGCAAGACCCATATGATGGCCGACCGTGAGGGGATGGAGCGTCTGGGCCTTGATCCTAACAGCCAGATCGGCGTGCATCACCGAGAGGCCGGGTTTGAGCCGTTCGAGCGCGACGACGGGATTTTCCCCGACAAGATGCTGCCGCGCATCGGGCAGCCCCGCTACAACGACTATCTGCGCGACAAGGGTTATGACGGCAGCAACCCCTGGCACTGGGCGGCCAATGCTGTCGACACGCCGGATGGCCTGCGGTCCGGCTTCTATAACGACATCGCCGATCAGCCCGCCGTCGTGGCGGAGGAAGACAGTGAAACGCCCTACATGACTCGCCGCGCGATGGCGTTCATGGCGCAAGATGACGGCGCGGCGCCGTGGCTGTTGCACCTGTCGTATATCAAGCCCCATTGGCCCTACATCGCGCCCGCGCCCTACAACACGATGTATGGTCCCGACGATGTGCAGGATCCGGTCCGGGCCGAGGCCGAACTGATCGATCCCAACCCGCTGCTCAAGCATTTCGTCGACCGCATCGCGGGCCAGACCTTCAGCCGCGATGAGGCGATCCGCAAAGTCGTGCCGACCTACATGGGCCTGATCAAGCAGATCGACGACCAGCTGGGAAAGCTCTTCGCGTTCATGGAAGAACGGGGCTTGATGGAGACCACAACCATCGTGCTGACGTCTGATCACGGCGACTACCTTGGCGACCATTGGATGGGGGATAAGGACTACTTCCACGACCAATCCGTCCGCGTGCCGCTGATCATCGCCGACCCCGATCCGGCGATGGATGCGACGCGCGGAGCCACAAGCGATGCGCTGGTGCAAGGTATCGACTTGCTGCCCACCTTCATGGAGCAGTTTGGCGGCACGCCTCCGCGCCATATCCTCGACGGGGTGTCGCTCCGCCCCTTGCTGACGGGCGAGGCTGCCCACGTGAACGACTACGTCGTCAGCGAATACGACTATCACCAGCAGGTCTTCGCGCCGGAAACGGGCCGGGGACCGCGCGATTGCCGGATCTACATGCTGGTGACGCAGGACTGGAAATACATCCATGCGCCCGGCTTCGACCCGGTGCTGTTCGACCGCAAAGGCGACCCCCAGGAACTGACTGATCTGGGCCGGTCTCCCGACCATGCTGACGTGCGGCGCGACATGCACGCGCGCCTTGCCGACTGGGCGCTGCAATATCGCCAACGCGAAACCTACAGCGATAAGATGGCCGCCCGCTTCACCGCGTTTGAAGAGAAGGCAGGCGTCTTGATTGGCTATTGGGACGAGGATGATCTGATCGACCCCGACAACGCGGTGATCCCGGATGGGCCAGCAGATGCGTGAAGGCCGCGACATGACGGATACGCCGTTGGAAGCGCGCCTGTCCAACGGGATCGCTTTCGCCTTCACGCTGGTCATCCTGATCTACGCGGCCTCGGGCCCCGTGTCGGAACTGGTGCGATGGATCATCGAGACGACGACCGCCGATTTCGACGACCTGTCGCGCCGCGATCAACGGCTTTTGTTTCGCGAGCATTGGTTGGGCGCGGCGCTCAAGGCTTTCGAGCGCGCGTTCCTTCTGCCCACCGGCTTGATCCTGGGTCTGCCGATATTGTTTGCCTTCGCCATCTCGTTCCTGACCCTGCCGATGCGCGCCCGATGGCTCAACTGGGCGCTGACGGTGATATCGACCGCGGTTTTCCTGGCCTGGGTGATGAAGCTCTTGTCCGTCGACGGGGGGGCCTTGCCCTCGGCCACGACGCTGGATTTCTTCCTGTTCCCGCTGGCAACCGCGCTGACCCTTTACCTGACATGGCGGCAATTCGGCAGCTTCATCGTCGGCTTCTGCCTCTTCTGGGTCATCTATTTCTTCGTGCGGGGGATGCTGCCGGAATGGATGGGCATCCTTGCTGGATCGGAGTCGACGGTCTTTCAATCCATGCGCTCAATGGTGCTGAACTTCTGGTCGCAAACCGGCGGCATGTTCGGACAACCCTTGCAGGTGGTGTCGGGCAACGTGCTGATCTTCATCGTCTTTGGCGCGGTGCTGATGGCGTCGGGCGCGGGCGATCTGTTGATGAAGCTGGCCAACCGCATGACGGGGCGCTTTACCGGCGGGGCGGCCCATGCTGCCGTTGCCTCCTCGGCGCTCTTTGGCACGCTCAGTGGTGCTGCGATTTCCAACGTCGTCTCCACGGGCGTCATGACAATCCCGGTCATCAAACGCTCGGGCTTCAAGCCCGCCTTCGCCGCGGCGGTTGAGGCTGCGGCCTCCAGCGGTGGGCAGATCATGCCGCCGGTGATGGGCGTTGTGGCCTTCTTTGTCGCGGGGCAGATCGGGCTGGAATACCGCTACATCATCGTGGCGGCGATCGTGCCTGCGATCTTCTTCTACTTCGGCACATTTCTGACCGTCTATTTCGAGGCCCGGCGCCAAGGCGTCGGCCCCCTTCCGGAGGCAGAGCGTCCGAAGCTTTCGCGCCCCGAGGCGATCCAATGCCTCGTCTTCGTGCTCCCCTTGGGCGTGCTGAGCTACTTCCTGTTCACGCAACCTTCGGTGCCGAAAGCGGGCTTTTTCGGCTTCATCGTGGCGCTGGTCGCGGCCCTTGTGTTGTTTCCGGGCTTCCGGTCCTGGCGCCGCGTGTTCCAGGCATTCGTTCAAGCAGGGCGGATGTCGGCCTCCATCGTCGTGATCGTGACGGCCATCGGGTTGATCGTGGGGTTGATCCAGGTCTCAGGCTTTTCGGGGCGGTTGGCGCTGTTTCTGGCGCAACTGGCAGATGGGCCGCTTTTGCTGACGCTTTTCGTGGTGGCGCTTGGGGCCATTGTTCTGGGCATGGGGCTGCCACCCGGTGCCACGTATTTCATCATCGTCATCGCGCTCAGCTCTGGCATCGACGCCGTCGGCATCCCGCCCCTGACCCTGCATCTGTTCGTGGTGTTCTTTGCAGTCCTGTCCACCGTCACCCCGCCCGTGGCGCTTGCGGCCTTCGCCGCTGCGCCCATCGCAGGTGCGGATCCGGTGCAGACCGGATTTCAGGCGGCGCGGCTGGCTTTGGCGGGCTTCCTGATCCCCTTTGTTTTCGTCTACCACCCGGCCGTTCTCTATAAGCTTCAGGTCCTCTTCGGCTGGTTCGGAGGAGAGCTTCCGAACTCTCGCGCCATTATAGATCTGGCCACGGTCACGTGGTTCGACTTCTTCTGGATCATCGCAGCCTTTGGATTGGCCGTCTGGTTGATGGCCTCCGCGCTTACCGGGTTTGAGAAGAACCGCCTGACGCTATGGGAACGCCTCGTCCGTTTGGTCGTCGGGATCGCTGTCATTCTGCCAAACATGACCGTGGCTCTGCCCGCCTTCGGGGCGGGTGTCGCCCTCGTCGTATTGCACCGCTTCATCGGAGGGGAGCCGTCACGCGTTGACCAAACTTCCCCCGCTCAACGCATTGAATAAGGGAGGAACTTTCATGCGTATTCTTTCAACGGCCGTCTGCTCGGCCATGATATTGTCCGGCGCGGCCCAGGCCCAGGACGAGACATTGCGGATGGCCACCATCGCGCCAAGTCTGAGTGCCGCGATCACCATGGCGACCTTCGCCAATATCGTGACCGAGAACCTCGACGGCGTCGAGATTGAGGTTTCGGCTGGCGGGGCCGCCACCCTGCATGGTCTGGAAGTTGCCCGGGGCAACCTCGACTTCGCCATGACCAATCCGGTCATTCACAGGCTGATGGTCGGCGGTCGCGCGATGTTTGCCAATGAGCCGGACGCCCCTGAGCTGGCTGAAAACCTTCAACTGCTGATGCTCTACCCCTACGGCCAGTACCACTTCACGGTGCGTGCCGACAGCGACATCCAGGTGCTCGACGATCTGGAAGGCGCATCTGTCTTCCTCGGCCCGCAAGGCGGCGGCGCCTTCAATGCGGCGCGGGGCTGGATTGAATCCACCACGGGCCTTGTGGTGGGCGAGGACTACGAGGCGATTACCGCCAACTGGCAGACCGGATATCAAGCGTTTCTGGACGGGACCATCGATGTCTATGTGAACGGCTGCCTTGATCCTTGCGGCCAGTTCATCCAGTTCACCGAAACCGAAGAGCTGCGCTTCATCGGCCCGGAAGCCCATGACGGGGAAGCGGTGGATGAGTTTCTGGGCAACTTCCGCTACCGCGACGAGGTGCCCGCAGGCTCTTACGAGGGTCAGATGAACGACGGGCCCGTGATGTCATTCAACACCTCGGTCGGGATCGGCGTCAGCGCCGATCTGGACGAGGAAATCGTCTACCAGATCACCCGCACGTTCTGGGAAAACATAGATCAGATCACCTCTGACGCCCCATGGGTCAGCACGCTAGATGTGGCCTTCGCACCGACCAATATCGGCGGCATGACCCTTCACCCCGGTGCCGCCCGCTACTACCGCGAGGTTGGCGTAATCGATTGATACGACCGGCGCCGGACCTGCTCCGGCGTCGCTCCCTCTGTCCATATGAACTCAAGGAACACCGCCATGGCAAAGCTCGGCGAAGACATCATCGGCACCAGCGGGCTGGCGCCCTTCTTCAAACTCGCCAATGCCGACGCCGTGGGCATCGACGCACCCGACAACCGCAAAGGGGACGCGTTGCGCACCTGGGTTCGGTCGCTGAGCGGTTTCCAGAAAGAGGCTTTGGTCCGCTCCGCCAAAACCGGCGAAACCTGGCGGCTCGTCTCAGACGAAGGCGCCTATTTGAATGGCCATGACGCGGCCCCGTGCCCACTGGCATTTTTGTCCTGCGGTATGGTCGCGAGCTTCATGAATGAGATTACAGCGCTCGCCGAACAGCGCGGCGTAGAGATCCGGAAGCTGAAGCTGATCCAGGACAATTACTACACGATGAAAGGCTCCATGCCCAAACGCACCATGGTCGGCGGGGCCGAGAATATCGAGCTGCAGGTCGAGATCGACTGTGATCTGGACGACGCGGCGCTCAATGAATTCCTGATCCAGGCCACCTACGCCTCGCCGCTCAACGGGCTCATGCGCGGTCAGTTGGAAAGCCTGTTCAAACTGGGCAAGAACGGTGTGGAACTGCCAACGGCAAAAGTCTCTGAACTGGAGGGAGCGCTGTTTCCCGACCCGGGCAACCATTTCGCCAAGGCGATGCCTGACCCCTCGGATCTGCCGCTCATGGGCCCGGTCGGCCTGACCCCGAAGAAAGAGGTCGCGAAAGGTACGACCAGCGGCGGCTCCTCCCTGTCTGACGAACAGGACCGGCGCTTGAACATCGGGGCCGTCGCCGTCCTGCGGGAGGATGGCATCAAGGACATCCAGCAGATGCAGTATTCGCCCTACGGCACATCGTTTCGGTTCCTGTCGTCCGAAGATGGCCGCGGGCCTGATGCCAACACGCTGATCTCGGCGGGCATAGGCTTCTGCTTCATGACCCAGTTCGGGCGCTTCGTGTCGATGCTGGAACTGGATCTGTCGGACTACCGCATCGTGCAGGACACGCATTTCAGCCTGGGCGGCGCATCTGGCGGCACCGGCAAAGCCGGCGCGGCCGACCCGATCGAGACCCACGTCTACCTTGAAACCGGGGAAAGTGACGCGACCGCGCAAGAGATGCTCGATATTTCCGAGAGGACCTGTTTCCTCCACGCTTTCTGCCGGACGGATCTGAAAACCAAACTGAAAGTGGTCAGGCATTAGGCGTCGAGCGGCATGCAACGGCGCCCAGATTGCGAAGCGAGCATCGCCGCAGGCGCATAGCTGCCATGGCATTGATCGGTCTGGTGGCGGGCTCCGCGCCGCCCCACGTCCTGTGGGAAAGGAGTAGACCGATGCTCGACACATATCACATTCGCCAAGACGAGATGCCGGAAGACATGCGGTTTCTCTTGAACACATATCCCCGCGACAGCTGGGAGGCTCATCCCGGTTTCCACGAGAAGACCAAGCACTGGCTCAGCGCGCACCAGATGTTCCGCCGTGTCTCCAAACAGGTGCGCCTGGACGCGGAAGCCTATCTGAACCGCGATATGGAGATTGATGCCTATGCCGGCCGGCTCTCGTATTACGGTGGCAATCTGGTGGGGAACCTGCATGGCCATCACGGATGGGAGGATCACAGCTACTTCCCCGAACTCTCCGCCGCGGATCCCCGTTTCGATGCGGGTCTTGAGGTGTTGGAGACGGATCACGCAGACCTCGACAAAGTCCTGGACGACTTCACCCGAACCGCCAACCGCGCGATCAAACTGGCCACCCTAGATGCGGCGCAGGCCCGTGAAGAGGTCGCGCGTGTGCATGGCACCAGTGAGGTGATCGAGGCGTTCCTGAAGCGACACCTCACCGATGAAGAGGAACTGGCCGTGCCAATCATCTTGCATCATCGCCTAAGAGGGTGAGAGTGGGGAGATGGCCCAGAAACCCTCAATCGAGGAAGATCAGACGAAAGCGAAAGAGCGCCGCGCACAGGGTGAATTTGTGCGCGGCGTCAGTGGATTTCGCCATGCGATCGGTGACCCGGATTTTCCCCCCGAACCCGGGCGCTATCATTTGTTCGTGGCGCTCAACTGCCCGTGGTGTCACCGCGTCACGCTTGCCCGCGCGGTCCTGGGTCTGACGGACGCCATAACCATGGACGTCGCCTTTCCCAATCGGACCGGCGAGGATGATCCAGAGGGCCCAAACCTTTGGGAGTTCTCTCCGCATCGTATCGCAACCCTCACCGGCGCAGCACTTCCGGAATGTACCCCAGAAACCGGCACCGGCCTGGGCCTGCGGCTCGCCAAAGAGATCTACCGCCAGGAAGGGTCGGAAGAGCAATCGGTGCCGATCCTCTACGACAAGATCGCCGGTCGCATCGTCAACAACGAAAGCGCCGAGATCTTGCGGATGCTTGACGCCCACGCGGGCGCCCTGGGCAGCACGTCTCCGGACCGACCAAGGCTGTACCCCGACGACCCCGAGGCCCGATCCGCCATCGATGCGCTGAACGAGCGGATCTACGTCACCATCAACAACGGCGCCTACAAGGCGGGCTTCTCCTCGGATCAGGCCATCTACCAGGCTGCGTTCGAGGCCTATTTCGACACCCTCGAAGCGCTGGAAGCCCTGCTATCAGACCAGCGCAACTTCCTTTTGGGCGACGCCTTTTCCGAAGCCGACCTGCGCTTGTTCCCAACCCTCTACCGCCATGATCCGGTCTACTACGTCCGAATGAAATTGAACGGCGCCCGCATCCTCGACTATCCCCACCTCTGGCGCTGGCTGTGCCGCGTCTACGCGCTTGAAGGCGTAGCCGACGCGGGTTCCCTGGTGCATTGCCGACAAGGATACTTCGGCCGCAGCTGGAACGGAGTGGTCCCTGTCGGCCCCCTCAAACCAATGCCCTACCCAGAGGCGTACCTGCACGCTGAATTACCGGAGAACTGATGCCGGTTGGCCTTTGAGCTGCCATAGAACAGCACCTGAGGGTGCTGGCAAAGGTGGGACTGGGACCGTACCGCCCAAGGATTGTGGCGATGTAAAAGCATCCGAGCCTCGGACCAACCCCGCCAACCTGTCCTGCATCCTGCCCCGGCCTCGTTTAGGCCTTGTCGGACAAGAAGATACCTTAAGGCACCTAAGTAACCAGAAGTGCGATAGGCTACGGGCCATGGGGCATCCCTTTGAAGTGTGGGTTTTAATCGGGCTGGGGCGTATCCCTTAGGGTGCTTTGGAAGGGTTGCGGCTGATCTGGAAAACCCGGTGCAACGCGGGGATGTCGGCACGCTTGACCATCTGGCTACAGACCGTCTCACAGACAGCACAAAAGCCCTGGATGCGGGGCGTCTGGCCGGGTGCCCCTATCAGATCAACCATCCCCTCGAATGCCTTGCGCCGCTCTTTGCACGACATGCACCAGAGTTCGTCGGGCCCAGTGGGGCGTTTCTTCAGGGCGCGACGTGCGATCAAAAAACGCCTTCGCGGCGTCGCCCGTAATCAGGGTCGGGCGCTGCGTGGTGAGCGCCGCAAGTCCCTCCTTCAACCATGCCCGGACGGTGCCCTCTGTCACACCGCAAACACGGGCCAGTTCGGGCACTGTGTACGTCAGCGAAGAGCGCAGTCGGCGAGGGTCAGGACGTTTTGCCATGGCGCTCGCCCTCGAACAGCCCCCGGATGTCTTCGACGTGCCAGACTGTCGTGCGAGGTCCAAGCTTGGTGGGTTGGGGGAAGCGCCCGTCTTTCACTCCCTGCCACCATGTCGACTTTGAAACCGGGATCGGGCCTTTGGGGGCGAGGATTTGTGATAACCTCACAAGGCCTGTTTGCGGGAAATCGTGGGCGTCCATCGTGGTCTACCTTGATGTTATTTGGTCTAGGCAGACCCTCACCTTTCCGGGTTGGTTTGTGGGGGAATGGGTATCTTTCCCAGAGGAATCCTTTTCAAGTGTCGCGTTTCCAATAAGACTGATCGACTAACTCGGCGGAATCTCTCAACCACTTGCGCACTGTCTTTGGGTCCATAGAAAGCCCGACAAGATCGAGGTCTTCAGCGATGCGCGACGGAACCTCGCTTCGACTAGCCGACGGATCATACCCATACTGCTCGCAAGCCATCGCCGCGATAAGCTTCAGGAGTGTTGTGCGTTCTTGGCTCCTAAGAGTGCCATGCGTTGGATTGCCGGTAGCAGTCTTTGTACCCAATTGCGTGTCTATCGCCGCACAGAAATCGGGATGAATCTCCAAGTCAATTTCTTTGAACCACTTGTCTAGCCGGTGAAGCGAAACTCTGCCAAAGCCGAAGCCAGTATGCGGGTAGATCCGTATGAACTGTTCGAGCCTCTTAAGCAGGAATTTGTGAGCCGCCCACAAGGTAGTACCCGAAGCGCCGCGCTTTTTTAGGCCATGAATCTTTTCTTCTGTCATCCTTTCTGGATCATCACCGACAGCAAGCGCTGCGGCTTCGTACAAACTGAGATTTGGCATCTGACACCAGTATGTGAACTCAGGTGCAAAATGTGGATGGCCATATCCATAGGCAATGGCCGGTGGTTGGCGAATCCTAAACTTGCTTGGGTCTACTGTGAGGTGAGCTTCGAATGGAGCGGTGCGAATGGTGAACTCGTTCGGAGGATCGTCTCGAATAGCTACTAACGCTTCGTTGGACAGTTTGCGCAAGTCGCTCCGTGCGATCTCACGCAACAGGCTAAGGCGCTTATTGAATTCTTCAATGTAGTCGGTGTCGTCTGGCCCGAAGGGGTGCTCCACGACGTCGGGTTCCCAATCCCAGATGCGTTTGAACTCGGCGCGCAGCGCAGTTTCGATAATGTCTTCGCGTTCAGATGGCGTCATTTGATAAGCAAAGCAGCCCCGACAAGGATTCGCTAGCCCCCGCGCCGCTCATCCAAATATCCAGCCCACCAATTCATCATCCTGATCCTCTCCTCCCAGTGTTCGCCCCGTTCATAGGCACGGCGAACGGCGTTGGTCTCGATGTGGGCGAGTTGCCGTTCGATGGCATCGGGATTCCATAGGCCGCTTTCATTCGCCAGCGTCGAGAAGGTCGCGCGGAAGCCGTGGGCGGTCATTTCTTCGCCCGTGTAGCCGATGCGGCGCAGACCAGCGTTGAGGGTGTTCTCGCTCATGGGGCGTTGAAGGGTGCGCAGGTTGGGAAACAGGTAAGCGCTTTGGGTGTTTATGCTTTGAAGCTCGCGGATCAGGGTGATCGCTTGGCCGGATAAATACACCCTATGGGGGCGGCGCATTTTCATGCGTACTTCAGGGATCGTCCAGATCTTCGCTTCAAGATCGAACTCGTCCCATTGGGCATGACGAAGCTCGCCGGGGCGTTGGACCAGCAGCGCCATCAGTTGCAGCGCGATGCGGGTCGTGACTTGACCGTGGAAGGCGTCGATAGCGCGCAGCAGACCGCCCAGCGCCTTTGGGTCGGTGATCGCAGCGCGTGGCGTCACGGTGGGGCGGATCAGGGCATCGCGTAGGGCATAGGTGGGGTCTGTTTCCGTCACGCCGTTGGCGACGGCATAGCGGAACACGCCGCCGATCCTAGCTCGCAAACGTTTGGCGGTCTCATAGTTGCCCTTCGCCTCGACCTTACGGAGGCACGCCAAGATCATTGGTGCGGTGATGTCTGTGATCGGCGTGGTGCCAAATTCATCGCAGGCCATCCCGAGAAGCCATTCCGTCTTTGATATGGTGGCGTCTGCTTTGCCTTCACGCTGCGCTTTATCGATGAACGCCTCAGCCTGAGACGCGAAGGTCACGCCCCGTTTTTCGGCATCAGCGCGCTTCTTTTCCTGTTTCTCGACGCCGGGATCGCGTCCGTCAGCCAATGTCGCTCGCGCGTCGTCTTTACGACGACGCGCATCTGCCAGACCAATTGCTGGGTATGCGCCCAGCGACAGCAGTTTCTCCTTGCCGTTGATCCGGTACTTCAGACGCCACAGTCGCGATCCGCTTGGATTGATCAAAAGGTGTAGTCCATCGAAGTCCGACAGCTTGAAAGGTTTGTCGCGAGGTTTGGAGTTTCGAATCTGTGTGTCTGACAATGGCATGACTGGGGGTATCGTCCTTGGGGATATTTCACGATACCCCCAGATCATACCCCCACTGGGGGTATATGTCCCCGGTCCACATTGGACCGCGTTGGACAAGAAGATACCTGATCTCCCTTATATATAAGGGAATCCAGGATGTCTCTAACCATGTTCGGATTGGAATTTGGTGCACCGGAGAGGACAAACCTAGAACCCTCCGAGTACCTCGGGTTGCTTTCAGAATTAGAGAATTGGTCGGATGTTCTCAAGGCTGAGCCGGAAGTTATCCACAGGCTTGCGGTGTTGGCAGATGAAGAGGATGACGCCGTCGATCAGGCCGCTGGTGATGTTGCGCCAGTGGTTCCGCCGTCATGGGAGCCGTCCCCATGAGCACGCTACCGGATCAGTTCAACTCTACCGCATCGGTGCCTTCAAAGCTGGAAGCCAAGGCGCCCGCCCCACGCACGGCTATCTCACCGTTGACGGTCCGGCTGACGAAAGAGGAACGCGCCCGGCTGGAGGCGTTGGCGGCTGGTATGACGCTCAGCGCTTACATCCGTGCCTGTGTCTTTGCCGAGGATGCGAAGTTGCGCAAACATCGTCCTGCGGACGCGCGGGCAGACAAGAAGGCGGCAGCTGAGGCGTTGGAGCTGCTTGGTCAGTCCCGGTTTGCCAGCAATCTCAACCAACTCGCTCATCATGCCAATCTGGGCATCCTGGTCGTTGGCGAGACGGAGAAGGCTCAAATCGCTGAGGCCTATGACCACGTCTTGGCCATTCGCACCATGCTGATGGAGGCGCTTGGTAAGCGGCCCAAACACGCGGATCGCCTATGATTCTTGAAGGCAACGAACGGGCCTTTGGGGCGGAGCTGGCCCGGCATCTGATGAACCCCCGCGACAATGACCATGTGACGGTGCATGGCATTGACGGCTTTGTGGCGGATGATCTGTTTGGCGCCTTCGCGGAAGCTGAGGCAATCTCCGGCGCCACCAAATGCGATAAATATCTGTTCTCGCTGTCGTTGAACCCTCCGCCATCCGAAAGCGTCTCTGTCGAAGAATATGAAGCAGTCATTGCCCGAGTTGAGAAAAGCTTGGGACTTGAAGGCCAACCCCGCGCCGTAGTTCTCCATGAGAAAGACGGCCGCCGCCATGCCCATGCGATCTGGTCAAAGATCGATTCCGATCAGATGAAGGCGATCAACCTATCGCATTACAAACGCAAGCTCACTGGGCTTAGCCGCGAAATCTTCGTGGAGCATGGCTGGGACCTACCAGACGGCTTCCGCAAACACGCGGACCGAGACCCGCTGAACACGAGCCGTGCGGAAAGCCAGCAAGCCAAACGGCTCAAGCGAGATCGGGGTGCGACCAAGGCATTGTTCCAGGAATGTTGGAACGGCTCTGACTCTCGCGGGGCGTTTGAGGCGGCTCTGATAGAGCAAGGCTATGCCCTGGCCCGCGGTTATCGGCGCGGCTTCGTCGCGGTCGATGCCGACGGCAAGGTTTGGTCACTGTCGCGCTGGTGTGGGGTGACGGGTCGTGAGATGCGGCGGCGATTGGGTCCGGAGGAAGGCCTGCCGTCGGTCGAGGAAGTGCAAGCGCAAGCACACCAGCTCAAACGCCCAGAGACAATCAAACCCAATCCACAGCATGCGCTTCGGCGCGAGGCATTAGTTACCAAACAACGGGCAGCGCGGGAGGCCCTGCTGCAGGAACAGGCTGCTCGTCGGCAGTTCGAGGCCAGAGAACGCCTCCCCCGTGGCATGAAAGCGGCCTTTCTGCGCGTGACAGGCCGTTGGCAGAAAGTCGTCGCAGAGGCAGAGGCGGCGTCCCGTGCGGCGGAAGCCAGAGATCGCAAAGAGCAGCAGGCCTTGATCAATGCCCACCTCGCCGAACGTCGCGCATTAGATCGAGAGTTTGGACCACAGGTCGAGCGGCGTGATCCTCGACAGCAGCTGGTTGAGCCGCAAGAGGATCATCCTCTCAGTAGACGCCAGATCGAACAGAACCCGGCACTGGTTCTGACGGAACTCTCCAAGACAAAGGTCGCGTTCAAACGCGTCGATGTGCTGCGCGAGCTGGCCAAATGCGTTGACGACCCGCAGCAGCTCACCAAGCTGACGGATCGGGCGCTACAATCGCCAGACGCAGTGCGGCTCGCCAGTGATCGTGTCCCGCATTACACGACCCAGGATTACCAACGCGCCGAGCGATTCCTTGCTCAGGCCCCCGCACAGATGGCCAAAACCGAAGGATTTGGCGTAAGTCCCTCCAATGTCAACGCTGCCTTGAAGACCAAGAATGCGGAGATGCGCCGCAGCTTTGGCGGCAAGCTCAGCCAAGAACAAGAACGCGCTATTCGACATGCTCTAGACGACAATCAATTGGCCTCAGTCGTCGGCCTGGCTGGCGCAGGCAAAAGCACGATGTTGTCGGCAGCAGCAGATTCGTGGACCCGACAAGGTATCACGGTGCATGGCGCGGCCTTAGCTGGAAAAGCCGCAGACGGTTTGCAGGAGAGCTCCGGCATTCAAAGTCGAACACTCGCCTCACTGGAATTGTCTTGGGAGAATGGACATGCCCCGATTGCCAAAGGGGATGTGCTGGTAATCGACGAAGCCGGGATGATTGGCACGCGGCAGATGGCGCGTGTGACCAAGAAGATGGATGAGATCGGAGCAAAACTGTGCTGGTTGGTGATCCAGATCAGCTGCAGCCGATTGAAGCTGGGACACCGTTCCGGGATTTGGTCGCGCGTCATGGAGCGGCAGAACTCAAAGAGATCTATCGTCAAAAAAAGGCATGGCAGAAGCAGGCCTCAAAAGAGCTTGCGGTCGGCGACATCCCGGAAGCCCTGGATCGATATGCCAAGAACGATAGCGTGCGCCGCACAGACGGTCGAGATCAAGCCATCGACGCGCTGGTTGAGTCCTATGTGATGGATGCCTCTGCCGCACCTGAAAAAACGCGGCTCGCCTTTGCCCACCGTCGAAAAGACGTGCATGCGTTGAATGTCGCGATCCGGGATGCCATGCGCCCGGAAGCTGCGCCGCCAGATACGATGCTCAAGACGGCGACTGGCCCCCGCGCATTTGCGCAAGGGGATCGGCTTGTCTTTGGGCAGAATAACAAAGACCTCGGTGTGAAGAACGGCATGCTTGGATCGGTTCTGGCGGTCGCGGGGAGTGAGGTGAAAGTTGCTTTGGATGGTGACAAAAAGCGTCATGTGACGTTCAACCCGTCAGACTATCAGCACTTCGACCATGGCTAGTCCACGCTCAGATCACGGGCAATGGCGTCAGCCTCGAGCGGCTTTATGGATATCGGATGCTCATACAGTTTGTCGTAATAAACGAAAGCCACGACAGTGTTGAACCGATGTTTCTCGGAACAGAAGCTTCGCTGGGCGAGATTGGCGTGGCGACAGGCCTCTTGTTCGAAACGCCGGAAGGCGTCGCTCACAGGTACGGGCGTTGCTTGCCAACTGGAGAAACAGACGAGCAACTACTCGAAGGCATTCGATTGATGTCGGCCAACCTCAGCTTTTCGTTCGAAGGCGAAGTTGCATCAATCAACGCGGGTCATGACGAACAATGGCGCGAAGAAATCGGGAAAAGTGTTGTTGTTTTGGGAGCGGGAGCCATCGGTTCGCAATGCATTACATCACTCGTTCGCGAAGGCGCGTTTGAGAAGCTCACTATCGTGGACGATGACGTTTTTTGCGCCCCACAATCTTGCGCGCCACGTATTGCGCGGATCCGCGTTAGGAAATTCAAAGACCGCGATGCTATCTGACGATCTGGGCTCAATACGCACAGACCTGTGTATCGAGACAATACATGAAAAAGTATCGCTAGCACATCAATCCGAAGCGCTATACGAAGCACTGGTTACATCAGATCGCATCCTTGATCTAACCGCCTCTCTCGGTGCTAGTCGAACCATCAGTGCAATATCTAAGCGAAGTCCTGCAATCTCCGCGTTTTTCAATCCCTCCGGAAGCGCCGTTGTGGTTCTCCAAGAAGACGCCGCAAGAACGCTCGATCTTGCTAGTTTGGAGGCACTCTACTACGCGGAAATCTGTCACAACCGATCACTTTGTGACCATTTGTGGCCAGGGGATCAAGCCGTTGTCTCTGGCGGGCAATGTCGCGCAGTCACCAGCAGAATTCCTGCCTCAAAAGCAGCAATACTATCAAGTATCGCCGCAAGTGTGCTCGGAAAAAATATGCCTTCTTCCGATGCAAGCATCACGATCGCAAGCATCAACGCAGACGGCGGGACCAATATGCATCGCGTGACTCCGACCATTGGTAGTGTGACTGTAAATGCGAACGGTTGGAAAATTTGTTTGGCAGATGCGGTTGCTCGAAAGCTCCAGGACTTTCGCGAGGCCCATTTGCCTAGCGAAACTGGAGGCATCCTACTAGGGGTCGTTGATCACGCGCAGAAACGGATTGAGATTTCGATGGGGTTGGAAGCGCCACCTGATAGTTCTGGTTCAACGTCGTCGTTTGAACGGGGTATTCAGGGAACCATCGATAGCATTGCTGAGGCAAGAGCGCGGACGATGCATCAACTAACATATATTGGCGAATGGCATTCCCATCCACGTGGGGCACGAACGGCGCCAAGTCTGACGGATGCAGCTCAACTGGTAATGCTAAGAGAAGAGCTCAAGGCTGAGCAACGTCCGCCGGTAATGGTCATTGTTGGTGACAGTGGTTCCAATCCCGTATCGCTAGAACTGTATCAATAAACTGTATTGTTGCCAGGAGCACTTACGCCTTTGTCCGATTGGTATTGCAAATCCCGGCAGTATCAATGCTATGCGTCAGCAGTGAATGGCAACTTTCGCAGGCCGCACCGCAGCATCGAAGGGCTCGGTTGAATGTCTCCTTTGGGCCGGGCAGTCAAGACCCATCCGCCGAGATCCTTGATCCAGTTTTTAACTCATGCAACGGTCAAGGACGGATTATTCTGGAAAATGTAGGAGAGAAGTATTGAGTGGAATTGTATACGAATTCAAGTCTGCTGGTGGCATTGTGAGGGTCGAAACAGACGCCTCTGCTTCGCACGGCCCTGTGGCAGTAGGACGCGGCGGCGAAATGGTAAACCAGGCGACAAAGGGATTTTCGGAAGCGCTGTCTGGCATCCGTCCTATCGCTGAGGGTATCGTGATGCAAACGTCTACATTGTCGTCCGCACCCACAAAAATCGAAGCTAGCTTTGGCATCAAATTGTCCGGCGAGCTTGGGGCGATATTGGCCAAAACTACTGCCGAGGCAAACGTGCAAGTTACCCTCACGTGGTCGGCTGAAAAGAAACCCTAATGCAAGTTCACCGCGATCTATCGATTGCGCAATCCGTTCTTGCGCGGCTTAGGGACAGTGCAGGACTTGTCGTGGGCGCTGGCTTTTTGATCGGCGATCTGCACGTCATGACCTGCGCGCACGTTATTGATGATTGTTTGCGTCGCAGAAAGGGAACTAAAGAGCGTCCCGACGAGGCTATTTTACTCGACTTACCATACTTAGGAATTTTCGGCGTATACTCCCGAGTTGTGGCATGGGTACCAATGCTCCAACCCGGCTCGGGTGAACCCGGAGAGCTGTCTGACATCGCGGTACTTGAACTTGATAGTGCAGCCTTCGGCGGCTTGGACAGTGCAAATTCACAATTGTCCGATCCAGGCGAGGGAACACCTTTTCGCACCTTTGGATTTCCGATTGGCAACGACAACGCAACGATCGCAGACGGCGAACTTTCGATAGTCGACTCAGGTGGCTGGCGCCAAATTCTAGACACCGACAAAATAGGTTACTTTGTGCAACAAGGCTTCAGTGGAGCCCCTGTCTTCTCAGAAAGAAATGACCGCCTATTGGGCATGGTCGCTGCTGCGGATCCGGATCCCATGCGAAGACTTGCCCATGTCATCCCCACTTCCTTGCTTGCGCGCGCGTGGCCACTTCTTGCCAAGCCTTACAAAGAGTTGGCGGCTTTTGCGGAAGAGGACCGGGATCTTTTCTTTGGCCGGGACGAGTTCATCGACGAACTTGAGAAAAAGGTAAACCGACTTCCATTTCTAACGGTTATTGGACCGTCTGGTTCTGGCAAGTCATCCGTTGTTATGGCGGGGCTATTGCCGCGACTTGCGGAGGCCGGTGGGTGGTCAACAATAGTATTCCAGCCAAGGCGACGTCCACTTTATCAGCTTTCGCATGCGCTCGCTAAGCTGGCGTTGGGACGTGACGGCTCGCGATCAGACATCCAATCCCGAGCGGATGCACACGAGCTACGCCTTCTCGATGATCCAGCAGGGGCACTAGAACTCATTGAGACAGCACTATCAGAAATCACACATGCGGAGCGCCTTTGCATCGTGATCGATCAGTTTGAGGAGCTCTTCACCTTTGACGATCGTCGCCAACCGCTCGAATCCGAAAACGATGACGCTCAAAGAATTGATGAGTTTCTGGCGGTTCTGAGTGCAATTGGCCGCCAGAATAGCCGAAAGGTGACCGTCCACGCGGTTGCGACACTCAGAGCGGATTTTACTGGCATTGCACTCAGGCACCGCGCGCTTGCGGAACTTATGACAGATGCCGACGCGAAACTCGGTCCAATGACTCCAACTGCACTGGCTATGGCTATCGAAAACCCAGCTGCGCAGTTCGACGTGTCATTCGAGCCCGGCCTTACAGCTGAGATCGTGGCCGACATGGCCGGCAATACAGGTGGATTGCCACTGATGCAGTTTGCTCTTGACCGACTATGGAAACGTCAGGAAGAGCGCAAGCTAACCCACGCTCAATACCGGGCAATCGGCGGCGTCGCTGGTGCCTTGGCAGAACACGCTGAAACGTTCCACGGTGATTGCACGGAAAAGGAACGCATCGGGCTGCGCCGCGTTTTCCTTCGTCTTGTTTTGCTCGCTGCACCTGGCGACGAAACAGAGGACACGCGATCCGTTGCTTTGCGGAGCGACTTTTCAGCAGAGGACTGGCCGCTCGTACAATCGCTTGCCGAAGCGAGGTTGGTCATGATCGGCCACGACGCTGCGACTAGTCAAGAGTCGGTAGAAGTTGTTCACGAGGCGCTGATTAGAAGCTGGCCCCGTTTGATGTCTTGGCTCAACGAAGATCGCGCCTTTGGGCTCTGGCGCCAACGCCTCCGCGCCTACGTAGAAAACCACCGTTCGCGTGGTTCGGTGCTTACTGAAGACCTTCTGATAGAGGCAGAGCATTGGAAGGAATTACATGGGAGTGCGTTCAGTGCCACCGAGAACGCACTGATTGAAGCAAGCGTTTCGGCGCGACAAGAGGCCGAAATGCATAGAGTGCGCGAGAGAGAGGAGCGACTTAGGATTCTCGAGCAGTCAGACCAACGCCAAAAACTGGCGCTTCGTCGCTTGGTTGGGTTAGCGGTTCTCCTATTATTATCCCTCGTTGGTGTTGGCGTGTTTTGGCAGCGCGCGGCTTTAAGCGAGGCAGCAGCGGTTGAAGCACGCCTCGTCGCTGAAGAAAATGTTCTTACAACTGAGGCCGCGCTCATCCAAGCAGAGTCCGCACGGGAAGCCGAGAGCGCCGCTCTCGAGCGTGAGCAAGCGCAGCTACGGATCGCGGAACAAGCTTTAGCCCGCGCAGAGGAAGAGCGGACGCGCGCAGAAGAGGCCCTTTTGCTAGCGGAACAGGCGACAAGAGAGGCTGAAGATGCTTTTAACCTTGCGGCGGCTGCGGCTAGAGACGCGCGGCTGGCTCAAGAAAACGCCGAGCTCCAGCGCGATTTAGCTCGTGAGGCACAGCGGCTGGCACAAACGGCCGCCGATAGAGAAGCTGAGCAGCGCATTTTGGCAGAAGGTGCAGCGGCACGAGAACAAGAGGCACGTGAAAGGGTACTGGCGTTTCTGATGGCCGCCGATGCGCGGCTGATGCTGACCGAGACAAGCGGTTCCACAGCGGCCCGTCGCGCCGCCGCGCTTTCGATTGAAGCATGGCACAGGTTTCCATCTTCTCTTGCTCTCAACACAGCATTTCAATCCACACGAGAGTTGCCAGTCTTTGAAATTGATGTCGGCGAGCCAATCGTTGCAATGGCCTATAACCCCGTATTCGAAGAAATCGTGATTTTAAGCACAAGCTCCTTTTTAGTTTATGACGCTACTTCCCAAGCTGAATTGGTTCGCACGAACCTCGAAACATCTCAAATACCCTCGGGTAGCTATCTACATGATACTATCTTTATTATTAGCCCTGATGGGAATCGAATATTTTTCGGTGGACCCGCATTTGATTCTTCATTTTTGTTGGATGCAAGATCTGGGCGGGTCATCAGTATTCATCCGAATCAACAAAGTGCGGCGGCCGACTTCAGCCCTAATTCCGAGCACCTTGCGTTCTCAATTCCCAACGAGGCGACAATTGCAATCGTAAACACGGTTTCCGGAGCGCTCGTCGACCGCACCAGGACCACATACTCCGCCAGTTCAATTGATTATAGCCCAGATGGACAACAAATAGCGATTGGAAATAGGGATGAGATTTATGCAGTAGCAATATTTAACTCGAATAACTTACAGGCCGAGCCTCGTATTTTTGAAGACGGAGGTTACATCGTAAACTTACAATACTTCCCTGATGGCGAACGCATTGCAGCTACGTCTGTTTGGGGTGGGGCCTATGTGTTTGATACCGCAACTGGAGCGCAGGCCTTCACGCCCGGAGTTGGATTAAATACACCGGCGGCGTTTTATCCTGAAATTGCAATTGGACCTGAAGGATTCCCCCTTGCAATCGGTGCTCCGAACGGCGAAATGAGAATATTCTCGGGCGGCAATAATGTGTGGTATGATAGTGGACGGGTCGATCTTGGTGTGGAGCATTCAGAAGGACTCGTGCACGCAATTTTCGATCCATCAGGTAGATATCTCATTACCGGAAGCACAGCAGGAGCCATACGCGTATCAGATGCGACTTCAGGAACGGAGATTTTTCGAGCTGAGCACGGGGGATCCATTTCCTCAATCTCCCTCGATCCTGAAGGCCAGTGGCTATTTTCCGCTAGTACTGATGGACTGTTAAGAGCTTTTTGGCTATGGAGTAGCGCCGCAGTAGAATTCTCAAACTACCAAGTCGAAACGCTTGGTGAGTTTGGTGGCCAAGTGAACGGACGTTTTGCTTCCGAGAACAATATAATTTTTAGCGACCTATTCGGTCTCCTGCAGCACATACAAGCGCCGCAACCGAGCCCACAATTCGCGGAATTCAATGAAATTCTTGGATTTTCAGCTGACGGAAGCCTAATAGTTGTTGAGACTAACAGACAACCTAATCAAGTAGAAGATGGAAGCCCATCTTTCGAAGTACATGATCTAAGAACAGGCGAATTACTTCAAATAGATCTTAGTAGCTTGGAGGATGAAAGGGTCTTGAACTGTATTGGGTTTTCTGCTCCCGGCAATCAAATAATTGCAATTGGAAGCTCAAACGCTTTTTTTCAAAGTGATCGAGAGCTTGAAAGAGTGAGATTTCCTGAGGAAGGTCGGACTATCTCGCGCAGTTTCAATTGCCGTCATCAAATTTGGGCGATTGGTGGTGAGTATTCCTACTGGGATTTGTTGGATGGCCCGTCTTCAACTTCGCTATTGTCCCCACGTACTGATCCCCATCTTATGACGATTTCACCGAACGGAGAGACGTATGCCTACACACAGCGTGACGCCCGTTGGCTGGAAGTCGTCTCTACTCGGTCCAACGAAATTCTGGCGCGGATCGAGCATAGCGCTCCCATTTCGCGCATATATTATGACTATTCCGGGGAAATGGTTGTCTTTCAAGGCGCTGATGAGACCATTCGGATGTCCGAGGTTTCGACTGGCGCCGAATTTCTCAGAATTGGACCGGAAAATGGCGAGGTTGTAGGTATTAGTCCCAGCGGAGATTGGCTCTACGTCAGGGATGGACCTGCTGCCAGCCAACACCCGCACACCGTGCGACTTGTTCCCGTCGGCGCCAATTTGATCTTCGACACGCTTTGCACAAGGAGAGCAGGAAGAAATCTTTCAGCATCAGATTGGGTGCGCTATTTTGGAGACACAGAGGCGTGGCGCCCAAGTTGCAGCCGTTGGTCGCCCTAAGTTGTTGCCGCAGATTTTGAGTAAACTATGCAACAAAAAATTCCGTTCTTGAGAGTTCGTAGATAATATGCACACAGGTCCGCTTGATCGATGACTGCCCTTTTTATTTTTTCCGCTTGATTGGGGAACATAACTTCGAGGGTGGGTCACATACTTTGATGATGTCCGCCTAGAACAAATTGTGGAATCCTAAACAGCGCGAATTCCGCCCCGGAGATGCGGTAATTCACCTCTGGAAACGATCAGGCGCCAATCTGTTGGTCGAAGCTTTGCGCCGTACGGTTGTTGCCATCGGTGGCCCAGTCGATGCGTTCACAATCGTTTGTTTTGGCTACGTCGATCAGCGCCGCAAGCAAAGCTGTGCCTGCTCGATTTCCCCGAAACTCCGGCGACACAAATAGTTCTTTCATAACCAGAGCGAGCCCTGGGCCAGACGGGAAGCTCAGGTTCCAAGTCGCGAAACCAGCTGGAGTGTTCTGGTCGAACGCAAGGTGGCAAGACATGTGCCGCTCTGAGCTCATTTGAGATGAGATCCGGTCCTCCTGCGCCATGTTGTTATGCGGAATGTCATAGTGGTTCAAACACAGACGATAGAACTGTAGGAATGCCGCGTAATCATCGCTTTGAAACGGCCGCACAACTGAGATCATGGGTTAATTTCGATCTTGGTTCTACCCTGCAATAAGCCAGTGGATGACAGAAGTGGCGGAGTTCGTTGATCCGCAGAATATCTGCTGCAATTGAATTTCCACTAAAGATCCAGTAAGACACAAAAGCATATATGCCTAGTGATTTGGCGCATGGGTTACAACAAAGGGATAGAGCCGCAATGGCAAAGAAAATGGATCTGGAAAAGCTCTCGCTAGAGGAGTTGAAACAGCTTCAGAAAGAGACGGCAAAGGCGGTCGAAGGTTTTGAGGCCCGTAAGCGCGCAGAGGCTTTGGCAGAGCTTGAGCAGGTCGCGACAAAGCACGGGTTCAAACTCAAAGATCTGATTAGTGGGAATCCCACAAAAGCCAAGTCACAAGGAGCCGCGAAATACATTCATCCTGAAAACTCCGCGCTCACTTGGACAGGCCGTGGTCGGCAGCCAAAGTGGATCAAAGGAGGTCTTGCAGCGGGAAAGTCGCTCGAAGACTTCGCGATCTGATCGTTTTGGATCAGCGGCAAGACAATTCGTTCGCACCGCTCCACTGATCTAGCGCCCACGCTTTCACCGTGCGTAGGAATTTCTGCCGGATCGTGGGGTCTTTGATTGCCACGAAAGGGGAATCGAGACGGAAGATCTGCGCCTCATTCATCCCGTAAATGCTGGTGGTCATGCTGCCTCTCGTTCTTTCGGCTTGATTGGGTATTCGAGCCCGAGCCGATGGAAACCGCGCTGGAGGGTCAAACGCGATACGCCCAGGAGCGCCGCCACATAGCGGCAGGGGATTTCGTCGGATCGCATCCATTGATGGGCGTCGCGGATTGTAGTGTCGTTCAGCGTTGCTGGTCGTCCTAAACGCACACCCCTTTGTCGTGCCGCGGCAAGACCCTCTCGCGTGCGGCGCCGGATGATCTTGCGCTCTAACTGCGCGAAAAGCGCGATGCTGCCATAAAGGAACTCACCAAGGTCACTCTGCACGTCGACTGGCAGGTTAATGATGTCAAAGCTGATGCCGAGGTCTCGGAGCGTCTGAACGACCGACAGGGCATCGATTGCGCTGCGGAAGGCGCGGTCCACGTCCAATACGACCAAAGTATCTCCCTTGCGAAGGTCATTCATGAGGAGTTCGAACACGGGACGGGAGGCCGCGACCGCCGAAACGTATTCAATCCTTAACTCGTCGCAATGGGCTTCAAGTTGTAGCAGCTGCCGCGCAACTATTTGCTCAGCGGTAGACACACGGACATAGCCGATGCGGCGGGGAAGCGTTGCGGCAGCGCGGAGCGCAGGTCGAGTGTCTGAACTTCAAGTTCGAAGAGGACAATCCAGAGGGCGAATTCATTGAGACCATCATCGCAGCCCAGGGCGAGTTGGAGCGCAAACAGAATGGGCGGCAAGTCTCTCAAAAGATGCAGGCGCGTATGGAAGCAGGCTTTTGGGTCCACGATGCACCGGTCGGATTAGAGTACGTCGCGGTAAAGGGCAGAGGAAAGCTGCTGGTCCCAGATGAACCTTTCGCCTCGATCGTCGCTGAGGCCTATGAGGGGTATGCATCAGGCCGATTTGCGACGCAGGCAGAGGTCAGGCGGTTCTTCGAGAGCTTCCCCGACTTCCCCCGCAACAAACATGGTGACGTGAAGCAAGAGCGTGTCTCGAGAGTCCTCACTCAACCTGTTTATGCCGCGTACATCTGCTCGGAGCGTTACGGCATCCATTGGCTGAAAGCGCAGCATCAGCCGCTGATCTCGCTTGAGACCTACGAGAAGGTGCAAAAGCGTCGCACGGGTAACGCCAAGGCTCCAAAACGCAAGAACATCGGTGACCAATTCGCCCTGCGCGGCATGGTAGCTTGCGCGTGCTGCGAGGTGCCGCTGCGGTCGTCGTTCAGCCGGGGCCGCAATGGTAAGTCACACCCGTATTATTTGTGTCAGTCCAAAGGCTGCGAGGCCTATGGTAAGTCCATCCGCCGCGATAAGCTTGAGGGTGATGTGGGTGAGATCATCAAAACCCTCGAGCCTGCCCCCAAGCTCATGAAGCTTGCCACAGCCATGTTCCGGCACGCCTGGACCTCCCGAAGACATCAGGCGCAAGAAATCCTGAGCACAGCCAAGAAACAGATCGCATCACTCGACAAAGAAATTGAGACCGTTCTCGACCGGATTGTGGGTGCCAGGAACGTCCGAGTCATCAGCCGCTACGAGGACCGCATCGAAGAGTTAGAGTACGAGAAGGCAGTTCTGGTCGAAAAACTAACACATGAAGCGGAGCCGCAGGGCAGCTTCGAGGAAAAACTAGAACCGGTCCTCACATTCCTCGCAAACCCCTTTAAACTATGGGCTTCAGGCCACATCGCCCTGCGTCGCACGGTGCTGAAACTGGCGATTGCCGACCGAATTTTTTACTGCCGGAATGAGGGTGCTAGAACCCCGAAAATAGCGTTTCCATTCAAAGCGTTAGAGGCACTCGAAGGCCCTGATACTAGAAGTGGTGCCGCTGAAGGGACTCGAACCCCCGACCCCATCATTACGAATGACGTGCTCTACCATCTGAGCTACAGCGGCGTACCGGGCGCGCTCTTAGCAAGGCGCGCGGGGTTTGGATAGGGCTAATTTCGCGTCGTCTGGGCTTCTGCCTCGGAGGTGACTTCTGCGTCTTCCGGCTCGGCCGGGGTGATGTCCTGCGCGTCGGGCACGTCCTCGGCGACCACCTCGGCGTCGTCTGCCGCGCTCTGGTCCTCCAGGGCGCCGACGATCAGGGGTAGCATCTGGGCGGGGCCGACGAGCGAGGCCTCGGATTGGCGCGGCTCGGCCCATTCCAGGGTGTCGAAGCTTTCGCAATTGGCACAGACCGGCGTCCAGTCTTCGTGGACGTGGCCGCAGCTGTTGCACATCCACTGGTTGCCGCGCGGTGCCGTGACGGCGCGGGCCAGCCAGCCCCTGACGACGCGCTCTGGGGCGCCTTCGCCGCGTTCGATTGCCGCCATGATGGTGACAGAGCGCGCGGTGGGCGCGGTCTCGGCCAGATCGCCCAGGGCCTTGCGGGCGGCGGGGAAATCCTCATTGGCGATGTGCAGCTCGGCCTCCAGCATCCGCACTTCGGGGTGGCCCGGGTGCTTGCCCAGAAGCGGGCGGAAACGGCGCAGGCGCAGGGCGGGCGTCTCATCGGGCTCGATCAGCGCGAAGGCAGCGGCCAGATCCGGGTGCGGTGCTTGATCCCAGGCGCGGCGCACGGCCTTGACGGCCTGACGCTTGCGTCCGGCTTCCACGTCGATCCGCGCCGACATCACGGCGGCGGGCACCAGGCCCGGGGCAAGGCGGTTCGCCTCGGCCACATCGCGGGTGGCGGTCGCCACCTGGCCCTCGGCCATGGCGTCGCGGGCATGGGCAATGGCCAGCACGGCATCGCGGCGGCGGTGCAGATCGCGGGGCACATTGCCGGCCTTCAAGGCGGCGGCCAGCGTGCCGCGTGCGCCTGCCCAATCCTCGTTACGCGACTGCAAAGAGATCAGCGTCGTCTGCACATCGGCGTTCTTCGGGCGCAGCACCAGCGCCTTTTCGGCCAGCTTCAGCGCGGTATCGGTATCACCCGCGTCCAGCTTCTGCTGCATCAGCCCGCGCACACCGACAAAGCGCGTGCGATCGTCGGTGACCATCGCCTTGAACGTCTGCGTCGCCAGCGCGTCATCGCCGACCATCTGGGCGCCTTGCGCCACCACGAGGTTCGTCAGCTCGGGCCGTCCCAGGTACTTGCCCGCGCGCTCTGCCTTGCGGATCGCCAGGCGGCCTTCGCCAGCGGCCAGCGCCATCATGCCTTCGCTCAACGCCTCATAGCCCTTGCGCTCGGACCGGCGGTCGAAATACCGGCTGACCGCCGTTTCGTCGCCGTTCAGGAACCGCAGAGTGGCGACCAGAAGGCCCACCACTTTGAACAGGACCCAGACCGCCAGCAGCAAGGCCAGCGCGGCAACCACGGCGAGGAACGGCGTGATCACGAACTCTCGCCCGAAGATGATCAACAGGCCGAGGTTCTCCATCTCCAGCAGGTAGGTGATGCCGAAGACAACCCCCACGACGATGAGGATGAAGATCATGATTTTAAGCAGCGACCAGAGCATGCGGCGCGATCCTTCGTTTGGCCCGAACGGGGCCTTTAGTTTTCAAGCGTGGCGGAGAGCTCCGCCAGCGCAGCATCAGCAGCGGCGCGGGTTTCCACCTGGCCGACCCAGTCATTCAGCATCGCTTGGGCGCCCTCGGGCAGGGCGGCGATTTCGGTCAAGGCCGTCTCCAGATCACCGGCGGCCACAGCGGCCTCGGCGCGGCTGAGCACGGCGTCGGGGTCATCGCCTTCGCGCGGCTCGACCGAGCGCCCGCCGATCTGCCCCAAAAGGAACGCAGCGGCACGGTCCGTGGCGCTGTCACCCGCCGTCTCGCGCAGGGCGATGGGCAGGGCGGCACGGGCGGCGGCGGGGAAGGCGGCTTGCAGGTCTTCCATTGTCGGCACGCCGGCCTCGGCTGTCGCCGCAAGCGCTTCGGGGGCGTCGCCCGGCAGCGCGGCCAGGGCATCGGCAAAGGGTGCGCCCGAGGCGACGGCTGCCTGGATTTGGCTGATGACGGATTGGGTCTGGGCCGCGTCGGCCTCGGCGGCGGCCTGGGCCTCGGCCTCTGCGATGGCGGCTTCGGCGGCCTCTGCGGCGGCGGCTGCTTCTTCGGCGGCGGCGGCCTGGGCGGCTTCGGCCTCGGCAATGGCTTCGGCGGCGGCGGCTTGCTCGGCCGCGATGCGCGCTTCGATGGCTTCAAGGGCTTCCGTCATCTCGGCGGTATCGGCTGAGACATCGCCGGTGAAAATCGGGCGCTCTTCCAGGGACACGATGCGGCCCGTCAGGGCCTCGATGGTGGTGCTGACGCCTGCGACGTCACTGGCCACACCTGCGATGGCGCCTTCGACGCCGGACAGGTCCACTTCCGGGATCACCGGGGGCTCAACGGCGGACAGTGCGGCGACCTCGGCCTCCAGCGCGGTGATCGTGCCTTGCTGTGCTTCAATCGCGGCCATCGCTTCGGCCAAGGCGGTGTCGGTGGCAGAGGTGTCTTCCCCGCCCATCAATCCGAAAACGGCGGCACCGTATCCAAGCGCTGCGGCGACAACGCCGCCGATCAAAAGCGCGCCCATGCCGGGGCCGCGCTGTTCGATGACGGGGGCAGGGGCAGGGGTCGGGGCCGGAGCTTCCGGTTCCGGCGCGGGTTCTGCCTCTGGCGCAGCCTGCGCCTCGGGCGCGGGCTGCGCCTGATCTTCGGCGGCGACGGTGTCTTCCACCGTCTCTGCTTCGACAATCTCGGTTTGCGCGGGGTCTTCGGCGTCACCCTCTGCGGCGGTGGTATCGCCGGGCTCGACCGTCACGCGGTCCTCGTCGGTGGCTTCTACGGCCACGGCGTCTTCGCCCAGGGTATCATCGCCCAACACAACGGTATCGCCGCCCATTTCACCCGCGCCGTCAACGGTTTCCGCCGCGACGCTTTCGGGCGAAACGCTGTCGTCTTGGGATTTCTGACGTCCCGAACGGGTCGACGATTTTTTCGCCATGGGTAGCGGCCCCCTGCTGAATTATGTGGTCTCGCCCATCAACTTAGCGCGGCGGGCGGGGCGAGTCAGCCCAATGCAAACTGTCATGACGCCGCGCTGGCTTCTAGGGGGAATTCCATTTCACGCCCAAGGACACCAGGATGCCGCGCATTGCATCGCCTGTGGGTGCCTCGGCGATGCGCGTTTGAGCACGCAGGGTGTCGGGCAGCGCCTCGACCACGGCGGGGCTGAGGGCGATGATCTGGGCAGTGTCAGGAACGGACGGCGCGGCGGCGGCAAAAAGCCGGGCGCTGCGGGGCGAGAACAGCGGCACGACCAGGCCGGGAAGCGTCAGCGCGGCGTGAAACGCGGGGCTGGGGGGAACCTCGCGCTGGTCATAGACGGCGAGGCCCGTGGTGGGCAGGCCGAGGGCGGAAAGCCGCCCCGCGACGTCGCCGCGCGTGTAGGTGCCATGGGGGTGGAGCAACGGGCCCGGGGGGCGCAGTTTGGCCAGTGCCTGGATCAGCCCCTCCGCGTCTTGCCCCAGGGCCTCCGCTTTGAACCCCGCCGCACACGCCGCTGTCGCCGTGCGGGGACCGACACAATAGGCAGGCAGCGCGGTGCGCGGCAGGAACGGCACGACAGCCTCGGACGTCAGGATCAACCCCGCCACGCCGTCTAGCGCGATGTCTGTGCCCGTGCCGATGATCTCCATCAGTGGCGCAATCACTACGTCGGCGCCCTGCACGCCGGTCGCAAACCGCTCGGACGCGAGGCGCGGGCGGGTCAGCAGAAGCGTGGGCGTTTGGTGGACTTGCATGGGCGGCAGTGTTACCTCGCAGGCCACAGCCACACAATGCAACCCCGCGCTCAAGTAGCGAAGGGATAGCGCATAGAAGACCCCCGCGCTCAAGCAGCGAAGCGAGAGCGCGTAAAAAGCCCCCTCGCTCAAGCAGCGAAGCGGTAGCGCATAGACGAGAACACGCCCATGTCCCTGACGATCCTTGGCATCGAGAGCAGTTGCGACGACACGGCCGCCGCCGTCCTGCGCGGGTCGGGTGACGACGCGGCGATCCTGTCCAACGTCGTCTCCTCGCAAACAGACCTGCACGCAGCCTTCGGCGGCGTAGTGCCCGAGTTGGCCGCCCGCGCCCATGCCGAAACGCTGGATCTGGTGGTGGAAGAGGCGGTGGCCGTGGCAGGCATATCTCTGCGCGATGTGGATGCCATCGCCGTCACCGCCGGGCCGGGTTTGATTGGGGGTGTGTTGTCGGGGGTCATGGCCGCGAAGGGGTTGGCGATGGGCTTGGGAAAACCTCTGATCGGCGTGAACCACTTGGCGGGCCATGCCCTGACGCCCCGGCTGACGGATGATTTGGCATTTCCCTACCTGCTGTTGCTCGTTTCGGGTGGCCACTGTCAGTTCCTGCGCGTTGAAGGACCGGAGACGTTCATGCGCCTGGGCGGCACCATTGACGATGCGCCGGGTGAGGCCTTCGACAAGGTCGCGCGCCTTCTGGGCCTGCCCCAGCCCGGGGGGCCGTCGGTGGAACGCGCGGCGCGAGATGGGGATGCGGCGCGGTTCAAACTGCCGAAACCGCTGCTGGACCGCCCCGGATGCGACCTCAGCTTCTCGGGCCTGAAAACGGCGGTACTGCGGCTTCGGGACGGGTTGGTGGAGGCGAATGGCGGGTTGACCGAGCAAGACCGCGCCGACATTTGCGCCGCGTTCCAGGCGACCGTGGCCCAGGTCCTGGCCGAAAAATCGCGCCGCGCGCTGGCTTTGGGCGAGGTCACGGCCTTCGCCGTGGCCGGCGGCGTCGCCGCGAACCAGACCCTGCGCGCCGCTCTGGAAGACGTCACGGACCTGCCCTTCGCCGCACCGCCCCTGGCGCTTTGCACGGATAACGCCGCGATGATCGCCTACGCCGGGATGCTGGCGTTCGAGGGCGGGCGCGTGGACGGGATGGACCTGGTCGCCCGGCCCCGCTGGCCGCTGGATACGGCGGCGGCACCGATGATCGGCTCGGGCAAGAAGGGGGCCAAGGCATGAAGCTCGACGTGATCGGCGCGGGGGCCTTCGGAACGGGCCTCGCGATTGCCTACGCGCGGGCCGGGGTCGACGTGACCCTGTGGGCGCGGGATGCGGGCGCGCTGGATGGCGGGGAAAGCCCGCGGTTGCCGGGCCATGCATTGCCGCAGGGCGTGCGTGTGACGGGAGATCTGAGCGCCTGCCGGGCTGAGGTCGCCTTGATCGCGATCCCGACCCAAAGCATGGGGCGTTTTGCGCAAACCGCGCGGCTGAACGCGCGCGTCGCGGTGTCCTGCGCGAAGGGCATCGACCTCTCCTCGGGCCGTGGTCCCACGGCCCTCCTCGCAGGTGTCACGCCTTTTGTGGCGCAGCTCACCGGCCCCAGTTTCGCGGCAGATATTGCGCGGGGCCTGCCGACGGCGCTGACCATTGCCTGCGCCGATGCGGGCGAGGGCGCGGCGCTGCAAGACGCGCTCAGCACGCCATCGCTGCGGCTTTACCGGACGGAAGACGTGATCGGCGCCGAACTGGGTGGCGCCTTGAAGAACGTCATCGCCATCGCGGCGGGCGCGGTGATCGGCAAGGGCCTGGGTGACAGCGCACGCGCCGCGCTGATCGCACGCGGCTTTGCCGAGATGACGCGCTACGCCACCGCCAAGGGCGCGCTGCCGGAAACGCTCACGGGGCTCTCGGGCCTGGGGGATCTGGTGCTGACCTGCGGCTCCACCCAGTCGCGCAACTTTCGCTTTGGTCACGCGCTGGCGACGGGTGATACGCTCCCCGAAGGGACCACCGTGGAAGGCCTGCACACGGCGCGGCAACTGGCCGCCTCGCCCGAGGATACGCCGATTGCCGACACCATAGCGGCGCTGGCCGATGGCACCCTCGACATCGACGGCGCGCTCAGTCACCTTCTGTCTCGTCCCCTCAAACCGGAGTAACCGCCCATGCCCGAGAAAATGCTCTGCGCCCTGATCGCCACCGACAAACCCGGTCACCTGCAGACCCGCCTCGATAACCGCGACGCGCATCTGGCCTATGCGCGTGACAGCGGCAAGCTGGTCATGGCCGGGCCCTTCATCGACGACGAGGGCGCGATGTCCGGCACGCTTCTGGTGATCGAGGTCGAGACGATGCAAGAGGCCTACGATTTCGCCGGTAACGACCCCTACGCCAAGGCGGGCCTGTTCGAGAAGGTGCGGATCGAGCAATGGAAGAAGGTGATCGGCTGATGGCCTATTGGTTGTTCAAATCAGAACCCAACGTCTGGAGCTGGGACGATCAGGTCGCCAAGGGCGACGCGGGTGAGGAATGGGATGGTGTCCGCAATTACCAGGCCCGCAACTTCATGCGCGAGATGGCGGTGGGCGATCAGGGCTTCTTCTACCATTCGCAGAAAGAGAAATCCGTCGTCGGCATCGTGGAAGTCTGCGCCGAGGCGCATCCCGACAGCACCACCGCCGACGATCGCTGGGAATGTGTGGACATCAAGGCCGTAAAACCGCTGCCCACCCCCGTGACACTGGACACGATCAAGGGGACGGACAGCCTTGCGGATATGGTCCTGGTGAAGAACTCCCGCCTCTCGGTCCAACCCGTGACAGAGGCGGAGTGGAAGGTGGTCTGCGAACTGGGCGGGGTGTAGGGCGGGAATTATCCCGCCGTCCTTGCGCTACCGAAGCGACGCGGTGGCGAACAAGACGCTGAAATCCTCGCACCAGATCACCACGCTGCCGTAGGCGGTGGCATCCACGTTGGACGGGATCTCATAGGTCTGCGCGCCGCTGGCCGATTGCAGCGAGCCGAGCGAGACCCATTGGCTGGCCAGCACGGCAGCGGACGTGCCGGGCGCCTCATCGACGACCAGCCAAACCTCAAGGTCCGGGCCGGGCGTGACCGAGAATCCCTGGAACTGCAGCACTGTTCTGCCGTCAGAGGTCTGCGCCAGAACAGCCGTGCCCGCGCCCTGGTGGCGCGCGTCGGCATCCTGGAACTGGCCCGAGGCGACAGCGGTTGCGGTGGTCTGTGCTTGGGGGGCGGACGCGAAAGCGCCCAGGCCCGCGCAGAGGGCAAGGGTGGGAAGTAGAAGGCGCATGGGGGGTACTCCAAAGACTAAGGTTGGAGGCAGGCTACGCTTTGCCGATAGCCAAAAGCTATTCACATCTACGGCAAGACCCTGTGATGCGCTGCGCCGGTGGTACGGCTGATCGCGTACAAAAAAATGGGGGGTCCCGACCCCTCAGGACCCCCCATTCACCCACGCGTGGCCTCGCTCCACTCGTGTATCTGAATCTGGGTCCGCCGTGCTGGCCGGACGCCGCGTATGTAACGGCAAACCCTCGGGGGGCGCAAAGGAAATGCCCGCCGCATTTTAGTCAAAGGCTTCACGACAAAAGAAAAAGGCCCGCCCAATCTGGACGGACCTTTTCTTCAAGAGTTAGGCGGTTCAGCCGTAGACGCTCTCTTTGCCGAAATGCTTGGTCAGCATGTAGTAGACAACGGCGCGGTATTTGTTGCGCTCGGACTTGCCATAGGTCTCGATCACCGAATGGATGGCTTCCATCAGGTTCGGGCCGTCGGGCAGGCCCAGTTTCTTCATCAGGAAATTGGTCTTGACCGTCTCCAGCTCGGACGGCTGAGAGCCCGCCACCGTCGAGGCATCGGCGTTGTAAATCGCCGGGCCGCAGCCGATGGTCACCTTCTCAAGCAGCGCCATGTCCGGCTCCATCCCGCATTTGTTGCGCAGGTCGTCGGCATATTGTGCGATCAGTTCGTCACGTTTTCCCATTGGATTGTGGTCCCCCGTTGGTGGTTTTGTTTCTCGCACCTGACCGCTTGGGCCAAGCTTGGGCCGCACGTTAACCGCAGGGCGCGGGGGCGTGAAAGGAAAACTTGCGGGGACAACGATCCCGGCGCTCCCCTGCGTTTGTTAGGCAACAAGCCACCTGTGAATGGGGAGCGAGAGGCCCGCGCTTATGGCGCGACAAGCCCCTAGCGCGCCTACGGCGCGACCAGCCCCGAGACCTCGCCTTCCTTCACCACCGCAGGGTCATAAGCCTTGCGCGCGAACACCGCGCGGACCATCGGCTCAAAATGCGAAAGCGGCTGGCTGTCGTAGTCCGGGTCGAAACTCGCCTGATCCCAGCGCTCGCAGAAGGTGGCGCAGCTGTCGAAGCAGGGGTGATCGCGGTAGCGGTCGCGCGCGTTGGGGTCCCAGTTGTAGTGATGCGCGTAGTAGAGCATCTGGAAGATGCCATGGTGTTCCACTACCCAGGCCACGTCCCAACGCACGAAGGGGCGGATCACTTCCGCCGACATCCGGTCATGGTTCTGGGGCGCCAACCCATCGCCGATATCATGGAGCAGCGCGCCCACGATCCAGTCGATGTCCGCGCCGTCCCGCTCCGCCCGAGTGGCGCTTTGCACCGCGTGCTCCAACCGGGTGACGCGGTAGCCTTCCAGCGTGATGTGCTCTTGCCGTCGCAACTCTTCCAGCACCCGGTCGGCGGTCAACGCCAGGAACGGTTTCTCCAACCGCTCCAACAGCGCGTATTCTTCCTTTGTCCCGTCCTTCATCTGGGTGAAGCTGACCTTACCCGTCACAGCTCTGCCCCTTGATACATCGCCACGTCGCCCTCTGCCCCGGCCGCAAGTGCCACGGATTGCGCGGCCAGAACCTCTTCGTAAAGCGCCAGATCGCGGGCGTCGAACAGGCCCCTGGGTCCGGCAAGGTTGATCCATCCCTGCGCCGCGTCCTGGCCACGCACCAACATGGCGTAGTCGCGGTGCAGGCCCTGCCGCACCTCGGGCGTCACATAGCGGATCGCGCAGCCGATCCTGCGGTCGTCCGAGCGGTTGGGGGCAGAGGCATGGAAGCAGCGCCCATGGTGCAGCGACATTTCACCGGGCCGCAGCGGGCCGGGCACTGCCGCGCTCTCATCCACGCCTGCAATCTCCTGCCCGCGCGACAGCAGGTTGTCGTTCGAGAAGGTGTCCTTGTGGTCCACGATGGCGCCCGTGTGGCTGCCGGGGATGAACCGCATGCAGCCCGCCTCTACGCTCACATCCGAAAGCGCGACCCAGGCCGTGACCTCTTCATCGGTCTCGCCCATGCCCCAGTAGGTCAGGTCCTGATGCCAGCTGACCACCGTGCCGTCGCCGGGTTCCTTGATGAACAACTCCACCGACCAGACCAGCAGATTGGGGCCGAGCAGGCTTTCCACCGCATCCAGAATGGCCGGGGTCCGCGCCAGATTGGCCAGAAGCGGGATCACCAACTGTCCGTTGACCCGGAAGAACTGCTTCAGGTCATGCCCGCCCGCGCCCGCTGCGTGCTGCGCCTCCAGCGCCTCAACCGCTTGGCGTGTCGCGCGGGTTTCGGCCTCCGACAACACCGGCACGGGGTACACGACGCCGTCCCTCCCATAGGTGGCGACCTGCGACTGATCCAATCCTGCCATCTGAGCCTCCGCTTGCTGTACCGCCAGCAAAGCGCTGCCGGTGGCAGAGGTCTTTCCTGAAATCGACCGACGGAGTGTCGGTTTTTACCGATCCCGTTAACGTTTTCTCAACCCTGCCACAGGACAAAGCATGTCGGTTAACCGGTGCGGTGGGCTTTCAACCTGCCCGCACACCCCCGACGATGGTCTCTCGCCTGACCCCTCAGACCACCCCCACCCCCAATTCGGGCCGAACGGGTGCAGGATCACAGGCTCGGAACCGCGCATTTTTCCGGGCGTTTGGGGCACTTCACCCCGGGCGTCAGCGATTGTCGCATGACGCGGCGCCGCGTTCCCTTACAACTAGCATGCTCCACAAGCATTGCGCCCGAGCCTCCAGCCCCCGTCACGGGGGCCGTCAGACCGGGCGCTTCACGCAAGAACCCGGACATGTCGCCATGCCCGGGCCCCGTCCTTCGTGTAATCAACACGGAAAGCGCAAAGCGTTAGCCGATCACATAGTCACTCGGCAGCGCGTCCAGCTCGCTCTCGTCGATCTCGGGCATCGCTTCCAGCTCGGCCTCCGTATAGCCCTCGATGATCAGTTGGTTGTTGTCTTCGCTGACCGAAAAGGCGTCCAGCGGCAGGGCGACGGTGTATTCACCCAGGCCCAAGATACCCCCGATCCCGATCACGGCCTCATAGCCACCTTCGGCTTGAATGATGTAGTCGATCTCACCCACGTCGTTGTCCGAGGTTGTGTGCACATCCATGCCCACGATGTCGGCCACGGTCATGCCGCCCAAAGCGGTGGGCACGGCGGCTTCGTCCATGTCCATCGGCATGGCGGTGCCAGCGGTCAGCATGCTTTCAGTGGCCAGATCCGTCTGCGCGGAGGGCGCGTCGGTTTCACCCATGCCAGCGGTCATCTCAGCCTCGCCGTCCATGTCGATATCGCCCATCTCATCGGCGAATTCCTCGGCGGAACCGTCAAAGGCGGCGCCTGCCTCCATGTCGCCGTGCACCTCGCAGCCGGCGGGCATCGGCGCGCCCTCGGCCACCGTGCAGGCGCCCTCACCGGTCAGGCCGACCGAGCCGGATTGTGCGACGGCGGGGAAGGCCAGAGCCAGGGTTGCAACGGTGCTCAACAGAGTGGTTTTGAAGGTCATCATAAGTCTCCCGAATTTAGGATGCCGGACGTGTCCGGCGTATGAAGACCAAACCGCTTTCACCGCGATTCCGTTCCCTGAATTTTCGAGAAAATCATGATTTATCAATAGGGTGCGATAAGCCCGAAAAAGATAACGCCAAGATCGCGCCTTAGGTTCCCACAAAGAAACGCCGCCCGGGGGTCTCCCACGGGCGGCGCGATGTCTTGGGTCTGGGCCGGGGCCTCAGTAGCGGTAATGCTCGGGCTTGAAGGGGCCGTCCTGGGGCACGCCGATGTAGTCGGCTTGCTCTTTGTCCAGCTGGGTCAGCTTCACGCCGATCTTCGCCAGGTGCAGGCGGGCCACTTTCTCGTCCAGCTTCTTGGGCAGGATGTAGACCTGGTTCTCATACTCATCGCCGCGCAGCCACAGCTCCATCTGCGCCAGCACCTGGTTGGTGAAGGACGCGGACATCACAAAGGACGGGTGACCAGTGGCATTGCCGAGGTTCAGCAGACGACCTTCCGAGAGCAGGATCAAGCGATGCCCGTTGGGCATCTCGATCATGTCCACCTGCTCTTTGATATTGGTCCACTTGTGGTTCTTGAGCGCAGCGACCTGAATCTCATTGTCGAAGTGGCCGATGTTGCCCACGATCGCCATGTCCTTCATCTCGCGCATATGCTCGATGCGGATGACGTCCTTGTTGCCGGTGGTGGTGATGAAGACGTCGGCGTCCGCCACAACATCTTCCAGCAGCACAACCTCGAACCCGTCCATGGCGGCCTGCAGCGCGCAGATCGGATCGGCTTCGGTCACCTTCACGCGGGCACCGGCACCGGCCAGCGACGCGGCAGAGCCTTTGCCCACATCGCCGTAGCCCATCACGACAGCAACCTTGCCGGCCATCATCGTGTCGGTGGCGCGGCGGATGCCGTCGACCAGAGACTCCTTACAGCCATACTTGTTGTCGAACTTCGACTTGGTCACAGAGTCATTGACGTTGATCGCCGGGAACGGCAGCTGGCCGTTCTTCTGCAGGTCGTACAGACGGTGCACACCAGTGGTTGTCTCCTCGGACACACCAACGATCTGCTCTTTCATCTTGGTGAACCAACCGGGGGACGCCGCCATGCGCTTGGCGATCTGCGCCTTGATCGCGACTTCTTCCTCGGATCCTGGCACCGGGATGATCTCTTCCCCGGCTTCCGCGCGGGCACCCAACAGGATGTACAAAGTCGCGTCGCCGCCATCGTCGAGGATCAGGTTCGGGCCGTCTTCAAACAGGAACGACTTGTCCAGGTAATCCCAATGCTCTTCGAGCGACTGCCCCTTGATCGCGAACACAGGCACGCCCGCCTGGGCAATCGCCGCCGCCGCATGATCCTGGGTCGAGAAGATGTTGCACGAGGCCCAACGGACGTCCGCACCCAGTTCAACCAGCGTCTCGATCAGAACAGCCGTCTGGATCGTCATGTGGAGCGAGCCCACGATACGCGCACCCTTCAGGGGCTTTTCCGCACCATATTCCTCGCGCAGCGCCATCAGGCCCGGCATCTCGGTTTCGGCGATGTCCAATTCCTTGCGGCCGAACTCTGCCAGCGCGATATCCTTGACGATATAGTCGTCCATTTATTTGCCTCCTCGGGCGCGTAATTACATTTTGATCGCCACATAGCAGCACGATGCCAAGCGGGCAATGCTGCGATTGCAAAGGCGTCGCGGCGTCGTGCTCGATCTGATCCATGTCAACAAACTGCCATCTAAGTCGTGCAACAATCGTTGCAACTTCAACGAAAGGAGACCCCGCATGAGCCTGCCTAAAACCATGAAAGCTGCCGTCGTTCCCGGTCTCGGCCAACCGCTTGATATCCGCGAGGTGCCGGTGCCGGAAATCGGCCCCGGTCAGGTCCTGATGCGAGTCCGCGCGTCGGGCGTGTGCCACACCGATCTGCACGCCGCGATGGGGGATTGGCCCGTGAAACCGACCGCCCCCTTCATCCCCGGCCATGAGGGCGTGGGAGAGGTCGCAGCCCTCGGCGCCGGTGTCACTCACCTCAAGGAAGGCGACCGGATCGGCGCGCCTTGGCTGCATACCGCCTGTGGCCGGTGTGAGCATTGCGTCGGCGGGTGGGAAACGCTGTGCCCGGATCAGCAGATGACCGGCTACACCGTCAATGGCGGCTACGCGGAATACGTCGCCTGCGATGCGAACTACGTGGGGCAACTCCCCGACCGGCTGGATTTCGGCGCCGCCGCGCCGCTCCTTTGCGCCGGTGTCACCGTCTACAAGGGCCTCAAAGAGCTGGAGCTGAAGCCCGGCGATTGGGTCGCAATCTCGGGCATCGGCGGCCTGGGTCACATGGCGGTGCAATACGCCAAGGCGATGGGCCTGCATGTCGTGGCTGTGGATGTACACCAGGACAAGCTAGACCTCGCCAAAACCCTCGGCGCGGACATGACCTTCCATGCGGTCGACCAGGATCCGGTGGCTGAACTGCAGACGATGATGGACGGCGTCCACGGGGTGCTTGTCACCGCCGTCTCCAACAGCGCCTTCAGCCAGGCCGTTGGCATGTTGCGGCGCAAGGGCTTCATGTCGCTCGTGGGCCTGCCGCCGGGCGATTTCCCGCTGCCCATCTTCGAGATCGTGCTCAAGCGGATCACCGTGCGCGGCTCCATCGTCGGCACCCGCAACGACCTGCGCGAAACCCTGGCCTTTGCCGATGACGGCGCGGTCGCGGCCCATTTCGCCTGGGACAAGCTGGAAAACATCAACGCGATCTTCGACAAGATGCGCGCAGGCCAGATCGATGGCCGCATCGTGATGGAAATCTGACGCCGCCACGGCACCAAGTAGGAACGAGAACGGGCCGCCCGGAAATCGGACGGCCCGCCATAGCCTAAAGCACGCTGTCTAAAACAGGTTGCGCCTACTTGGCGCCGCCGTCTTTGTCGTGGTCCGGCTTCACCGGGGCACCTTTGCCGGCGCCGTCTTTTTCATCTTTGGACATGGGAAAATCCTCCTAACTAATGCGTAATTGCGCAGCCATGCTACGTCTGAACCTGCAAATTTGCCTAGACCTTTTCTAAAATGCGCGGCGCTCCGCTTCATCTTGCCAGAAAAACTCCCCCCGGAGGGTCCGCCGTTTCAGGCTGCGCCCACGTCGACAATGAGGGCTGGTCCGCCGGACCACACTTGTTACAAACGCGTCATTGACGTTCGGAGCCCACCCCATGGCAAAATCTCAACCCCGCGCGTGGCAACGCATGCTCTCGGGCCGCAGGCTGGACCTGCTGGACCCGACGCCGATGGATATCGAGATCGAGGATATCGCCCACGGCCTCGCGTTCGTGGCGCGTTGGAACGGCCAGACCCAGGGGGATTTCGCCTATTCCGTGGCCGAGCATTCCATTCTCGTCGCCGATATCCATGCCCGTCTGGCCCCCAATGCGCCGTCGAAATGGCAGCTGGCAGCGCTTTTGCACGACGCCCCGGAATATGTGATTGGCGACATGATCTCGCCCGTCAAAGCCGCCGTGGGCCCGGATTACGGCGCGCTCGATGACCGCCTGGCCGCTGCCATCCACCTGCGCTTTGGCCTGCCCGCCGTCCTGCCGAAATCGGTGAAGACCACGATCAAACGGGCCGACAAGATCTCCGCCTGGCTGGAGGCCACGCAGCTGGCCGGGTTCGAGCCGCGCGAGGCTGACAAGTTCTTCGGCCACCCCGATGACAAGATCATCGACGGATTGCACCTGCACCTGCGCCCACCGTCCGAGGTTCGCAAAGACTTCACCGACCGCCACACCCATCTGATGAGCCAAGTATGATCATTCGCCCCGCCCACGACCTCGACGCCGGCGAGACGGCGGCACTGCTCAACGAAATCATCGCCATCGGCGGCACGACGGCGATCACCGGGCAGGTCAGCCGCGACGATATCCTGAAGTGGATGGCGCGCCCGAATGGCGCGTGGCACGTGGCCGAAACCGAAGAGGGAGAGATCCTGGGGTTTCAATACATCGCCCCGGGGGGCGATTACCTGCCGCCGGAAGCTGCTGAAATCGCGACCTTCGCCAAGCCCGGCAGGCAGGGCCTGGGCATTGGCTCGAAACTGTTCGAGGCCACGCGCCGGGTCGCCAAGGACATGGGCTACACGTGGATCAACGCCAATATCCGCGCCGATAACGAAAGCGGGCTGGCCTATTACCAGTCCCGCGGGTTCGAGGATTATGGCAAGATCGAGGGCTATCGGATGGCCGACGGGAGAGTTGTCGACAAGATCCTCAAGCGCCTCGATCTTTAGGGCAACCTGTCCGACAGGGACCGGTACGCAGGTTGCACGGGGCTGGTGTCAGACTTACATCATGCCGGTCTGGCGCAGCAGCCGGCGCCGCTCGGCGGCGTCACGCTCTTTCTGGGCCCGGGTGCGGTGGTCGAAGACATCCAGCGGGCGCGCAACGCTCCAGTTTTCACTGGTACGAACGGCGGTTTTCAGGGTTTTTGCAAGAATTCCGAACATCGTCTTTTCCTTTCCTAAGTGATGCCCCTTGATACCCCCTTGCGGCGCCTGTGCCGAATCCGCAATACTGACCACATGTTAGATCAGGTGACAGATGGATTGGCGTGACATCCCCTCCCTCTCGGCGCTGCGCGCGTTTGAGGCAGCCGCAAGGCTCGGGTCGCTCTCGGAAGCGGCGCGCGCGCTCAACGTGACCCATGCGGCCATCGCGGCCCATGTCCGCGCGCTGGAGGCCGAGTTTGGCCAGCCGCTTCTGCGCCGCGCGGGACGGGGCATGGTGCCGACGCTGGCCGGCGCCGAACTATCCCGTGACCTGGGCAATGGCTTTGCCGAGATCGCAGCGGGCGTGCGCGCCCTGAAACAAGGGCGCGAGGATCGGCCCGTGGTCCTGACCACCACGCCCAGTTTTGCTGAGAACTGGCTGATGCCCTGCCTCGCCGCCTTCTGGTCCGCCCATCCCGACGTGCCGCTGACCGTGCAGACCAGCCAGGACACGGTCGACCTGCGGCGCGAGGGTGTGGACCTTGCCATTCGCCACGGCACCGGGCCCTGGCCCGGCCTTGAGGGGATCGTGCTGACCCATGCCAAGATGGTCGTCGTCGGCCAGCCGGGCCGCTACGGGCCCAGTCCCAAGGACCTGCAAAGCCAAGAGGCATGGGACCGCGTGCTGACCCTGCCCTGGCTGCTGGACCAATCCCATTCGGAGTTCAACAAACGCCTCCTGCGCCTCGGTGTCGACCCGAACACTCTGACGGCCACGTCGCTTCAATCCAACGCGCTGTTGCTGCCCGCCTGCCGCGCGGGCGCGGGCGTTTCGGCGCAGCCCCACGCGCTGGTGGAAACCGACATCGCCGATGGCAGGTTGGAAGTGCTGGCCGAGGAGGTCGACACCGACTACGCCTATCACCTGCTGCATCTGCCAGGGCCGCTGTCGCGCCGCGCGCAAACCTTCGTCACCTGGTTGCGCCGCGACTCGCGCTGCATCGCCGGGGGGGCGTGCTGATGTCCCGCTACCACGGCTTCACCCGCGTCGCCGCCAGCTTTGACCCGATGGAGATTCGTATGGCGCTTGCGGCGCTGGAAGGCGCGGATTTCCTGGTGATCGCGCCGGGGCTGGAGACGACGTCAACCCTGCCGATGAACGCCCTGGCGTTCGGCCCGCTGGAGATCTACGTGGTCGACCGCCAATATGACGACGCCGTCGCCCTGCTGGAGGCGATCGCCCGGGGCACTGTCATTCCCCACGACCAGCGAGATCTGATCGAAGACCCGGAAGATGACGTCGCACCGCCGCGCAAAAGCTGGTTGTCGAACCTCTTTGGCTTCCTGCTGGCGGGCGTATCCTCGCCCCTCAAAGGCCTGTCGGTGGAACGTCGCAAACGCGACAAAAGCGTTCCGCCAAAAACCTGAGCCACGGCTTTTGGGGAAGCGCTGTGCAAGGTTTGATCGGTGCACGCGCCCCGCCTCTATCTGATGTCTCTGGTCAAAGGCGGGACGCTTTAGACGGGGCTGATGGGCGTGCAGCTTAACCCTTGCGTGCCCGCGCCCGTCGCGGATTGCGCAAGGTCCGGCGTGCTCCATCCGACGAAATCATCATCGCGGAACACCAGAAGCGGGCCGTCCTGCCAGCGGTAGGCGGCGCGGCGGCTGTCATCGCAGGGCAGTGGCGTCGGCGCGCTGCCTTGCAGGCGGGTCATCGTCTCGATCACACCGGCACGGTCGCGGCCAAAGTCGATGCGTTGCCCGGTGCCGACCGCTTCAATCCCGCCCGTGTCGAAACGGATCGATACGACCGGGCCCGGCGCAACCGGCGCGGGGCCGATGCTTACGCAGCCGGTCAGAAGGATCACAAGGGCAAGCGCCCTCACCGAGGCGAGCGCTTTGCGAGGATGCGCTGCAGCGTGCGGCGGTGCATGTTCAGCCGCCGCGCCGTTTCGGACACGTTGCGATCACAGAGCTCATAGACGCGCTGGATATGCTCCCACCGGACGCGATCTGCGGACATCGGGTTTTCGGGCGGGGGCGGCATTTCCTCTTCCTCGGCCAGCAGCGCCGAGGTGATGTCATTGGCGTCGGCGGGCTTGGACAGGTAATCCGTCGCGCCCATCTTGACCGCCGCCACCGCCGTCGCAATCGCGCCGTAGCCTGTCAGCACCACGATCCGCGCGTCAGGCCGCTTCTCGCGCAGGGTCTCCACCACGTCCAGGCCGTTGCCATCCTCCAGCCGCAGATCGACGACGGCATAGGCGGGGGGCCGGGCCGTGGCGATCGCCGTGCCCGCCGCTACAGAGCCTGCGGCCTCAACCTCGAACCCGCGTTTTTCCATCGCACGCTCCAGGCGGCGCAGAAACGGCTCATCATCGTCGATGATCAGCAGGGACTTATCCTGCCCGATGTCTCGGAGGTTGCGGTCGGTCGTGGCCATGGCGTCGTCTCCCGTGCGGTCTAGCCTAAGTTATAGGAACAAAAGGGATTTGGTCAAACCGTCGCAGATGAAACAATCGGCATTCTGCAATGAAAACGGGCGCCGCCGACAAGAAATCGGGGCGCCCGTCCAAATCGTCGGTGGAAACGGGCCTTAGACGGCCTCGTCGATCCACTTTTGCAGCGCCGCCTTGGGGGCTGCGCCGACCTTGTTGGAAACGACCTCGCCGCCGTTGAACATGAACAACGCCGGGATGCCGCGCACGCCCAATTGCATCGGCGTGGAGCCGTTTTCATCCACGTTCAGCTTCACGATTTTCACGCGGCCCGCGTATTCGTCCGAAAGCTCTTCCAGCGCCGGGCCGATCTGCTTGCAGGGGCCGCACCATTCGGCCCAGAAATCGACGACAACGGGAATGTCGGACTGCATCACTTCGGATTCAAACGTCGCGTCGGTAACAGCGGTGGTTGCCATGGGTCAGGCCCTCCAGGGTGGCGTTATGTCGGGGGCAGAACCTATGGACGCGGGATGGGGGCGTCAAGCAGTGGTTGCGCGTTTCAGCGCGCCAGACACGAGATCGTGTGGCAGTTCCATCAATGTGGCGCTGCGCGACCACAGGATTGCGGTGGTGATATCGCGGTCGGGATAGATCGCTTGCAGGATCTCGGCATAGGCGCCCATCTGGCGCAAAACACCTTCGGGCGTGTCTTGCGGCGTGGCAGGGACGGTGGCGTTGGTCTTGAAATCCACGGCGGTGACGCGGGTGGGTGTGACGATCAGCCGGTCGATGATGCCGATCACATCGGCCTGCAACGTGTTGGAATGCCCGGTGATCTCGACCTCCGCCAGGGACGCCTCGGTAAACAGCGGCGCCAGATCCGGCGCTGTCAGCACGGCCGTGGCCTCTTCCAGCATCGGGGCGAGAACCTCGGGCGACACATCGGCCTCCAGCGCCGCGATGCCAGGGGCGGCAGAGGGCCAGGCGGGCTTGGGCAGGCGCGGCAGATGTTCCAACAGAAGGTGGGTGATCGTGCCGCGCTGCATCGCCGTGGCAGTGTCATCGCCCACGCCCGGCAAGGCCTTTGCGCCGCCAAGATCCGACGGATTGCGCGCGGGCTGGTCCTTGACCGGCGCGGGCGCGGGGGTGGTGGCGTAGGTGGGCAGAGCGGCCCGCGCCGTGTCGGCATCGCTGGGTTTCGTGCCGTCCGGCCAATCGCCCGTTTGCAAGCGCCGCCCAGTGTCGTCCAGGCCCGCCACGGTCAACGGCTGCGCGCCCATCCCCGCCATCGCGTCTTCGACCACCTTGTACCAAGATGCGTCGTCGGCACTGCCCAACTGCCCCGAAGCGGCGATGATCAGCCAGCTTTCGGCCCGGGTCAGCGCCACGTAAAGCAGGCGGTTCGCCTCTTCCGCCTCGCGCTGTTTCTTGGCCTCGGCGGCCTCCAACACTGCGTTGGTCTCGTCGCCCTTTCCAGGTGCCCAGACAAGCGGTGCGCCCTCGGGCTGCAACAGTTTGACCGAGCCGCCACGGCTGTAATGCTGCGCGCAATCGGGCAGGATCACCACGGGGGCCTCCAGCCCTTTTGCACCGTGAACGGTCATCACGCGGATCTGGCCGGTGGCCTGGGACAGGTCGCGTTTCACCTGCACATCGCCCGAGTCGAGCCAGCCCACGAAGCCCGTCAGCGAGGGCACCTCCGTTGCCTCATAGGCCAGCGCCTGGGCAAGCATCGCGTCGACGGCGTCCTCGGCCTCTGCCCCCAACCGCGCGATCAGGCGCCGCCGCCCGTCATGGCGGATCAGGGCGCGTTCCAAGAGGTCGTAGGGTTTGAGGAAGTCCGCCTGATCGCGCAGGTCTTTCAGGATCGCGTGGGCCTCGGCGAAATCTTCGGCCCGGTCGCGCAGGGCAGACCACAGGAACCCGGGGCGGCCGAGGGCCAGGTCATAAAGCTGCGCCTCCGACAGCCCGCACAGCGGCGAGCGGAGCACGCAGGCCAGCGATAGATCATCCTCGGGCGTGGCGAGGAAGCGGCACAGGGCCATCAGGTCCTTCACCGCCAGCGGCGAGGTCAATTGCGAGCGGTCGACGCCCGCGACGGGCAGGTTGGTCCGCTTCAACTCTGCGATGATCTTGTGAAACAGCGGCGAGCGAGAGCGCACGAGGATCAGGATATCGCCCGCCGTCAAGGCGCGCGCCTTGCCCTCCACCTCGATCATCGGCGGCTGCGCGATCATCGCGCCGATCTGGTCGGCCAGGGTTTGGGCGAGGATGGCAGAATGGTGGTCCTCGCTGACGATATCTTGTGGATCGTCCCAGGCGGGCTTGGTGGTCTTCTCGCCCTGCGGGATATGCGGCCAGAGGTCCACACGCCCCGGCTTGGTGTCGAAAAACGCTTTGTGTTCAATGCGTTCGCCCAATCCGGGCGCGCCAAGGCCTGCTGCCACACGATCCACCAGCGCCAAAATGGGCTCGGCCGAGCGGAAGGAATGGATCAGGGCGGCGTCCTGGAACGGCGCTTCGATCTCGGCCAGCCGAGCCATGAAATGCGCCCGCATCCGGTCGAATTCCGAGGGATCCGCGCCCTGGAACGAATAGATCGATTGCTTCTTGTCGCCGACCACGAAGATCGTGCGCTGCACGTCCGGGCGCGCGCCCTCTCCGGCGGCGAAATCCTCGGCCAGGCGCTGCACGATGTCCCATTGGCGCGGCGCGGTGTCCTGCGCCTCATCGACCAGAATATGGTCGATGCCGCCATCCAGCCGGAACAGCACCCATTGCGCCACCTTGCTGTCGGACAGAAGCGCGCGGGTCTTGTCGATCAGATCATCAAAGTCGAGCCAGCCCCGCGCCTCCTTTGCCTGGGCGTAAGCCGGCAGGAAGCGGGCGGCGAACTGGTGCAGGGCGTGGGTCTTGCGAGCCGTCTCCAGCCCGGTGCGCAGCGCGCGCGCCTCGGCCACACGCTCCGCCAGATCGTTCAGCGCCTCTGCCGCGCCGCCCATGGCTTTGCGGACTTTGGCGTTGGCTATGCCGTCGATCTTGGGCCCGTAGGGTGTTTTGGCCGTCGGCCCGAACAGGAACATCCGCTCCAGCTCTTTCAATGTGTCAGGCGTCGGCGCCTCCAGATCCAGCGCCGCCAGATCATCGCCCAGTTTCACGTGGGTCTTGGTGCCGGGGTCGAGGTTCGAGCGCAGGAGGTGAAACAGATCCGCCTCATCCCCGGTGAGCACGGCGGCGAAAATATCACCCTCCGCAAGGCCCGGATAAATCCCCGCGAAATCGCAGATCGCGTCCCAATCGGCGGGCGGCGTCAGGGCCTCGGCGCGGCCTGCCACCGCGCGGGCCAGCGCGATGATGCTGTCGTCGCCCGACAGGTACGGCGCCACGAAATCGAGCGCGGTGCGGCCCGCTTCCGTCTCGGCCAGATCGTCCAGCAGATCGGAAAGCAGCCGCGCCTGCACGCGCTCGTCAATCTCGGTGAAGGCGGGGCTTACGCGGGCCTCCAGCGGGAAGCGCCGCAGGACGGAGGCGCAGAACGAGTGGATCGTCTGGATCTTCAGCCCGCCCGGCGCCTCGATCGCGCGGGCAAAAAGCGTGCGCGCGCGGTTCAACAGGTCTGGGTCCAGGCGCGAAACCGGTACACCAATCGCGGTCAAGGTCTCGCCCAGGCCCGCGTCGCCTTTCATCGCCCAGGCGCCGAGGCGCGAGAACAGGCGGTTCTGCATCTCCATCGCCGCGGCCTTGGTGTAGGTCAGGCAGAGGATGCGCTCGGGCGGGACGCCGTCCAGCAACAGCCGCGCCACGCGGTCGGTCAACACGCGGGTCTTGCCCGAGCCCGCATTGGCCCCCAGCCAGGTCGAGGTGGCGGGATCGGCGGCGGTGGTCTGGGCGCGGGTGGCGTCATCCATGGGGTGGCTCCCCGACCGGGATTACCAGCGCGTCCATCGTCTCGTCCCATTCCCCCAACCGCGCGAGGTGATCGTAATCGCCCGCGTAAGTCGTCTGCTTCGGCGAACGGCGCGAGGTGAAGCCAACCGCGCCCTGGCGATAGTGCCGGATCAACTCGTGTAGACCGGCCAGCGTCTCGTCCAGCAGCGCGCCGTCAAAGTCCTGCACCCGCACCTCGGGCTTGGTGCCCAGGCCCACATAGGCCAGCCGCGCGACGTCCAGCGGACGTTCCGCAAAAGCACCACCGCGGCCCATTAAAGCAAGCAATAACAGCTGCTTGTTATAGGCAATCTCGACCTTGTCGGTGGGCAGATTGCCGGTCTTATAGTCGTAGATCGCCACGCGCCCGTCGGGCAGTTCGTCGATCCGGTCCGCGATGCCCGAGAGCGTGAGGGACAGGCCCGGAACCTCCCACTGCTTGCGTTCCTCCAGCACCCAGGGCTCCGCCAGATCGCGGAAACCGGCCTCTTGCGTCAGATACCACGGGAGGAGCTTTTGCAGGCGGTTGCGCCAGAGGTGGCGGGCGGCGGGCCAGGGGGCCTCGTCCGAGAGGATGGCCTCGGCGATCTGCATGAATTGCGCGGCCGCGTCGGGGGGCAGGTCCACGGGCGTGGCCTTGATGAACCGCTCCAGGATCTTGTGGATCACGTTGCCGCGCAGGCGCGCGTCGGGGCTGGCGCGCAGGGGATCGAGGGCGCGCAGGTTCAGCATGCGGGCGGCGTAGATGGCGTAGGGGTCGCGGATCAGACGCTCCACATCCGTAACCGACATCGCGGTGAGGCGGGCGATGTTTTGGGGCGCGGGGGCGGGGCGCGGGGCGGGATCAACGGCCTTGTCGGGCGTGGTCAGCGTCTCGGCCAGCGCCAGCCACGCGTCGCCGCGTTGGCGCATGTCGTCGATCGCCTGTGCCGCCTCAGCACTGGCCCCGCCCAGAAGGTTCACCAGCCGGTTCAGCCAGCGGGCGGGCACGGTATCGGTCTCATCATCGCGCTTGGCGCGCGACAGCCAGACCTCACCGCCCGCGATGCCTTGCTGAAAATCATGCGCCGAGAGGCCGATGACCCGGTCCGGCAGGCGCAGCCCCGCTTGCGCCCGCAGGGGGCGGTTCAGCCAGGGGTCTGCGCTGGCGGCTTGCGGCCAAGTTCCCTCATTCAGGCCCGCGAGGATGGTGACGTCCGCGCCTTGAACGCGGGCCTCCTGCGTGCCCCATATCAGCACATCGGCATGGGGGCGCAGGGCGAAGCGGACCTCTCGGTCATGGGCGAGCGCGGCGAAGAAATCCGCGTAGTCGCGCGCGGACATCGCGCCGCCGGAAGGTGCATCTTCCGCCAGATTGGTAAGCAGTTTGACCGCCGCCGCGCCGGGCTCCTTGTCGTAGAGCTCTCCCGATCCCTCCTGATCCGCACCCGCCGCCAGCGCATCGGCGCGGGTTTTGTGCAGGGCGAGGCGCTCGGCCAGGGGCATCGGCGCGCGGTCCACGGGGTCCAGCAAAAACGTGGCAATCCAGGCGGCCCAGGCAGGCGCACCATCATCGTCCTTGCGCTCCCCGGCCCATTCGGCCAATGCCGCGCGGGTGGGAAAGGCGAGGCCTTTGCGCAGGACCTGAAGCTCCAGGTCCTGGGTCCGAAGTTGATGCGTGCCGCGATCCGCGCCGGAATGGCACAGCGGGTGTTTCAACAGCGCGACCATCGCCTCTGACGTCACGGGGGCGCACATCGCCTCGGCCACCTGTCGCAGGAAACGACCCGGCGCGGTCTGGGCCAGGACATCCCCGGCGCTGTCGTCGGGCTTGATCCGCCAGCGGTCGAGCTGCGCGGTGACCTTGCGCGCCAGCCGCCTGTCGGGCGTGACCAGCGCAACCCGCTGACCGTCGTCAACGGCCCGGCGCATGCGCAGGGCGATGGCCGTCGCCTCCATCTGCGGCGAGGGCGCCTCCATCAGGGTCACGCCTGCCATGGCGCCGGTCAAATCGCGCAGCTTTGGCCCTTCCGTCCGCCATTGATTGGTGACGGGCGCGGGCCGCAGGGCGAGGGACACCACCGCGTTGCGGGCCGGAACGGCGGGCGCGGCGGGGCCCCAAAGCGGCACCTGCGCCGGGTCGAGGTCCATGGCGTCGAGCAGTTTGGCGAGGCGAAACTGCGGGTGGTCTTCCCCGGCCAATCCGCTGCGTCGCCCGTCCAGAAGGCCGCGCCAAATGGCGGCTGGCATGTCGCGGTCGATGCCGGGCAGGATCACCGCGCCCTGGGGCAGGCGGGCGACCGCCTCCATCAGCCGAAACGTCGCGCGCCGCGACCCGGTGGAGCCTGCGACGATCACCGGATGGGCGGGCGGGGTGTTGCGCCACTCGGCGATCAACCGGTCCACGACCATCGCTTGCCGCGCCTCCGGCGTCGGCTTGTCGCCCGCCGCAATGACCTGCTGCGCGATGTCCAGGAAGTCGCGCGCGCGGGTCCAGTGATCAGAGTGATCGCCCATGTCGAGGGACGCGATATCCTCGGGCGAGACGCCTTCCTCCACCATTTCGCCCATGAAATCGGCGAGGCTGTCAGCGAGGTCATAGAGCGCCGCGCGCGGGGCGAGATCGGGGTTGGTGTCGATCAGCTTGGCGATCAGTTGCGCCAGCTTTAGCCGCAGGGCGAGGGGGGATATCGCAGGCGGCAGCCCCTCCAGATCCGCGGTTTCGGCCAGGGAAAGGACGGGTCGGATGCGAGGCAAAAGGCCGGGGCCGCGTTGGGTGTAGAGCGCCTGCAGGCGGCGCTGCATCCGGGCGTTGGCGACGTGGATTTCGACCCGCGCCAGGGCCTCTGGCCCCTGACCGTCGAGCGCTTGGGCGAGCCCGTCGATGAGCGATGCGCAGAAGTCGACGCCAAGGGGCGTCGCGAAGACACGGGCGTGGGGGCTGGGGTCAAACAGCATGGAGCATATCCTCGGCGATGCGGATGCCCTCGGGGTGGCCGACGTCGGCCCAACGGCCTTGATGGACCAGGCCGAAAAGCCTCCCCTGGGCCGCGTAATCCTGCCAGATATCGCGCAGCGAGAAGACGTCGCGCGGGTCGTTCACGCAAGGCGCAGGGTCCAGGATCTGCGCGCCGGTGTAGACGTAGGTGTCGGCGGATTTGTCAAAGGTCAGCCGCCCGTTCGGGGCCATCGCGAAATCGCCGCCGCCGATGCGCCCGATGGCCTGCGCGCGCGGGGTGAGGAGCAGCAGCGCCCCCATCTTGGCCGGGTCAAAGGCCGCTTGCAGTTGCGGGACCGGGGCGGTGCCTGTCCAGACGTTGTCGGCGTTGAGCGTGGCCATGGGGCCCTTGAGCCCCTGGGCGGCCCGTTTTACCGCCCCGCCGGAATCGAGGATCTTTGGTTGTTCATGCTGGATGGTGATGCCCCGCCCCGCCAGATGCTGTGCGATCTGGTCGGCGTGGAAATGGGCGTTCACGGTGATCGGGCCAGCGCCCTCTGCAGCGTCCAGCGCGTGATCGAGCAGCGTTTGCCCGGCCACGTCGATCAGCGGTTTTGGCCGGTCCGCCGTCAGCGCGCCCATGCGGGTGCCGAACCCGGCGGCGAGGATCAGGCAGGGCAAGCTCATGGGGTGGTCCAATGGGCGGTGCGGGCAAGCAGCTCGGCCACCGGCGGTTGCAGGGTTGGCAACGCCCCGGCGGCGCGAGAGATCAGCCTGCGGGTGCGGGGCAGGAAGGCGGCGTATGCGGGTTTGCCGAAATCGGTCGAGAGGCGGCGAAAGATGCCGAGGATGCGCAGGTTGCGCTGCAGCGACAGGGTGGCGATGCGCGCGGGGGTGCTGTGGGTGGCGATCAGCTCGACGCGCCAGGCCTCCGGCACCTCGCGACGCGGGTCGTCGAGAAGCGAGGCCAGGTCGTAGCCGTCCGGCAGCAGCAGCGCGTCCTGGAAATCCAGCAGGCCGACGCGGGCGTGGCCTGCGCGGTCCGGCAACCACAGCAGGTTCTCGGCGTGGACATCGCGGAGCGACAGGACCGGGGGGCCGGGGGCGTGGGTGCTGAGCGCCTCGGCCAGGTTCCCCAGGGTGTCAGCGCGCAGGGCGTCACTTTCGGGGATGAAATCGAAGGTGAGCGCAATCATCTGCGCCATCTCGGCGGGGCTGGGTGCGGCGAGGCCTTCGGACGGATGCGCCTTCAGGCCCGCGAGCAGTTCGGCCGTCGCCCCGTAGGCCTTATGCGCCGTCGCGGGGTCTTGTTCCAGCAGGCGGGCGAGCATCAGATCACCCAGATCTTCCATCAAGATCAGACCTTTGGCGGGGTCGGCGGCGTATTCCTCGGGCGCAGAGAGGTCCAGGCCCCGCAAGTGCGCGCGGATCGTGCGGAAGGCGCCAAAGCTGGTGCGGTCGGCGGCTGTCGCCATCGGCGCATCCATCAGGATCGCGGTGCGCTCGCCGAGGCTGAGCCGCGTGTAGCGCCGTTTGGAGGCGTCCCCGGCCAGCGGTGTGGCCACCGCGTCGGCCCACCCGGCGGCCTTCAGAAAACTGCCATGGCTCATGGGTGCAGCACCGCCAGAAGACGTGCGGCCAGCGGTGTTTCGGAGGCCGCATGGAGCGCGATGGTCCGTGTGTCATCGCCGTGGCGCGAGAGGTGCAAAAGCACCGCGCCGCCCGGCCAATCGGGGGCCAGACGGTCGGGCCATTCGATCAGGCAGATGGCATCGTCCAGCGCCTCGTCAAGGCCAAGCTCCTGGGCCTCAGACCCGTCGCTGAGCCGGTAGAGATCCGCGTGCCAAAGGGGGCCAGCCCCGGCCTCATAGGTTTGCACGAGGGTGAAGGTGGGGCTTGGAACAGGCTCATCGGGGCTATCCAGCGCCGCGCGGATCAGGGCGCGGGCGAGGTGGGTTTTGCCGGCCCCAAGCGCGCCGGACAGGAGCAGCGTGTCGCCCGGGCGCAGCACTGTCGCGAGCCGCGCAGCGAGGGCATCCGTCGCCTCGGGCGTGGGCAGGGCGCGCGTGGTCAGCTGCGGCCAATCGGGCAGCTGGGGGGCATCGGTTTCGGGCAAGGGGATCATGGGCTGCGTCATCGGTCGGCAGCCTAGACGGGATCGTTGGGGAATTGAATCGAAACCGGCGCTGACTTAGGCGCGGCGTTGCGCGCCGCCGTTGGCCTGGGCCCGGGCCGCATCCAGAAGCGGTGTTGCGGTTTGCACGCCGAGGTCGGCCAGGGGATCGGAGAGGCTGACATCGAGGGGCAGGAATTGCACCACGGTGGCGCGCCCGCGCGTGGGCGCCATGCGCACGGCGAGGCGCAGGCCGTCCAGTGTCTCGACCTCTTCAACCCAGGGCGCGCGCTCCACCTCGTGGCCGACGAACTGGCGGATCTCGCCCCAGACGCGGCTGGGTTTGCAGCCTTCGGCCCATTCGGCGCAGGCCTGGTTCAGGTGTGGCATCTGCGCGAGGATCTGCGGATCCTTGCCCCAGAGACGTCCGTATCCTTCGTTGGCACCGATCATCGCGCCATCGGCCTGGAACACCGCAATCGCGGCGGGAACGGCATCGAGGATGGCCTGGAACATCTCCAGATCCGCGCGGAACTGGCGGGTGAGCGAGACTTCGGCACTGATATCTTCGAACATGAAGGCGATGGCGCCGTCGGGGTGTGGGCGGCCCATGACGCGGAAGGTCTTGCCCTCGGGCAGCTCCCACAATTGGCGGTAGGTGCCGTTCTCCGCGCCTTCTTCGAGCTGCGCAATCTCATCGCGCCAGGACCGGTAATCGCGCGGCTCGGGCATGCGCTTCTTCTCGCGCAATTGGTCCAGAAAGGACCGCAGATCGGGGCGGGCCGACAGGAACTCCGCCCCCGCTTGGGTCAAGGCCACAAGGGCAGGATTGAAGGTGACGAGCTGGCGCTTGCGGTCGAAGACGGCAAGGCCCACGGGCAGCGCGGCGAAGGTCTTGGTGGTGGTCTGAAGGAACTCTCGCAGGCTGGTTTCGGCCCGCACCAGACGGTCGGCGGGCTGCGCGGTGAACAGGGCCGTGCCGCCGGGCAGGGGATCGCGGCTGATCTCGTACCAGGTCGGCTCATCACGGTCGGGCATGGCGATTTTGCAGCGGCGGATCGTGCCTTCGGAGGGGGCATGTTCCAGCTCGGACGCGAAGATCCGGGGCAGGGGCCAGCCCGGCGCCTCGCCATCGCGCAGGCGTTCCACCAGCTCAAAGTAGGCGGCATTGGCCCAGGTGACGCGGGTGCTGTCATCCTCCCGCCACATCGGGACGACGCCGGTGTCGAGCGCGGCGCGCAGATCCGACAATTCCGATTGCAGCGCGTTGAGCGTGGCGGCCTCCACGGCCTGGCGCCCTTCGCCGTCGCCCGCAGGCCCGACCGAGAGGGTCAGGACATCCTCATCCTCCAGCCTTCCGGCGATAAACACGGCATCCGCGCCAATGCGCCCGTCGATCAGGAAAGCATCGCCGCGGTCTTGCAGGGCGGCCATGCGCGCGGGCAGATCCGGGCTGAGGGGGGTCAGCGTGGACACCAGACGCCGGAACGCGAAGGAGCGGTCGACGCCGGGGTCAAGGAAGGCGTCATCGTCCTCCACATCTGACAGCATATAGCCCTCTCGAAACCGGTAGCGGCGCAGCACATCGGTGCCGCTGGCCCGGCCTGACGGTCCCGTCGCCGCACGTGGCGCGGTGGCGCGGTTGGCGAGAAGTCGCGTGGTCAGCACCACGGCCATGGCGGCAGTGGTGAAGGTAATCGCGATGAAAATCAGTGTCGTGGCGTTGTCCAACACCCATACCCCGTTATTTTTCTGCCCCGTCGGCGAGGATGGGGCAAAACGGTTAACGGTCCGTTAATGGGCGCGGAGGGTGTTCAGGGCTGTTGTTTCCGTAGTGGAAACAATCCCCGCCGGATCAGTCAATTATCGGCATATTCGGCCCCAATGCCCCGCTGGATTGCGGATCGGGCGACTGGATGGAGGCCTCGGGCCAGACCACCTGAACCCGCGCGCCAGAGCGTCCGTGGGTGTCGTCTTCGGTCAGGAAGGGGTCTGCGACGTTGACGAAATGCACCTTCGCACCGGAGCGTTCGAGCAGGGTCTTGGCGATGAAGAGGCCCAGGCCCATCCCCTGATACCCCGGGCGCAAATCCTGATGCACGCGGTTGCGGCGGCGCAGGAATGGGTCACCCAGACGCCCCAGCAGATCCGGCGGAAACCCGGGCCCATCATCAGTGATGGTGATACGCACGAAACCGTCGCCCCAATCGGCCTCAATCCAGACCTGCCCGGCGGCGAAATCCACCGCGTTCTGGATGAAGTTGCGCAAGCCGTGGATGACCTCGGGTTTGCGCCAGATATGGGGTTGTTGCGCGGGGTCGAGGTCGTCGATGCCTTCGACCGGGTGGAAATCATAGTGCAGCTCGATCCCGCGGTCGGCGTGGGGTTCGGCTGATTCCTGGATGACCGAGCCAAGCGGCGCGCTGCGCAGAAGGATGTCGTCCTTCCCGGCCCGCCCCATGGAACGCAAGATGTCGCGACACCGGTCCGCCTGATCGCGGATGAGCGCCGCGTCTTCGGCCAGGGTCGGCTGCTCGGAGAGGTCGTCCAAAAGCTCGGTCGCGACCAGTTTGATCGTCGCCAGCGGTGTGCCCAACTCATGGGCCGCTGCCGCGATGACGCCGCCCAGGTCGGTCAACTTCTGCTCCCGCGCCAGGGCCATCTGGGTCGCCAGTAGCGCCTGGTTCATCCGCTGCGTCTCGGACGCGACGCGGCGGGCATAGGCCGAGAGGAACAGGATGCCGATCACCAGCGAAACCCAGAAGCCCAGGATGAACAGGCCGGGCAAGGCCAGGACTTCTCCGGTCAGGGTTGTCAGGGGCAGATACCACAGGCCGAGGCAGGAGATCAGGAAGATCGCCAACAGGCCCAGGATGACGGTGGAGCGCATCGTCAGCGCGGTGGCCGAGATCGTTACGGGGGCCAGGATCAGCAGCGAGAAGGGGTTGTTGAGCCCCCCGGTCAGGAACAGAAGAAACGACAGCTGCGCCAGGTCAAACAGCAGCGTCAGCATGGCGTCGCGGTCGCTAAGGCGCTGATTTTCAGGGAATATCGAGAGCGCCACAAGGTTCGAGACGACGGACGCCCCGATGGCAAGGAAACATAATCCCAATTCGACCCGCAGGCCCAGGTAGAACGACGCCGTCACCACGGCCACGGTCTGCCCGAGGATCGCCAGCCAACGCAGAACCAGAAGCGTGCGCAGGCGCACCCAATCCACGCGGCTGTCCTGTTGCAACAGGATCAGGGCCGGGTCCTGAGTGGGTTCTACAAGGGCCATGGGGCGGGGCATCCTGTCACATTAACGCGGTCGTGAATTGTTAGGCGGGCGTGACTAGGTAATCAACGTGGCGACTTATCCACCTTGAGGGGATCTTGGAACATGACACGGACCTACGCACTCGCCTCGGTTGCGCTGATTGGCGCGCTGATGGCTGGCACCGGCGTTGCCGTCTACCTCGCAAACGCGGGCAGCGGTGACGCATTCGCGCAATGCCGCCAGGGCGTCGTGGCCGGCGGTGCGGGCTCCATCGGCGGACCGTTCGAGCTGGTCTCCGAGACCGGAGAGACGGTGACGGACGTGGACGTCATCACCGAGCCGACGCTGATGTACTTCGGCTATACCTTCTGCCCCGATGTCTGCCCGCTCGACACCGTGCGCAACGCGGAGGCCGTGGATATCCTGGAGCAGGGCGGGCACAGCGTGCTGCCGACGTTCGTGACGGTGGACCCCAACCGCGACACGCCCGAGATCGTCGCCGCCTTTACCGAGAACATCCACCCGCGCATGTTGGGCCTGACGGGCACCGAGGATCAGACCCACGCCGCCGCCAGCGCCTACCGCGTCTATTATCAGAATCACGACGACGGGACGGATCCCTATTACCTGGTGGATCACACGGCGTTCACGTATCTGATGATGCCCGAGATCGGATTCGTGGAGTTTTTCAACCGCGACGTCTCTCCGGTGGATATGGCCGAGCGGACAGCGTGTTTTATTGACGCGGCCAGCTGACCCGTCGCGATAGCGGCGTGGTGTCACGGACCGCCCGTGGATGCTGTCCTTTCAACGTCAGGCCTCGTTGTGGGACGGTGTCCTGGATGCTGTTTCCAGCTCGACACTTAACCCAGCGGCGAGATCGAAGAATTGCCTACGCACGGTCTCGGCGTAGGGATTGGCCTTCTCGATGGCTTCAAACACTTCGGGCGCGTCATGCTGAACCATGGAAATCGCCTCGGATAGCAAATCAAAGCTGCGCGTTGTCATGCGCGTTGGCAGCGGCCCCATCCTGAGCAGCACCTTGGCGATCAGGTGCGTCAGCCCCTGGACGATGGCCGCTTCCTGGTCGTGATCTTCCGGCGTCGTCATGATGACCCTCAGGCCGAGCGCCTTGCGCAGGAATGCCGCCAGCTTGCTATGTCGGCTTCCCTGAATCGGGCAGACCGCGATTTTCAGACCCGCGATACCGGACGTGGCACTCTGCGGCCCGAACAGAGGATGCGTCGCGACAATGTCGACGTGGTTGGGGAGGAGCCGCCGCATGATCTCGCAGGGCACGACTTTGACGGAGCCGACATCAACGATCAGCGCGCCGGGTGTGCAGGCCGCTGCGATCTTACGCACAACCTGCTCAAACGACGAAACGGGGGCCGCGATAAGGACCACGTCGGCCTGCGCTACCGCGTGCAATGACGTCAGGCGCACGCCCATCTGCGCTGCGATCTTGGCGACGTCTGGAGACGGATCGTAGGCTGAAACCTCGAAATGCGCGCCGAGATGGCGGGCGGCGAGTTGTCCGAAGGCCCCAAAGCCCACGATGCCGAGGGACGTGGTTTGGCGTCTGCTGTTGTTGTTCATCTGTCGACCCTTGAATGTGCCGCCCGGCACAAGGTCGAATGGATTTTGACCGCTGTCGGGGGCAGCGGAAAAATCATGGCAAATCACCCGCAGCTATGAGGGCTGAGGATAATAGTCCTGCGATGCGAAGAACGTGTTCACCATGGCGGCAGGCGTACGGCACTCGGGAGAAGAGTGTCAACGGTGTTGCGGGTGATCCGCCCAATGAAAAAGGGCGCCCTAAGGCGCCCTTTCGTGTTTCTGGACCCAAGGCTTAGCCCTTGGAGAACTCGGGGTAGGCTTCCATGCCAAGCTCGGCGACGTCGAGGCCGTTGATCTCTTCCTCTTCACCGACGCGGATGCCGACGGTTGCGTTCAGGATGAACCAGACGATCAGCGAGGTGACGAAGACGAAGATGCCGATGGCTGCGATGCCGAGGATCTGAGCGCCCCAGTTGCCGGTGTAGAAGGCTACGGCGAGCGTGCCCCAGATACCGGCAAACAGGTGCACCGGAATGGCGCCGACGACGTCGTCGATTTTCAACTTGTCCAGCAGCGGCACCGTGAAGACCACGATCACACCACCGACCGCACCGGTCAGAAGCGAGCCGAAGAGCGACGGAGCCAGAGGCTCGGCCGTGATGGAGACCAGACCGGCAAGCGCACCGTTGAGGACCATCGTCAGGTCGACCTTGCCGTACATCACCTGGGTCAGGATCAGCGCGGCAACGGCACCGGAAGCAGCCGCCATGTTGGTGTTGGCGAAGATGCGGGAGACGTCAGCGACATCACCAATCGTGCCCATCGCCAGCTGCGAGCCGCCGTTGAAACCGAACCAACCCAGCCACAGGATGAACGTACCCAGGGTTGCCAAGGCGAGGTTCGAGCCGGGCATCGGGTTGACGCGGCCGTCCTTGTACTTGCCCAAGCGAGGGCCAAGAACGATGGCACCAGCCAGCGCTGCGAAACCGCCTGCTGCGTGAACGAGCGTGGAGCCTGCGAAGTCGGAGAAGCCCGCGTCAGACAACCAGCCGCCGCCCCACTGCCAGGACGCCTCGATCGGGTAGATGAAGCCCGTCAGGACAACAACGAAGATCAGGAAGGGCCAGAGCTTGATACGCTCAGCGAGGGTACCGGACACGATGGAGGCCGTGGTGGCACAGAACATCAACTGGAAGAAGAAGTCGGAACCAACGGAGGCGTAGTCCAGCGCGGTTTCGGTGTCGGCCAGGCCCACGGGCTCCAGCGAGGTGATGGCGAAGAACGGACCCAGCCAACCTTCGATCAGCCATTCGGCCGGGTACATGATGCCGAAACCCACCAGCCAATACATGATGGCCGCGATGGAGAAGAGCGCGATGTTCTTGGTCAGCTGCATCGCCACGTTCTTGGAGCGGACAAGACCGGCCTCCAACATCGCGAAGCCTGCGGCCATCCAGAACACCAGGAAGCCGCCCACAAGGAACAGCAACGTGGTGAGGATATACGAGGTGTGAAGCGCGGCCTCATCTTGGGCCAGTGCCACGCTTGGCAGCGCGATTGCACCCGCGGCCAAGACTGGAAGAAGATACTTATTTTGCATAGGTTTAGTTCCCTTACCCATCAATGCTTACAGTGCGTCGCGTGGATACGCGCTTACAGGGCATCGTCGTTGGTTTCGCCGGTCCGCACGCGCACGGCGCTTTGGACGTCGAGCACGAAGATCTTGCCGTCGCCGATCTTGTCGGTCTTGGCCGTGTTCTGGATCGTCTCGACCACCTGATCGGCCATGGAAGCGGCGACCACGATCTCCAGCTTCACTTTCGGCACGAAGTTCACGGCGTACTCGGCGCCGCGGTAGATCTCGGTGTGGCCAGACTGAGAACCGAAGCCCTTGATCTCGGTCACCATCATGCCGCGCACGCCGATGGAGGTCAGCGCTTCGCGGACTTCCTCCAGCTTGAACGGTTTGATTGCTGCAATGATGAGTTTCACTGTTTGTCACCCTTTTGCGGTTGGTTTGCTGTCCCTCACGCCCCGGACGGGCCGCGTATGTCCGGTAAAACAGGGCGGTTGACCCATGAGGGCAACGAAGTGCGGCTGATTCAGAGGCCGCTTTCGTGCCCATTTGCAAATTTTTTGCGCAAAAAGATGAAGATGCCGCTTTTTTGTGCGGATTGGGAATGGGCGGTGGTTCGCTGCCCCCTTCGCTTTCGACTCGAATTTCGGTATGACAGTTCCCAAATGAGGTAGGTCCCGGCGTGAAGCCACAATCGGACCCCCGAGGCGAGGCGAGAGTGATATGAGCCCTTCTGGCAATGGCAGGCGGCGTCTGGTGGCCGAGCGACGTGCAACGCCGCAACCCAAACGCACGCGCAGCGGCGGGTCTGGTGGTGGGGGCGGCGGGCGCAAGCCGCCCAAGCGCAAGACCGCGCGGCGCAAGCGGCCGCAGCGCGGCGGCATCCTGGGGTTCTTCGCGCGCATCATCCGTTTTATCGGGGGTCTGATCTGGAGCGTGATCTGGCGCAGTGCCGTGGTCGTCTCGCTGATCCTGGCGCTGGCCACGGGCTATTATTATGCGCAATTGCCGGAAGTGACGGATCTGCTGGACGCGCGCCAGCGCGGCTCGGTCACGATGCTGGACCGCCATGGAGAGGTCTTTGCCTGGCGCGGAGAGCAGTTTGGCGGTGCGATTGATCCAACGAATACCTCGCTGCATCTGGTCAACGCCGTGGTCGCCACGGAAGATCGCCGATTCTGGCGGCATCTGGGCATCTCGCCACGCGGCATCGCCTCGGCCATTCGCATCAACCTGTCTGAAGGGCGTGGGCCGCTGTCGGGCCACGGCGGGTCGACGATCACGCAACAGGTGGCGAAACTGCTGTGCCTGGGACGCGGGTTTGATCCCGAGGAATACGAGTCCGAGGCCGCCTATGAGGCCGACTGCCGCCGCACGACCCTGTGGCGGAAGATCCAGGAAGTGCCGTTCAGCTTCGCGATGGAGCTGCGCTATTCCAAGGCCGATATCCTGTCCATCTACATGAACCGCGCCTTCCTGGGGGCCGGAGCGCGCGGGTTTGAGGCCGCGTCGCAGCGCTATTTCGGCATCTCCTCGGCGGATGTGAACCCGCAGCAGGCGGCGATGCTGGCGGGCCTTCTGGCCGCGCCCTCGCGGTTTGCGCCGACGCGCAACCTGCAACGCAGCCAGGAACGCGCCAATGTGGTGCTGAACCTGATGGAGCGTGACGGCTACCTGAGCGAGGCCGCCGCCGACCGTGCGCGCGCAAACCCCGCGACCTTGTCGGAGGCCGCCAACCAGGACACCGGTGGGTATTTCGCCGATTGGATCATGCAGGTGGGCCCCGATTTCCTGACCGGCGACACGACGGAAGACGTGATCATCCGCACCACCTTTGACCCCGAGATCCAGGCCGCGGCTGAGGCATCGATCCGCAACGTTTTTGCCAACCAGGTCCGCGAAGGGTCCGAGGCGGAAGCCGCGATTGTGGTGATGAGCGCCGACGGCGCCGTGCGCGCGATGGTCGGCGGGCGCGATCTGGCGGGCGGCGGGTTGTTCAACCGCGCGGTGCAGGCGTTGAGGCAACCGGGAAGCGCGTTCAAGCCCTTCGTCTACGCCACGGCGCTGGATCTGGGCTGGCGTTTTGACGACATGATCCTGGACGCGGAGTTGACCATCAACGTGCCCGGCTCTGGCGCCTACAGCCCGACGAATTACACCAACCAATTCTACGGCATGGTGACACTGACGGAGGCGCTGCAATCCTCGCTCAACACCGCCGCCGTGCGCCTGTCCGAGGAAGTGGGCCGGGACCTCGTGCGGCAAGTCGCGGGTGATTTCGGAATCGAATCGGATCTCGCGGCGGGCCCGGCGCTGGCCTTGGGCGCGTCCGAATCGACGTTGATCGAGATGACGGGCGCCTATGCAGGCATCCTGAACGGCGGCTCTGCGGTGCGGCCCTACGGCATGACGGAGTTGCGCCTGCTGGGGGAAAGCGAGCCGATGTTCCAGCAGGAAACCGGCATCCGTGAGCGGGTGATCACGGAATCCTCGGCCCGGCAGCTGACCTACATGATGAGCCAGGTGGTCGCCGCAGGCTCTGGCCAGCGCGCGGCACTGCCGGACCGGCCCGTCGCGGGCAAGACCGGCACCACGAACTCGGCCCGCGATGCGTGGTTCGTGGGTTTCACCGCGGATTACGTCGCGGGCGTCTGGATGGGCTACGATGACAACCGGCCGCTTTCGGGCGTCACCGGCGGCGGCCTGCCGTCCGAGATCTTCCGGCAAGCGATGGAAGAGATCCACCGCGATCTACCGCCGCGCCCGCTACCGATGATCGACCCGATTGCCGAGGCCCGCCCCCCGGCCGAGCAGGACTTCTTCATCGGCACCGACGGACAGCCCTTGCCGATCAACCCCAACACCGGGCAGGTGCTGACCACCGACGCCGATGGCGTCATTCGGGGGCCGATCACGCCGCAGGGCACGCGGATCCCCATCGGGGATCTGCAGGGTCAGGGGCAGGGGGGCGATATCGGAAACGCTGTGAACAACGTGCTGAACCGGCTGTTCGGTCCGCGCCAGTAGGGGATATTTTTTAACGCGCTACCGCCCGGCGGGCTACTTGAGCGCGGGGTTATGTGCGACAGCGCGCGTTCAGCCGGCGACGGCGGGGTCAAACCCCGCCCTACGGCCTAGTAGCCGAGCGCGATGCCGTCCTTGCGGGGGTCCGAGCCGCCTTCCAGCACCCCGTCGGGGCGAATGCGAATGGCCTGTGCGCCGCCGATGGGGGCGGCGGGCGTGGTCAGGGTATGGCCCATCTCGGTCAGGGCCATTCGGGCGTCGGCGCCGTAACCCCGCTCGATCTTCAGCTCACCCGCCTCGACAAAGGACCGCGGCGCGTCGATGGCGGCCTGGGGGTCCATGCCGTAATCCACAACGTTCGACACAAAGCGCGCATGGCCCGTTGCCTGATACGCGCCGCCCATGACGCCGAAAGGCATCAGGGACCCGTCGGCCAGTTTCAACATGGCGGGAATGATCGTGTGCATCGGGCGTTTGCCCGGCCCGGCCTCATTCGCGTGGCCCTTCTCCAGCGTGAAACCGCCGCCCCGGTTCTGGAATAGCACGCCATACTTCTCGGAGGCAAAGCCCGAGCCGAAGGAATGGAAGATCGAGTAGATCAGACTGACCGCGCGCCGGTCCTTGTCGACGACGGTGATATAGACGGTGTCCTTGTGGATGTTGTCCGAGGCGGCGCGGGGATCGGGCATCGCCTGATGCGCATCGATCAGCCCCGCAAGGCGTGCGGCGGTGTCTTTGGACAGAAGGTGGTCCAGCCGCGTGACGTGATCGGGATCGGCAATGAAACGATCGCGGGCATCATAGCCGAGCTTCGTGGCCTCGGCCTCCAGATGGATCCGCAGGGCGCCGAAGGGGTCTTTCTGCGGGCGCATCTTCTCCAGCATGTTGAGGATCAACATGGCGGCCGCGCCCTGGCCGTTGGGCGGCAGCTCGATCAGTTCGGCGTCGCGGTAAGTGGAACGGAGGGGCGTGACGTAGTCGCAGCGGGTCTGGGCGAAATCCTCTTCCGTGTGGGTGCCGCCGAGCGCCTGGAGGGAGGCCAGCATATCGTCGCGCACCTCGCCTTCATAGAACCCGGCGCGCCCCTCAGCGGCGACGCGGCGCAGAACCTCGGCCTGGCCGGGGGCCTTGAAACGCGCCCCGATCTCAAGCGGCTGGTCGTCGTGGAGGTAATGCCGCCGCCCCGCGCCTTGCAGGACATCAGCGGATGCGAGGTAGTCCAATGCCACGCGCGGCGCGATTGGGATGCCCGCCTCTGCATAATGGATCGACGGGGCCAGGACAGCGTCGAGGGGGAGCTGCCCGTGGTCATCGTGCAAGCGGCATAAGCCGTCAATCGCGCCGGGCACGGTCACCGCGCTGATATCATAGAGCGGCATGGTGTCGTGCTGGGCGCGGATCGCGTCAGCGTCCAGCCCCGCCGGGGCGCGGCCCGAGGCGTTGAGGCCCAGAATCTCGCCACCTGGTTGTGCGACAAGCGCGAACATGTCGCCGCCGATGCCGGTGCTTTGCGGCTCACACAGGCCCAGAAGGATCGCGGCGCCGATGGCGGCGTCCACCGCGTTGCCGCCCTGTTGCAGGATCGAGACTGCGGTCTGCGCGGCCAGCGGGTGAGACGTGGCGCACATACCCTGGTCGGCATAGACGGTTGACCGCCCGGGTCGGTGAAAATCGCGCATGTTGTCCCTCCGTCGCTTGCGTGGCTGGACCCTAATCCGCTTGGCGCTGGGGACAAGAGGCGTTGTGGTTTGGGGGAGGGAGGGTTTGTGGCCGCAGAGAACCTCGACATCGCGCACTGGGTGGGGGCTTTGATACGCGGTGTCGAGGGAAGCCTCTGCAGCTACGAGGAGGGGTATGACGGCGCATCGCGGCGGCGGTTGGGAGAAAATGGGGCACTTGTGTGGCGCGGCGGTTTTGAGCGGGGGACCGCGCGAATGGGGCTTGTTTTACAGGGGCTTTGAGGGGTGTTCCCGTGGGGAAGGTTTTGCGGCGCGGTGCTGTAGACGGCCTTTTGAGGTGCGAATCACTGCGGCTGAACGCGGGTTTTGCGCCCTGTGGGATCGGGAAATGGTTGGACAGCATGGCGGCAGCCCATGCGTGCGCGGGAAGGCCAGACCCGCCGCGCCGTTCAGGAAGGCTGCGTGGGAATGAGAAACAAGAGCGCGTTGCAGCCGTCCACGCGGAAATACTGCAGCTCTTGGGTCAACTCCCGCACCATGGCCCAACCAAATCCGCCCTCGGGCAAGGCGTCCCGGTCTGTGGCATCGATGGCGGCGCTGACGCCCGCCGGCGGGACGCCATTGGGCATCGGTGCGCCTTGGTCGTGGATCTTGCACCAAAGGCCTGCGTCCGTCAGCCAGATCGACAGTTCGATCGGGTGACCTTCTTCAAAGCGGTAGGCGTGTTCGACCACATTGTTGAGCACCTCTCCCAGAATGATCTGGGAAGTGTCGCAGGTGGCCGTGTCGATCTGAGCGGCTTGGGTCGCCGCGCGGGTCTGATCGAGGGCCTCGCGGACCTGCACGGTGCCCGAGGTGAAGCGGTGGAAGATGTCGGGCGTTACGGCTGGTGACGTCCCGGTCTCTGACGTCTCGGCCTCTGACGTCTGGGGTGGTGACGCCTTCTTCGGGGACCCCTCATCCGGGGACGCCTTACTCAGTGACATTGTCCGATCCTCCCGTCGCGCCATTGGATCATTCTCTGCGCTGCCAGCGCATGCCGCCGAGCTCATGTTACTCTGCCGCTGTGGGGCCTGCGGCGGCAAGTCCGGCCTCCAGCGTTGGGAAAATCGCGAAGACGGCGTTCATCCGGGTCAGGGTCATGACCTTTTCGACCGGCGGTTGCAGGCCTGCCAGCGCCATATGACGCCCGGTGCCCAGGGCCTTATAGACGGCCACAATGGCGCCGAGGCCACTGGAGTCGAGGAATTCCACATCGGTGAGGTCCAGGATCACATCCCCACCATCGGCGGTCAGCGACCGGAACGTTTCCTTGAACTGGATCGCAATGCTCGCGTCGAGGCGGGTATCAGCGATGTGAACGACACCAACGGTGTCATGTTGGGTGTAGGTCAGATTCATCGGATGTTCCTCGTGCTCTGGATTTGTTAGGACCGTAGCGAGCAAAGATTACCATTTCGTTTTCACAAAGCCGCCAATTGGAGGATCGATGGAACAAATCGTTATTACCGGCGCCGCGCGCACGCCTATGGGCGGTTTCCAGGGGGCGCTTTCGCCCCTCACGGCGGCAGAAATGGGCGGTGCGGCAATCAAGGCCGCCATCGGCAACGCACAGGTAGACGAGTTGTTGATGGGCTGCGTGCTGCCCGCAGGCCAGGGCCAGGCCCCGGCGCGGCAGGCGGGCTTCCACGCGGGCCTGGGCGAAAGCGTGCCCGCTACGACGCTCAACAAGATGTGTGGATCGGGGATGAAAGCCGCGATGATGGCCTATGATGCGCTGGCGTTGGGCCAGGCCGATGTGATCGTGGCAGGCGGCATGGAGTCGATGACCAACGCCCCCTACCTGATGCCCGCGATGCGCGGCGGCGCGCGGATCGGCCACCAGAAAACGCTCGACCACATGTTCCTCGACGGGTTGGAGGACGCCTACGATAAGGGCAGGCTCATGGGCACTTTCGCCGAAGATTGCGCCGAGGCGTTCCAGTTCACCCGCGAGGCGCAGGACGCCTACGCCTTGGGCTCGCTGGAGAATGCGCTGTCGGCGATCAACTCCGGCGCTTTCGACGGAGAGGTCGCGCCGGTGACGGTGAAGACCCGCAAGGGGGCCACGGAAGTCTCCACCGATGAACAACCCGGCAACGCCCGCCCCGACAAGATCCCGCAACTCAAACCCGCCTTTCGCGAGGGCGGCACGGTGACGGCGGCCAACTCCTCCTCCATCTCCGACGGGGCCGCTGCCCTGACCCTCGCGCGCGCGTCCGTTGCCGAGGCGCAAGGCCTCACCCCCCGCGCCCGCATCCTCGGCCATGCCTCCCACGCCCATGCACCTGCGCTCTTCCCCACGGCGCCCGTGCCCGCGACCCAGAAACTCCTCGCGAAACTCGGCTGGACAACGGACGACGTCGACCTTTGGGAGGTCAACGAGGCCTTCGCCGTCGTCCCCATGGCCTTCATGCACGAGATGAACATCCCCCGCGAAAAGATGAACGTGAACGGTGGCGCCTGCGCGCTCGGCCACCCCATCGGCGCGTCCGGTGCCCGGATCATCGTCACGCTTCTGCATGCGCTGGAGGCCCGCAACCTCAAGCGCGGCATCGCCGCGATCTGCATCGGCGGCGGCGAAGGCACAGCTATCGCGATCGAGCGCCCATGAGGCCCCGTCTTCCCGATTCCCCCGTTCTTCAAATATCCCGGGCATGTGACCCTTATCTTCGATAAAGGCACAGGAGGGGCTGGCCCCTCATGTCCACCAATACCCATAGGCACCCCCCCATGGCCGACTACACAATGCTCGCCAAAACCATCGCGTCCCTTACCGAAGGCGAGACGGATACCGTCGCCCTGATGGCGACCCTCGCGTGTGAGATCCACCACGCCGACGACCGCTTTGACTGGACCGGTTTCTACCGCGTGACTGCGCCTGAACTGCTGAAAATCGGCCCCTACCAAGGCGGGCACGGCTGCCTGCAAATCCCATTCTCCCGCGGCGTTTGCGGGGCCGCCGCGCGCACGGGGCAGGCGCAGTTGGTCGCTGACGTGGACGCCTTCCCGGGCCATATCGCCTGCGCGTCCTCGACCCGGTCCGAGATCGTCCTGCCCGTGCGCGATGCCAAGGGCGACATCATCGCCGTCCTCGACATCGACAGTGACCAGCCCGACGCCTTTACTGGCGATGACGTGGCCGCACTGGAGGCGATCCTGTCGGAAACTTTCGCGCGCTGACGATTTTCGAAAATCGTCAACAGAGCCTTCGAAGGCTCTGGGCGCTTGGGGTTAGCGGGGCAGCGGCACGACCTCCGCCCCGTCGGGGGCGATGTCCTCGAAATCGAAGTTATCCAGCCGCTCCGCCCGTTTTCCGGCGCGGGCTGACGCGGTCAATATCCCCGCCACATCCTCCCCCGCCTGCCGCAAATGCGCCTCCAACTTGCCCGCGCGCTCGCCCACCAGCTCCACATCCCGGTGCAACTGACGCAAGGCCTTGCGGATCTCTCCGGCCTGCTCCCGCATCCGCGCGTCCTTCATCACCGCGCGCATGGTGTTCAGCGTGGCCATGCAGGTGGTGGGCGAGACGATCCAGACCCGCGCGTCAAAGCCCGCGCGCACCACGTCGGGCAGGCGGGCGTGCAACTCGGCGTAGACGGCCTCGGAGGGCAGGAACATGAGCGCGCCGTCGGCGGTTTCGCCTTCAATGATATACTTCTCGGCGATGGCTTTAATGTGCACCCGCACTGCCGCGCCGAGGTCGCGCAAGGCTCGGGCCTGAGCCTCGGCATCGGGGGCGCGCATCAGCGCTTCATAGGCCTCCAACGGGAATTTCGCGTCGATCACGATGGGGCCGGGTGGGTTCGGCAGGCGTATCAAGACGTCCGCGCGCTTGCCGTTCGACAGCGTGGACTGGAACGCATAGGCGTCGGGCGGCAATGCCCCCGAAACGATGTCGTTGAGCTGGATTTCCCCGAACATCCCGCGACGCTGCTTGTTTGACAGGATATCCTGCAGGCCCAAGACATCGCCTGATAGCTTCTCGATCTTCGCCTGGGCGCGGTCGATCTGGTCCAGCTTCTGCTGCAACTCCCCCAGGCTGCGCGCGGTGCGGGTGGAGGTTCCGTGGAGCGTCTCGGACATGCCCTTTTGCACCTCTTCCAACCGCCGCTCCATCGCCTCCTGCATACTCGCCTGGGCGCGGGCCTGATGGTCCGAGACCGACGCCAAGCCGCCCGCCAAGCGCTCTTGCCCCTGCCCCAGTGCCTGCACTGTCTGGCCGAGAGCGGCCATGTGGTGCGCCAAGGGCTCTACCGCTTGCGCCGAGCGCTTGGCGGCTCGGAGCGCCGAGAGGATCAGGAGAAGCAGCAGAACCAACAGAGCCGCGCCGCCCAAGACGGCCAGGGTCAGGGGATCGCCAAGATCCACCACGAAATCGCCCACCTGGATCACGTGCGCCCGAAGAGCCGCTCGATATCGGCCAGTTTCAGCTCCACATAGGTGGGCCGCCCGTGGTTGCACTGCCCGGAAAGGGGTGTCGCCTCCATCTCGCGCAAGAGCGCGTTCATCTCATCGGCGCGCATCTGGCGGCCTGAGCGGATGGAGCCGTGGCAGGCCACGCGGCTGAGCACCGCCTCCACCCGCGCCTGCAAGGTCTGGCTGTCGCCCAGATCGGCCAATTCATCGAGCACATCGCGCAATAGCGCTTCCGCGTTGATTTCGCCCAGGATCGCCGGGGTTTCGCGCACGGCGATGGTCCCGGGGCCGAAGGGCTCGATCATAAGGCCGAAGCGTTCGAGTTCCGCCGCGTGGTCCAAGAGCCGCTCCGCATCTGCGCCGAGGGTGATGATCTCGGGGATCAACAGGGCTTGCCGGGCGACGCCGGTCTCGGCCATCTGGGTCTTGAGACGCTCATAGACCAGCCGCTCATGGGCCGCGTGCTGGTCGACCAGCACGATGCCGCCCGGCGTCTGGGCGATAATGTAATTCTCATGGACCTGCGCGCGCGCCGCACCCAGGGGGCCATCGCTGTCGATCACCGCCTCATCGACTCGCGCCGACGGCGCATCCCACGTCGGCGTGTGCTCGGCAAATCCGGAGGAGAACCCGCGCGGCTGCCCAAGGCGGTCCATCTGGTACACACGGGGCGGCTGCGAGGAAGGGGCCTCGCCCAGAGGCCCCTGAGGAGGGGCGCGCATCGCCCCCAAAGTCGCGTCAGCAACGGTGGATGACGCCCGGTGCCCCGCCTCGGCCAAGGCGTGGCGCAGGCCGGTGACGATCAGGGACCGCGCGACGCCCGGTTCCCGGAACCGCACCTCGGACTTCGCGGGGTGTACGTTCACGTCCACCCTCTCGGACGGACAGCTGATGAAAAGAACCGCCGCCGGATGCCTATCGCGGCTGAGCACATCCATATAGGCGGCCCGCAGCGCGCCGATCAGCAGTTTATCCCGCACCGGACGGCCATTGACGAACAGGAACTGCGCCACGGCGGAGCCGCGCGAATAGGTGGGCAGGGCGGCGTAGCCCGTGAGGCGCAGCCCCTCGCGCTCCGCATCGATGGCCAGCGCGTTGTCGGTGAACTCCCGCCCCATGATCGACGTGAGCCGACCGCGCAGCGCGTCGAACAGATCGCCGCTTTCGGGATCGACGCGGAAGGTCACGCGCTCGCCGTCTGTCACGTCCTTCAACGTGAAGCCCACGGACGGCTCTGCCATCGCCAGGCGTTTTACCACGTCCGTGATCGCCTGCATCTCGGCCCGGTCGGTGCGCAGAAACTTCAGGCGTGCGGGCGTGGCGAAGAACAGATCGCGCAGTTCGACCACCGTGCCCCGGTTCAGGGCGGCGGGCTTTACGGCCTCCTGCGCGCCGCCCACCACGCGGATCATGTGGCCCGCACCGGAGGCCCGCGAGGTGATCGTCAAGCGCCCGACAGAGCCGAGCGAGGGCAAAGCCTCGCCCCGGAACCCGAAGGAATGGATGTTCAAAAGGTCCGTGCCGTCGATCTTGGAGGTCGCGTGGCGCGACAGGGCCAGGGGCAGGTCTTCTGCCGCCATGCCGCAGCCGTCATCGGTGACGCGGATCAGGGTTTTGCCGCCGTGCGCAATCTCGATAACGATACGCCGCGCGTCCGCGTCGATGGCGTTTTCCACCAGCTCTTTCACGGCAGAGGCGGGGCGTTCCACGACCTCACCCGCCGCGATGCGGTTGATCGCCGCCTCGTCGAGTTGCCGGATCACCGGGCGCATCTGGGCGCTTATGTTGGGGTCTGCGACGGCCATGACGCTACTTGTAGCATGGCTGGGGTCCGAGAGGGAACCGATTCTGGCGGGCGCGAGGCGGCGACGGGCGGCGGGACTTATCCCGCCGCCCCGGTGTTCAGTTCGACGGCTCAAGCCCCTCGGGCTGGCCCACGACCACGAAGCGCAAGGCGTCGGTCGAGATCACCTCAGCCGCGACGCGCGCGATGTCTTCCACCGTTACCGCCAGCACGTTGTCGTTGCGGGTGGCGATGTAGTCGATGGGCATGTTGTCGGCCTGCATCGCGGCCAAGATGCCCGCGATGGTGCCGTTGCCGTCAAAGCGCAGCGGGTAGGATCCGGTCATGTAGCGCTGCGCGGCCTGCAGTTCTTCCACCGTCACGCCGTTCTCGGCCAGGTCGGCCCACTGGGCCTGCACCACGGCAATCGCCTCGGCCACCAGATCGTTGGACGATGAGAAGCCGCCCTGGATCATCGGGGCCGATTTGCTGAGGCTGACCCAGGTGCTGATGCCATAGGTCAATCCGCGGGCCTCGCGGACTTCTGCCATCAGGCGAGAGCGATAGCCGCCCGCGCCGAGGATCTGGTTGGCCACGAAGATCGGGAAGAAATCCGGATCGTCACGGGCCACGCCCCGGTGGCCGAAATAGACGGAGGATTGCGGCGTGGCGAAATCGATCACCGTGATCCCGCCGGTGTCCGCGACCTCTGCCAGGCCCGGCAGGGGCACGTCCGCCTCGGGCAGATCACCCAGAAGCGCGTCGAGGATCGGGCCGAGGTCTTCCGCGGTCATGTCGCCCGCCACGCCGACGGAGACGCGGTCGCGCACGATGGCGCTTCGGTGGGCGGCAAAGAGGTCTTCGCGGGTGAGCGCCGCGACGCTTTCCAGCGTGCCTTCCAGGCGGCTGGCATAGGGATGGTCGCCGAAGGTGAGCGCGTTGAACTCGGCGCCTGCGATGGTGTCGGGGTCGTTGGCGTCGCCCTCCAGGATCGAAAGAACCTGGCCGCGCACGCGTTCCACCGCATCTTCGTCAAAGCGGGGTTCCATCAGGACATCGCGCAGAAGCGCCAGCACCTCGTCGCGGTTCTGGGTCAGCATCTGGACGGAAATCACCAGCTCATCGCGGTAGACGTCGAAGCTGAAGGACGCGGCCAGCCCCTCCAGCCGCTCGGCGAAAGAGGTGGCGTCCAGATCGCCGGAGCCTTCCTCCAGCAGCGCCGTCATCAGATGCACCGCACCGCGTGCGCCCGGCGCATCGATGGAGCCGCCGCCGTCAAACCAGAAGTCCATGGCCACAAACGGAATGGAGGTGTCTTCGACCAGCCAAGCCTCGATCCCGCCGTCGGAGGTGACGGGCTCGATATCGATGATGTTGGCGTGAACAGGCACGGCAAAAGCGAGGGCCGCCACGAGGGGTGTGAGGAAACGGGCGATCATTGGGACACCTCTGCGGTTTCTTCGGGAGTGGGGCGCATCAGGTAGCCGGTTGTCGTGGCCCCCTGGCTGAAGATCGCGCGGGCGGCCTCCATGATATCGTCGGTCGTCACGGCGGCCAGCACGTCGGGCCAGGCCTGCACGTCGGCCACGGTCAGGCCCGAGGTCAGGGCAGCGCCATAAACGCGGGCCAGGCCTTCAACGTCATCCTCGTCATAGATCTGGGCGGCGAGGATCTGGAAGCGGATCCGCTCCAGCTGCGCCGGGTCGATGCCCTCTTCCAGGAACTCATCGATTTCGGCCAGAAGATCGGCCTCGGCCTGTTCCAGCGGCGTGCCGGGCAGGGGCAGGTTGATCAGGGTGAAAGTCGTCGTATCCAGGCTGGTGCCGCCATAATAGGCACCCACAAAGAGGGAGCGTTCGTCTTCCAGCTGCAACTCGCGCGGCAGCACGGAGGTGAAACCGGAGCCTGCAAGGACCTCGGCCAGCAGCGTCAGGGCGGCGGCCTCTTCCTGGTCGCCCGCGTTCCGCTCGGGCGCGAGGTAGTTGATCGAGACATAGGGGTTGGCGACGCGGGCATCCTCAAGGATCACCCGGCGTTCGGCGATATGGGGCGGCTCGGACGGGCGCTCGCGCGATTCCGTGGCGGCGATATCGGGATGCGCGGGGATCGGCCCGTAGTGTTCCTCGGCCAGGGCGCGGACTTCTTCGGGCGTGGCGTCACCGGCCACAACAAGGATGGCGTTGTTGGGATGGTAGTGCGTCTCGTACCAGTCGCGGGCATCTTCCAGGCTCAATTCTTCCATCTCGTGGCGCCAGCCGATGATCGGGCGACCGTAGGGGTGGTTAAGGTGGATCGCGGCGGCGAGTTGTTCGTTGAAAAGGCCCCCCGGCGAAGTGTCCGTGCGTTGGGCACGCTCTTCCAGGATCACCTGGCGTTCGGTCTCGACCTCGGCGGGGTTGAGGACCAGATCGCGCATCCGCTCGGCCTCCATCTCCATCATCAGGCCCAGGCGGTCGGCGGCGACACGCTGGTGGTAGGCGGTGTAATCCCAGGAGGTGAACGCGTTGTCCGAGCCGCCGTTGGCTTCCACTACGCGCGAGAACTCGCCGCTTTCCAGATCATCCGTGGCCTTGAACATCAGGTGTTCCAGGAAATGTGCGATGCCGGATTGGCCGGGCATCTCATCGGCGGACCCGGCGCGGTACCAGACCATATGGGTAACGGCGGCACTGCGGTGATCTTCGATCACGACGACCTGCATGCCGTTATCAAGCGTGAACTCGGTGACTTCACCGGCGGCGCTGGCTGCAAAGGGCAGGGCGGCCAGACCGAGGGCGAGGCTGGCGCCTGCCAGGTGGGGGCGGATCATAAATGGCATCTCCGGGACGGTTGATCGTTGGGGAGGAATGTATGGGGATTCATCGCCGCATCAACAGTTCTGACGCAGACGTTATGGATGCGCGTTTGGCAAAAGGCTTTTTTGGCGCAACGGCCCACCCGCCCTCCCCCGTCGCGCCAAAAAAGCCTGTGGCGCGTTGGGTGTTGGCGGCGCGCTGTCAGAGCCCTGGGGGCGGGGCGGACGGCGTTTGCACGCCGGACCGGCGCAGACGCTCCAACTCGGCGTAGCGATCAAGCGACTGCTCGCGGTAGGCGCGGAAATAGACGGTGGTGCCGAACACACGCTCGAGCAGACGGCCCTGGTTGTTGCCGCGGAACTCCAGGTCCTCCGCCGCCAGGGTGCCGCGGATGTCGGGCGCGACGCCGAAGCGGGAGGCGTGGTTGACCAGTCCGCCCGCGCTGCGGTTGGCGCGGGTGATGTCGCCCCCCAGGGCCGCGATGGCGTCGGCTTCGGGGTTGGGGTCGGCACGGTTGGTGCCGCCACGCGTGGGCGTCGGCAGGGTGGTGCGATCTGCGGGCAATTCCAGCTCGTTCGTGGGCACGATGGCGAATTCATCGGGCCCGGATTCCGTGTTGCGCAGGTTCATCAGCGTCGGCGTCCCTTGCGAGCATGCCGTCAGCCCAAGGGTCGTGATCATCACCAGAAGTGTTGCGCGCATCGCCATCGAATTCTCCTTGCGCCCTTGGTCTAGCGCATCTTCAAACGCCCGTCACGGGGTATATCTTCAGGTCGCTTTCTTCTCGGCTTCCGCAAAAACGATCAGCCCCACGGCGCCCACGACAACCCCGATATCGGCAATATTGAAGGTGTAAGGATTCTGGAACCCACAGCACGACATGTTGAGAAAGTCGATCACCGCCCCGTGGATCACGCGGTCCAGCGCATTCCCCAACGCGCCGCCCACTACCGCGCCCGCGCTCAGCAGCGCCAGGGGCCGCGTCAGCCCGGTCCTGGCCCAATAGAAGATCCAGCCGCAGATCAACAGCGCCAGCACGATGAGGCCATAGCGCGTGACCTCTGGCCCCCCGGCCAGAAGGCCAAAGTTGATCCCGGTGTTCCAGCCCAGGTGGAACACGAGGAACGGCCGGAAGACCTCCAGATGGATCCGCTCGATCAGGTTGAGGCCATAGAGCACGCCGTATTTCGACCCCTGATCGATCAGGAACCAGAACAAAGCGCTAAGGTAGAAAAACCGCATGGGACCTCATTGAACTAATTGCCGCTGCGAGGAGCGTAAGCGAGGAGGGGCGGTGCCCTTCGCAGGCACGTTAGTGCCGGAAATGGCGCATCCCCGTAAAGACCATGGCAAGCCCGGCCTCGTCAGCCGCCGCGATCACATCGGCGTCGCGCATCGATCCACCGGGCTGGATCACTGCCGTGGCGCCTGCCTCTGCCGCTGCCAAGAGGCCATCTGCGAAGGGGAAGAACGCGTCCGAGGCCACCACCGAGCCCTTCGCGGGCGTCTCAGCCAGCCCGCATTCCGTGCCCATCCGCGCCGCCTTCAGCGCTGCAATGGTGGAGCTGTCCACCCGGCTCATCTGCCCCGCACCGATGCCCACGGTCGCCCCGCCCTTGGCGTAGATGATGGCGTTGGATTTCGTGTGTTTCGCGACTGTCCAGGCAAAGCGCAGGTCCGCCATCTCCTGGTCTGACGGTGCGCGCTTGGTGACCACCTTCAAGTCACCTGCCGGGACGAAGCCCGTGTCCTTGTCCTGCACCAACAGCCCACCGGCGACTTGCTTGTAGGCCACCGAGGCCGCGCGCGGGTCGGGCAAGCCGCCCGTCGTCAGCAGGCGCAGGTTCTTCTTGGCCGCGAAGATCGCCTTGGCCGCGTCGTCCGCATCCGGCGCGATCACCACTTCGGTGAAGATCTGCACGATTTCTTCCGCCGTCGCCGCGTCCAGCTTCTGGTTCAGCGCGACGATGCCGCCGAAGGCCGACGTCCGGTCGCAGTCGAACGCGGCCTTGTAGGCCTGGGTCAATGTCGCACCCCGCGCCACGCCCGAGGGGTTGGCGTGCTTAATGATCGCCACCGCCGGGCCGTCCTTGGGGTCGAACTCCGCCACCAGCTCGAACGCCGCGTCGGTGTCGTTGATGTTGTTGTAGCTCAGCGCCTTGCCCTGATGCTGCTCGGCTGTGGCCACCCCGGGCCGCGACGAGCCATCGAGGTAGAACGCCGCGTTTTGGTGCGGGTTCTCGCCGTAGCGCATTTCCTGGGCCAGCGCGCCCGCGAAGGCGCGGTGGGGGGGCGTGGCGATCTCGGCGGCACTCGCCATCCAGCTGGACACCGCCGCGTCATAGGCCGCCGTGCGGGCGTAGGCGGCCTGGGCCATGCGTTGGCGGAACGGGAAGGACGTGCCTTTGTGCGCGTCCAATTCCTCCAGAAGACCCGCGTATTGGGACGGGTCGGTCAGCACGGACACGGCGCCGTGGTTCTTGGCCGCCGCGCGGATCATTGCGGGGCCGCCAATGTCGATATTCTCGATGCAAGTGTCATAATCCGCGCCTGCCGCAACGGTCGCCTCGAACGGATACAGGTTCACCACCAACAGGTCGATCGCACCAATGCCGTGTTCCTCCATCGCCGCGACATGGGCGTCGTTGTCGCGCAGCGCCAACAGACCGCCGTGGATCATCGGGTGCAGAGTCTTGACCCGCCCGTCCATCATCTCGGGGAACCCCGTGACCTCGGACACATCGCGCACCGCCAGCCCGGCCTCGCGCAGCGCCTTGGCGGTGCCGCCGGTCGACAGAAGCTCCACACCGCGCGCGGCCAGATCAGAGGCGAAATCAATCAGCCCGGTCTTGTCGGAAACCGACAGGAGCGCGCGCCCGACTTGAGCAATATCTTGGGGGGCGGGATCGGACTGGGTAGGCATGGGGCAGGCTTTCATGATTTTTTCTGGGCTGCATCCCGGCGATGGCTCACAAGGACAGGTCGGGGGCGGGCAAAAGCGCAGAAGGGCGCGCGATGGACCAGCTGACAGCCGCTCCATACCCCCTGACGCGGGACGTTAAAACGATCTGTTTTGTCGCGCGCGGCTTCAGGCGGGTGGTGTCGAAGTAAATCGAGGGCATGATGTCCAGCTTCGCCTCGCCGCCGTGGCGGAAGACCCAGACCTCATCGGTGGGCAGGGTGAGCGAAATGGCGGCCCCGCCCATGTCGAGTTCCACCAGCACGTCGGGGTGCAGGTGGAAGCGCGCCGCAAAACGCAGGCCTACGTCCGAGGGCAGGTTGCGGTTAACCCGCGTGAAGCGGTCCCGGTCGTGGCCGTCCAGCGCGGCTAGCCCGTCTTCCCCGCGCAAGAGGTTGCCGTGATCTTCAAGCGTGAGCGAGCGCAGATGCACCAGGCCGTGGGTCCGTCGCCAACCGTCGTGGGACAGTACGATGCCTTCGCCGCCGGTGATCTCGGAGACCTGGATCGAGACATCGCTGGGACCCTCGGCGAAACCCTGCCGCTCGGGCGGCACGTCCGAGGCCTTGTAGGCAAACCGGGACGAGGAATAACCCTCCAGCGACACGGTGGAATGGCTGACGGTGGCGCGGCCCGCGCGGCGCCATTCCGGCCCAAACGCGGCACCCGAGCCCGCGTTGACGATCAGCGGGTGATTGGCAGAAGCCATCTCGAACGCCAGCGTGCCCGCATGGGCGTTGGTGGAGCCCGGTCCGATCATCGGCGGCGCGGCGTCGGCGATCACCGTGACCCGGCCCGAGGCCATGCGCGCGTAACCCATCGCCAGCCCCTTGATCCGCGCGGGTCGCACGCCCGATTGCACCAGCGCGCCGATCAGCCGCCCCGGCGCGCCGCGCCCGCCGCCGTGGGCGCGCACGAGGCTGCCGTCGGCGTGGCGCAGCGCACGGAGGGTCGGGGCGACGCGAAGGATCGCGGTGTCCACCGCAGGGTCTGCCTGCTTGCCGGTTTCCTGCAGGATCTGCGCAATCCAGGTGAGCAGCACGAAGACCTCCAGCAGTTCTTCGGGGTTGCGGGTGACGATGCCGCCCTGGGCGTCGATCTGCGTGGCACATTCCTGGGCCAGGGCTTTCAGGGCCGGGTTCAGCCCGGTCTCCATCCCGATCAGCGCACAGGTGGAATAGATCAGGCCCGTCAGCGCCTCGAACCGGGGCAGGCCCGGCGTCGTGCGGGGCCAGCGCTTGATCAGGAAGTTGGTCTGGCGGGACAGGGTCCGGTGAAACGCCTTGCCGTCGGGGGGACGCTGCCCGTTCATCAGAAATAGGGCGTGGGTGATCCAGCGGATTTGCCGGCGGCCCGTCAAATCGACGCTCCAGCCCGGCCCGCTGCCCTTGCCGTATCGCGCGATCCACTCTGCCAGCCAAAGTTGAGCCAGGGCCCGGCCCGCGCCATCCGGGACTGCTGCCAGATCGTCGAGCCAGGCGAAGCCGTGCAGCGCGGCCTCAAAATCGTCATTGGGGGGCGTGATGTCCCAGGGGCTGGTGTCCGGCGCTTCGATCAGCGTGCCGCCAAGCCGGAAGTTGCCCGCCAGAAGCTGCCGCCCGCGCGCCGCGGATCCGGGAAAGCGCGGTTCCGGCTGCCACAAAAACCCCTGCATCCGCGGCCCCAACCCCGCGACCAGAGCGGCCCACCTGCGGCTGAGCCGCGCCCCGGCGCTGTCGCGCGGGCGGGGCCTAGCGGGGGACGGGGGGATCGGCTCGGACATGGGGTGCGGGTGTTTCTTGGCGAGGTCAGCGGGGGGATATCACGCCAAGCGCAGTGCGGCCATATAGAAGCCGTCCATGCCCCCTTTGTCGGCCCACATCGACGGCCAAAGGCGCAGGCCGCCTTCTTCGCTGGCCCAACCGGCATCGCCGCCGAGGGCCGTGGGATCAGCGGGAAGCACGCTGAGGGCGTCGTGGCGGTTTAGGGCCGCCTTGACCTGGAACTCGCCTTCGACGGGCAGCAGAGAGCAGGTACAATAGACCAGCGTTCCGCCGGGTTTGAGTAAGGTCAGCGCGTGGTCGATCAGCTGCATCTGCAGCTTGGTCAGCGGCTCGATCTCGGAGCCGTCCTTGACGATGGGTAGGTCGGGGTGGCGGCGGATGGTGCCGGTGGCCGAACAGGGTGCATCCAGCAGGATGGCGTTGTATGTGCCTTTGTGTTGGAAGGCATCCTCGGTCACCAGCGTGGCGTTCAGGCCCGTGCGCGCGAGGTTTTCGGCCACGCGGCGCAGGCGCGGGCCGGAGATGTCCAGCGCCGTGACCTCGGCGCCCGCCGCGGCCAGTTGCAGGGTCTTGCCGCCCGGCGCGGCGCAAAGGTCCAGCACGGATTTGCCTGTGACCTCGCCCAGTAGCCTGACCGGAAGGGCTGCGGCCGCGTCCTGGACCCAGAACTTACCTTCCGCATAGCCCGGCAGCGCGCTGATTTGCGGATGGTTGTGCAGACGCAGTGAGCCCGTGGGCAGTACATCCGCGCCATCGAGGGTGAAATTCGCGTCGCGCGGTGTCAGGTCAATCGGCGGCGTCTTTGCCTGGGCGCGTTCGATGGCTCTGATCCCCTCGGCCCCGATCCGCTTGCGCAGCGCTTTGTCGAGCCAAGGCGGCAAGCGCTGCGGCGGGGCCTTGGCGAAGGCCTCCGCCCCTTCCACGGCGATCTTGCGCAGGATTGCGTTGACCATGCCGGACGCCTTGCGCGTATGGGGCTGGGTCTTGGCGATGCCCACGATGTCACTGACGACGCCGTGGGCGTCCTCGCCATTCACCAGCAGTTCCACCGCGCCCAGACGCAGCAGGTTGTGGACGCCCATCTGTGGTTTGCGCGTCGTGTAGGGTTTGATCACCGCATCCACGGCACCCAGGTTGCGCAACACCGTCAGCGCCAAACGGCTCGCGCGCGCGGCATCGGCGCCCGTTGCGGGCACCTCGACCTGCCCCAGGATCTGACGCTCACGCAGGACGGCGTGAAGCAGGATAAGGGCGGCGGGGCGCGCTTTCATGGGGCAAATCCTTGTTCCGAGAGCTTCGCCGCGTATATCAGGTAGGCAAGACACACAAGCCGGAGACCCCGCGATGAGTGAGCCGAAAGACCTGAGCCCCGAAGCCCAACGCGCTTTGGCCGAAGCGGAAGAACGCCGGGCGAAGGCGAAAGCCGCTGAGATGCCGAAGGAGCTGGGGGGGCGCGATGGGCCCGAACCGGTGCGCTATGGCGATTGGGAGCGGAAGGGCATTGCCGTCGATTTTTGAGGCGCTGCCGGCGCGGCCAGGCCAGATCCTTGGAAGGATCTGATCACGCCCCTGAAGGGGCGTGGGAAAACTCTTGCAAGAGTTTTCGGCGCCCAGGTGTTACCGGATGCGAAAATCGGCGATGTCGCCGGTGCCCTGGTCGGCGTGGAACCGAATGCTGCTGGCGTCGGCGCTGACGACCTGGCAGTTGCGGGCAAACTGCCTGTCCCCGGCGTCCAGAGTGCGGCAGAACATGCCGCCCTCCCAGGTCCAGGTGCCGGTGACGTCGCGCCCCAGCGCCCGGCCCGAGATCGATCCGTTGGGCGCAACCCGCAGGCTGATGCCAATGCGGCTGAGCTCTCGGCCCTGCACGGCGCTGACGAATGCCGCGCGGTCGGTGATGCGGGCGAGGTCCGCGAAGGCGGGCAGGGGCGCTGCGGCCATGAGGACCGCGAGGGCGGTGATGCGTAGTGACATGGTGGTGCCTCCGATCAATAGGATCGGTTAGCTAGGCCAACGGGGGGACGCTTCAAGCGAGCCCCAGCACCGACATCATCGAGTAATGCCCTGGCGCGCGGCCCTGACCCCAAAGTGCGGCCTTCAGCGCGCCGCGCGAGAAGATGGCCCGGTCCGTGGCGAGGTGGCGCAGAACGATGCGTTCGCCATCGGCGGCGAAGATCACGTCATGCTCGCCCACCACATCGCCGCCCCGGATCGCCGAGAAGCCAATATCCCCCCGGCCGCGCGCGCCGGTGATCCCGTCGCGCCCGCTGTCTTTCACGTCGCTCAATTCGACGCCGCGGCCATGGGCCGCGGCTTCCCCCAGCATCAAGGCGGTGCCGGACGGCGCGTCGACCTTGTAGCGATGGTGGGCCTCCACGACCTCGATGTCGAAATCCTCGTCCAGCGCGGCGGCCACCTGTTGGGTCAGCCGCACCAGCAGGTTCACGCCGAGGCTCATGTTGCCCGCGCGCACGATGCAGGCGTGGCGGGCGCAGGCGTCGAGCACCTCGATATCCGCCTCGCTCATCCCCGTGGTGCCGATCACGTGGACCGCGCGGGCCTGGGCGGTCAATTTCGCGTGAGCGACCGTGGCCGCCGGAGAGGTAAAGTCGATCACCGCCTGGGCCTTCACGATAGCCTCCAGCGGATCATCCACCACCGGCACGCCTGTGGCCGCGCCGCCAAGCGCCTCACCCAGATCAGAGCCCACCCAATCATGGCCCGCCCGTTCCGTGACAGCGACAAGATGCGCACGGTCGGAGGCGGTGATCGTTTCGATCAACATCCGGCCCATCCGGCCCGACGCGCCCATCACGGCAATGCCAATTGTGTCCATGTGACCCTCCATCCGCTTCGTTGTCGGTCGTAACGGAACCTTGCCGAACAAGGAAGCGCCAGCTTGCGGGACGGCCCCTCATGGCCTACCTCTGGGGTGAGGGGAAATCGAGCCATGGCACGCAGCAAGAACCAGAACGGTCCGAGCAAGTCGCAACGACAGCTTCGGGTTGGCGAATTGATCCGTCGCACGTTGTCGACGGTCCTGGCGCGGGCCGAGGTCCACGACCCGGTTCTTAACGCCATGTCGATCACGGTGGGGGAGGTGCGGACCTCGTCGGATCTGAAGATCGCGACGGTTTACGTGATGCCCCTGGGCGGATCGGGCAAGGACGAGGCGATTGAAGCGCTCAAGCGCAACAAGGGCGAGTTGCGGCGGTTGTTGGGTAAGGACCTGAAGCTGAAGTACCTGCCGGACCTGCGGTTCGTGATCGACCAGACGTTTGACCAGATGGACGCCACCCGCGAAATGCTGTCGCGCGCCGAAGTGCGCCGCGACGTGGAAAAGGCCGAGGAAGAAGGAGGAGAGGTATGATCCGCGCCGTTGCCCTGTTCACCTTCCTTTTCGCGCCCACCATCAGCGGCGCCCAATGCGAGACGGTTCTGTTTGACGGCGCTGAATTCACCGCCTGCGAAGTCGAGATGACACAATCCGATGTCCGCCTGTTCCTGCGCGATGACGCGGGCAACGTGTTGGGCACCTTCGGCCGTGTCGACAGCGCCCTGCCCGAGGGCGCGCGGCTTGCGATTGCGATGAACGCGGGGATGTTCCACGAGGACCGATCCCCGGTCGGGCTTTATGTCGAGGATGGCGAGCAGGAGATGCGGATCATCACCTCGGACGGGCCGGGGAACTTCGGTTTGCTGCCCAATGGCGTGTTGTGCCTGGGTGAGGGCGAAGCGGCGGTGATCGAGAGCCGCCAGTTCGAACAAAGCCCCCCCGCCTGTCGTCACGCCACGCAATCGGGTCCGATGCTGGTGATCGACGGCGAATTACACCCAAGGTTCCTGCGCGACAGCGACAGTGTGAACATCCGCAACGGTGTGGGCGTGAATGCCGAGGGCGATCGGATGTGGATGGTGATCAGCGATCAGGCGGTCAACTTCCACCATTTCGCCCGGTTCTTCCGCGATCACCTGCAAACCCCCAATGCGCTTTACTTCGATGGCCGTGTCTCGCGGTTGCATGCGCCCGAGATCGGACGCTCGGACCTGGGGTTTCCCGTGGGGCCGATCATCGGCGTTGTGGTTGATGCGGTTGACGGGGGCCAGGGCGACGGGTAGCTCGCCGCTCTGATCTGGAGGGGAGCGGCCCATGGCACGCAGAAAAAAGGGCCGCGATATCTCGGGCTGGGTGCTGGTGGACAAGCCGGCGGGGCTGACCTCGACAGCCGTGGTCAATAAGGTGCGCTGGTGCTTTGACGCCAAAAAGGCGGGCCACGCAGGCACGTTGGACCCGGATGCCACAGGGATGTTGCCGGTGGCGCTGGGGGAGGCCACGAAGACGATTGCCTATATGGGGGACGACCTGAAAGCCTATGAATTTCGGGTGCGGTTGGGCGTGTCTACCAAGACCGATGATGCCGAGGGCGAGGTGCTGGAAACCTCGGACGCGCGCCCGTCGGACGCGGAGATTGCAGCCGCTTTGCCCGCGTTTGTGGGCGACATCCAGCAGGTGCCGCCGCAGTTCTCGGCCGTGAAGGTGGCTGGCGAGCGGGCCTATGACATCGCGCGCGGGGGCGGCGAGATGGAGCTGGCGGCGCGGGATTTGTACGTCGAAAGCCTGTCAATGATCGCGCGCCCCGATGCGGACCATGTGGATCTGGAATTTGTCTGCGGCTCGGGCGGTTATGTGCGGTCCATCGCGCGGGATCTGGGGCACGCCCTGGGATGTCTGGGCCATGTGTTGTGGCTGCGGCGGACCTGGGTGGGGCCGTTTGACATTGAGGATGCGGTTGGATTGGACCGGGTGGAAGTACTGGCGCGCACCGAAGAGATCGACGCGCTGTTGCATCCGGTGGGCATGGCGCTGCACGCGCTGCCGGAATTGCGCGCCACGGACGCGGGCGCGGCCCGGTTGCGCAACGGGAACCCCGGGGGTGTCTTGCCCGGGGCGGTGGAATATGGCGATCTGGCCTGGGCGTCCTTGAACGGGGTGCCCGTGGCCGTTGGGCGGTATCGGTCCGGCGAGCTGCATCCCGAGCGGGTGTTCAATTTGTGAGGCCGGGACGGGCCGTCACGCGCCGCCCGCCCACCCACCCCGTCGCGTGACGGCCCGGCGCGCAATTGTTGATGTTCGGGCGTTTGGTGGATGTGGGTGTTTGCAGAATGACGAGGGGAAAGCGCCATGATCGAGCGAGAGCATCTGAAGGGGGATGCGGCCTCTGTGGCGGTGTACTCGGACTGTGAGTTGTACCGCTACGCACTGACGCGGGTGTGGGACCGGGAGGGTGCGCGGGCCGTGTTCATCATGCTGAACCCCTCGACCGCGACCGAGGTGCAGAATGACCCAACGGTGGAGCGTTGCGAGCGGCGGTCCCGCGCGCTGGGGTTTGGCGCGTTCCGGGTGCTCAACATCTTCGCCTACCGCGCCACGGACCCGCGCGACATGCGGCGGGCGCAGGACCCGGTGGGGCCCGGCAACGATGCGGCGATCCTGGAGGGGCTCGACTGGGGCGCCTCGGTGATCTGCGCCTGGGGCACCCACGGGGAACACCTGGGGCGGGGGCCTGAGGTGGAGGCTTTGCTGCGCGGCACCGGGCGCGAACTGCTGCATTTGGGCCTGTCCAAGGCCGGTCATCCGAAGCATCCTTTGTACATTGGCTATGCGGTGCAGCCGCAGATCTGGGAGGCATAGGGGATGGCGATCGAGGGATTTGCCGCGTCGCGCGTGGCGTTGAGCGGCATTGAGCTGAGTGTGCATCGGGGCGGATCGGGGGCGCCGTTGATCCTTTTGCATGGGTTTCCTCAGAACCACCGCTGCTGGGAGAGGATCGCACCGCGTCTGGCAGAGCACTTCGACGTGATCGTGCCGGACCTGCGCGGCTACGGCGATAGCGATGCGCCCGAGGGTATCGACGCCTATTCCAAGCGCCAGATGGCGCTGGATATCGTCGGTTTGATGGATGCTCTGGGGCTGGAGCGCGCCCATGTGTTGGGGCACGACCGGGGCGCGCGGGTGACGTACCGCCTGGCGCTGGATCATCCGGATCGCGTGGAGCGCTTGGGGATTATCGAGATCGTGCCGACGGGGGATTTCTGGGCGGCCTGGGACGCGGAGCTGGCGCTTGCCGCGTATCACTGGACCTTCCTGGCGCAGCCCGCCCCGCTGCCGGAACGGATGATCCTGGCTGATGGGCGGGGCTATATGGATTGGACCTTGGACGCCTGGTCGAAGGCGCCGGGCCTCAGCGCGTTCGGGTCCGATGCGTTGGACAGCTACCGCGCCCAGGGCGCTGATCCTTTGCGGGTCGCGGCCATGTGCAACGACTACCGGGCCGGGGCCACGGTGGACCGTCGCATCGACGCGGAAAGCCAGGCGGCAGGCTTGAAGATCAAAGCGCCGCTGTTGTTTTTGTGGGCAGCAGGCGGGTTTCCGGCGCGCACCGGCGACCCGCTTGGGGTTTGGCGTGACTGGGCGGAGGATGTCACCGGGCAGGAGATCGACGGCTCGGGCCACTTCATGATGGAAGAGGTGCCCGAACCGGTTCTAGCGGCAGTGTTGGCGCATTTCGCACCCTAGGTGCCGAGCCCTCAGGCCATCGCCCGCAGATCGATCATGTTCGGGTCGAGGCCCTGGGCGCCCGCAACGCTGAGGATGACCTCACCGTTCAGGATGATGTCCGCCCCGCTGCCGTCGGCAAAATCGATCACCTCAAGCGCGGGATCAGGGCTTTCCTGGGGATCAAAAATCACTTCGATGCGGTCTTCGACAGGGTTGAAATCGGTCACATGGCCCGCGAACTCGGCATTCTCGACGTATGCGCCAGTGGTGAACGTATCCGCCCCTTCGCCGCCGTGGGCCGTGTCGCCCTGGCCGATGATCAGATGATCATCGCCCGCGCCGCCCCAAAGCACATCGGCATCATCCATGTCACGGTTGCCGTCGCCGAAGACCCCATCCAACACGTCATCGCCAGAGCCGCCGTTGAGCATATCCGCGCCCATGCCGCCTTGCAGGAAGTCATTGGCCGCGCCGCCGTACAGCACGTCATCGCCGTCGCCGCCAAACAGAAGGTCGCGATCGCCGCCGCCGTCGAGCGTGTCCTGACCCTCGCCGCCGTCAAGGAAATCAACGCCCTGCGCGCCTTGCAGATCATCGTTGCCGATGTCGCCGTGGATCTCATCATTGCCGGGCCCGGCCATCAGCGTGTCATCGCCTTCATTGCCGAACAATGCGTCCTGCCCGTCGCTGCCGGTGATCATCTCGTCGTTGAGGGACCCGGTCAGGGCGTCTTCGCCGCCGGTGCCGAAGGCGTCGTCGATGCCGGTGCGGGCGTCCAACATTTCCTCAACGCCTCCAGCGGAGGTCAACTCACCCGTTACCTGATCCAGAAGGGCATCGATAATGGCATCATCGGGCAACAGCGGTGTCAGGTTGGTGAATTGGGTAAGGGGACCAGAGGGCTCCGCCTCGGGATCGGGGGGCGTGATTTGCACCGTCTCGGCTTCCGGCAGGATCTGCGGATCGCTGGTTTCAGGATCGGGCGCCTCTAAGGCCTCAGCCAACAGAGGTGACGTTTGCGGCGTCAGCGGATCGCCCCCGGGGTCCAGAGCTGCCAAGCCCTCTGCATCGGGGATAACCTGCGGCTCCAGACCGCTTTCGTCGCCGCCCATGACAACGCGGACGTGCTCGGCGGTCATGCCCTCGGCGCCTTCCACCAAAGTCACGGGCAGGCCGTTGGCCAGCACGATCGCGGCGTCTTCTTCGGCGTCATATTCAACTGAAATCTCGGGCGCGTCCGAGGGCTGGCCTTCAAACTCCAGCACCAGGGTGTCGGTTGCGGTGTCGAAGCCGTCGACATAGGCCACGTCTTCGCCGTTCTCGAAGGTAGCCACGGTGTGGACTTCCAGGAAATCTGCCGTGGGCGCTGCCGCTTCGGCACTGGTCCAGGCGCTGTCGATCCCGGCTTCTTCAGCCTCGGCCTCCTGCGTTGACGGGTCTTCATCCTCCAACTCAATCGCGTCGAGCGGCGTGTAGGACAGGGCGGCTTCCGATTGCTCGTCTTCGGGCGCCTCCCCCGGGAACAGCAGGTCGGTCAGCCCGTCGCCTTCGCCGGATTGATCGGACAGGTCTTCTTCGCCGCCGGTGTCCGTCTCGGGATCATCGGCTTTATCGTCGCCTGAGTTCACGAACCCATCGACAGCAAGCCCCATCAGGAGCAAAGCAAATACACTTCCGGCGACGATCATGGCAGATCCCTCGGGTTGTCCGGTCTTGGAATTGACAGCGGGCGGTGGAATGGCGGGCGTTGGATGTTCAGGTCTGCCGCGACTGTGCGACGGGCCTGGCCCATGCCTTCTGGCAACAACCGGATGACCGTGCGGCTTGGCGGCATGAAGATGCGGCCAGTCGCAGGAAAGATCACCTGATGATCCGTTTCTACGGGTCAGGCCTTATCGAAAGCTAAAGCCCCGGCACATTCATACCCAAGATTTCTACCAAATTCGCGGTGAATCTTTGGCTGTGGTTAACGCATTCGCGCACGGCGGCGGCGCATCTGTTCGCGGGGGGGTTCCCTCGCGCAATGATTCGGTGTAGCTGCGCGCATCTGCATCGGGCCTCGGCTCGAGCGGACCCTCCATGGGCCTTGCTGGACGACATCCCGGCCTGCGCCATAACTCTAACCCTTAAGGAGACCCCGATGTCGATTACGCCAGAAGAAAAAGCCCGCCTGATGAAGGAATTCGCCACCAAAGAAGGCGACACCGGCTCCCCTGAAGTTCAGGTTGCCATCCTCACCAGCCGCATCTCGACCCTGACCGAGCATTTCAAGAGCCACAAGAAAGACAACCACTCCCGTCGTGGTCTGTTGATGATGGTGGCACAGCGCCGCAAGCTCTTGGACTACACCCGCGCCAAGGATGAGGCCCGTTACCAGGATCTGATCAAGCGCCTGGGCATCCGCCGCTAAGGCATGCCTTACACTGCTACGGAGGGGCCGCATCACGCGGCCCTTTTTGTGTTTGCCCCCCGGTGAATGCTCGCCGCCCGGTCGCACCAAGTCCTTGCCTTTTTTGTGCGCTGCGCCTCCATTAGCCTGTGGAAGGCAGCACAACGCCTGTCGCCGAAACCTATTTGCAAGGACGACCCGGCCATGGACGCACTCTCTCCTGATCTGTTTGCCAAAATTCTGAACAGGGACGATTGTCACCGCTTCGTCGAAACCCACCTGGGCCGGTCCGCGGCACATTTCACGGAATGTACGTTCCCGGACCTCGGCTTTGACCTGCCCCGGTTCTATGAAGTTTTGAGAGATACGGTTTGGGGTAGCAAAGCTGATCTGAAGTTCCTTGCAGATCGCGAGAAGGATAGCGCACCCGTGGATTGGTCGTCCTTTGTGACAGAGCAGGGTGTGCTGACCTTGGATCAGATCCTTCGGTTGAAAGCCGCGCGCACGACGATCTACGCGCGCCAGATGCATTTGCGGGATCAGAGCCTGCGACACCTGGTACAAAGCCTGGGCCGCACCGGGTATTTCCGCGCCCGTGTGAACGCATTCTTTACACCTGCCCATGGGCGGGGGACCGCGATCCACTTCGACCAACACGATGTGCTGGCGTTGCAGGTCCATGGGTCAAAGATCTGGACCGTAGATCAGACTCCGGTGGTGGAAAATGTGATGTTCGAAATGGGCGAGTTGGACGGGGTTGACCTGAAGTTCCGCGCGCCGACCGAGTATCACTTGAAGGCAGGGGAGGCGCTATATGTTCCGCGCGGCGTGATGCACAGTGTCGAGACGTTGGACGAGGACTCACTGCACCTTGTCGTCGGTTTGCGGGCCTTGAACTGGCATGATGTTGCCCTCCACTGGGTGGAGCGCGAAATGAAAACCAACCCCGCGATACGCGCGCCCGTTCCGGCGCGCGTTTCACAGGAACAAGCCGCTGCAGTGTTTGGTGCCTTGTCCGACCCGGAGGTGCTGCAGGCGACCATACAAAGCGCGCTCAAGAACAGAGCGATGCAACAAGGCAATTTGCAGTTTGGACAGATTTTCGCGAGGGATATCGCGAAGCTTCTGTAGGTAAGAGGAAGCCCGCCTTCCCGCAGATCCAAGGCGCTTTCCAATCAAGCTGAATTGGTGTCGGGCCGCCGAACTGGGCGGCCCTTTTGCGTTTGTGGTTTGGTCAGGGACCCTCGTGGGTCTATTGGCTTACGGCGAAGGGATAGCATGCTTCGCCGGTCATATCCCCAACGGAGAACAGGGCTAGGAAGATGCCGCTGGGAGCGTTGTAATGGTGACCGCCAGCGGTGCGCGTGTCGTCTACCCGAAGAGTCGTTTCGGCGAACGCCTCTGCTCGGTTTCGGAAGGCCTCAGCCGTGGCCTCGACATAGCCGGGGCCGCCTTCGGCCCAGTGGATCAGGCGAAGGGAGGCAGGCTGTGCCCAGGGCATGTTGATCCCCTGGCACCCCAAAACGCCATCAAGCGGGCGCACGGTGACGTTGGCGCGGATGGGGTGCAGGCAGGCCTCATCCTGGATGATCTCAACGCTCATTCCAGCGTTGAAGGTGGTCCCCTGACGGATCACGGGCCCGATGGCATCGACAGGTATGCCTTGGAGGACCCACCCGGCCTGCACGCGGATGGTGCAAGCAGGGTTTGCGCGCTCCACCAGATCAGCTCGAAACCCACCTCCGCCGGATGCGGCACCCGCTGAGACGCCAGACGGCGGTGTGAGCAGGTCATAGGTTGGCGACATGCGCAGAAAGCGGCCAACCGCCGGAAGGGCGCGCCACGTGGCCGATGCGCCATCGACGGCTTGGGCGGGGGCAGTGGTTGGAATACTGGCGATTGCAGCCACAAGAAGGGCCCGGAATGCAGGGGACATAGAAACTTCCTCTCAAATTAATCGGGAAACGCTATCGCGAGATATTGCCCCTTGCAAAGGGCATGGCTTTGCAAAGCGGGCAAAGTCCTGTATGCGCCCTCACATCTGTGACGACACGCTTTGATCCCGGCGTTCGCAAAGGACAGGGGTCGGCGGCAATGGGGCCGCCATATGGATGAGGGACGCGGCAGGGGCCGCGAGAGCCCTCGAATAGGAAACTAGATGTTCAACATTGTTAAGAAAGAGATCCAGTGGGGCGAAGAGACGCTGACACTGGAAACCGGTCGTGTGGCCCGTCAGGCTGACGGCTCCGTGATTGCGACGCTGGGGGAAACCAGCGTCATGGCCAACGTGACGTTCGCCAAAAGCCCAAAGCCCGGAATGGATTTCTTCCCATTGACCGTGCATTACCAGGAAAAATACTACGCCGCGGGCAAGGTCCCCGGCGGCTTCTTCAAGCGTGAGGCGCGGCCCACCGAGAAGGAAACCCTGACAGCCCGCCTGATCGACCGTCCGATCCGCCCGCTGTTCGTCCCCGGTTTCAAGAACGAAACCCTCGTGATGTGCACCGTGCTGTCCCACGATCTGGTCAACGACCCCGACATGGTCGCGATGATCGCGGCGTCGGCTGCGCTGACGATTTCCGGCGCGCCGTTCCGTGGCCCGATCGCTGGGTGCCGCGTCGGCTTTGAGGATGGCGAATACATCCTGAACCCCGAGATCGACGACATGCACGATCTGCGCAACAACCCCGATCAGCGCCTCGATCTGGTTGTTGCAGGCACCAAAGATGCCGTCATGATGGTGGAATCGGAAGCCTATGAGCTTTCGGAAGCCGAGATGCTGGGTGCGGTGAAGTTCGCCCACGACAGCATCCAGCCCGTCATCGACCTGATCATCGATCTGGCCGAAGACGCCGCGAAAGAGCCCTTCGATTTTGAGGCGCCCGATTATTCCGAGCTCTTTGCCGCCATTCAGGCAGCGGGCGAGGCGAAGATGCGCGAAGCCTATGCGATTTCCGACAAGCTGGAGCGTCAGGCAGCGGTTGCTGCTGTGAAGGAAGGCGTGAAGGAAGGCCTTTCGGAAGAGCAGTTGGAAGACCCGAACCTGTCGGCGGCTTTGAAGAAGCTGGAGTCCACGGTTCTGCGCTCTGACGTCGTGAAGAATGGCCGTCGCATCGATGGCCGCGCGCTGGACGAGATCCGCGATATCGTGTCCGAGACGAAGGTCCTGAACCGGACCCACGGCTCGGCCCTGTTTACGCGCGGTGAAACCCAGGCGCTCTGCGTGACCACTCTGGGCACCGGAGACGATGAGCAGTTCATCGACGCGCTGCACGGCAACTTCAAATCCAACTTCCTGCTGCACTATAACTTCCCCCCCTATTCGGTGGGTGAAGCCGGTCGCGTGGGCCCTCCGGGCCGTCGTGAGATCGGCCACGGCAAGTTGGCGTGGCGTGCGCTTCAGGCGGTTCTGCCTGCGGCAACCGACTTCCCCTACACCGTGCGCGTGGTGTCCGAGATCACCGAATCCAACGGCTCGTCTTCGATGGCCTCCGTCTGCGGTGGCTCTCTGTCGATGATGGACGCGGGCGTTCCGCTCAAGGCCGCCGTTGCGGGCGTCGCCATGGGTCTGGTGCTGGAGGAAGACGGCTCCTACGGGATCCTGTCGGATATTCTGGGGGATGAAGATCACCTGGGCGACATGGACTTCAAAGTGGCTGGAACGGAAGCGGGCATCACGTCCCTGCAGATGGACATCAAGGTCGCCGGCATCACGCAGGAGATCATGGAGAAGGCGCTGGAGCAGGCGAAAGCAGGCCGGTTGCATATCCTGGGTGAGATGGCCAAAGCGGCCACCGAAGCGGGTGAATTCTCCGAGCATGCCCCGCGCATCGAGACGATGCAGATCCCCACCGACAAGATCCGCGAAGTGATCGGCTCCGGCGGCAAGGTCATCCGCGAGATCGTGGAAGTGTCCGGCGCCAAGGTCGACATCAACGACGAAGGCATCATCAAGATCGCGTCTCCCAATGGCGACTCGATCAAGAAGGCCTACGACATGATCCACTCGATCGTGGCCGAGCCCGAGGAGGGCAAGATCTACAAGGGCAAGGTCGTGAAGATCGTCGACTTCGGCGCCTTCGTGAACTTCTTCGGCAAGCGCGACGGTCTAGTGCACGTGTCCCAGATCAAGAACGAGCGTCTGAACCACCCCTCTGACGTCCTCTCCGAGGGCCAGGAGGTTTGGGTCAAACTGCTTGGCTTCGACGATCGCGGCAAGGTCCGTTTGGCCATGAAGATGGTCAACCAGGAGACCGGCGAAGAGGGCGTCGCGGCTGAGTAACCCCGCGCCCGATGGAATTGGAAAAGGCCCCGGCGGAAACGCTGAGGCCTTTTTTGTGGTGTGTCAAAGTTTGGATTTTGGCCCATTGTGGTCATTCAGTACCAAGACAAATGCCAGTCGATTAAGTACAGTTGTTGATGGTGGAATGCTTGAAGAAGAGCGGACAAATCTCATGTGCAGTAGGAACGGGTTGTCCGAAGACGACAGTATTTGGGATGGCGTCCAAGTAGACTGGGGCGGTAGATCCGCTCCTACAATTGCTTCCCAGAAGAATGCGGAGTCTTTACTGAGAATTCTTAGGCCTCTCAATTTGATGCCGAAATCCGCCGGGCGTGGTTTCTGGGAAACTACGATACTGTCGTGGAAAGACCCGCTGGTAGATATTGAGGTCTTTGATGGCCGGTTCGAGCTTTATATTTATCCACCCTTGGTTTCTGGCCCACTATTTGACGTCCATGAGTTTGACGGTGGACTTGAATCCGATTTGGATCGACTCTTAGAAAAACTAAAGACACTTCTCAATTGAAGGAGGCACAGTTTCGTAAAGCTTACACCGGGCGAAGCTAACCTCGCGCCTCCAGCCCCTAACGCATAGTCTTTCGCCTGACGCCTCAGCCGCTACCCCCGCCCGATGCGCTTGGCCAGCGGCGTTGCACTAACCCCGTGGAGCAGGACCGACAACGCGACGGTGAGGGAGACGCAGGCCAGAAGCTCTTCCTCGCCGGGCAATTCGAACTCGTCCATCATGATCAGGGTGAACAGGATCGAGGCGAGGCCGCGGGGGCCGAACCAGCCCAGGAACAGTTTCTCGCGCGCGGGCAAGCCGGTGCCTGCGAGCGACAGGAAGATCGGCACGATCCGCACGAGGGTCAGCATCGATAACGCCACGAGGCCGGTGGACCAGGTGAAGTGGGACAGGCCGTCGGGCAACATCAGCGCCCCGAAGACGAGGAAGGCGGACATGGTCAGAAGCTGGCCGGTGCCCTCCATGAACTCTCGGATGAAGTGGATGTCGTGGCGGTAGGTGTTGCCGAAGACGGCGCCCGCCACGAAGGCCGCGATGAAGCCGTTGCCGCCGATCAATTCGGCGGCGAGGAAGCTGATCAGGGCCGTGCTGATGAACACGACCCCTTGGGCGCTTTCCACGATCAACGCGCGCTTCTGGGCAAGATCCAGGGCGCGCGCCACGCCCCAGCCCACCGCAATGCCAACGAAGGGGCCGAGGATAATCTGCGTCACCGCCATCAGCGCCAACCCCTCGGTGCCCTGCATCGCCGAGGACGCCATGATCGCGCCCAACAGCACGAAGGGCAGCACCAGGCCGTCGTTCAACCCGCTTTCTACGTTGATCGATTGGCTCAGATGCGCAGGCACGTCGGGGCTGGAAACGACGGTTTGCCCAAGGGCGGCATCGGTGGGGGTCAGCAGCGCGGCGGTCAACAGCGCGAGGGCAAGGCCGCCTTCGGGGAAGATCGTGAAGACCACCAAGGTGCCAAGCGCGATGGTGCCGGGCATCCCCAGGATCAGCATCCGAAGGGGCAGCGTGAAACTGGTTCTCAACTGCGCAAACCGCACATGGCTGGCGTCGGCGAACAGGATCAGGACCAGCGTGATCTCGGCCAGAAGCCGGGCAGAGCCGCGCAGGTCTTCCGTCGTCCCGAGCGACGCCGTAACAGGCGCGCAGAGGTAGCCGAGGGCCACGAAAATCAGCGGCAGCGTCAGGATCGTCTTTGAGATTGCCCGGGTCAAAAGCGCATAGGCGACCGCGCAGATCAGCACGCCAAGCAGGACGATTTCGAGGGAGGAGGTGCCGTGTTCCATGGCCAACTCTGTTTGCCTAATCCGCAAAGCGCAAGGACGCAGCGCGGTTTGGCAGCGTGCATCACGGCCTGTTTACCCGCCCCAAAGCGCGCGTCAGCGTGTCGATTTTGCCAAGATTTGCCGAAAAAACCGGCAAAGGCCCAATGGGTGCAGGATTTCCTTACGCAGATGTGACTAAAAGCGACGCCGTGGGGACTTGTCCACAGGCCCCACGGTTGAGACATTAGGGCTACTGATTCCATACGACGACCGTTTAGGACCGAAAACAATGCTGACGCGCCGCCATTTTATCACCACCACCACGACGCTGTTCTCAGGCGCGCTTGTTGCGCCTGCTTTCGCGCAGGATGCCGTGGGGATCGAGATTGACGAGGCCCTGGACGTTGCGGGCAACACCGGCCCGAACCCCTGGGGTCTGCATGAGCGTTTCATGCCCACACGCGTGGCGGCCAACGGCGGCCTGCGTGTCGGCGACATCCACGTCGATCCGACAGCCCGGTTCCTGTATCACATCGAAGAGGGCGGCACCGCGATGCGTTACGGCGTGGCCGTGGGCCGTGCGGGTCTCTACCAGCCCGGCAACTTCCGCATCCAGCGCGTGGCCGAGTGGCCCTCCTGGACGCCCACCGCGAACATGATCCGCCGCGAGCCCGAGGTCTACGCCCAGTACGCCGAAGGCGTGCCCGGCGGCCCCGACAACCCGCTGGGTGCCCGGGCGCTGTACCTCTATGCCGGGGGCCGCGACACCTACCTTCGTATCCACGGCACGCCGCAGCCCTGGTCCATCGGCACCTCTGCCTCGTCGGGCTGTGTGCGTCTGGTCAATGATCACGTGATCCAGCTGGCCGACAATATCCGCACTGGCAGCCGGGCGATCCTGCACAGCTGATCGGCCATGGGTGCACCATGAATGTGCACCCTACGGGTGGCCCCGGGCCGCATGCCAGAAATCGCAAAAAAAGCCCCGACCGATTGGCCGGGGCTTTTTGTGTTTGGTGCGGGGGGTGAAACCCGCTCTGCGTCCCTTCACCCGGGAAGCTTCGCCATCCGCAGATAGGGCAGCTTGGTATCGATGCTGCCGTATTTCGCGATGGCGTCTTCATCGGACACGGCGACAGGCACGACGACGTCCTGGCCGGGGACCCAGTTGGCGGGGGTTGCCACGTTCTCTTTCGCCGCCGTCTGCAGGCCATCGAGGGCGCGCAGAACCTCGGCAAAGTTGCGGCCCACGTTCATCGGGTAGGTCATCGTCAGTTTCAGCTTCTTGTCGGGCCCGATGATGAAGACGGACCGCACCGTGGCGGTGTCATTAGGGGTGCGCCCGTCGGGCAGATAGGCCTCGGCGGGCAGCATGTCGAAGGCTTTGGAGACCTCAAGGCCGGGGTCTGCGATGATCGGGAAGGTCGGCTCGGCGCCCGCGACGGACTGGATGTCGCCCTTCCAGCGTTTGTGCTCTTCCACGCCATCAACCGAGACGCCGATGACCTTGGTGTTCCGCGCCGCCCATTCGTCGGCCAGCTGCGCCACGGCGCCGAATTCAGTCGTGCAGACCGGCGTGAAGTCCTTGGGGTGGGAGAACAGGATCGCCCATTGGTCGCCCACGAAATCGTGGAGCGTTGTGGTGCCGTGGTCGGTTTCGACCGTGATGTTCGGGATCTCGTCATTGATGCGCAGGCCCATGGGGTGCTCTCCTTTTTGCCGTCAGAATCGATGTCACTGCGAAACCTAAGCATTTCGATGCGGGTTGTCAGGGAGGGCATCACAGAAAAGAGGATCGATTGCGCGCAGGGGCGCCTGCGCGGACGGGTGTTCTGCGGCGGGCGCGCGCGATGGTCCGGCGGGACTTGCGCCTTGGCGCGTCCGCTGTCACGGTCCCGCGCGAAACAGACGGGAGGCTTCCATGAGCAACGCAAAGAACTTCTACATCGACGGCAAATGGGTGGCCCCGGTACAGGCCCGCGATCTGGCGGTCATCGACCCGTCGACCGAAGAGGTTTGCGAAACAATCTCGCTCGGGGATCAGGCCGATACCGATGCGGCGGTTTCTGCTGCGCGCCGGGCGTTCGCAAGCTGGGGCGTGAGCGATCCGGCAGCGCGGATCGCCGTGGCGGAAAAGGTGCTGGAGGTCTACAAGGCCCGGTCCGAGGCTATGGCCCAGGCGATCTCGAAAGAGATGGGCGCGCCCCAGGATCTGGCGCGGGCACAGCAGGTGGGCGCGGGGTCCTGGCACCTGGAGGGGTTCATTCGCGCGGCGAAGGATTTTGTCTGGGATCATCCCCTGGGCGACTGGGCGCCGGGGGAGCGGACGGTGTATGAGCCGATTGGCGTCTGCGCGCTGATCACGCCCTGGAACTGGCCGATGAACCAGATCGTGCTGAAGGTCATTCCGGCACTGCTGACCGGTTGCACGATGGTGCTGAAACCATCCGAAATCGCGCCTTTGTCGGGCATCTTGTTTTCCGAGATCATGGACGAGGCGGGCGTGCCCGCGGGCGTCTACAATATGGTCAACGGGGACGGTCCGGGCGTGGGCAGCCAGCTGTCGGCGCATAAGGACGTGGACATGGTGAGCTTCACGGGCTCCACCCGGGCGGGGCGGTTGATCTCGAAAGCCGGGGCCGAGACGATCAAGCGGATCTCGCTGGAGTTGGGCGGCAAGGGAGCGAATATCATCTTTGCCGATGCCGATGAGAAGGCAGTGAAGCAGGGCGTCATCCGCTGTTTCCGGAACACGGGCCAGAGCTGTAATGCGCCCACAAGGATGTTGGTGGAGCGGTCTCGGTATGATGAGGCTTTGGAGCAGGCGGCGGAGGCGGCGGCGAAGGTGACTGTGGGGCCAGCCTCGGAAGAGGGGCGGCACATTGGGCCGGCCGTCAGCGAGGTGCAGTTCAACAAGATCCAGGATCTGATCCAGGTGGGGATCGACGAGGGTGCCCGGCTGATTGCGGGCGGTGTGGGGCGGCCTGAGAACCTGAACCGGGGCTACTATATTCGCCCGACGGTCTTTGCCGACGTGACGCCGGATATGACGATCTACCGCGAGGAGATCTTTGGGCCGGTCCTGTCGATCATGCCGTTTGACGGGGAGGACGAGGCCGTGGCGATTGCCAATGATACCGAGTACGGGCTGACGAATTATGTGCAGACCGGGGACGTGGAAAAGCTGCGGCGGGTGGCGCGGCAGCTGCGGTCCGGGATGGTGGAAGGCAATGGGCAGGGGTTTGCCCAGGGCTCTCCGTTTGGGGGGTACAAGCAATCGGGGAACGGACGCGAGGGCGGGCGGTTTGGTCTACATGAGTTTTTGGAGACCAAGGCCGTGTCCGGCTGGGGGTGATCAAGCTTGAGCATCTGCGTAAGCGTCGGATAAGTATGTATTTTCAGTTTCGCGTTAACCTTTTGGAAAGGTTTTGCGCGGGAGAAGAGAGAGGGGCTGCGGGCGCGGCCCCTTTTCTTTTGCGGGGTGTTTGGGGCGGGCGGGGAGACGCTGGTTTGCGGCTTTTTGCGAAGCAAAAAGCGCAAACGTCGCCCCTCCCGCCCTCCCGTAGGGCGCTCGGTTTGAGGTGACGGCGCGGGGGGCTGGTGGAGGGACGCCTCCCCTTACGGCGGCGAAGCCGCCTGTCGGGCAGGGGGCGGGGAGTTGTATTTGGCAAGATGAAAGGGAGCGCGCGGTTGGGGGCGGTGCGTCAGAACGGCACCGGGGCGCGGAAGGTCATGCCGATGCCGCCATCGGGGTGGCGGAGTTTCAGGCTTTCGGCGTGGAGCATCAGGCGCGGGAAATCGCGGGCGGGGCCTGTGGCATAAAACGGATCGCCCAGGATCGGGTGGCCGATTTCGCGCATGTGGACGCGGAGTTGGTGCGAGCGCCCGGTTTTGGGGAAGAGGCGCATCCTTGTGGTGCCGTCTTCCACGCGCATCCGGCGCCAGTCGGTCTGGGCCGGTTTGCCGGTGTCCCAATTCACATGTTGCAGCGGGCGGTTGGGCCAGTCGACGATCAGGGGCAGGTCGATGTGGCCTTCCCTCTCCGTAACTTCGCCCCAGACCCGGGCGACGTAGGCTTTCTTGGTGTGGCGTTTCTCGAATTGCAGGCCCAGGTGGCGTTGGGCGTGGGGGGTGCGGGCGAAGACCATGACCCCCGAGGTGTCCATGTCGAGGCGGTGGACCAGAAGCACCTCGGGGAAAGCCACTTGCAGCCGCGCGATCAGGCAATCGGCCAGGTGGTCGCCCTTGCCGGGCACCGAGAGGAGGCCTGCGGGTTTGTTGACCAGAAGCAGCTCGTGATCCTCATGGAGAATATCGAGCGGGGTGTCGGGCGGGCTGTAGGTGAAATCTGACGTGACAGGCCCGGACGTCGCAGGCTCAGGCGTCATGGAGCCGTCAGGATGTTCATCGCGTTCATGGCGATCAGCACGAAGGTGAGGAAGAACAATGTCTTGCGCTCGCTTTTGTCCTCCTCGCTGGTGAGCCAGTATTTCAGCTGGCCCGAGAAGCCGCCCACGGTGGGGATCTGTGGCCCGCCCTGATCGGCCTGGCGCGCGCGCAGGGTCATCAGGGTGCGGAACATCAGGAAGGCCCAGGCGATGAATACGAGCGCTTGCAGCGCCAGGCGGATGATTTGACCGGTACTCATTCAGGCGGGTCCTTTCGCAATTGCCAGGCCGACCACAGGGCGGAGCCGCCAAAGAACGCCCCGCCGATGATCGCGATTTCCAGCGATGCGATACCAGAGATCCCGTGGCTCGCATAGGCACCGATCAGCAGCGCCAGCCCGCCGAGGCTGATGGCCAGGCGTAGTTTCAACTCGCCACGGGAGGGGCCGAACTTGCTCATGGGGCTTTGCGGGCGCGGATGTACCAGCCCGGCGCCGAGGACCAGACAGTTTCGCCCCGGCGGCCCGCGTAGTTTGATTTTCCGGCAAACCGCGCGCGGGCCTCCAGGATATCGAAGAGGGCGGCCCCGGTTTCCACAATCCCCCGGATCGCCTTATCGCCCCGGCCCTTGATCATCAGCGCCGAGGTGCGGCGGCCGAAAACCAGGGGCAGGAGGGTGGTTTCTTCATACCCGAGCCCGTCGAGGGTGGTGCCCCACCACGACGGCGTGTGGCGGTTGAAATCATCGGGGTGGCCGTGGACGGGGTACATCCAGGGCACGATGATATGGAGCGTGCCGCCGGGTTTGAGGGCCCGCGTGACCTCGTGCAGGGAGGCTGTGTCGTCGTAGATATGTTCGAGCACGTTGAAGGTAATCACGGCATCGAAATGGGCATCGGCGAAGGGGATGGGGTCGCCCACCTGCACCAGATCGGTGGGGTTGAACTCCTCGTTGATGTTGACCGAGCGGTAGGTGGCGGTTTTGGCCAGATGTGGCGCGTAATTGGTGGTGGTGCCACCGCCGAAATCCAGGACCTCGCCCTGAAGGTCCAGGGTGCGGATCAGGTCCAGCTCCATCCGGCGCAGCATGGTTTCCTTGGCGCCGTAAGCGCGCAGGGCCCGGAACCGGGCGAGGCTGGGGAGGGGGGGATCTTGCAGGGTCAGGGTCATGGGGCGCTTTGCGGTGGCAGCTTCGCCTCCCTCGGTCGCGCAAATCCGGGGCGCTGGCAAGGGGTCCACGCAAAACGCCGCCCCCGGGGGAGCGGCGTTGAAGACGGGTTGGCGCCTGGGGTCAGATGCCCACGAAGGGTTGCGCGATGCGCGGCAGCAGGCCCTGGAACTTCAGCTTGGCGTTGGTGGCGACCAGGCAGATGCAATCTTCGCCGGGTTCGGCCACGGGCTGGTGATTGGTGTCGGCATCGGCCAGTTCCAGATCACCGCGGGCGAAGACGCCGTCTTCGTCGCGGAAGGCGCCTTTGAGGACCAGTGTCATCTCAGTCCCGTGGTGGCTGTGGGCGGGCATCGCCTTGCCGGCGGGGATCAGGAGGAGGCGGGCAGTGCCGCCCTCGTCCGAGTGCAGGATGCATTGCTTCACGCCACGACCGACCGAGCGCCAGCGCACGGCATCCTCATCGCCGCCAACCATCGCCTGCAGGGGTGCGGGGAAGGTCCCCACCGACGGTGCGGGGCGTTCAATCGGGGCGCTGCCGCGGATCTTGGCCAGGGTCTGTTCCAGGCTATCCTCGGCCACCTCGGCGGTGTCCATGCTGCACAGGACGGCGCCGCCGAGCGCCTCAAACGTCTCGAGCCGGGCGCGGGCGTCATCGCTGAGCGAGACGTGGGTCGCCAGCACAAGGTCAAAGGCCTTGGCAAGCGATCCGGACGCATAGCCCATCAGCATATCGTCGGGGACGGAGTGGTGTGTGTCGGTCATTTCAATCTGTCGTTCTTAAAGCGTTTCAATTCATCGAGTGTCTAAGTCGATCGAGGGCTAACCTAATCCGCGACTTGATTGTGCCAAGGGGCAAACCGGTTTCTATCGCGATTTCGGAATGGGTGAGGTCGCCGTAGTAGGCGTGCTTGATCAAGTCCCGCTGTTTCTCGGGCAGGGTGGCAAGCGCCTTTGCAAGGCGTGTCGTGTCCTGTTGCAGCGCGATGACGTCGGCCTGGTCGGGGCCTTGCTCGGGGCCCCAGGGCAGCTCTTCCGGCTCAGGCCGGGAATAGCGGCGCAGGAGGTCAATTTTACGGTTGCGGGCAATCGTGAAGATCCACGTCGCCACAGAGGCGCGTGCCGGGTCATACATATGTGCTTTGCGCCAAAGTGTGGCCATGACATCCTGCATACAATCTTCAGCGAGGCTGGGATCAGCCCCGGATTTGATCAGGAACGCCTTCACCCGAGGGGCGAAGTGCCGAAAAATCTCGGCGAAGGCGGACTGATCCTGGTCCTGCGCAATGGCCGCCATCTTCGCGACCCATAGCGCTTCTGAGTTTTCGTTTGCCGTCACGGTCATTCCACGCAATCTGTCTGGCAATAAGTAGCGCCCGTAAGCGCATCCTCCACCGGACAGACTGTCACAAGTGCGTGGTCGTTCGCGATCAGCTTATTCGTGTTACGGCGCTTCGCCTAGTGTGGATCACTTTTACATGAGATCAGAAACGATTTCACGTGAAATGATTGGCGCAGCGGGGGGTTTCTTTGATCCTCTTCCGGGCCCGGACCGTATATCCCTTGAACAATCGCGATGTGCGCAGGGGATATTATGCCGTTTGAGACGCCCGTTCAGGGACCCAAGAAGATCGCCGTCATCGGCGCAGGAATTTCGGGGATGGCTGCGGCCTACCATCTGTCTACCGACAACCAGGTGACACTGATCGAGGCCGAGGGCCGATTGGGCGGCCATGCCCGCACCATCGTGGCCGGAAAGAACGGCGATCAGCCCGTGGACACGGGGTTTATCGTGTTCAACCACGTGAATTACCCCAACCTCTGCCGCCTGTTTGACGAGTTGGACGTGCCGACGGCCCTGTCGGACATGTCCTTTGCGGCCTCCATCGGCGGGGGGCAGATCGAATACGGGTTGCGCAACCTGCGCGCGCTGTTTGCTCAGCCCGCCAACCTGGCGCGCCCCGGGTTCCTGCGCATGGTGCGGGACCTGATGCGCTTCAACGCCAAGGCCGAGACCGTGGCCACCGACAGCACCGTGACCCTGGGCCAGTTGATGGACCAGATGAACATGGGGCCGTGGTTTCGGGACTATTACCTGACGCCCGTCTCGGGCGCGATCTGGTCGACGCCGAAAGAAGAAATCATGGATTTCCCGGCGCAGGCCCTGGTGCGCTTTTTCCGCAATCACCATCTGCTGGCCGCCACCGGGCAGCACCAATGGTACACGGTGCAGGGCGGCTCGATTGAATATGTGAAGCGGCTGGAGGCCGCGATGCGGGCGCGGGGCGTGGATATTCGCCTGGGCAACGGCGTGCAGGCCGTGAAGCGCGACGCGGGCGGTGTGCAGATCCAGCAAGAGGGCCACTGGGAAAACTTTGACGAGGTCGTCTTCGCCACCCATTCCGACGACACGCTGGCGATGCTGGCCGATCCCTCGACCGCCGAGAAGGCCGCGCTGGGGGCCGTGCGCTATCAGCCCAACGAAATGGTGCTGCACGCCGATGCGCGCGCCATGCCGCAGCGTCGCGCCACTTGGAGCAGCTGGAATTACACCGAGCGGCCGGGCTTCACCGGCGGGCCGATTGACCTGACCTACTGGATGAATTGCCTGCAACCGATCCCCGAGGCTGACCCGATGTTCGTGACGCTCAACAGCCGGGCCCCCATCGATGATAAGCTGATCTACGACACGGCCACCTTCCGGCACCCGGTTTACGATCTGCCCGCCTTGGCGGCACAAAAGACCATCGCCCAGATGAACGGCGAGAACGCCACGTGGTTCTGTGGCGCCTGGATGAAAAACGGGTTCCACGAGGATGGCTACGCCTCGGCCATGGATGTGGTTGCGGGGCTGAAAGCTCGGACCACCAGCGCGCTGGTGGCATGAGCGGCAGCGTCGATCATATCCAGGGACAGACGTTCCACGGGCGGCGCGGCGCGGTGGAGAATGCGTTCACCTATGGCATTGATTACGTGATGCTGGACGCGGAAGCGCCTGCGCGCGGCCCTGCGTTCTTCGGGCGCAACCGGGGTGGGCTGTTCTCTTTGCAAGACAGCGACCACGGCGGCGCGCCCAAGGATGGCGCGGGCGCGCCCTGGGCGCGGGAGGTTCTGCAAGCCCATGGGCTGGCGGGCGTGACCGATGGCAAGTTGATGCTTCTGGCGCAGCCTCGGGTCCTGGGCCATGTGTTCAACCCGGTGTCGTTCTGGCTGGCCTATGACCGCCAGAACCGCCTGCGCGCGGTGATCGCAGAGGTTTCCAACACGTTCGGCGACCGGCATTCGTACCTTTGCGCGCACCATGATCAGCGGGTGATTTCCCGCGAAGACACGCTGACGGCCACGAAGATCTTCCACGTCTCACCGTTCCAGCCGATCAAGGGCGGCTATACGTTCCGCTTTGATATCCGGCCCGACCGGGTCGGCATCTGGATCGAGTTCACCACCGGCAACGAAGGCGTGCTGGCGACGCTGACGGGCGCGCGCGCGCAATTGACCAATGGGTCGATCCTGCGCGCGGCGCTGCGACGCCCGTTGGGCTCGCGCCGGGTGCTGACGTTGATCCACTGGCAGGCGCTGAAACTGTGGTGGAAAGGCGCGTCCTATCGCACCCGGCCCGAGCCGCCTGCGGAAGAAGTCTCTCGGTGAGAAAAGCGCCGTCGCTGCCCGGCTATGCCGTTTTCGCGGCGATGCTGGCGAGCGCGGGCTTGCCCATCTATATCCACGCGCCGAAATTCTACGTCGACACCTATGGGGTGAGCCTGACTGCGCTGGCGGCGGTGCTGTTCGGCTTGCGCCTGTTCGATGTGGTGCAGGACCCGGTGCTGGGTTGGCTGGTGGGACGGCTGCGGGCGGCGCGGGGCGGGGCCGTTTTGGTGGGCTGCGGCGTGATCGCGGCGTCGATGATCGGCCTGTTCGCCGTGGCGCCGCCGCTGCCGCCGTTGGTGTGGTTCACCTTGACGATGATCGGCCTGTTCTCGGCCTTCTCGTTCCTGACCATCGCGATGTATTCCGAGGGGGTGACGGCAGCCGCGCGCGTGCCGGGCGGGCACCTGAAGCTGGCCGCCTGGCGCGAGACGGGGGCGCTTTTGGGGGTCTGCGTGGCATCCATCGCGCCCTTCGTGCTGGGGTTCGCCGGGTTCGCGGTGTCGTTTGTGGTGCTGACCGCGCTGGCCGTCTGGTTGATGCGGGGCGAATGGGGCGGCGGCGCGGCGCTTCAGTCCGGGGGCTTCGGGCCGGTCCTGCGGGATCCGCTGGCGCGACGGCTGTTGTTGATCGCGCTTTTGAATGCGGCACCGGTGGCGGTCTCCTCGACCCTGTTCCTGTTCTACGTCGAAAGCGTGCTGATGGCGGGTGACGGGGCCGGGGCCTTCCTGATCCTGTTCTTCATCATGGCCGCCGTCTCGGCCCCGATCTGGAGCAGGCTGGCCGCGCGCCACGGCAGCCGCCGAATGCTGTTTGCCGCGATGACACTGGCGATCGTGGGGTTTCTGGGCGCGCTGGCGCTGGGGCCCGGGGATACGCTGGCCTTTGCGCTGGTGTGCATCGTCACCGGCTTCGCGCTCGGCGCAGATTTCGCGTTGCTGCCCGCTGCCTTTGCCGCAAGAATGGAACAGGTGGCCCCCGACGCGGGTGAAGCCTTCGGCCTGTGGGCGTTTGTGTCCAAGGCCACGTTGGCGATTGCGGCAATCACGCTACTTCCGGCCCTGGAAGCGGCAGGGTTTCGCGCAGGAGAGGCGTCGCCGGACCAGGCGATTGCACTTCTGAGCTATCTATATGCAGGGGTGCCCTGCGTGCTGAAATTAGGCGCCATGGCGCTGTTAGGATTTACCCCCCTGCCGGGGGACAGAAAAGCGGCCCCCGAGGGGCAGGATTTGAAAGGACACTTGATGCGGGATTGGGCGGGAAAGCGGTATTGGTTAGTCGGGGCGTCTGAGGGCTTGGGGCGCAGCCTGGCCCAGATCATGAGCCGGTCCGGCGTGAAACTGGTCCTGTCGGCGCGGTCCGAGGACAAGCTGCAGGCCCTGGCCGCCGAGCTGCCCGCGCCCGCCGAGGTGGTGGCGATGGACATCGGTGACCGCGCCTCGGTCGAGGCCGCTGCCGCGCAGGTGGGCGAGGTCGACGGCGTGGTGTTCCTGGCGGGCGTCTACACGCCGATGAAGGCGCAGGAATGGGATGCCGACAAGGTCGAGCAGATGTTCGACATCAACCTGACGGGCGCCGCGCGCGTCGTCGGCCAGGTGATCGCGCCGATGGTCGAGCGCAACGCGGGCCACATCGTGCTGACCGGCAGCCTCTCGGCCTACCGGGGCCTGCCCGGCGCGATCGGGTACTCGGCCTCCAAAGCCGGGCTGATGGCGCTTGCGGAATCGATGCACGGCGATCTGCGGCACACGGATGTGGAAGTGCAATTGGTCAACCCGGGTTTCATCAAGACCCGTCTGACCGACCAGAACGAGTTCGACATGCCCTTCATCATGGAGCCCGATGCCGCCGCGCAGATCATGTTCGAGCATATGTGTACCGATGATTTCCAGCGCGATTTCCCCTGGGGCTTCAGCCTGGTGTTCCGCCTGTCGCGGTTCCTGCCGACAGGGCTTTACGAGCGGCTGTTCTTCCGCCGCTGAGCTTGTCCTGAGTCAAAGCGCGGGCGTGTTGCTTCTGGTTTGCTGAGGGCAGAAACCGGAAGGAGCGGGATATGGAAATCTCTACGCGGGCCGTCGCCCATGTGATCTTGATGGGCCGAGAGATGGGCCGCGCCGAAGGCGAGTTGCGCGGGTTTATCGAGCGATTGCCCGAGGAAGAGCAGGCCGAACTGGTCGCGATCTTCTGGATCGGGCGCGGCAGTTACGAGCCCGAGGAATTTGACGAGGCGCTGGCGATGGCGCAGCAGGAGGCCTCCGCGCCGACGGCAGACTACCTGTTCGGCAGCCCCCACTTTGCCGATCATCTGGAGGCGGGCGCAGAGGCGCTGGATCTGGATGTGGCGGGGCAGGAAGAGGACCTGCTTTAGGGTTTGCGCCGCCTTCGGCGTCGCCGGGGGGCCTCGCGCCCTGCGGGCGCTCGGCCCGGTGCATTGTATCTGGCAGGGGTGCTTGGGGCCGCGTGCGGAAGGGGGCGCTGCCCCCTTTGCGTCTTTTCCGAGGGAAAAGATCGCATACCCCCGGGATATTTTTAGAACGGGGAAAGGGTTAGAGGGGGGCGAGCGCCTGTTGGTAGGTGGTGTGGGCGCGGGCCCAGACGCCGTGGGTGAATTGCGGCAGGGTCAGAAGGTGGGGGAGCAGTTGCGCGGCGAAATCCTCGGAGCTTTCAAGCGGCAGCAAGGACGGCAGGTTGTCGATGGCCATGACGTCGAGCGGCGGGGTTTGGGCGACGCGGAGAACGGGCGCGGCCCAACTGGTGACGCGGTCGTAGACCTTGATCGGCGAGAAGTCCGAAGAAGGATCGCAAGCGATATCGCCGATGACCCGCAGGGCGCGGGGGGCGGTTTTGGCCGAAGCGGGGACGAAGACGGGGACGCCGTCCATCGCGAGGATGCAGTTGAAGAAGATGTCATGGGCCAGGACCTGCGGGAACGGGCCGCGGTGGGCGGTCTCGGCCATATCCCAGGCGGTGGGGGCGATGTCGAGCGCGGTGAGAAGCGCTGTGGCCCCCGTGCCGGTGCGGCCCAGGGCGCCGATGATCAGAGCGGTGGGCAAGGGCGCCTTGGCGGCGGTGAGCTGCGCCTGGATTTCTTCGACGAGGGTGGCTTGATTGGGCCAGCTGGTCACGGCCGCCATCGGGTCCGGGCCGTGCTGCGCGGCCCAGGCGGATAGGCTAAGCGCGGCGCCGACAAAGCCCGCCCAGTAGCCGAAAGCCGCGACGCGGCGCTGGCTGTCGTCGACCAGGTATTCCAGATCATAGAGCGCGCCGCCGCCGTGTTGGAAACGCTCCAGCAGGTGCTGCCCGTCGGCCTGGCCCTTGAAGGCATGGCCGAAAAGGATGTGGCGGTGGCGCAGGGGGCCGGTGTCTTCGGGCAGTTCCTTGAGGCCGAAGATCACGGCGTCCCCGGGCGCGTCTCGCCACGACCCGGGGGGCGCGATCTGCGCGCCGGCCTGGCGGTAGCTGTGGATGGGGAGGATGCGCGTGGGGCTGTCTTCGACCGTCACCTCCATGCCGCTGGCCAGAAGCTGCGCCACGCCTGCCGGGGTGACGCCCACGCGCCGTTCATTGGCGCGTTCTTCCGCGCGGACCCAAAGGTGTGTCATTGGCGCATGCTCCGGCCTGGTGATGGTGGGACGCTAGCATTCGCGCCGGTGCATGGGAACCATCGGGCGTGCACGCGGGTTGACCCTTTGAACGTTTAACTCAACCCACAGGAGGTCCCCCATGGCCACGCCCGCCGCCCCGATTACGCCCGTCACCCCGATGGAAAGCACAGACACGTCGGTTGATGCCGAGATCATTCAAAAGCCGTTGACCCGCACCGTGGATGCCCTTGCTGGGTATGAGAAGATGGTGGCGGAGGCCGAGCCTGAGGTTCTAGCAATCCTTCAGAAGCTGCAGGCGACCCACAAAGAGCACGCGGCGCAATTGGCCGCGATCATCGTGGCCGCCGGTGGCACGCCAGACACCGATGGCTCACTGATGAGCACGGTGAATACCGCCGTCGTCTCGCTGCGCGCCATGTTCGACGAGATCGATGACGACGCGCTGGAGCATGCCATCGACGGCGAGAAATACGTGGTCGAGGCGTTTGAGGACGCGATGAAGGAATTGCCCGAGGGCGAGAATCGCCAGGCTCTGGCGGATATGCTGGCGCAATTGGAAGGTGTTCTGGCCGAGGCGCGTGTGATCGCGGATTGACGCGGGTCCCCGCCAAAGACGCTAGGACCAGGTGACATCGCCCAGAAAGATATAACCCGCGCCGTAGATCGTCTTGATCAGGCGCGGGTTTTTGGGATCCTCGCCCAGTTTCGTGCGCAGGCGCGAGATGCGCACGTCCATGGCGCGGTCAAAGCTGTCGCCCGCCGCGCCACCCAGGCTTTCCTGCATGTGTTGGCGCGAAATCAGCCGCTTGGGGGCGTTCAGGAACAGGCGCAGGACCTCGCCCTCGGCATGGGAAAACGGGGTCTCGACCCCCTCGGCATCGGTCAGGGTGTAGCTGTCGAACTGCGCGGTCCAGCCGTTGAAGCGCGCGGTGTTCTGGGCGCGGTCGGGCGCCTTGGGGCTGCGCAGGCGGGCGCGGACGCGGGCGATGACCTCCGCCGGATCGAACGGCTTGATGATGTAGTCGTCAGCCCCCAGCTCTAGCCCCGTCACACGGTCCTGCACCTGGGCGCGGCCCGAGATGATGATGATCGCGGCCCCGGATTCGAGCGCCAGGCGGTGGACGACCGCCAACCCGTCACGGTCCGGCAGGCCAAGATCCACAAGGCAGACATCGGGCGTGGTGTGGCGCAAGGCGGCTTCGAACTCGGTGGCGCGCGCGAAGGTTGCGGTGCGTAATCCGGCGTCTTGCAGCGCGTCCGAGAGCATGGCGCGGATCTGTGGTTCATCGTCCAGGATGGTGACGAGGGGGGCGTCTGTCATGGCGTGACCTCTGTCGAAAGGAGGCGGGCGAGGGCGCCGCTGTCGAGGGGTTTGCGCAGGACGGGCCAGCGGGCCGCGCCTTTGGCGAAAAGCGGGTTGCTTGCGGGCAGCGATGTCATCAGCGCGAGCTTGAGCACCGGGTGCCGTGCGGCGATGTCGGTGAGAAGGGCGACCCCGTCGGCCTCTGCCAGATGGATGTCGGACACCACCCAATCGAGGCCGGGCAGATCGGCCAGGGTCCGCGCCTCTTCCGCGGTGGCGGCCTCGATCACCTGGTGGCCCAGGTCGGTCAGCAGATCGCGGACCTGGGCGCGGATATCGGCCATGTCATCGACCAGCAGGATCAGGCGGGGGCGGGGGTCGGCCGTTGCCGGGCGAAGCGGCAGGCGCAGGGTGACGCGTGCGCCCCGCTCGGTGTTGGACAGGCGCATGGTGCCGCCTGCAAGCTTCACGAGGTCGTAGACCATGGTCAGGCCCAGGCCCGAGCCCTCATCCCCCTTGGTCGTGAAGAAGGGGTTCAAGGCTTGCGTCAAGGCGGCCTGGGAAAATCCGCGCCCGGTGTCATCGATGGTGATTTCCAGCCAGGTGTCCTGCACGTCGCGCAAGGACAAGGTGATGTCACCGGTTCCAGAGATCCCGTCGCGGGCGTTCAACACCAGGTTCAGAAGGCCGTCTTGTAGTGAGCCCGCGTCCAGCATCAGGGCGGGATGGGGGATATCGCAGGTGATCCTGAGGGTGACGCCATCGGGCAGGGCCGCCTCGGCCAGGGGGAGAAAGCTGGCGAGGAAATCGTCGACGAAGACCGGGGCGGGGTGGATTTCACGCGCGCCTGTCATGTTGGCGATCTTGTCCAGCAGCAGGCCGCCCCGGCGCACCGCCATGCGGGTGGCGCCCGTCAGCTCATGCGCGCCCTGGGGCAGCGGCAGTTTCTCCAGCCGGGCCTGAAGGCCCATGATGATGGTCAGAAGGTTGGCGAAATCATGGGCGAGGCCAGAGGTCAACTGCGCGGTCAACTCGCGCTTGTGGGTCTGTTCCAGGGCGGTGCGGGCCTGGGTTTCTTCGGTGACATCGGTGGACAGCAGATAGACGCCGCCCTCGGCGTGGTCGTCCGGGGTGAAGGCGGTGCGGATGCGGCGGCCGGACGTCGGCTCGGAGAACTCAAGAACCGCAGGCTCTCCGGCGCTGGCGCGCGCCAGGGTCGGGCGCAGAAGGGCGGCGGTGTCCTTGCCCAAAGCCTCATCAAAGCTGAGGCCGATGATGTCGCTGTCGCGCCCGGGCAGAAGCGAGGACAGGCGGCGGTTGGTGAAGGTGTAGATACCGTCGGCATCGACATGGCCGATATGGGCGGGGGTCATTTCGGTGACCAGGCGGGTGCGGGCCTCCATCTCGGTAAGGGCGGCCTTGGCTTCCTGCAATTGGCTGATTGTCGCCTCCAGCCGGCGGTTGGTCAGCGCGAGTTCCTCGGCGTGAGACAGCACCTGATCGGACAGCTCTTCCGAGCGGGCGCGCAAGAGCGCCTCCTGCCGTTTGGTGGCGGTGATGTCGGTGTAGACCGTGACCCAGCCGCCATCGGGCAGGGGCGAGCCTTCGACCGAGATCGTGCGGCCATTGGCGCGGGTGCGTTCCATGTAATGGGGCTGAAAGGCGCGGGCCTGTTCCACGCGGGTGCGGATGAAATCCTCGGGGTCATCGATGTGGCCGTATTCGCCTGAGGTCGCCAGGTAGGCGATGGTCTCGTCAAAGCGCGCGCCGGGGGTGACGAGGTGGGGGGGCAGGCCAAACATCTCCTGAAACGGGCGGTTGCACACGGCCAGGCGCAGGTCCGCGTCATAGATCGACAGCGCCTGCTGGATCAGGTTGAGACCTGCGCGGGTAAAAGATGTCGTGGTGCGATCGCGTGCCATGGGCCCATGGCTAGCGGGCCGGATCGCTTAGGCCAAGCTCCGTCCGGGCGTTGTTACAATTCGTAAGGATTGCGAAAAAGTCACGTAACGCTTGACCAACAACTCTCGTGTGGCACGGTGGGCGGGCTGAAGAGCGCCTCGTTCCAAGAGGGCGCCTGCGGTGCACGTCGGCCGGGAGGGTCGGCGATAGGGAGGATAGATTGGCCGATATCACACCGCCTGCGGGCGCGCCCCAATCCGTGCCGGCGCTGCTGCGTCGCAACGCGGCCCAATACGGCGCGCGCGATGCCTATCGCGAGAAGGAATACGGGATCTGGCAAAGCTGGACCTGGGCGCAGACGCTGGAAGAGATCGAGGCGCTGTCGATCGGCCTGTTGGCGCTGGGGCTGGCGCGGGGCGATTACGTCGCCATCATCGGGCGCAACCGGCCCGCTTTGTACTGGTCCATGGTTGCCGTGGAAATGGCAGGCGCCGTGCCGGTGCCGCTATATCAGGACGCGGTCAGCGAAGAGATGACTTACGTGCTGGAGCATTGCGGCGCGCGTTTCGTGATCGCGGGCGATCAGGAGCAGGTCGACAAGGTGATCGAAGCGCAGGAGACCCTGCACGGGATCGAGCATATCATCTACGTGGACCGGCGCGGGATGCGCAAATACGACCACACCAAGATGAACGCGCTGGACGATGTGCAGGCGGAAGGCCGCGCCGCACGTCAGCGCCTGTTGCCGGAACTGCAGGCCCGCGAGGCCGAGCTGACCTACGACAGCACTTGCGTGATGCTTTATACCTCGGGCACCACGGGCAAGCCCAAAGGCGTGGTTCTGTCGAACCGCAACATCATGGAGGCCTCCAAATCGTCCTGCGAGTTCGATGGACTGCGGGCCGAGGACGAGGTGCTGGCCTATCTGCCGATGGCCTGGGTGGGGGATTTCATCTTTTCCATCGGGCAGGCCTATTGGGCGGGGTTCTGCGTGAACTGCCCCGAAAGCGCCGACACGATGATGACCGACCTGCGCGAGATTGGGCCCACGTATTTCTTCGCTCCGCCCCGCGTGTTCGAGACGCTTTTGACCAGCGTGATGATCCGCATGGAGGATTCCGGTCGTTTCAAGAAGCGGCTCTTTGATCGCGCCATGGCGCGCGCCAAGGAAATCGGGCCGAAGATCCTGGACGGCAAGCCCGTGAGCGGCGGCGAGAAGCTGGCCTATGCGATAGACAATGCGCTGGTGATCGGGCCGTTGAAAAACACCTTGGGCATGAGCCGCATCCGCGTGGGCTACACCGCCGGGGAAGCGATTGGGCCGGAGATTTTCGATTTCTACCGGGCCCTGGGGATCAACCTGAAACAGCTGTACGGGCAGACCGAGGCCAGCGTTTTCATCACCCAGCAGCCCGACCACGAGGTGCGGCCCGACACGGTCGGCGTGCCTTCACCCGGGGTGGAGTTGAAGATCGGCGACAACGGTGAGGTCTTCTACCGCTCCCCCGGCACCTTTGTGGAGTATTTCAAGAACCCCGAAAGCACCGCGTCGACCAAGGATGCGGAGGGCTGGGTCGCGACGGGCGATGCGGGGTTCATCGAGGAAGACACCGGGCATCTGCGGATTCTGGACCGGGCCAAGGACGTAGGGAAGATGGCCCACGGCGGGCTATTCGCGCCGAAGTTCGTGGAGAACAAGCTGAAGTTCTACCCCGATATCCTGGAGGCGGTCGTCTTCGGGAACGAGCGGGAATTCTGCACGGCGTTCATCAACATCGACCTGAGCGCCGTGGGCAATTGGGCGGAGCGCAACAACATCGCCTATGCTTCCTACCAGGAATTGACTGCGCATCCGCAGGTCTTGGCCTCGCTCAAGAGCCATGTGGAGGCGGTGAACAGATCGGTCGCGGAAGACCCGATGCTGTCCCATTGCCAGATCGCGCGGTTCCTTGTGCTGCACAAGGAATTGGACGCCGACGACGGGGAAATGACCCGGACGCGGAAGGTGCGCCGGCGGATTGTGGAAGAGAAATTCTCGGATCTGTTGGAGGCGTTATACGGCGGCAAGACCGAGCAATACACCGAGACGGAAGTGACCTACGAGGATGGCCGCAAGGGCAAGATCACGGCGACGTTGCAGATCATTGATGCGGAAACGGTCTCGGTCAGTGCCGGTCAGATGGCGGCGGAATGAGGGGTGGGTTTGCTTCGCAAATACGCGCATGCACGATTTTTTGCGACGCAAAAAACGCATATGACGCCCCACCCCCCATCCCGTTTGGCGCAAAGGGGTGAATGATGCTTGATCAGGCAGACGGATATACCACCGCGGACGGGCGCAAGATTGGCCCTGTGGTGATGGAGATGCGCGGAATTACCCTTAGATTTGGGGGGGTTGAGGCGATCAAGGACATCTCGTTCGATGTGCGCGAGGGCGAGATCCGGGCGATCATCGGACCCAATGGGGCGGGCAAATCCTCGATGCTGAACGTCATCTCGGGGTTCTATCATCCGCAGGAGGGGGACGTCTTTTATCGCGGGGCCAAGAGGCCGTCGATGAAGCCCTATCAGGTGGCGCAGCAGGGCATCGCGCGGACGTTTCAGAACATCGCGTTGTTTGAGGGCATGAGCGTTTTGGACAACGTCATGACCGGGCGGCTCAACCACATGAAGACGGGTCTTTTTGGCCAGGCGTTCTGGTGGGGGAAGGCCGAGGCGGAAGAGGTGGCGAACCGGGCCAAGGCCGAGGAAATCATTGATTTCCTTGAGATCCAGGCGATCCGCAAGACGCCCGTGGGCCGCCTGCCTTACGGGTTGAAGAAGCGGGTGGAGCTGGCGCGGGCCCTGGCGGCAGAGCCGCAGATCCTGCTGCTCGATGAGCCGATGGCGGGGATGAACGTGGAGGAGAAGGAGGACATGTCGCGCTTCATCCTCGACGTGAATGACGAGTTCGGCACGACGATTGTGCTAATCGAGCATGACATGGGCGTGGTGATGGACCTGTCCGACCGCGTCGTGGTGATGGATTACGGCAAGAAGATCGGCGACGGCACGCCCGATGAGGTGCGCAACAATCAGGAAGTGATCGACGCCTATCTGGGGGTCTCCCATGACTGAACCAGGCGGTCACAAGCTGTACACAACGCGTACACAGGCCGTGCACAGGGCGGTGGCGTGCGGGCTGGGTGTGGCCAGATCGGCCTCGGCGCAGGCCGGGGATTTGTTCGCCCAGTTTCAGACGCGCGGCCTGACGCCGATGGCGGAGCTGCGCGACTGGCAGATGGGGACGACGACACCCGAGGCGGTTGCGCAGTTCTGCGCCATTCACGGCGCGCTCGGGCTGGAGGGTGTAGCGCCCCAGACCCTGCAATCGACCGCCTGGCGCGCGCCCAGGATCGAGGCGCAGATCGACCGGGTGCGTGAGCCGGTGGGCCTGAGGGTCCTTGAAACGGTACGGGAGAGTTGAGGATGGGGGTGCGCGCAAAATCCCCGTTTCAGGCAATCGCCGCCGGGCGCGCGCCCATGATGGTGGGCGGGATGCTTGCGGTGCTTGCAGGGGGCGGGCCGTCCGTGGCCGCAACCTATGAGACGATTGCGACCCGGCTGGGTGTCTGCGCCAATTTCGTCATTTTCCGCGATCCATCGCGGATCGACGATGTTGCCCCCGAGATGTTGGGAGAACAGGAAGACTACGGCAATCCTGACGGTGACATCGAAGAAAGCTTCGGGCGCAATTTCGTGACCCTGACGCCCGAGGGCCGCCTGAACCGAACCGTGGGGTTTGCGGCGCACCGCGACGCGTTTCGACCCCGGTCCGAGGTTTCTTGCGGCATTGGATTCTGGGAAGTCTCCCCTGACGATGCGTTGCGGGCGGCGAACCTGGTGGTGGGCGGTTTTGCGACGCAGTTCCGGACCATCCAACCGATGGAGCAGGTGGGGCGGAGCAATCGGATCGGGTTTTGCACCAGTGAGGGGCGGCCGATCCTCGTGACCCTCAATTACGACGACGCCGGTGACGTGGCTGGCCTGGAGATGCGTGACATCCTGCCCGGCGAGACCCCCAGCGGCGTCACAGGCTGTGACCCGGAGGCTGCAAGCGAATGAACCTGAAACGATACCCAGCCTGCGCATCTGACAAGGGAGGCGCCCATGCCTGAACAACTGATTTTCGCCATGGAGGTCATCCTCAACGGGCTGATGACCGGGGTGATGTATGCGCTGGTGGCGTTGGGGTTCGTGCTGATCTTCAAGGCGTCGGGCATCTTCAATTATGCCCAGGGCGTCATGGCCCTGTTTGCGGCGATGACGCTGGTGGGCATTCAGGACGGTCGGGTGCCGTTTGCGCATCTGATCAACGAGGTTCTGGGGACCGACATCCATTACTTCGGGTGGGAGGTCCCGGCGCTGGCGGCGATCCTGCTGACCGTCGTGGTGATGATCGCCTTCGCCTATCTGGTGCAGCGGTTCGTGTTCAAACACCTGGTGGGTCAGGAGCCGATCATCCTGTTCATGGCCACCATCGGTCTGGCGTATTTCCTGGAGGGCGTGAGCGACCTGATGTGGGGGAGCGAGATCCGCAACCTCGACGTCGGCCTGCCCCAGGGGATCAACGACTGGATCGACATCACGACGTTTGAGATTTTCGGCTACGGGTTCTTCATCGACAACCTGGATATGGCGGCGACGCTGATTGCGGCGATCCTCGTGATGGGGCTGATCGCCTATTCGCAATACACCAAGAACGGGCGCGCGATGCGGGCGGTGGCCGATGATCACCAGGCGGCGTTGAGCGTCGGGATTTCGTTGAACTACGTCTGGGTGCTGGTCTGGTCGTTGGCGGGGATCGTGGCACTGGTGGCGGGGATCATGTGGGGGAGCAAGTCTGGCGTGCAGTTCTCGCTTTCGTTGATCGCGCTGAAGGCACTGCCGGTGCTGATGCTGGGGGGCTTCACCTCCATCCCGGGCGCCATCGTGGGCGGGTTGATCATTGGCGTCGGAGAGGCGCTGTTCGAATTCGCCATCGGCCCGATGATCGGCGGCGCGACGGAGAACTGGTTTGCCTATGTGCTGGCGCTGTTGTTCCTGGTGTTCCGGCCCCAGGGCCTGTTCGGGGAGAAGATCATTGAACGGGTTTGAGACCATGCCTGCGCCCCGCCTGCGCCCCTGGGTGGTTGGCCTCGTGATCACGGCGGCGCTGCTGCTCTGCGTTCCGGCGCTGATTTTCGGAACCATTGTCGCCGCCGCCATGATTGGAAACGCCCAGGGCGCGAGGGAATGGGCGTTGGGGCTTGGATTGCTGGCGTTGGCGGCAAGCCCGGTTGTCGCCGCGCGGCTCGGTTTCCGGTTGCGGCAGGACGGCCCCGGCGCGCGGGGGCGGGCGCTGACCGGCGCCGCGGTGATGGGCCCGGCTGCCCTGTTCTGGCTGTTCGCCGTCCTGCGTCCCAGCCCGCTGTTCGGTCAGGATACGGCGGTGGCGGCGGGCGTCCCGTCCGCGCTTACCCTCATTCTCGTTGCGGGGTTCATCGCCCTTGCAGCGATCAGCACAGGAGCTTCGTGATGTTCTACCGTGAAGCGGGCGACTTTTCGTCCACCTATGCCGAGGACAACCAGACGTTCCCGATCAAGTTTGATCGGTATCGCTACTATGTGGTCCTGTTGATCGGCGCGGTGCTGATCCCGTTCATCATCAATGACTACTGGGCGAACTCGATCCTGATCCCGTTCCTGATCTACGCGATTGCGGCCATCGGGCTGAACATTCTGACGGGCTATTGCGGGCAGGTCAGCCTGGGCACCGGCGGGTTCATGGCGGTCGGGGCCTATACGTCCTACAAGCTGATGACGGCGTTCCCGGGCCTCGACATGATTTCGATCACACTGCTGAGCGGTGTGATGACGGCCATGGTGGGGGTGGCGTTCGGCCTGCCATCGCTCAGGATCAAGGGGTTCTATTTGGCGGTGGCGACGCTGGCGGCGCAGTTCTTCCTGGTGTGGATGTTCAACAAGGTGCCGTGGTTCTACAATTACTCGGCTTCGGGCCAGATCGGCGCGCCGGAGCGGAACTTCTTCTACTTCATCAATGTCCCCGTCACCGGGCCGAACGCAGAGGCCTGGGCGAAATATCTGTTCTGTTTCCTGTTCGTCTTCGTGCTGGCCTGGGTGGCGCGCAACCTGACGCGGGGCAGCGTCGGGCGGCAGTGGATGGCGATCCGCGACATGGATATCGCCGCCGAGATCATCGGGGTGAACCCGATGAAGGCCAAGCTGACGGCCTTTGCGGTGTCGTCCTTCTATGTGGGGATCGCGGGGGCGCTGTTGTTCACGGTCTATCTGGGCGCAGTGGAAGTGGGGGAGGTCTACGGGATCACCAAGAGCTTCCTGGTGTTGTTCATGATCATCATCGGCGGGCTTGGCAGCATCTTTGGCAGCTTCGCGGGCGCGGCCTTCATGGTGATCCTGCCGGTGGTTTTGCGCAACTTCCTGACGGGAACGCTCAGCTGGGACAGCGCCTTGGCCACGCATTTTGAGTTCGTCATCGTCGGCGCCTTGATCATGTTCTTTCTGATCGTCGAGCCCCACGGGCTGGCGCGGCTTTGGGCGCTGGCGAAGGAGAAATTGAGATTGTGGCCGTTCCCCCACTAGGGACGGTCCGACGCATTGGTGGGTTTCACCCACCCTACATTCCCTGCGGCCGTAGGGTGGGTGAAACCCACCTGCCTTGGGGGATGGCACCGAAGAGAATCGGAAAACCATGGGAGGTATAAACCGATGAAGAAACTGACAATCCTGGCGCTGACAAGCGCGATGGTGGCCGGCACGCCCGTGATGGCGGACCTTGTGTTCCCGTCGCTCAGCTACCGGACTGGACCCTACGCCGCTGGGGGCATCCCGTTTGCCGATGGCTATGCGGATTACATGACGCTCCTGAACCAGCGCGATGGCGGCATCGGCGGGGTGATGACCCGCGTGCCGGAGTGTGAGACGGCCTACAACACCGAGCGCGGCGTGGAATGCTATGAGAGCACGCGCGGCGAAGGTGCCCTGGTCTATCAGCCGCTGTCGACCGGCATCACTTACCAGTTGATCCCGCGCACGACCGTGGACGGCATCCCGCTTCACACGATGGGCTATGGCCGGACCTCGGCTGCCAATGGCGATGTCTTCAGCCATACCTTCAACTACCCGGCCAACTACTGGGATGCGGCCTCGGTGATCATCAACCAGCTTCTGGAAGAGAACGACGGCAGCCTTGAGGGGCAGACGATCGCGCTGCTCTATCACAACTCGGCTTACGGCCGCGAGCCGATCCGCACGCTGGAAACACTGGCCGCGCAATATGGCTTTGAGCTGAGCCTTCTGGCGGTTGACCATCCGGGCCAGGAGCAGGGCAACCAGTGGCTGCAGATCCGCCGCGAGCGTCCCGATTATGTCGTGATGTGGGGCTGGGGTGTGATGAACCAGGTCGCCATTCAGGAAGCCATCAACACGCGCTTCCCGATGGAGAACTTCATCGGCAACTGGTGGGCTGGGGCCGACCACGATGTTGAAAGCGCCGGTGCGGATGCGGCGGGCTACCGCTCGCTGAACATGAACCGTCTGGGCGACATGCCTGTGTTCGCAGAAATTCAGGAGCATGTGATCGACGCGGGCCTGAACGCGGGCGACGGGTCCAACCTCGGGAACGTGCTGTATACCCGCGGCATGTATGCGGCGATGCTGGCGGCGGAAGCGGCCGCCACTGCGCAGGAGATCCACGGCGTGGCCGAGATCGACGCCTCGATGATGCGCGACGGTATGGAGGCGCTGGAGATCACCAACGCCCGCATGGAAGAGCTGGGCATGCCGGGCATCGGGCCGGAATTCGCAGTGACCTGCGAGGACCACGGCGGCACTGGCATGGCGATCATGCAGCAGTGGGACGGAGAGAACTGGGTCACGCTGACCGACTTCATCGCGCCTGATGATTCCGTGACGCAGCCCCTGATTCTGGAAGATTCGGCGCAATACGCCGAGGAGAACGGGATCACGCCGCAGTGTGGCGAGAGCTGATCTGAACTGTCCGGCGGCAGCGCGTGTCGTTGCCGCCGGATTGAGTTGTATTTGGCAAGATGAAGCAGGGGAGCGGTGCGCTGAACGGACGGGCGCGCGCGTTAACCTTAATCAGAGGTGAATGGGATGCTGGATCAGGGGACCGAGGCGGGGGTGGAAACGCTTCTGGAGGTCAACAATATCGAGGTGATCTACAACCATGTGATCCTTGTGCTGAAGGGCGTGTCGTTGAAGGTGCCCAAGGGCGGGATCACCGCGCTTTTGGGGGGCAATGGCGCGGGCAAGACGACGACGTTGAAGGCGATTTCTAACCTGCTGCATTCCGAGCGCGGCGAGGTCACCAAGGGCGCGATCGAATATCGGGGTGAACGGATCCAGGACCTGAACCCCTCGGACCTGGTGGAGCGGGGTGTCATACAGGTCATGGAGGGGCGCCATTGTTTTGAGCATCTGACGGTGGAGGAAAACCTGCTGACCGGCAGCTACACGCGCAAGGACGGGCGCGGGGCGGTCGCGGCGGATCTGGACCTGGTTTACGAGTATTTCCCGCGCCTGAAAGAGCGGCGGACGTCCCTGGCGGGCTATACCAGTGGCGGCGAACAGCAGATGTGCGCGATTGGGCGCGCGTTGATGTCCCGGCCTGAGACGATCCTGCTCGATGAGCCCTCCATGGGTCTGGCGCCGCAGTTGGTGGAGCAGATTTTCGGCATCGTGAAGCGGTTGAATGAGGAGCAGGGCGTGACGTTCCTGTTGGCCGAGCAGAACACCAATGTGGCGCTGCGGTTTGCGCATTACGGCTACATCCTGGAAAGCGGGCGCGTCGTGATGGACGGCCCGGCGGCAGAACTGCGAGAGAACCCCGATGTGAAGGAATTCTACCTCGGGATGAGCGACGACGGGCGCAAGAGCTTCCGCGACGTGCGGTCATACCGCCGCCGCAAGCGCTGGCTCAGCTAATCAAACAGAGAAAGGCGACCCCATGAGATGGATTTTGACAGCGACCCTTGTCGCGGCAACCACGCTTCCGGCCCTGGCCCAGGACCTCGCCCGCGAGGAGATCCGGCGCGAGGCGGTTCCGGGCTCGGAAAACATGGTCGTGATCGTGTCGCGGCTGACGGTGCCGCCCGGCGCTACGGTGCCCTTGCACACCCATCCCGGGGATGAACATGCGGTTGTCATAACGGCTGCTACCGCCGAGGCGCCCAATGGCAACGTCATCGAATTTGCCGTGGGCACGTCGCTTTATTTTCCCGAGGGCCAGGTGCATGGCGGCCTGACGAACGTGGGCGACGCGGACATGGTTGCCATCACCACCCATGTGGTGAGGGCCGACGAGCCACTGACAACATTGGCTAACTGAGCCGCCGCGCGCGGCACATTGCAGAGGAGCGCGAGAATGCTGGACAAAGGCCAAGGTCACTACGACGCTCTGGAAACGCGCAGCGCCGATCAGCGCGGGGCTGAACAACTGGCGGCGCTGAATGCGCAGTTGGAAAGGGTGGCCGAGGCGCAGGACAGCTGTTTGGTGTCCGGACCGCTGCAGGATCTGGCGGGGCTGGCGGATCTGCCGGTGTTGCGCAAGTCGGACCTTGTGGCGTGGCAGGCCGAGACGCCTCCGTTCGGGGGGATGGCGGTGTCAAACGTGGCCCATGTCTTTCAATCCCCCGGGCCCATTTATGAGCCCGGCGGCATCAGCCACGATTGGTGGCGGATGGGGCGGTTCCTGCATGCGGTGGGGATTGGCAAGGGCGACATCGTGCAGAATTGTTTCGGCTACCACCTGACGCCGGCGGGGATGATCTTTGAAAGCGGCGCGCGGGCCGTGGGGGCCACGGTGCTGCCCGCCGGTGTCGGCCAGACAGAGCTTCAGGTGCGCGCGGCCAAGGACATTGGCTGCACGGCCTATGCCGGTACGCCGGATTACCTGAAGGTGATCCTCGACAAGGCTGAGGAGATGGGGGAGGCGCTGACGTTTACGCGCGCCGCCGTGGGGGGCGGGGCGCTGTTCCCGTCCTTGCGCGCGGAATATGCGGATCGTGGCATTGCCTGCCTGCAATGCTATGCCACGGCGGACCTGGGCAATATCGCTTACGAGAGCCCTGCGATGGAGGGGATGATCCTTGATGAAGGGGTGATCGTGGAAATCGTGCGCGTGGGCACCGGCGATCCGGTGGCCGAGGGTGAAGTGGGGGAGGTCGTGGTGACCTCGCTGAACCCTGACTATCCGTTGATCCGCTTTGCCACCGGCGATCTGAGCGCCATTCTGCCGGGCCAAAGCCCCTGCGGGCGGACCAACAAGCGCATCAAGGGCTGGATGGGGCGCGCTGATCAGACCACCAAGATCAAGGGCATGTTCGTGCGCCCCGAACAGGTGGCGGACCTGGTGGCCAAGACCGGCATGGCGAAAGCGCGGGTCACAGCCCGGCGTGAGGGCGAGGCCGACGTGATGCTGGTGCAGATGGAGGGCGAGGGCGGGGACGGCGCGGCCTTGGCCGAGGCGGTGAAAGCCACCCTGAAGCTCAGCGGTACCGTGGAAATCGTGGCCCCCGGCAGCCTTCCCAACGACGGCAAGGTGATCGACGATCAGCGCAGCTACGACTAATTCTGGCGCTCTGCGGCGCGCAATTCTTCCGGGCAGGCGAAGCCGTCGCCGTTCACGTCCACGCGGCCAAAGGCGATGCGGTAAAGGCCCAGGTTCTGGATGCGCTGGGACATCGGGGCACCGGCGGCGGCCATGTATTGGATGAAGCTGCGGAACTCAGGCAGGGTCAGGCGCTCGTCACCATTTTGATCGGCGGCCAGAAAGAACTGCACGCTTTGCGCCTCGAACTGAGCGGCAGCTGGGGTGGTCGGCGCCAGCGCGCCAAGGCCAAGCGACAGGAAGACGGCAAGCGGGACGCGGGGCATTGATCTCTCCTTTAAGGGGCGGACAGGCACGACGCTGCTCATTAACTGGGGTCGCGCAGGGCGCGGTTCCAGATACAATCGCGACAGAAGGCCGTGATCGGCCAGGGCCTGCCGATGGGCGGGCAGCTGACATCCCATGACAGACGCACCAATGGGGTTCGTTATCCGTTAACCGGGCGTTCCCGTGCTAAGCCTTGGGGGCAATAAACGATTCTGTTTCGGAGCTTTTCAATGATGTCCTTCCGCCCCCTTGCCGTTGCCGCCGCGCTGTTCAGTGGCCTGACGGCCCAGGCAGCCCTTGCCGATACGGCCCTTCTGATGGTCAACGACCGCTACGCCCATGCCCAGAACCTGCGCGACGCGCGCCCGGTGGAAAACCTGCGCGCGCGGCTGTTGGATGCCGGGTTCAACGTCATCGTCGTTTCCGATGGCGACGGCGCGGACCTGCGCGAGGGGCTCTCGCGTCTGCTGCAATCGGGCGAGGAAGAGCGTATTCTGATCGCTGCCGTCGGCCATTTTGCGCGCTCCACCACCGACTGCTGGCTGTTGGGCAGCCAGGCCAACCAGCCCTCGCTGGCGACGGTCGGGGGTGACGGCCTCAGCCTTTCGGTCCTGATGGAGGTGGCGGCCAATGCGCCGGGGCGCTCCATCGTCATGCTGGGGCTGGAGCGGCGCCGGATCGAGCTTGGACCCGGCGTCAGCGCCGGTGTCGGGCGCATCGATGCGCCCCAGGGCGTGACCGTTCTGGCCGGGGCGCCCGATGACCTCGCAGCTTTCGCGACCAACTATGTGTTGATCCCCGGCACGGATATGACCGAGGCCGTGGCGCAAGCGGGCAACTTGCGCGCCTTCGGGTTCCTGTCGTCCACCGTGCCCTTCGTGCCCCAGGCCACAGTCGCCCGACCGCCCGAACAGCCGCCGGTCCAGCCCCCAAGCCCGACCCAGCCGGGCGCTGATGAAACCGCGCTTTGGAACGCGGCGCTGGAATTGGACACCGTGGGGGCCTACCGCGCCTACCTCGCCCGCTATCCCAATGGCTTCTTCTCGGTCGATGCCCGCGCCCGGGTGAATGCGTTTGAAAATGACCCCACCGCCATCGCGCGCGCGGCGGAAGAGGCGCTGGGCCTGGACCGCAACCAGCGCCAGCAGATCCAGCGCAGTCTTTCGATTCTGGAATACGACACGCGAGGCATCGATGGGATCTTCGGCACCGGCACGCGCAATGCGATCCGCGGCTGGCAGGCCTCGCGCGGGTTCACGGTGACCGGCTATCTCGACGGCCCGCAGGTCAACGCCCTGGGCCAGCAAGCCGCCGTGCGCGCGGCAGAGTTGGAAGAGGCCGCCCGCCAGGCGCAGGAGGCGCAGGAACGCGCGGATCGGGCCTATTGGCAGGTCACCGGGCAGGGCGCCTCGGAAGACGGTCTGCGCGCCTATCTGGACCGCTACCCCGACGGGTTGTTCGCGGAACAGGCCGAAGCGCGCCTGGATGAGTTCGAGCGGATCGCCCGCGCCGAAGCCGAGGCGCGCGACCGCGCCGCATGGGACGTGGCCCGCACCACCGATACGGTGCAGGCCCTGCGCGCCTACCTGAACGAGAACCCCAACGGCGCGTTTCGCCAGCAGGCCCGCGCCCGGATTGATCAGCTGACCGGCAACGGCGGGGGTCTCACGCCGCAGCAGATCGCGCAGCTGGAGGCCCAGGAGGCCGCGTTGAACCTGCCGCCGGTCACACGGTCGTTGATCGAGCAGCGCCTGACGGTTCTGGGGCTGGAGCCCGGCCGCGTCGATGGCCGCTTCAACAATCGCACCCGGCGGGCGATCCGGCGCTACCAACAAGCGCGGGGGATGGACGTGACGGGCTATCTCAACCAAGCTGTCGTGGTGCGCCTGCTGGCGGAAACCGTCGGTGGCATCCTGCAACAAAATGGATTGGTGGATTGAGATACTCACTTTTGATGGCCGCATTTGCGGCGGCCATGCTGCCCCTGACGGCCAGCCCGACCGTGGCCCAGGACGCGGCAGAGCTGGCCGCCGCACGCGGTGTGCTGCTGCAATTGCAACCGCGCAGCTTCGCCGAAAACCTGGAGTATTGCGGCTATATCGGGCGCTTGCCCGATGGCCGTCTGACCGCAACCGAGGTCACCCGGGGCGATACCTGGGGGTGTCTGAGTCGCGCCGACGAAAGCCGTTTCGTGGAGATCGTGGCCAGTTTCCACACCCACGCGGGCTTTGACCGCGCCGCCGACAGCGAGGTGCCGAGTACCGACGACATGAACGGCGACATCGCCGAGCAGGTAAACGGCTACGTCGCCACGCCCGGCGGGCGGCTGTGGTACATCGACTACCGCCGTGCCGTGGCGACGCAGGTCTGCGGGCTGGGATGCATGGGCCAGGACCCGGATTTCATTCCGGGCGACGCAGGCCCGATCGCGCAGCGCTACACCTTGCAGGAATTGCAGCGCCGCGAGGGCCGCTGAGCCGCGCACTCAGGGCGGGTGGTCAGTTGCCCGGGCCCCAGCCGTGATTGGTCGAAAGGTCCGGCTTGAAGACCGAGGCCCCGGTGTCCGCGCACCCCAAGAAAAAAGCCGCCCCGGTGAGGGCGGCTTTTTCAAATTCTGGTCGCTCAGATGACCTAAGCCCCGGGGATTAACCCTGGCGGGCTTTGAACCGGCGCTGCGTCTTGTTGATGACGTAGACGCGGCCCTTACGGCGCACAACGCGGCAATCGCGGTGGCGGTTCTTGAGCGAGCGGAGCGAGTTCTTGACCTTCATGGGTCTCTCCTTCGTCGCGGCGCGTCAGCTGCGCCTGGTTACGGTCTGGGTGCCTTGGGGGCGCCCGGTGAATATCGTGGCCCCTTGGGACCGGTTGTCTTTCCCGATTTCAGACTTTCTTGCAGAAAGTCGAAACTCGGGTATCTGACATTTTTCCAGGAAAAATGCAGACTGGTGGGCGATACTGGGATCGAACCAGTGACCCCTTCGATGTCAACGAAGTGCTCTACCGCTGAGCTAATCGCCCTTCACCCCGTTGGATCGCACCGTTTTGGCTGGCCAGACGGCGTAACCAATGGCGCGGGGACCGCGTGGGTGAGTGGGCGTATAAAAGGTTGCCCCCCCTCGCGCAAGGGCTTTTGGACCTGCAAAAAAACAAGCTATAACCTTAGGTATCCTTTTGTGCTCGGAGCCCCCATGCACCCCGCATTTCGCCTTGAACTGCCGCCAGAGACAACCAGCGCCGTCGTCGTCGCCTCGCCCCATTCGGGCCGGTATTATGCGCCGTCGTTCCTGGCCGCCTCGGTGCTGGATGAGCGGGTTATCCGGTCGTCCGAGGATGCGTTCATGGACCGTCTGGTGACCGCTGCGCCGTCTTTGGGCGCGCCGCTTTTGGCGGCGGAATGGCCCCGTGCCTACCTTGATTTGAACCGCGGCGCCGATGAATTGGACCCCGGCGTGGTCGACGGGGTGGCGCGCGGCGTGCAGACGCCGCGGATCAATTCGGGCCTTGGCGTGGTGCCCCGGGTCGTGGCCAACGGGCGCGCGATTTACCGGGGCAAGCTGACGCGGGCCGAGGCGGAGGCGCGGATCGAGCAGATCTGGCGGCCCTATCATACCGAGCTGACTCGCCTGATGGCGGCGGCCAAGGCGGATTTCGGCAAGGCGGTTCTGCTCGACTTCCACTCCATGCCCCATGAGGCGCTGGACGCCATTGCGCGCCCCGGCACGCCGCGCCCGCAGATCGTTCTGGGGGACCGATTCGGGGCCTCGGCCGATAGTGAGATTGTCGATGTGCTGGAACAGGGCTTCCTTGATGCCGGTCTGATCGTCAGCCGCAATGCGCCGTTCGCGGGGGCCTATGTGACCCATCGCTATGGGCGGCCTGCGAAAGGGCACCACGCCATTCAGATCGAGATCGACCGCAGGCTTTACATGAATGAGCGGATGATCCGGCCCAATTCGAATTTCGAGGCGATGAAGCAGATCGTCGCCCAAGTCCTGTCCCGGGTCATCGGCGCGCTGCCGGGCCGGGTGCCCCTGGCGGCGGAGTAAGTCCTAGCAAATTGCCCGCTTGCGCGGATTCTTTTTTTGTTTGGGGGGCTCTGCCCCCGCGCGCATCCTTTGGATGCGCTTTCCCCCGGAGTTTTCCGGGCAAGATGAAAGGGAGGCCTAAAGCGTCCCGCCTTTAACCTGAGACATCAGATAGAGGCGGGGCGCGTGCAACGATCAAGCCTTGCACTGCGCTCCCCCAAAAGCTGTGGTTCAGGTCTTTTTCGGAACGCTTTAGCGCAGCGCGCGGCCCTTGAGGATCGCATCGGCGCCGAAGCGGTCGCGGATCGCGTCGGTGGCGCGTTCGGCCTTCAGGCGGGCGGCTTCCTGGGGGTCCAGCAGGTTGCCTTCGCGGTCGGCTTGCGCCTCGGGGATCAGGTCGGCGACGCCGACGCCAAGGAGGCGGTAGGGCCCCACACCGGGACGGTGTAGGTCTTTGGATGGGTGGTCCATTCGGTCGAAAAGCGCGCGGGCGGTGGCGTAGATGCGGTCGGCGGTCTGGGTGGCATCGGGCAGCGTGGTGCGGCGGGTGATCAGCTTGAAATCGGCGCGTTTGAGTTTCAGCGTCACCGTGCGCCCGGCGATGCCCTTGGCTTTCAGCCGGTCCGAGACCTTTTCGGCCATGCGCCAGATGTGGCCGTCCAGCAGGTCGACATCGGCGATGTCCTCGTTGAACGTCGTCTCGTTCGACACGCCTTTGACGGCGCGGTCGCGTTTGACCGCGCGGTGGTCTTCGCCGCGCGCCAGGTGCCAGAGACGCTCGCCCATGGAGCCGAACCGCTCGTGCAGGGCTTGGCGTTCCCAGCGTTGCAGATCGCTGAAGGTGTGGATCCCGGCCTTGTTGAGGGAGGCCTGGCCCACGGCGCCAATGCCCCAGATCATCCGCACCGGTTTGTCGTGCAGGAAATCCTGGGTCTCGGCCTTGCCGATGACGGAAAACCCGCGCGGCTTGTCGAGATCGGACGCGATCTTGGCCAGAAACTTGTTGTGCGACAGGCCAATAGAGCCGGTGATCCCGATCTCGTCCCGCATGCGTTTGACCAGACGCGCCAGCATCGCGGCGGGGGGCCGGCCATGGACGCGCGCGGTGCCGGTGAGGTCCATGAACGCCTCATCGAGCGACAGGGGCTCGATGGCGGGGGTCAATTCCTCCATCAGTTGGCGGATTTGTTTGGAGACGTCGACGTAGGTGTCCATCCGGCCCCGCACGACGACGGCCTCGGGGCAGAGCTTCAGGGCCTGGAACATCGGCATGGCCGAGCGCACGCCCTTGATCCGCGCGATGTAGCACGCGGTGGAGACGACGCCGCGCCTGCCGCCGCCGATGATCACCGGCTTGTCGCGCAGCTCGGGGTTGTCGCGTTTTTCGACGCTCGCGTAGAAGGCGTCGCAATCCATATGGGCGATGGAGAGATCAAAGAGCTCGGGGTGCGAGGTCACGCGCGGGGACCGGCACGCCGGGCAGCGGCGTGCCTTTTGGCGCGCATGGGGGTGCGCGGCGTCGAAGGTTTCCAGACAATCTCGACAGAGTGCGGGCATGGCGCAATGATACGCCCATTCGGGGGCGTTCAAAAGTGCGCTCCTGACAGGTTGGGTCAGGAAGGGGGAGGCCAGGATCATGGACGAGGAACGCATCGCTTGCCGCACGCCCGCAGAGGGGCGCGATGGGGTGACGAATATCCCGGTGTGGAAGTTTGACCTGTTGCGCGGGGCGATTCTGAAGGTCGTGGGCGCGGCAGGGCCTTCGGGCATGCTCAACAAGGACCTGCGCGATGCAGTCGGCGCAGAGTTGAGCGCCGAGGATCTGGAGCGATTGGGCAAGCTCGGCTGGCATGTCGTGACGGTGAAGCTGGAGCTGGAAGTGCGCGGAGAGATCGCGCGGATGGACGGCAAGGGGCCGATGCGGATTGCCCTGGCCTAGGGCCAGGGTCTTTTTGGGCGCGGTCGGCCCGGCCAGGGCTCAGCGGCTTTTTCCAGGTAGACGCGGCTTAACCCCCGCTCCGTCACGCGATGCGTGATGGTGAACCCATGGCGCTCGTACAGGTCGATATTGCTTTGCATCTTTTCGTGGGCATAGAGGCGCATGCGCGAAAAACCGGCCTCGCTCGCAATCATATCGGCACTATCAAGCATCCGCTTGCCCCAGCCCTTGCCCTGCATGTCGGGCCGCACGGCCATATTGTCGATCAAGAGCGTGTCGCCTTGATCCAGCAAAACCATGACCTTGAAAATGCCCAGGGTGTCTTCGCTGACACCGACCCATTCTTCCTTAATCAGCTTGGCGTAATCGTCCAGCATCGGGCCGGGCATGGCGCCAATCACCTCGACCCACGGGGCATAGGCGGCTTGGACCAGCGCGGTGACAGCCTCGGCATCCTCGGGGCGTGCTATGCGGGTCGGGATCGTCATCAGGGGGGCCTTTCGATGGCAGACGGCGGGAAAACCTTAGTCAGATAGGGCTGGAGTTGCGCGCCGATACGGCCCATATCCTGAATAGATGAAGCCGGAAGATCAAATTAGAGGGTTTTTGACCATGCTGGAAGACATCCTGGGCGGACTGGGAGGTGGCGGCGTCGTCACGCTCGCACTCGCGCTATTCATTATTCTTTGCATTTACCTCGGCATTCGGATCGTTCCGCAATCCGAGAAATACGTGGTGGAACGCTTTGGCCGCCTGAAGTCGGTGCTGGGGCCGGGGATCAACCTGATCGTGCCGTTCCTGGACCGGGTGGCGCACAAGGTTTCCGTGCTGGAGCGTCAGCTGCCCAACGCCGAGCAGGACGCGATCACCAAGGACAACGTGTTGGTGAAGATCGACACCTCGGTGTTCTACCGCATCCTTGAGCCGGAAAAGACCGTCTACCGGATCCGCGACGTGGATGGCGCCATTGCCACCACGGTGGCCGGGATCGTGCGGGCCGAGATGGGCAAGATGGACCTTGATGAGGTACAATCGAACCGCTCGGCGCTGATCACCTCGATCAAGCAACAGGTGGAGACGGCGGTGGACGACTGGGGCATCGAAGTGACCCGGGCGGAAATTCTCGACGTGAACCTTGACCAGGCGACGCGCGACGCGATGCTGCAACAGCTCAACGCCGAGCGGGAGCGGCGCGCCGCCGTGACCCGCGCCGAGGGGGAGCGTCGCGCAGTCGAACTCGCCGCCGACGCCGAGCTTTACGCCGCCAAGCAGGTGGCCGAGGCGCGCCGGATCACCGCAGACGCCGAGGCCTACGCCACTGGCGTTGTGGCCGAAGCCATCGCCAAGGGCGGCCTGGAAGCGGTGCAATACAACATCGCGCTGGAGCAGGTGAAAGCCATTGGCACCATGTCCTCGGGCGCGGGCAGCAACACCATCGTGGTGCCCGCCGATGCGGTGGACGCCTTCGGCAAGGCGTTCCAGATGTTGAAAGGGCGCAGCTGATGGACCTGCTGTGGGCACAATGGTGGGTTTGGGGCGTCGCCGCCGTGGCGCTTGCCGTGGGCGAGGTGCTTTTACCGTCCTACGTGCTGCTGGGCTTTGGCATCGGGGCGGGCGTCGTGGCGTTGATGCTGCTGGTGGGGATCACCTTTGGCGGGTCGCTGCCGATCCTGCTGCTGGTCTTCGCCCTCACATCACTTGTCGCCTGGCTGGGCCTGCGCCGCTGGCTGGGGCTGCACCATGGCCAGGTGAAAACCTTCGACCATGACATCAACGACTGATCTCGAAGCCTACGCGTCGCTGTCTGAAAAGGCGGCGGCGCTTTGCGCGGATGACGACCTGACCCTCACGTCCGCCGACTTCCCGGATACCCTCGCGGATCACAGCGTCTTCGACGGGTTTGCCATCGACACCGGCTTCAAACGGTCGATGGGATGGGCGGGTGAGGGCGACATGCCCTTCGAGATTGTCGAGCAAAGCCCCGGCTTCAACGCCGTCGCTGACCCGGAGGGGTATCGCCGCATCGGCCTGTGGCTGCTGCACCTGTTGCTGTCGGATCGCGACTGGGCCGGGCTGACCCTGACGCATCCCGAAAGCCATGTGCAGGTGTTCTACGTCCGCATCGCGCGGCCCGCCCTGCGCGACCACAAGTTGACGCAAACCGCGCCGATCACCTTCGCCAGCTACGAGTATTGGCCGCAAGAGGTCTGGCGCCACCCCTTTGCGGACGCCGCCATGGCCCCCGTTCACCGGGTCGAGGAACAGGATCGCCCGTTCTTCGCGCTCGGGTGGAGCGATGATGCCGACCGCATGGCGTTAGATCCGGCCAAGGCCGATCAATTGATCCTGGAGGCCACGCCCGAAGGCATCGCCGCCATGGCCTGCGTGCTGATGGACATGGCGCATCCCACCCTGGGCCGGGAAGAGATCAACATGGAACCGCCGCTTATCGGCTTCGCGGGCACCCAGCCCCGCAGCCTTGAAGCCCGCTTCTGGCTGCCCGAGGCGATCTGTTTTGCCGCACCATCAGTGGCCGAGGTGAAGATCCTGCCGCACCGTTAGGGTAGCTCGGACACCACCATTTCAGCCGCCGCGCGCGGGTCCTGGTGTTGCCAGATCGGGCGGCCCACCACGATGTGGTCGGCCCCGTCGGCGATGGCCTGACGCGGCGTGGCAATCCGCTTCTGATCGCCCGAGGCCGCGCCCGTGGGGCGCACGCCGGGGGTCACGATCAAACGCCCTTCGGATTGCGGTAGGGCGCGGATCATCGCGGCCTCTTGCGGCGAAGAAATCACCCCATCGGCACCGGCCTCCAACGCGCGGCCGGCACGCTCGGCCACCAGATCAGGAATACCGCCGTCGCGGATCAGGCAATCGTCCAGATCGCCCCGGTCCAGCGAGGTCAGGATGGTCACGGCGAGGATCTTCGTGTCGCTGCCCGCAGCGCCTTCCTTGGCGGCGCGCACCACATGGGGATCGCCGTGGACGGTCAGGAAATCGAGGTTGAATTGCGCCAGGCCCCGCACCGCAGCCTCCACCGTCGCCGAGATATCAAACAGCTTCATGTCCAGGAAAATGCGCTTGCCATGGTCTTGTTTTAGCTCATTAGCTAGGGCCAGCCCGCCGCCCGTCAGCATCCCCAGCCCGATTTTGTAGAATGAAACGCTCTCCCCCAACCGCTCGGCCAGGGCCAGGCCCTGCACGACGTTCGGCACGTCCAGCGCCACGATCAAACGGTCATCCGACATGTCTTTCTCCCCTGATGCTGACGCTGATTAGACGGCGTCTTGGGGGAAGTCCACTTAGCTCCCGCTCAGGGCGGCATCGCGCAGGCCGCGCGCGATGCGGGGAAACTCGGCGGTGAACGGGCCGCGCCACATGATGCCCCGGCGATGAACGCCCGTGGCGTTCACGAATTGCGCCTCCGCGCGGAAGGCGGCGGCATCGGGGTCATAGGCGACGCGGTGCAGGCTAAGGCAAGGGGTCGACATGGGCATTCCTTCGTCAAATGGGCCTTCAAGATACCATCTGTTGGGTTAATGGCGGATTACCACTCAACATGTCGAGATCAGGATCCCCTTACCTCTCACGCTTTGGTGAGGGGGGAAGGTGGCCCGGATCGCCCAACACCAAGAAGGCGATCCGGACCGGCGCGCTGCGGAACAACACCCGCGCGCGCAAGGAGGCGGCTGCACCGTTGAGGGGAGGGGAGGTGCAGCCGGGGACGGAAGGGGGGTCGTCCCATGCAAGTGATATGGGGGCGGGTGCGCGCGGTTTTGCGGGGAATAATGCAGGCACTTTGCCCCTAGGCGCGCAGGCGGCTACGCGAACCGCTTGGCCGAGATGTTGAGGTCGCCCCAATCCGCCCGCGCAATGGCGTCCCCCGGCGCGCGGGCGTCAAAAACGCTCCAATCGCTGCCATCAAACGACAGGCGCAGAGGATGGCACACCAGCGGCGCGGCACTGCGCGCGCGCAGGCGCACAATGCGCCGTTCGGCAACCGCCTCGGCCATGGCGATCACATAGGCGTCTGGCGTGCTGGGCGGCAGGGTCACGTTGATCTGCTCGGCGGCGGCCTCGCTTTCCAACCGCGTCTGGTCCGGAAAGCTCTCGATCAGTTTCGCACGCGCGGTCTCAAAGGCGGGTGTAATCCCCAGGGTCTGGACCGCCGATGAAGGCGCGGCAAGTTGCACGCTCAGCGCCCGCGCCTCTTCTCGCGTCAGGCCGGTCAGGCGGGTGCGATAGTTGAACCCCAACTCGATCCCGCCGCGATTGCCCTGATGCACGATGATCGGCAGGCCCGCCTCGGTCATCGCATCGACGTCGCGCAGGATGGTCCGCGGCGCGCATTCCAGCTCAGTCGCCAATTGCCGCGCCGTCTGGCGCCCGCGATTTTGCAGGATCAACAGAATACGAAGGAGGCGAGACGCGCGCATGGGGGATTTAAACATGACAGAAGATGTCATGTAAGGGGGCGTAAGCAGGGCCGGCATAGCACGGAGGCACCATGCGATATTACGAGGCAAGACAGGCCATTGCGGCCAGGCCAGAGCAGATTTGGCCGATTCTGACGGACGCAGCGCGGCTGCAAAACGGCGGGTTCGGCATCACCCGGATCAAAGGGCAGATCGCGCCGGGTCAAAGGATCAAACTGTGGTCCGAAGTGGACCCGAACCGCGCGTTCGCGATCCGCGTGGTGCGGATGGACGCGCCGACAGAGATGATCTGGTCGTCCGGCATGCCCCTCGGGCTCTTCCGAGGCACGCGGGTGTTCCGCTTGACGCCGGTGGCCGAGGGGACAGAGTTTCACGTGAGGGAAGATTACACTGGCCCGATGGCGGGCCTGATCTTCAAGCAGATCCCGGATCTGACAGCCTCCATGGCGCAATTCGCAACGGCACTGAAACGGGAGGCAGAGGCATGATTACCTACGGCGATGGCACGGCAGAGGACCCGTGGCGGCTGAAGACGCCGCCGGGCAGCAGCGACTACCTGGCCTGGCGCGATGATACGCGCGACCCGCCCGCGCTGGTGGTGCAGGTGGGCAAGACGCAGCTCAGCTACCAGTGGCGCGCGGTCGATGACGCCGCCGCCATGCTGCGCGCGCGCGGCGATTGGGTGGATCTGGGCAATGCCGATGAGGGCAAGCCCGTCAAAGACGGCTCGCTTGAGGCCTGGGCGCGCGACGCGGGCAACCCTGTGGGCGGCTACTACGGGCTGCGCAAGGGGTATCGCGGGCGGTTTGCCAACTACGTGGGCCCGGTGCTGGAGCTGCTGGGGCTGGCGGAGTTGGAGCACAACCCGCGCAACAACCGCATCCGGGCGCGCGACCTGGGCTGACTTGGCAAGGCCGGGGGCAGGCGGCATCATGGGGGCATGCAACAGCCCTCGGACATTGCCGCGGCGCTTGCCGCCTTTGACGGCACGCACACCGCGCCGCTCAAGGCGGTGGCGCGGGACGACCTGTCGCCCGCTGCGGTGCAGGCCCTCGTCGACGCCGTCCCCGGCCCCCAGGAAATCGCCGCCACCTGGCTGATCAAGGCGCTGGCCGAGGCCGGACGCCTCGGCGCGGGCACCCTGGTCCAGGTGTTCGAACGCCTGCCCAACATCACCGCCGCCGACGCCGCGCTCCACATCCTGCAATGCGCGCAACTCGCCCCCGATGCCGCTCCCCTCCTGCGCCCGCACCTCTCCCCCTACTACGGCAGCAAGAAAATCCTCCTGCGCGTCTGGGCCTTCGACGCCTATTGCCGCGGCGCCGATCCGGCAGAGGACCTGAGCGAACGCATCAAGCAGGGCCTCACCGACCGTTCCGCCGCCATGCGCGCCCGCGCCCGCGCTTTGGCGCGAGAGTTCGGCATAGATCTTGAGAACGACCCCTAAGCTCCCCATTTATGGCAAGGAGGCCCAATTTCGTATGCTGCCAAGGCGGGTGCGAACAGTCGGGCGCTTGGATTAAGGAGATACGCCATGAACTTAGAGAAGTTCACCGACCGCGCGCGCGGCTTCCTTCAGGCCGCGCAGACCATTGCGCAGCGCGAGGATCACCAGAAACTGGTGCCCGAGCATCTTTTGAAGGCTCTACTCGATGATGACCAAGGCCTTGCCGCCAACCTGATCGGCCGCGCCGGCGGCGCGCCTGCCCGTGTGGTCGAAGCGCTGGACGCGGCCATGGCCAAGCTGCCCGTCGTCACCGGCGACGGCGCGCAGGTCTATATGGACAAGCAACTCGGCAAGGTCCTGGACGAGGCCGAGAAGGTGGCCACCAAAGCGGGCGACAGCTTTGTCCCGGTGGAGCGTCTGCTGACCGCTCTGGCGATGGTCAAATCCGGCGCCAAGGACGCGCTGGACGCCGGTGCCTTGAACGCCCAGGCGCTCAACGCCGCCATTAATGATCTGCGCAAGGGCAAGACCGCCGACAGCGCGTCGGCCGAAGACAACTACGACGCCCTGGGCAAATACGCCCGCGACCTGACCGAGGCCGCGCGCGAGGGCAAGATTGACCCGATCATTGGCCGGGATGAGGAAATCCGCCGCGCCATGCAGGTCCTGTCGCGCAGGACTAAGAACAACCCCGTTCTCATCGGTGAACCCGGCGTCGGTAAAACCGCCATCGCCGAAGGCCTCGCCCTGCGCATCGTTAACGGCGACGTGCCGGAGTCGCTCCGCAACAAAACCCTCATGTCCCTCGACATGGGCGCCCTCATCGCAGGCGCCAAATACCGGGGCGAGTTCGAGGAACGCCTGAAAGCCGTCCTCACGGAAATCGCCACGGCGGCGGGCGAAATCATCCTTTTCATTGATGAGATGCACACCCTCGTGGGCGCCGGTAAATCCGAAGGCGCGATGGATGCCGCAAACCTGATCAAACCTGCGCTGGCGCGGGGCGAGCTGCACTGCGTGGGCGCCACAACCCTCGATGAATACCGCAAATACGTCGAAAAAGACGCCGCGCTCGCGCGCCGGTTCCAGCCCCTTGTTGTAGAAGAACCGACGGTGGAAGACACGGTCTCGATCCTGCGCGGCATCAAGGAGAAGTATGAACTCCACCACGGCGTGCGGATCAGCGACTCGGCCCTCGTGGCTGCCTCCACGCTCAGCCACCGCTACATCACCGACCGGTTCCTGCCCGACAAGGCCATCGACCTGATGGACGAAGCGGCCTCGCGTCTGCGCATGGAAGTCGACAGCAAACCTGAAGAGCTTGACGCCCTCGACCGCCAGATCCTGCAAATGCAGATCGAGGCCGAGGCCCTGAAACAGGAAAGCGACACCGCCTCCAAGGACCGGCTGGAAACGCTTGAAAAGGACCTGGGCGACCTGCAACAGCAGTCCGCCGAGATGACCGCCCAGTGGCAGTCCGAGCGTGACAAGCTGGAATCGGCGCGGGGCCTCAAGGAACAGCTCGACCACGCCCGCGCAGAGCTGGACCAAGCCAAGCGCAACGGTGATCTCGCCAAGGCAGGCGAGCTTTCCTACGGCGTCATCCCCCAGCTTGAGAAAGAGCTGGAGGCCGCAGAAGCGCAGCCCGAAGACGTGCTGGTCGAAGAGGCCGTGCTGCCCGAACAAATCGCCGAAGTGGTCGAACGCTGGACGGGCGTGCCCGTCGCCAAGATGCTGGAAGGCGAGCGCGAGAAGCTCTTGCGCATGGAAGAGGAACTCGGCAAGCGCGTCATTGGCCAAACCCAGGCCGTCAGCGCCGTGTCCCGTGCCGTGCGCCGGGCGCGGGCGGGCCTGCAGGACGAAGGCCGGCCCTTGGGCTCCTTCCTGTTCCTCGGGCCCACGGGCGTCGGCAAGACCGAGCTGACCAAGGCGCTCGCCGAATACCTCTTCGACGATGACCAGGCCATGGTCCGCATCGACATGTCCGAGTTCATGGAGAAACACGCCGTCGCCCGCCTGATCGGCGCGCCTCCGGGCTACGTGGGCTATGACGAGGGCGGCGTGTTGACCGAAGCCGTGCGCCGCAGGCCGTATCAGGTGATCCTGTTTGATGAGGTCGAAAAGGCCCATCCCGAGGTCTTCAACGTGCTGCTCCAGGTGCTCGATGACGGCATCCTGACCGATGGTCAGGGCCGTCAGGTGGACTTCAAGCAGACGCTGATCGTGCTGACATCAAACCTCGGCAGCCAAGCCCTGTCGCATCTGCCCGAAGGCTCGGACGCGTCGCAGGCGCAAAGGGACGTGATGGACGCCGTGCGCGCCCATTTCCGGCCCGAGTTCCTGAACCGTCTGGACGATATGATCGTCTTCGACCGCCTCACGCGCGAGGATATGGACGGCATCGTGAAGATCCAGCTGGGCCGTCTGGAACGCCGTCTGTCGCAGCGGAAGATTCAGCTTTCGCTTGATGAAAGCGCCCAGACCTGGCTCGCCGACGAAGGCTATGACCCGGTCTTCGGCGCCCGTCCACTGAAGCGGGTGATCCAACGGGCCTTGCAGGATCAACTGGCCGAGATGATCCTTTCGGGCGATGTCATGGACGGCTCGGACATCTCAGTTAGCGCCGGGCCGGATGGGCTGATCGTGGGCGACCGTTTGGCCGCTTCGAACCGGCCCAAGCCGGATGACGCGGTGGTGCATTAACCCAAAAGAAAACCGGCGTTCCCTTAAACAGAGGGGAGCGCCGAACCGCCGGGGTGGTGCTGAAAGCGCCGCCCCGGGGGGGCGGGTCGGCGCTGCCCGGGGTGCCCCCGGGCGGGTGCCTTTGGCAGGGGCACTGCGTTAGACCGGACCTGCGGCGTCTTATGAACGGCGCGCAACCTCTTCCAAATCATACGTCGTCACCTCAAACCGATTCCCATCGGGATCGCAGAAGTACACCGACCAAGACGCGCCATGATCCACCACACTCTCAGCAGTCACGCGCTCGCCGCGCGCATCGCGAAGCTGTAACTCTCCCAACCGCCCGCGAAATTCCACAAAATCTGCCCCCGTCACCCGAAACGCAACCGTCGCATCGCGCGACGGCGCGGCGCATCCCCTGGCAAAGAGCGACAGGGCAGGCGCACCGTCTCCGGCCTCAAGGATCAACGGCCCCATCGGATCCTCGGCCCAGGCCGCCAGCGCGCCATGGGGCCGCAGCCCCAGCACATGGGCAAACCACTGGGCGGCCACCTCCCGGTCGCGCACTTCCACATGGACATGATCGATTTTCAGAACCCGCATGGCCCCAGTGAATATGACACTGGCCCGCCCGGCAAGGCCTGTAGCGGCGGCGGACCCCGCCACCTGCGCACTCACAGCCTCTAAGGTCGTGAAAGTCTTAAGAAAGTCTTAACGAAAATAGGAAAATAACGTGATTACAATGGTGTAAGGGGGGTGCTCAAGCTTGAGCACCCCCCCACTTGGGCCTTAATGCGGCAGCAGAACCGCATCGATGATGTGAACGACCCCGTTCGAGGCGAAGACATCCGCCGTCGTGACGCGGGTGTTGCCGTTCAGCATGACAGAGCCGTGGCGCCCATCCACGCGGATTGCCTGGCCCTGAACCGTGCGGTGCACGGCACCGACCTGACCCACGAACTGGGACGCGGGATAATAGTCAGGCGAGACGTGGTAGGTCAGCACGTTGGTCAGCGCGGGAATGTCAGCCAGCAGGCTGTCCAGCACGCCGTGGGGCAGATGCGCGAAGGCGCGGTTCGTCGGCGCGAAGACCGTGAAGTTGCCGCGCGAGGACAGCGTGTCCACAAGGCCCGCGGCTTGGACGGCGGTTACGAGGGTGGAGAGGTCGGGCGTGGCCACGGCCAGCTCGACAATGTTGGAGCTGCCGGTCACAGCCAGAGCGGGCGCGGCAAGGCCCGCGAACGGAGCGGCGGCGGCGAGGCCTGCGGTGCGGGTGATGAAGTTGCGGCGGTTCAGGTTCTGGGTCATGGAAAGGTCCCCCTTTGGTTTGGTTGCTGTTTCTTGAAGTGGAAAAGGGGGCAGCTCTCGCCGCCCCCTTTTCAGTGCGATTTACATCGGCGGCAGCAGAACGCTGTCGATGACGTGGATGATACCGTTGGACGCCTCGATATCCGCGGCAACGACGTTGGCATCGTTAATCATCACGGGATCGAGCGACACGGTGATGTCGGCGCCGTTCACGGTGGCGGCGGTCATGCCGTCGCTGAGGTCCGTCGACATCACCGCGCCCGCGACAACGTGATAGGTGAGCACGGCGGTCAATGCCTCGGTGTCGGCCAGCAGGCCTTCGACCGTGCCCTCGGGCAGGGCGGCGAATGCGTCATCGGTGGGCGCGAACACGGTCAGCGGGCCTTCGCCGGACAGCGTCTCGACCAGGCCGGCGGCCTCGGCAGCGGCCAGAAGCGTGGTGAAGGTGCCGGCCTCGGCCGCCGTTTCCACGATGTTCATCCCATGGCCGTCTGCAAAGGCAGGGGAGGCGAGGGCGGTGGTGGCCGCAAGGGCAAGGAGTGCTTTACGCATTGTTAAGTCTCTCTCTCATAATGTCGGGTCACGAGGGCTTGGGTCCCTCGGGTCAGCAAGGTCTGCCTGCTGACGAGTTGCGAAGTGCGGCGCAGGCAATTCTTTTCAACTGAAGCGACTTTCCGCCGGGGGGCTTGACCCAAATGACGGCCGCCCTAAGCCACGGGGCACGCGCGTTTCCAGTCACAGATCGGTGAGATCATGTGACCCGACGTTATGAAATGTTTCGTTTTTCCTGTCGCTCGGTTGCGCAGGGCCGAGGGGTTTGGCCATGATGCGAGCCAGCTATTTCGAAGAGGATGATGGAAATGCCAACGATGGAAAATGTCTCGGTCTTCCTGGAGGCGATGGCGATCCTTTTTTGGCTGGTGATCGGCCTGGCCGCGCTGGCCGTGGTGGTCCTGTTCGTGCTCGACCGGTTCCAAACCAGCGACGCGATCCGCCACAACTATCCGGTGCTGGGGCGTTTTCGGTCCCTCTTCAGCAGCCTCGGAGAGTTCTTTCGACAGTATTTCTTCGCGATGGACCGCGAAGAGCTACCGTTCAATCGCGCCCAACGCGAATGGGTGAAACACGCGGGCCAGGGCAAATCCTCGACACTGCCGTTCGGATCCACGCGCAACATCAACGTCGTGGGCACGCCGCTGTTCGTGCCGTCGGCTTTCCCACCGCTCGACGACCAGTTCTCAAGTTCCGAGCCGCTGATGATCGGGCCCCATTGCGACACTCCTTATATGGCAGCGAGTTTTTTCAACCTCTCGGGCATGTCCTACGGGGCGATCTCCAAACCCGCGGTCCGGGCGCTGTCGCACGGCTGCAAGCAGGCCGGGTGCTGGATGAACACCGGGGAGGGGGGCCTGAGCCCCTACCACCTTGAAGGCGATTGCGACGTCGTGTTCCAGATCGGCACAGCGAAATACGGCGTCAGGGACGCCGAGGGCAATCTCGACGAGGCCAAGCTTGCGGAAATGGCAGCACGCCCGCAGGTCAAGATGTTCGAGTTGAAGCTCGCCCAGGGGGCCAAGCCCGGCAAGGGCGGCATCCTGCCCGCCGCCAAGATCACCGAAGAGATCGCCGGGATCAGGGGCCTGCCGCAAGGCGCTGACGGGATCAGCCCGAACCGGCATCGCGAAGCCGGAAACGTGGAAGAGCTGCTGGACCTGATTGCACGCATCAGAAGCATCACCGGCAAGCCCGTGGGGATCAAGACGGTCATGGGCAACCCGCAGGTTTTTGAAGAGCTGTTCGCCGCCGTAAGCGCACGGGGCGAAGAAAGCGCGCCGGATTTCATCACGCTCGACGGCGGGGAAGGCGGCACGGGCGCCGCACCGATGCCGCTGATGGACCTGGTCGGCATGTCGATCCGGGAGGCGCTGCCGATCCTGGCCGATGCACGGGCACGGGCCGGGTTGAAGGACAGGGTGCGGATCGTGGCCAGCGGCAAACTGGTGAACCCTGGCGATGTCGCCTGGGCCTTGGCGGCGGGGGCGGATTTCGTGACGTCGGCGCGCGGGTTCATGTTCGCGCTGGGCTGCATCCAGGCGCTCAAGTGCCACAAGAACACCTGCCCCACGGGGATCACGACCCACAACCCCAGGTTCCAAGAGGGGCTGGATGTGACCGACAAGAAGGTGCGGGTGGCGAATTACGCGAAGAACATCGTGAAAGAGGTGGAGGTGATCGCCCATTCCGTCGGCGTAAGCGAACCGCGCCGGATGCGGCGCGAACACGTCCGTCTGGTGCAACCCGACGGCAGCAGCCTGCCGATGGATCGGCTGTTTCCCGCAGCATGAGCCCCGGGCGCCAAGACCCTTGCAAGGGTCTTGTCAAATCTCTTGCAAGAGATTTGCGCGCTGGGGCCGGTGCCTCACGTCGCCTAACCGTTCCGTGATATTCGATGTCAGCTATTGGGCGCAGGGCCACTTATGGGGCATGAACAGCGCAACGAAGGACAAGGAGACACCTTTATGGCCCGCCGCTACACCTCGAAGTTGACCTATGATGATGTGACCCCGGAACATCTGTTCCTGAACCGCCGCCAGATCATGGCGGGCGCAGGCGGCCTGTTGGGCGCGGGCATGATCGGCGGCGCGACCCAGGCGCAGGCTCAAGGGCTGGAGCCCAACACCTGGGAAGAGATCACGACCTACAACAACTACTATGAGTTCGGAACCGGCAAGAGCGACCCCGCCAACAACGCCCATACCCTGACGACCAGCCCCTGGGCGATTGAGATCGACGGCATGGTCGACAACCCCGGCACCTATTCCTTCGAGGACATCATGGCGGGGGTTGAGGTGGAAGAGCGTATCTACCGCTTCCGCTGTGTGGAGGCCTGGTCGATGGTGATCCCCTGGAACGGGTTTGAGCTGGCCGATCTGCTGGACCGCGTCGGCGTCCAAGATGGCGCGCGCTATGTCGCGTTCGAGACGGCCAACCGCCCCGACGAGATGCCGGGCGTGCGCGTGCCCGTCCTCGATTGGCCCTACCGCGAGGGGCTGCGCCTGGACGA